>JASCPH010000009.1 GCA_029959545.1 Microbacteriaceae bacterium PS02066 | reverse complement strand
GCTGTCGGGTGCGCGGCCGGGGCGCGTGGATCTCGTCCAGCCCGCCGACGGCCGGGTGCGGGTGATCGCTCGACCCGAGGCGCGCCCGCCGCGCGCGCCGCGCGCCGAGGTCGTCACCGAGCGGGTGGGCGAGCGCGCGTTCCGCGTGGATGCGGGCGGGTTCTGGCAGGTGCACCGCCTGGCGGCGAGCACCCTGACGACGCTCGTGAGCGACGCGCTCCACGATGTCGGCGTCGACCCGGAGGGGTGGCACCTGGACCTGTACGGCGGCGTCGGGCTGCTCGCGGCGGCGATCGGGGATGTCGCAGGGCCCTCCGCGCGCATCACGAGCGTGGAGTCCAACGCTCGCGCGACCGAGCACGCGGGGCACAACCTGGCGCAGTGGGTGGGGGCGAGGGCCGAGACCGCGCGCGTGGAGCGCTGGGTGGCCGAGCTCGCCGACAACGCGAGCATCGATCAGCGCGCGAGACTCGCGCGAGGCGTCGTCGTGCTCGATCCGCCCCGTTCGGGCGCCGGGAAAGACACCGCGCGCGCGATCGCCGGCCTCGATCCGGCCGCCATCGTCTACGTCGCGTGCGACCCGGTGGCTCTCGCCCGAGACCTCGCGGAGTTCCGTCTGCACGGCTACGAGGCTCAGACGGTACGCGCGGTCGACCTGTTCCCGCACTCCCATCACGTCGAAGCGGTCGCCGCCCTTCGGCGGACGGGCGCACAGCTAGCATGAGCGCATGACGCGCGTCGCCTTCATCGACGACCACGAGTCGGTGCGGCTCGGGGTGGAGGCCGCCTGTGCGCGGACCGGCACGACCGATGTCGTCTACTCGGGAGCATCCGTCACCTCCTACCTCGCTTGGCGTGCGGACGGCGGCGAGCAGGCGGATGTCGTGGTGCTGGATCTCACGCTCGGGGACGGCACCACGGTCACCGAGAACGTCACCCGGCTGACGGATGACGGCTCGGCGGTGATCATCTACAGCGTCGCCGATCGGCCCGCATCCGTGCGCGAAGCCCTGCTCGCGGGGGCTGCAGGCGTCATCAGCAAGGCCTCGCCGATCTCGGACGTCGTGGGAGCGATCGCGACGGTGGCCAGAGGCGACGTGCTGAACACCGTCGAGTGGGCCAGCGCGATCGAGGGAGACCGCGCCTTCGCCGACGCCCAGCTGTCGACGCGCGAACGCGAGGTGCTCAAGCTGTACGCCGCGGGACTCCCGCTGAAGATCGTGGCCGATCGGCTGGGCATCGCCTTCTCGACGGCGAAGGAGAACATCACGCGCATCCGCGTGAAGTACGTGGAGGTCGGCAGACCCGCCCCCACCAAGGTCGACTTGCTGCGGCGCGCGCTGGAGGACGGACTGCTCACGGAGCAGTCCGTGGGCGCCCATGACCGATAGCCGACCGTTCCGCGTCCTCCGGGACGAGCTCGAGAGCACCGGCATCCCCGGTATCGCCTCGTTCACGCGGGAGCGCGTCGAGCGCGTCATGGCCGTGTCGGTGGCGCTCGCCTTCGGGGCGCTCGGTGCGCAGGCGTTCTTCGCAGCCCTGGGCTCGCAGGACGTCCGGGACGGGTGGGGGCTCGCCCTCATGCTCGTGGTCTTCGTCCCCTTCGTGGTGATGGAGATCACGTTCTTCAGCGGTCGCTTCACGCTCTTCGGCGGCCGCTTCTTCGTCGTGGCCTACACGGCCGCCCTCGCCGTCTGGCCGTGGGCGACGGCCGGGTCAGAGACGGCGATCACATATCAGCCGTGGATCTACTTCCTGCTGACCGTCGCCACAGTGGCGAGCGTCATCGTGTTCCCCCGGCCCGCGCACGTCGCGATCACCGTGCTCCTGCCCTTCGCCTACGGACTCGTCCGGATGATCGAGCTGCGCTTCGTGGCCGATGCGTGGATCGAGGTGTCGCTGGACACCTCGTTCTCCCTCATCCTGGGCAGCGTCCTGATGATGCTCGCGTGGACCTTTCGCACCGCGTCCTCGACGATCGACGAGCGGCGACTGCGCGCCGTGAGCTCGTACGCGCAAGCCGCCGCCGTGAACGCGACGGAACGCGAGCGCGTCGCGGTGGCCGCGCTCATGCACGACAGTGTGCTGGCGGCGCTGCTGGCCGCGGAGCGCGCTCGCACGCCTCGGGAGAGCGACCTTGCGGTGTCCATGGCGCGAGAGGCGCTGACCCGGCTGGCCAACACCGACCGTGACGTGGGCGAAGGCAGCGATGCGCCCGTGCCGGCCGAGGCGATCGTGGCCGACATCCGCCGGACGATCGACGACGCGCAGTGCCCGGCCGAACTCGTCGTCGACCTCGACCCCGACACCCCTGAAGTGCCCGGTCGGGTCGCTCGCGCGCTGGCGCTCGCCGCAGCCCAAGCCATCTCCAACGCGGTGGAGCACGCCGCGGGCGCGGGGCTCGAGGTGCGCGTGAGCGGAAGTGCGGACCCCGGTCGCGTCGTCATCGTCGTCTCCGACCGCGGCCCCGGCTTCGACATCGACGAGGTGCCGGCCGATCGGCTCGGGATCCGCGCCTCGATCCTGGCTCGCGTGAGCGCGTTCGGCGGGAGTGCCGAGGTGGTCTCCTCCAAGGAAGGCACCCAGGTGACGATGACATGGCGGGCGGTGCGCTCGTGATCAGCATCCGGTTCGTCGTCATGATGCTCGGTGTCGCCTTCACCGGCTTCCTCGTCGCGCGCGCCTCCTGGATCACCGGTCCGGTTCGCGAGCCGCTGCTGCTGTGGACGGCGCTCATCCTCTTCCTCGTCGTGGCCTGGCTCTGCATCTTCTGGGGGATGACCTCGGGGCTGCGCACGCGCAGCCAGGAGATCACCGTCGCCCGGGGCAGCGACCGGCTGCCCATGTGGCTGTGCATGGCGGCGCTCCTGGTCTCCATGGTGCTGCCGCCGCTCATCTCCGCGGCGATTCCGCCCGAGGCGCGCACGGAGCAGTACGCCACCTGGTACATCGGAGGACTCGGCGCGCTCATGACGATTCTCGTCATCCGCCGCCGGCCATGGGCGGCATGGAGCGGTACCGCGGTGCTCGCGGGATGGTCGATGGTTCTCCTGGGTCCGGTCGAAGCGCTCGGTCTCGGCCTGATCGGTTCGGTGGTCTGGGTCACCGGTGCTCATTTCTTCACGTTCGCGCTGGACCGCGCGGCGCGCGACACCGAGAGGCTCGGCGAATTGCAGCGCACCGCATCGGCCGTGCAAGCGGCGCAGGGTTCCCAGCAGCGGGAGCGTCGCATCCAGGTGCAGCGCGCTCTGGCGGTCGCCGGTCCCATCCTGGCGCGCACGATCGCGACGGGCGGTCGCCTGTCGGAGGACGAGCGCACCGATGCCCGCATCGCCGAAGGGCGGCTGCGCGATGAACTGCGCGGGCCGCGCCTGCTGGACGCCGACGTGCGCGCGGCGCTGGATGCGGCGCGCCGGCGCGGTGCGATGGTCACCATGTTCGACGAGGGCGGCCTCGACGGTCTCGCCGAGGAACAGCTGCACGTCATCCGCGCCGAACTCGCGCAGACACTGCGCTCGGCGCGATCCGAACGTCTCTACATCCGTACGTCGCCCGACGAGCGGGTGGCTGTCACCGTCGTCGGGCGGGCCTCCTCGACGCTCGGTCTGTCCGACGAAGACAGCGTCGATCTCTGGCGCGAGATCGAGCACCCGGCGAGCTGAGGTCCGTGATCCGGCAGCCGGCTGCGCACGCGCTCCGGCAAAAGGAAAGGAGACGAGGGGCGGCGAGTCGCTCGCCCCTCGTCTCCGGGCGAGTGGTTACCCGAAAACCACCCGCAAGATCGAACCCGGTTGGTGCACCCTGACGGTCAACGGGCCGATCGAACGCGAAGATGCGTTCCAGCTCCTCCAGTATGCGAAAGCGGTGCGAGAAGTGTCTGTAGGTACTTTGGGGGACACCCGCGACGGTGCTCCTGCGGTGCGGCTCAGCCGCTGAATCCGCCCCATCCGGCGTCGCGCCGCAGCGGCTGACGCAGCCCGCGCTGCGACAGCGACCACGCGGAGCGTCGGGCCGGCTCCGCGGCCACCGCACCCTGCTCCTCCTGCCGGTAAGCGGCGGCGACGACCGCGATCGCCGCGGCGAGCTCGACGTCGTCGGGGTTCCCCCTGCGCACCTCGATTCGCAGTGCGTCGCCGGGTTCCTCGAGGGTCATAGGGGGATGTTCCCGTGCTTCTTGGGCGGCAGGCTGGCACGCTTGCCGCGCAGGGAGCGCAGCGCCTTGGCGATCGCGACGCGGGTCTGGGCCGGTTCGATGATCCCGTCCAGCTCGCCGCGCTCCGCCGCGAGGAAGGGGGATGCCACGTTGTAGGTGTACTCGTTCGCGAGGCGCGTGCGCACTGCGGCGACATCCTCGCCGGCCTCCTCGGCCCGCTTGATCTCGCCGCGATAGAGGATGTTGACCGCTCCCTGCCCGCCCATGACGGCGATCTCCGCGGTGGGCCAGGCGAGGTTGACGTCGGCGCCGAGCTGCTTGGAGCCCATCACGATGTAGGCGCCGCCGTAGGCCTTACGCAGGATCACGGTGACGAGGGGGACCGTCGCCTCCGCGTATGCGTAGAGCAGCTTCGCGCCGCGGCGGATGACGCCCGTCCACTCCTGGTCGGTGCCCGGCAGATAGCCCGGGACATCCACGAGCGTGACGATCGGGATCGAGAACGCGTCGCAGAACCGCACGAAGCGGCTCGCCTTCTCGCCCGCATCGATGTTGAGCGTGCCCGCCATCTGCGAGGGCTGGTTGGCGATCACGCCGACCGTGCGGCCCTCGACGCGGCCGAAGCCGATCACGATGTTCGGCGCGAACAGGGGCTGGACCTCGAGGAACTCGCCGTCATCCACCACGTGCTCGATGACCTGGTGGATGTCGTAGGGCTGGTTCGGGGAGTCGGGGATGACCGTGTTGAGTGCGCGGTCGGCATCCGTCGTCTCGAACTCGAAGACGCCCTCGTAGCCCGGCACCTCCGACATGTTGTTGTCGGGGAGGAAGCCGATCAGGGTGCGGGCGTAGTCGATCGCGTCGTCCTCGTCGTCGGCGAGGTAGTGCGCGACTCCGGAGCGGGTGTTGTGCGTGAGGGCACCGCCCAGCTCCTCCATCCCGACGTCCTCGCCCGTGACGGTCTTGATGACGTCGGGGCCGGTGACGAACATCTGGCTCGTCTTGTCCACCATGATGACGAAGTCGGTGAGGGCGGGGGAGTACACGGCCCCACCGGCCGCAGGGCCCATGATGAGCGAGATCTGCGGGATCACGCCGGAGGCAGCGGTGTTCAGTCGGAAGATCTCGCCGTACTTGCCGAGCGCCACCACGCCCTCCTGGATGCGGGCGCCGCCGGAGTCCAGGATGCCGATGCAGGGGCAGCCCGCGCGCAGCGCGAACTCCATGATCTTGATGATCTTGTCGCCCGCCACCTCGCCGAGCGAGCCGCCGAAGGTGGAGAAATCCTGCGCGTACACGGCGACGGTGCGGCCGTGGATGGTGCCGGTGCCGATCACGACGGAGTCGCCGTACGGACGCGAGCGTTCCATTCCGAAGGCCGTCGTGCGGTGACGCACGTACTCGTCCATCTCCACGAAGCTGCCGTGATCGACGAGCAGCTCGATGCGCTCGCGCGCCGTGAGCTTGTCTTTCGCGTGCTGCTTGGTCTGGGCGTTCTTCTCGGCGTCGACGACCGCTTCCTGGTAGCGCTGGCGCAGGTCGGCGATCTTGCCGGCGGTGGTCGAGAGGTCGGGGCTGTCCGTCACGCGTTCCACCCTATCGGCGCCGTCTCTGCTGGCGTTGGAGGGTGTCGACAGGTGTGTACCGCATCCGCTGTCGTCTGTCTCCGATGTCGGCGCCGTGACCTGCGAGGCTGGGCTGTCAACGGGGGAGCGCCATCCGGGCCCGCGAGTAGGGTGTGACGCATGCCGATCCCCGCCGATGGATACCCGCTCGCCGCCGCCGTCAGCCCCCGGGTGCAGGTCGTGGAGACGACCGACTCGACGAACGCGGATGTCGTCGCCGCCGTCCTGGCGGACGACGCCGGGTGGCCGCACCTCTCCGTGTTGGTGACGACCGACCAGCGCCGCGGCCGCGGGCGGCTGGATCGTACCTGGGTGACACCGGCGGGCACGGCTCTCGCGGTCTCGGTCGTGGTGCGGGTGGGGGCTCTCCCGGTTCACGCGCGGGGATGGATCCCACTCGTCGCGGGCGTCGCGATGACGCGCGCGATCGCTGCACAGCTGCGCGGCATCCCGCAGGCCGTGGGACTCAAGTGGCCCAACGACGTGCTCGTTGAGGGCCAGAAGATCTGCGGCATCCTGGCCGAGGCCGTGCCCGGCGAGTTCGACGCGGTCGTGGTGGGTGCGGGGGTGAACACGCGGATGCCGCGGGTGGATCTGCCCGTCGCGACCGCGGTGTCCTTCGCCGCTCTGGGCCAGGAGGCCGATGAAGACAGACTGCTGGCGGACTACCTGAGCGGGCTCGACGAGTTGCTCTCCGCTCTCATCGCCGCGGACGGCGACGCCGCCGCCGCCGGCGTGCAGTCCGCCGTCGAGACCACCTGCACGACTCTGGGTGGCGATGTCGTGGTGTCACTGCCGGACGGCACCACGCTCGAAGGTCGCGCCGAGCGCATCGATGCCGAAGGTCGACTGGTCGTGTCCGCCGGTGGTGCAGAGGTGCCGGTGGCGGCGGGAGACGTCACGCACGTGCGCTGAGCGCCGCATCCGTCGCCGCATGGCGGGCGTGTGAGCAGCGTGTGCGCGGCGGCGCAGGGCACAATGGGAGCGTGACGCAGCCGACCGGATTCGGGGTCCGCCCGCCGACGCCCGCACCCGGTGTCTCGGCGCCGGAGCGTCGTATCGTGCGCACGCGGCGGCACGCCCGTCGGCTCTTCTGGTGCGCGCTCGTGCTCATCGCGGTCGCCGGAGCCGTCGGGTACTTCCTGGGGAACCTCCCGGCGCCGTTCGAGGACTGGATGCTGCTGTCGGCAGCCGGACTCGTCGTCCTGGTTCTCGTCGTCATCCCCTATCTCGCCTGGCTCTCGCACACGTACACCGTCACGACCCGTCGCGTCATCGAGCGCTCGGGCGCGTTCGGTCGCCGCACGCGCGAGCTCAGCCACGTCCGCGGCTATCGCATCACGGTGCGCCGGGGGCCCCTGCAGCGGCTCTGGCGCACCGGGACGTTGATCCTCGACGACGGGGTGGACGCGCCGCTGGTGATCCGCCGCATCCCGCAGGCGCAGTTGGTGCACGAGGTGCTCGTCGACCAGGTCGAGGTCAACCAGATCCTCGCCCACCGCGATGCGCAGCCGCTTCCCGCGCCGCCCGGTGCCCCTGCCTGATCGGCCGTCGTCCCCGCGGCGCCCGCGGTCGGCGCCGGCGTGAGGAAGAATGGTCAGCGTCCGGAAGGGGAATCATGGCGGTGCGCGTGGGAGTCGTGGGCGGCGGACAGCTCGCCCGGATGATGATCGCTCCGGCGGCGGAGCTCGGACTCGAGATCCGGGTGCTGGCCGAGTCCGAGGGGATGAGCGCGGCGCTCGCCGCGACGGCGGTGGGCGACTACCGCGACCTGGAGACGGTGCGCGCCTTCGCCCGCGACGTGGATGTGCTGACCTTCGATCACGAGCACGTGCCGCAGGATGTGCTGCGCGCTCTCGTCGCCGACGGCGTCGCCGTGCATCCTGGCCCCGATGCGCTGCGGTTCGCCCAGGACAAGCTCGAGATGCGCGAGCGACTGACGCAGCTCGGCATGCCCCAGCCCGACTGGGCGCGCGTGGAGAACGCCGATCAGCTGCAGGAGTTCCTCGACGACCACGGCCATCGTGCGGTTGTGAAGACGCCGCGCGGCGGCTACGACGGCAAGGGCGTGCGTGTGGTGTCGGCGGCGACCGAGGCGCAGGACTGGTTCACCGCCCTGGCGGAGGACGCCCGTGGCGGAGCCCTCCTGGTCGAAGAGCTCGTCGACTTCCGCCGCGAGCTCGCGCAGCAGGTCGCGCGGCGGCCCTCCGGCGAGATCGTCGCGTACCCGGTGGTCGAGACGGTCCAGCGCGACGGCGTCTGCGCCGAGGTCGTGGCACCCGCCCCCGGTGCGCAAGGCCGACTGTCCGCGGAGGCCGAGCGCATCGGCATCGCGATCGCGGAGGGCCTCGGTGTCACCGGCATGCTGGCGGTGGAGCTCTTCGAGACCACGGACGAGCGACTGCTCGTCAACGAGCTCGCGATGCGGCCGCACAACAGCGGTCACTGGAGCCAAGACGGTGCCGTCACGAGCCAGTTCGAGCAGCACCTGCGTGCCGTGCTCGATCTGCCGCTGGGCGCTGCACGCGTGCGCGCGCCGTGGTCGGTGATGATCAACATCCTGGGCGGACCCGCCGAGGGGACGCTCGAGGACCGGTTCGACGCCGCCATGTCCGCGCATCCGGCTGCGAAGGTGCACACGTACGGCAAGGCACCCCGCCCGGGGCGCAAGGTCGGGCACGTCAATGTCGCCGGCGACGACCTCGACGACGTGGTCTACGAGGCGCGGGCCGCGGCCGCGCACTTCTTGGACTGACGGGTCCGACCTCGCGCGCCGTTGCGGTGATCTTCCAGTGACGCCGCCTAGCCTTGACGGGTGACCCGGCCGCTGCATTCTTCCGAGGCGCCCCTGGTCGGCGTCGTCATGGGCTCCGACTCGGATTGGCGTGTGATGAGCGAGGCCTCGGCCGCTCTCACCGAGTTCGGCATCCCGCACGAGGTCGAGGTCGTCTCGGCGCACCGCACTCCCGAGAAGCTGCACCGGTACGGCGTCGACGCTCGCTCGCGCGGGCTTCGCGTCATCATCGCCGGTGCGGGCGGGGCGGCGCACCTGCCCGGGATGCTCGCCTCCGTCACCCCGCTCCCCGTGATCGGAGTCCCCGTCCCGCTCGCGACCTTGGACGGTCTCGATTCGCTGCTGAGCATCGTGCAGATGCCGGCAGGGATCCCCGTCGCGACCGTCTCGATCGGCGGGGCGCGCAACGCCGGAATCCTGGCCGCGCGGATCCTGGGCGCGGGGGACCCCGGTATCGCCGATCGACTCGAGTCGTACGCGAGGGAGCTGGAGCAGATCGTCGAGCAGAAGAACCAGCGGCTGAAGGACTCTTTGTGAGTGCCGTGAGCCCGCCGCGCCCCGGCCGGCGGCAGGCGGCTCCGCCCGTGGTGAACCCCTACCCGCTGCGATATCCCGACAGCTCGTCACGCACCGTGATGACTCGTCGCGCGTGGTGGCTCGTTGTGCTGAACTTCCTGGTGCCGGGCTCCGCTCAGGCGCTGGCGGGCAACCGTCGGCTGGGACGGTTCGGCCTCGGTGCCACGCTGCTGCTGTGGGCGCTCGCGCTCATCTGCGCCGTGATCGCGTTGATCGATCTCGGTACGTTCGTCGATCTCGCCACGGGTGCCTGGGTTCCGGGATGGCTCGCTCTCCTCCGCCCTGTGCCCATGCTGATCGTGCAGGGGATACTGTTCCTCTACGCGGGACTGTGGATCGTCCTCACGATCGACACCCTTCGTCTCGTCCGACTTGTGAAAGTCCGGCCCTGGGCGCGACTCGCGACCTCGATCGTCGCCATCGGCGCTCTCGTGCTGTCCGGTGCGGGTGCGGTCTGGGCGTCGAACTCGGTCGGTGCCGCGCGCGACGCGCTCGGTGCGGTCTTCACCCAGACCGGGCCCGCCGTGGAACCCGTCGACGGCTACTACAACATCCTGCTGCTCGGCGCAGACAGCGGCGAGGGCCGCGACTCCATGCGGTTCGACAGCATCTCGGTCGTCTCGATCAACGCCCAGACCGGGGCGACCACGATCTTCGGAATCCCGCGGGACATGCCCAACTTTCCGTTCGCCCCGGGGCCGATGCAGGACAAGTACCCGAACGGTCACGAATCGCACCCCAGCGCCACGTGCGGGTGGGGTAGCGGGATCAACCAGCTGCGTACCGAGGTCGAGGTCTGCCAGGACGGCAATTCGATCTATCCGGATGCGGTCGCCAACGGCTCCGAGCCCGGGATCGAAGCGACCAAGGACGCCGCGGAGGGGATCCTCGGCATCCAGATCCCGTTCTACGCGTTCATCGACATGGACGGTTTCGCCGCGTTGATCGATGCGCTGGGAGGTGTCGACATCAACGTGACCGAGCGCCTGCCGAAGGGCGGCGGACCCGCCTACGAGGGGCAGAGCGCCGAGGAGTGGGCGATCGGGTGGATCGAGCCCGGTGAGCAGCACATGGACGGCGACACGGCCCAGTGGTACGCCCGCTCGCGCTATACGACGAACGACTGGGACCGCATGCTGCGCCAGCGGCAGCTGCAGGAGGCGATCCTCGCGCAGTTCACCCCGGGCAACGTCCTCAGCCGGTTCCAGGACGTCGCCGCAGCGGGCACGCACCTCGTCAAGACGGACATCCCGCAGACCATGCTCGGGTACTTCGTCGAGCTCGCCATCAAGGCGAAAAAACAACCCGTTACCTCGATCGAGCTGACGCCCCAGGGTGGGATCGACGATCGCAACCCGGATTACGACAAGGTGCACCAGATCGTGCAGCAGGCCCTTTATCCGCCGACGCCCTCCCCGACTCCGGAGGGCTGAGAGCATACCGGAGCGGTGAGCTCCCAGAAGCCGACGCGAACGGATGGGTAGTCTCGAAGGATGACCGTCACGCTCCGCCTCGTGCTCGATCAGCTGATCGATGTGGTCGATCCGGATGCCGCCGAAGCCGCGCGCGAGATCGCTGCCGCCCTCGTAGCGACGGCGCCGCGCGGATGCGCGGTCGGTGCCATCGTGCCGGCCGGTGCGGAGAGCGCTGCGGCCGAGATCGCCGGACTGGCGGATGTCTGGCGCGCACCTCTGGCGCGGCCCGCCTTGGCCGCGTCATGGCAGCTCGGGATCGCACCCGGCATCGGCGGAGGGCTCATCCATGCGCCGGGACCACTCGCGCCGCTGGTGCGTCACGATCGCGTGAACGACAACGACCAGACCGTCGTGACGCTGTGGGAGCTGTGCGCCTGGGAGATCCCCGGCGATCTTCCCCGCGCCGCCGTGGCCTCGCAGCGTGCGCTGCTGCGCCGCGCAGAGAAGTTCGCCGACGCCGTCGTCGTTCCCACACACGCGCTCGCAGCCAAGCTCGCCGAGATCGCGCCGCGGCTGGCGGGACGTGTGCGGGTCATCCCGGGTGCTGCGCCACGCGGGTTCACCGTGCCCTCGGATGCGGTCGGCCGGCGCCGTGAACTCGGCGTCGGGGAGGAGGTCATCGTCGTCGCAGGGTCCCGGTGCGACGACGCCGCCTTCGCCACCGCGTTCTCTGCGATCGCCTCGCACGGCTGCGATCGAGGTGTCGTGGTGATGGACGCGCTTCCCGGGTCGGAGCAGCGGGTTCTCGACCTCGCCGCGGCCGCGGGGCTCTCCGCCGAGCGCGTCCGCGTGCACACGCACCCCGACGCGCCCGACCGGGCGTCCGTGTTCGACGTCGCGACGGCGGTGATCGCGCCCTCGGCGCTCAGCGCCTTCCCGTGGCGCGCGGTCGAGGCGCTGACGCTCGGCGTGCCTCTCGTGGCGATGGCCTCGGACGTTCACGAGGAGGTGCTCCTCGACGGTGCGCTGATCGCCCCGGTCGAGTCCTTCTCGGACGCGCTCGGGCAGGTGCTCGCCTCAGAGGAGAGCAGAAAGCGGTACGCGGTGCGCGCCGCCGATCGTGGTCGTGCCTTCTCCTGGCGCGACCACGCCGAGCGCGTCTGGGCCCTGCATTCGGAGCTGTGATGGCGCTGGATAGGCTGGGGGCGTGAACCCGCGCGTCGCTGTCATCGTCCGTACGAAGGACCGTCCGGAGTTCCTCGCGCGGGCGCTGGCCGATGTCGCGTCGCAGACGTACTCCGACGCCGAGATCGTGGTCGTGAACGACCAGGGTGCTCTCGGTCCCATCGGCGACACGGTCGCCGCCTCGACGGTGGCCGACCGCGTGCGTGTGGTGGAGACCGAGGCGCCGGGCGGGCGCTGCGCCGCGGCGAATCTGGGTCTACGCAGCACAGACGCCGAGTTCGTGGTCCTCCACGACGACGACGACCGGTGGGCGCCGACGTTTCTCGCGCAGACGGTCGCGCACCTCGACGCGCATCCGGCGGATGCGGGCGTGATGACGGCAACGGAGATCGTCTACGAGCGCCGGGAGAACGGGCGCTGGGTCGAGTACGGACGTGAGCCCTTCTGGCGCGGAATGACCGCCGTCACCTTTTCGAGCCTCCTCGAGGTGAACCGTGCCGTGCCGATCTCGTTCCTCTATCGTCGGGAACTGCACGACCAGGTCGGCTACTACGACGAGAACCTCGAGACCGTCGAGGACTGGGAGTTCTATTTGCGCGTGACCGCGGTGCGTCCGGTCGGATTCCTCGCCGGCGAGCCGCTCGCGTTCTGGACGCAGCGACCCGACACCGTCGGCGCCGACGCCAACAGCATGTTCGAGCTGGCCGGCGCGCACGAGCGCGACGACGCCGCCGTGCGGGATGCGGCGTTGCGCGAGTGGGTCGCGACGAACGGCGCGGGGCTCCCGCTGTACCTGGCGGCGATCGAGCGGCGCCTGCGCGAGGAGTTCGCGCGCGAGCTGGAGGACCGGCTCGCGCGTCAGCGCGAGGAGATCGTCGCGGCGATCTACGACCGGCACCCGCTGTGGCGGCGATTGCGCCGCCTGCGACGCGGGCGCGAGGGACGTTGAGAGTGCTGAAGACCCGTCTGCGTCGCCTTGTTCGGGCGCTCCGAGATGTTCCGGTGCTCGGACCCGCCATACGGGCCGGCGACCGGTTGTGGTGGTGGCGCATCATCCGGCGCTCGGATCTCGTCGACGCAGCCTTCTACGCTGCGCAGCTCGGCGTCAGCGCGCTCCCGCGGGATGCGGCGATCGCGCACTACATCGCCGTGGGCTTTCGCCGTGGGCTGAGTCTCAATCCGCTGTTCGACGAGATCCACGCAGGTGGGACACTGCCGGAGGTCTTCCGTGTGCCTGCGCTGTACGCGTACCTGCTGAGTGACCGCCCGACCGTCCAGGTGCACCCGCTGTGGGATGCCGTGGCCTACGCACGAGAGAACCCGGGCGACCAGCAGGCGGCGCTCGAGGACGTCTGGCGGACCCATGACACCCGCATCCTCCTGTCCGCCCCGGGAGCACGTCGCGAACTCACCCTCGCGCAACTGCGGCGCGAGGCGATCGGCGCCGCACGCGGGTGGCGCCGAGGTCGTTTCCCCCGCACAGCCGAGCTGGGATCGGAGAGCGAGCTCGATCTCGTGCGCGTCGTGCAGGGCCGCGATCGAGGCTACGCGCGAAAGCTGGCTCAGGTCGCGGGTCTGGTCGCTGATGGGCGCCTCACTGCGACGGTGGCTCTGGTCGATGTCGATGCATCCCAGTGGGTGACGTCCGCCCTGATGGCAGGGGTGCAGCCGCGTATCCGTTTTCGCTCGTATCCCGCGAGGACGATCTGGTCACGAGTCGTCGCCGATGCGACCGAGGGGGGGAGCGCTCCGCTTGTCGCCGTCCTCGATGCCCGCGGCTCGGTGACGGACGAGGAGTTCGCGGAGCTGGTCGGGCGCGCCGAGACTGGCGTGTGCGTCGTCCCCGTCCACCGCGAGGGCGACGGTACCTCGTGTGGAGTGGGCATCGGGCGGGTGGACGTCGCCGGCGGCGACTGTGTCGTGCTCGGCGGTCATCCCCATGAGGACGTGTTGCGCCTTGGCGACCACGTCGAGGTTCCGCGGCCATTGGGTCGCTCGTTCGTCATGCCTCGCGCGGCGACACGGGTCGCTTTCGCCAGCCGATCGGTCGACGACCTTTCGGGCATCGCGTGGCAGAACATGCCCCGGTGCATCGCCCTTCCCGCCGTTGCTCCTGTGCTCGATGAACCCGAGTACGCGTTCCGACGCGGTCGGGGCGACGGGCGCCCGGTGCCCGTGCGCGTGTCCGGCGATGATCACCAACGGGTCGAGTACATCCTCGCCGAGGCCGGCTTCTCGGTACGTGGATGGCGCCTCGATGGGGGTACCGCCGTCCCTGTCCTCGAGGTACGCCGTCGTGACGTGTCGCAGCAGAGGTGGGCGATCAAGATCTGTTCGCCAGCGGGCAAGCGTGGCGAGGTGTGGGGTGACACACATTTCGCTCACGGTCTCGCCGCCGCACTTCGCCGTGCCGGACACGTCGTCGTCATCGACGCTTTCGGTGCGGCTCGAAGGCCCACGGCCTACCTCGATGACGTCAACGTCGTCGTGCGTGGCCCGTACCGCATCCAGCCGCCGGCGACGGGAGTCAACCTGGAGTGGATCATCAGCCACCCTGATGAGATCACCCGGGCCGAGCTGAAGCAGTTCGACCGTGTCTTCGCCGCCTCCGCGCCGTGGGCTGAACGAGCCGGCGAGCGGTGGGGCATCGCGGTGGAGCCGCTGCTCGAGTGCACGGACACCGACAAGTTCACCCCCCGAGGGCTCGCGCGCGGTGACGACATCGTCTTCGTGGGCACGGCGCGGGGCATTCCGCGGCCCAGTGTCGTGGCGCCCGTGCGCGCCGGCATCGACGTGAAGGTCTACGGCCCCGACTGGCGTCCCTTCGTTCCCGCATCCGCCATCACTGCCGAGTCCATCGACAACGAGGAACTCCCGGCCCTTTACGAGCGGGCGTCGGTCGTCCTCAACGACCAATGGCCCGCCATGCGTCGCGAGGGGTTCATCGCGATGCGACCGTTCGACGTCGTCGCCGTCGGCGGGCGCGTGATCTCCGAGCAGGTCTATGGCATCGAAGAGCTCTTCCAGGGGGCAGTCGTGACGTATCGCGACGCCGAGCATCTCGTCGAGCTCCTCCGCTCCGATGCGGACACGCTTTTCCCGAACGCCGACCGGCTGAAGGAGATCAGCGAATCCGTGAGGCGCGAGCACTCGTTCGACGCCCGCGCCGCCGTGCTGGCCGAGGCGGCGAAGGCGGCGCGCTCCGGCGTCGATAGACTCGATCGGTGAGGCCACGTAACCTGCTCCGACGGATCGTGTGGACGGCGAACGCCATCCGCCATCGGGACCCACTGTCCCCGCGGCTGTTTCTCCGGCTGTTCGGCTCCTGGCGCCGACGCCCCTGGGACCCAGCGAAGGCGCCGCGCCGCGTCGTCATCCTGCGCAGCGACGAGATCGGCGATACGGCCACCACGCTGGCGCTGCTGGCGGCGATGCGTCTGCAGTGGCCGAAGACCGTGATCCACCTCGTGGTCAAGCCTGGACCGGCGGCGATGTTCCACGCGGCATCGACAGTGGACCGGGTCATCGAGTGGACGCCGATCACCGAAGGATCGGCGCCCAAGCGGCAGATCCTCACCGCGAGACAGGCGCTGCGTCGCTTCCGGCTGCGGGGCTACGACCTTGCGGTCCTTCCGCGGTGGGATTTCGACGACACACCCGTGCGCTACCTCGCCGCTGCATCCCGCGCCCGTTCGATCGTCGGGTTCGCGCCCGTGCCCGAAAGGGAGCCGGTGTGGTTCGGCGACCAGTCCCAGTTGTTGACCGATGAGATCGAACGGGGAGACACGCCGTTGCTGACCGTCGGGCAGCTACGCAGGGTCGCCCAGCGCCTCGGACTTGACTGGCCGACGGCTCAGAACCCGTCGATCGGGCACGAGCTCTTCGACGATCGCGACGCGAAACGCGTCGCCGAGATGGCGCCGTTGCCGTCCGCGCCGGGACTCGTCGTTGCCATCGGGATCGGTGCACGCGACGCCAAGCGTCAGTGGCCCGTGGAGGATGTGAGTGAAGCGATGGGCGCACTCGCCGAGGCGGGTCCCGTCACGGTGCAGATCCTCGGTGGTGCGGTCGACGCGCAGCGTGCGGAACGTCTCGCGCAGCTCCTGCGCCAGCGTGGCATCGCCGCCCTCGACCTCGCGGGCGGATTGACGCTCAGCGAGAGCGCCGCGGCGATCGCCCGGTCGGATCTGTTCCTGGGCAACGATTCGGGCCTCCAGCACATCGCCAGCGCGATCGACCTTCCGATCGTCGTCGTGACCTGTCATCCCGCGAGCGGTTCGCCGTGGAGCGACAACGCGCCCGAGCGATTCGGGCCCTGGTCTGCCCGGAACGTCGTGCTTCAGCCGGCTACGCCGTCGCCGGACTGCACCGAGGAGTGCGTCGCGGGCGAGCCGCACTGCATCCGACAGGTGCGGGCCGCCGACGCCGTCACGGCGATCACGGGATTGCTCCAGGGTGCCGCGAGCTGAGTCGGATAGTCTCGTTCGGTCCTGCTCGAATCAAGCTCTGGAACCATCCATGCTCTCTTCGTCATTGATCACCCCGCGTCATCTCCTCGAGTTCGAGGACACGCACGTCATCGTGATCGGCGACGCCATGCTGGATCGGTACGTGGAGGGCGTGGTCAACCGCATCTCGCCGGAGGCGCCGATTCCCGTCCTCCAGGTGCATCAGGACCGCAGCGTCGCAGGTGGCGCGGCCAACGCAGCCATGAACATCGCGGCGCTGGGTGCGCGTACGACCTTGATCACGTCCTGGGCGCTGGATGCGTCCGGTCGTGAGTTGGAGCGCATCCTCGAACACGCGGGGGTGTCGACCGTGCGGGTGCAGCGTGGCGACGCGCCCACCATCGAGAAGCTCCGTGTCGTGGCGGGTCAGCAGCAGATCGTCCGGCTCGATCGCGAGGACAAGGCCGCGCTCGATACCGTCAGCGCGGACGAGGTGGTCGGAGCGCTGCAAGACGCGCTGGAAGGGAACTCTCGAGCCACAGCGGTCGTGATCTCCGACTACGCGAAGGGACTTCTCGACGCGGCCCTGGTGGCCAGGATCGTCGCGGTGGCGCAGACGTACAGCGTTCCGGTGATCGCGGACCCCAAATCGGACGACATACGGAAGTACCGGGGTGCGACCGTCGTCAAGCCCAATTTCGCCGAGGCTTCGCAGATGGCGGGCCTCACGGCATCCGCCCCGGACGAGGCGAGCCTCGACACGATCGCGCAACGACTGCTGGTGGAGGGCATTGGCGCCCTCGCCGTGTCGTTGTCGGCGATCGGCGTCGAAGTCATCGAGAAGCACTCCCGCACCCGCATCCCCACCCGCGCTCGACTCGTCTCCGACGTGTCCGGTGCCGGGGACTCGATGATCTCGGGCATCGCTGTCGGCCTCGCGAGCGGGATGACGATCCTCCAGGCCGTGCAGGTGGGCAACATGGCCGCGGGAATCGCCTGCGGGCGTCCCGGGACCGCCGTCGTCACCGCCGCCGACCTCCTCAACGAGCTGCTCGTGGAATCCGCTCCCGAGGACCGCCCCGGAACGATCGAGGACTGGGAGGAGCTGGCGCAGCTCGTCGCGGTCGAGAAGGCAGCGGGCAAGCGGGTCGTGTTCGCGAACGGCGTGTTCGATCTGCTGCACGCGGGTCACGTGAGCCTGCTGAAAGAGGCTCGCGGTCTGGGTGACGTGCTCGTCGTCGGCGTCAACTCGGACGCCTCGACCGCGCGACTGAAGGGCCCGGCGCGACCGCTGCAGCCCCAAGCGGACCGGATGGCGGTGCTCGATGCCGTGCGCTACGTCGACTTCGTCACGGTGTTCGAACAGGACACGCCCCGCGACCTTATCCGTGCCATCCGCCCTGATGTGATCGTCAAGGGCTCGGATTACCGACCCGATGAGGTGGTGGGGGGCGACGACGCCAAAGCCTGGGGTGGGACGGTACACATCGTCTCGCTGCTCGACGGCGTCTCCACGACAAGGCTGTCGCAGGGGCAGCAGGTGCGCCGCGACTGACGCGGCGAGAACGGGAAGGTGAACGGCATGAGTGTCGTCGCAGACAATCTCCTCGAAAACGCGGCGCGTATGACGGCGCTCGCGAATGACGAGAGCTTCGGGCTCGCGTTCGAGCGCGCCTCCGACCTGATGGTCACGAGTCTCAAGAGCGGGGGCACTCTCTTCGCGTGCGGCAACGGCGGTTCCATGACCAACGCGCAGCACTTCGCGGAGGAGTTGACGGGGCGATTCCGTGCCAGTCGTCCGCCGCTGCGCGCGATCGCGATCTCGGACCCCTCGCACCTGACGTGCGTGGCGAACGACTACGGCTATGAGTACGTGTTCTCGAAGTTCATCGAGGCCCTCGCGCGTCCCGGAGACGTGCTGCTCGCGCTGAGCACGAGCGGGAAGTCCGCCAACGTCTTGCGTGCCGCCGAGGCGATGAAGGCCGCCGGCGGGACGGTCGTGGCCTCCTCGGGTCCCGCCCGGACAGCGATCTCAGAGGTGGCTGACGTTTCGTTCGCCCTGGGGGAGAGTCGCTGGGCGGACCGCATCCAGGAGTCAGAGCTCGTGGTCATCCACTCGCTCATGCAGGCGATCGAAGACGGCTTCGGCTACTCGACGGATTAAGACCTACGCGCCGCGTCGACGGCGGCGGCGAACTCCGTCAGACCGATGAACGTCAGGTCTGCACACGGGTCCTGCGCGCCGTCGATGCGCACGGCGACGCAGCCCCCGGTGATGGCACCCAATCGCCGCGCCATTTCGATGTCGGAGTCGGTGTCGCCGACCATGATGCTCAGTGAACCGTCGATGTCGGGGTGCGCGTCCAGATAAGCCGTCGCCATTCCCGGCAGGGGTTTGCGGCACGTGCATTCCTCGGACGCCAGATGCGGGCAGTACTGCACGGCGTCGATGCGCCCGCCCGCCTGCGCCACGTCGCTGACCATCTGGCGGTGGATCTCGTCTAGAGCATCCGCGCTCATGAGTCGCTTGCCGACGCCCTGCTGGTTCGTCACGACGACGATGCGCGGTGCCCACGCCGCGAGCGACCGAAGCGCGTCGAGAACGCCGGGGAGGAAATGAAAACCGTCCCATGTGCGGACGTAGCCGTCGCGGATCCTCTCGTTGATGACGCCATCGCGGTCCAAGAAGAGGCACCACGTTCTGCCAGCGCGGTCGCCCGGCAGGGAGGCGATCTCGGAGCCGGGAGGGTTCGTCCCCCCCGCACGCCGTCCCGCATCCGCATCCGCATTCAAGAGTTCGCCAATTCCCGGAACTCCTCATAGTCGCGGATGTAGTCGCCATCGTCGTACGGATGGGATGCGAAGACGATCAGCACAGCATCGGGGCTGTAGTCGTACTGGGTGCCCCATGTCATCTTCGGCATGTAGAGGCCGAGTGACGGATCGTCGAGCACGTAGGCGCTTCGGTCCTTGCCGTCATCCACGATGCACGAGACGCTACCGGTCAGGCAGACGAGGAACTGTTCGCACTGCCGGTGCGCATGTTCACCGCGCACCTCCTTCGACGGAACTCCGTAAACGAAGAACACCCGCTGCGCCTCGAACGGAAGATCGCCGGGAAGATCGATCGGGAGTAGCGCTCCGCGGATGTCGCTCACCGTCCGCAAACGCGTCAACCCCGCAGTCGTTCCCGCGACGGGGGCCGTCTCGGGAACATGACCTCCTGCTGTCTCGGTGTATCCGACGATACGGGCGGGATTCCCGACGACGATCGCGTAGGGCGGCACATCCTTCGTCACGACGGCGCCCGCTCCCACCATGGCCCTCCGTCCGACGCGGATGCCAGGCAGGATCACCGCTCCTCCGCCAAGTGATGCGCCGTCTTCGATCACTGTCGTGGCGAAGGAATCGGGGTACTGCTTGCTGCGGGGGAATCGGTCGTTGGTGAAGGTGACATTGGGGCCGACGAAGACGTCATCGCCCAAACGGATTCCGTCCCAGATCTGGACGCCCGACTTGAGCGTCACTCGGTCGCCGATTCGGACATCGTTCTCCACGAAGACGTGGTCATTGACGTTGACGTCGTCACCGATCACGGCACCGGGGAGCACGTGTGAGAACGCCCAGATCCTGGTGCCGCTGCCCACCGCCGTGCTCTCGCAGATTCCGTTCTCGTGTACGAAGTAGCCTGCCGTGTCAGTCATGTCGACCTTTCTCACGCTCTGCAAAAACAATCCGACCCGCCACGAAACCCAAAGGTGCGGTGACCACGACGCTCAGGGCGTTCGCGAACGCGGGCCACGCCAGGGCCTCGATACCCGCGATGACAACGAGCCCGACCAGGAAGATGACGACGTAACAGAGCGCGTATGCGATCGCTGCGCGCGGGGAGCCGTCGCGCGTGAACACCCACCTCGCGGCAAACACGGTGGAGTACACCAATCCCAGGCCGAAAGAGATCGTATAGGCCAGCCACCCGGGCATGACATAGCTGAGCCCGACCAATACTGCCGTGGTCACGAGCGTGTTCGTCGCACCGATCACGAGGAACCGCCACGCCGCTTGGCGCGTGGTGCGGCGTCCATTCGGAACGGCTGTCACCACTCCTCGCGCTTCATCACGATGGCCGTGGGGCGTTGCTTGGTGTTGTCGAAGATTCGCCAAACGTATGCGCCGACGATCCCAATCGAGGTGATCGTGAGGAACGTCGAGAACAAGATCGTCAGCATCAGGGGCACGTATCCGGGTTCATTGATCTGTCCGGCGAGGTAGTAGCCGAGGATCACCATCGCGACGATCACGACGAGGAAACCTCCGAGCACGCCGCCGACCAAGAGCACGTCCAAAGGAATGTTCGTGAAAGCGAACACGCTGTCGAGGAGGTACTTGAGACGCTTGCGCAGAGTCCAACGGCTCTTTCCCTCTTGGCGCGGTTGGCGTTCGTAGGGGATCTCGGCTCGGCGAAAACCCACCCAATACAGTTGAGCAACGAGACTCGAGTTCGCCTCGGTCATCTGGACCAGCTGTTGCGCAACAGCCCGGGTGCATCCGAAGACGTCGACGCCCCCGGGCGGCATGTCACGAGCGATGAATCGACGGTACATACCCCAGAACGTCCGCGCACCGATGCTCGACAACGCGGGGTCGTTGCGAGCTGTCCGGCGGCCCACGACGACGTCGAGCGCGCCCGTCGACAAGGTGCGGGAGAACTCGATCATCAGCTCTGCGGGCTCTTGCAGGTCGGCGGCCATGACGCCGATCGCTTCCCCCCGTGCCGCGGCGAGGCCAGTGCGGATCGCCGCGAAGGAGCCGAAGTTACGCGAGTGCTGAAGCAGCTGAGAGTGGAATCCCGCATCGGGTAGGGCGGCGACAAGCGCTTCGTAGGAGCCATCGGGTGAACCGTCCACGACGAACACCACCTCGGTGTCCGCGGGGAGGTCGCGCATGAGCTCGTTGAGACGGGCGACGAGGGAAGGGATGTTCTCCTCGTTGCCGTACACCGGGATGACGATCGAGAAGGCCGTCACGCGACGCTCCTCAGCGTCGCGCACACGCGCTCCACCTCGGCCTCGGACAGTTCCGGAAAGAGTGGCAGGCTGAACACCTCATTGCACGCTGCCTCGGTGTGCGGGAGTGGCGCCGAAGGGGCGTACCGAGCGAAAGCCGCTTGCGTCCAATCGGGGAGGGGGAAGTGCACATCGGTGGCTATGCCCGCTTCGCGCAGTCGCGCACGAACGGCGTCCCGCTTGCGGCTGCGGCAGATGGCGAGGTGGGCGCCGTGGCCGCCGAGGGCAGGCAAGACGGCGAGCGCCTCCGGGTCGACGCCGGACGCGGCGGTTCCGTACCGCGCGATGATGTCCCGCCGACGCTGATTGAAGCCGTCGACCAGGGGGAGGCGAACCCTCAGGAAGGCAGCTTGCATCTCGTCGAGGCGCGAATTGGTTCCCCCTGATAGTGCGGCGTCGTACTTGGTGCTCCACCCGTACTGACGTAGCTGCCGCACGCGGTCTGCCACGTGCTGAGATCGTGTGACGACCGCACCACCGTCCCCGACCGCACCGAGGTTCTTCGTCGGGTAGAAGCTGATTGTCGCCGCGTGACCGAATGTTCCGGCTCGGCCCGAGGGTGAGTCTGCCCCGATCGCCTGCGCGCAGTCCTCGACAAGGGCGATTCCTCTGGTGTCGCACAGCGCGCGCAACGCAGAAACCTCGCCGACGTGTCCATAGAGATGAGTGACGACGACGACGCCGACCTCGTCGTCGATCAGGTCGCGTACCGTGTCCGCCGTCAGACACAACGTCGTGGGGTCCACGTCCGCATACCGGGGGGTCAGGCCGGCGCGCACGACGGCGGTCGAGGTGTATCCACCAGCGTTTCCAGCGGTGATCACCACGGAGCGGTCAGCGGGGCGAACCGCTTTGATCGCGAGTTCGAGCGCGTCCGTGCCATTGGCGACACCGACCGCGTGGTCCACACCGACGTACGCCGCGAGTTCGGACTCGAACGCCCGATGCTGAGTGCCGTGGACTGCGTACCCTGAATCGATGACCTCCGCCGCAGCGCGCAACAGGCTCTCGCGATCACGCTGCAACCCGCGCGACAGATCATTGAACGGGATCGCAGGATGTTCACTCATGAGATTCCTTCTGACGGAGGACCCACCGGCGTTCGCGGCCACGGGCCCGCACCGCGCGGACGAGACGGGGCGCGCCGTCCTCCATCGGTGTTGTCGCTGCGCGACGGCATCGATTCGTTGTCTTCCCCACCAGTGTACTGTCGCGGTCTGCGAGACACCGTCCGCCTGCGCTGGGAAACTCGGGGAACTCGGCGCTTCGCCCTACCGATGTCTCGGAGAGGTGTCGCGTGCTGATCGTCAGTCCCCTTCGCGCGGAGTCGGAGAGGGGACGATGTCGCCGACGATCACGGAATCGACACACATCGCGTTGCCCTGGGTGCTGATCTGCAGGTCGCCGTCGATGGGACCCGGAATGTACACGGCGACCGCCCCGGACTGCTCCGGGCGTTCGATCGTCGTCCAACCATCGTCGAACAGGAAGGCAACGGTGCTGCCGGTGGCGCGGGAGAACTCCAGAATGACGAACGAACGCCCGCCGCTCTGAGCTCGAGGCACGGCGATGTTGGTGCTTCCATCGCTGCACTCGCTTTCCGAGAGCGCGACGTGAGGGTTCGCGATAGTCGCGGGGCCCGCGGAACCATCGGGCCCGACAACCCAGGCTCCCTCGAGCGATGTCGTCGTGCGGACATCTTTCCAGCCCAGGCTCGGCAGGGCGGCCGCCACCATGTCGTAGGGGTGGAGCGGGGGGAGGCCGAAGGACTCGGGCAACGGCGAGTCGATGAGCGGAGGTGGCGGCTGTGGCAGGCTCTCGCGGAGCGCCTCGACCCACACGCGTGCTTCGCGGCCCTCGTTCCGTTCGACCGCGTGCGCGAGGCTCTGCGACCACGACGCCGTCGACAGGGCGAACACCAGGATGCCGACAGCTGCGACGCCGATGCTCGCGACGCGGTTACGTCGGGCCGTTGCGGTCTCGACGCTCTTCATCCCCGCGCGCAGAGTCACCACGACCACCACGCCGACCGCCAGCCACAGGAGAGCGGTGCTCTCCAACAGGTAACGCAAGTTCCGCCCGCCTGTGATGCCGAGCACGTCCGCGCGGCGAGAGACGGCAACCACGTTCGCGAGGGTGCCGATGAGAGCGAATGCCCACACTCCCATGTTTGATCGCACACGAACGATGGTCCAAATGACGAACGCGATGAACACCGCCGCCGCCGCCACGATCCGCGGATCCAGGAGAGACGAGACGACCTTCTCCATGTCCAGGCCGAAGACCGACGGGATCAACCCGCCCGCGACGCTGTCGACGATGAACGCGAGCGACACGGAGATGGACGGTGATGTTCCGGACTCCTCGATGTAACTGCCGGTCATGAAGACGACGACCTCGACGAGAGAAATCAGCAGCAGACCCGCCCAGAGGGGCCACGTGCGCAAGACCTCTCGGGCACGTTCCGCCAGCGGTCGCCCGCGCCAGATGACGAGTGCGCACCACATGGCGATGTGCAGGGAGAACAAGAGGTTCTTCTCGCTCATCGCCAAGGCGACAACGTAGAGGGCGAGCGCGGCGACGAGATACACGGCGCGGCGGTGGATCACCCAGCGCGTGGCGCAGCCCAGGACCGCCAGGCCCAGCGCGAGGGCGAGCATATTGGTGAGCGTTGCCGCCCACCAGAGCCTCGAAGCCAGGGGGCCGAGCGACAGGCTGAAGGCGAGGCCGGCGATCACGTTGAAGCGGGCCTTGCCGACCACCGCGTCGAGCGCGCGTGTGATGGCGACGAACGCGCCCACATTGATCGCGGCGGTGAAGGCGAGTGCCGCGGGCCAAGACAGCCCGAACACGGACAGGAACGCGGTGAGGAACGCGATGTAGCCGGGCACGAAATGGCCGAACCACGAGCGGAAGAAGACCTCGGGCGTCAACGCGTTGAGCTGGAAGAACTCGGCGTAGACGAAATCGTCGCGGTGGAAGAACGATCCGCCTGCGACGAGCCCCGTGACCACCGCGATCAGCAGGGCGCCGTAGAGCAACTCCCACCGCGTCCGGTCGTACACCAATAGACGAGCGATCACGCCGCAGAACCTCCTCGCACCCGCAAGATCCTATCCCGACGTTTCCGTGGACAAATGTGAGGACAGCCCGCCGAGTGAGCGCAGCGAGTGAGGGTCGGCGGTTCACGCGGCGAGGCTACGGACGCACGCGCTGCCTTTCGCTCATACTGGTGGCATGGCGCGCCGTGAACGAGGGAAGTCCAAGACGACGAGTCGGCACACGTTGTGGAGGCGGCTCTCCGTCTTCGCGGCGGCAATCGCGATCGTCGCCGTTCCTCTGAGTGCGTGCGCCACCCCGCGCACAGGTGCCGGCGCCGCGCCGCTCACGTCGTCGTCGCCGACCGTCACGGAGACGCCGAGCGAGACCCCCGCGACGGGGGCGACGGACGAGCCCACCCCGGGCCCGACGGCCTCCGACTCGCCTGCTCCGTCGGCGTCTGCTCCGACCATCACCGTCACGATCGCCAACTCCGGTGCCGATGACCGAGGCGTTTTCGCCTCTGGCCTGGTCACCGGCGCCACCGGTGCTGAGGGGACGTGCACGCTGACGGCCACCGCTGCCGACGGACGCGTTCTCGAGGCGCAGGCCGCCGCGCACGCGACGCCGGCAGCGCTGAACTGCGGCATCATCCGGATCGCCGCAGGGTCGGGTGACTGGAGCCTCGTGCTGAGTTTCGCATCCGAGGCATCGACCGGTTCATCTGATCCTGTCGCGGTGCATCGATCGTGAGGTCGAAGACCCGACGCACGCGGGAGCGGCGCTTCCTGGCGGTGTTCGTCGTCCTGGCCTCGGTCATCGCGGGGCTGGTCACGGTCGTCGCTCCGAGCCAACCGCCCTCGGCCTCGGCGGCGGATGCTTCCGACTTCCAACCGGGTTACCTCATTTCGGACGCGAACTTCTTCGACGCGGGGGCGATGAGCGCCGGCGACATCCAGAGCTTCCTGAACGCCAAACTCGCTACCTGCCGACCGGCGAACGGCGTTCCCTGTTTGAAGGACTACTCGCAGGCGACCCCCGCCCGCGCTGCGGACGCCTACTGCAGTAGCTTCCCTGGCGGGCAGATGAGCGCGGCGCAGTTGATCGCGGCCGTATCCAAAGCGTGCGGGATCAGCCCGCGCGTCATTCTCGTGATGCTCCAGAAGGAGCAGGGGCTCATCACCGAACCGACACCGAGCGCCCGCCAGTACTCAGCTGCTCTCGGTCAGGGTTGCCCTGACGGTGCCCCGTGCGATCCCGCATTCGCGGGGTTCTTCTATCAGGTCTACGGTGCCGCCCGGCAGATGCAGGTCTACATCAAGAATCCCAACTGGTTCGGGTACCAGCGCGGCTGGAACAACATCCTTTATCAGGCGAATCCTCCTGACCGCTCCGGCGTCTGCGGGACCAAGCGGGTCTTCATCCAGAACGACGCCACCCGAGCCTTGTACATCTACACGCCGTACACCCCGAACGACGCTGCGCTCGCCAATCTCTACGGAACAGGTGACTTCTGCTCCGCCTATGGAAACCGGAACTTCTGGCGTCTCTACACGGACTGGTTCGGCGACCCGACCGTCGGTCAGGTGACAGGGGAGTACGCCACCGTCTGGAACTCGCTCGGGGGTTCGTCTGGCGTGCTCGGCTCGCCGACGGGCACGGTGGTCTGCATCAACAGTCGTTACTGCCAGCAGTCCTTCACCGGAGGCACGATTTTCTGGTTCCCCGGGAGGGGAGTCTTCGGAGTCCCAAGCGTCGTCGAGGCGATGTGGCGAAATCTCGGGTTCATCGATGGTAAGCCGGGATTGCCTACCGGCGTCCCCGTGTGCGTTTCGGATGGGACCTGCGCGCAGTCCTTCGACGGAGGCGTCATCTCCGCAGACGGTGTGGGCGGATCGCTCGTCGGGCTTCACATCCAGTACACGTGGCTTGCGGCCGGTGGAGTGTCGCTCGGAGGTGCGCGTGGCCCCGAGGTCTGCACGAGTACCGGCCAATGTGCGCAGACGTTCGCACGAGGTGCCTTCTTCTCCGGGGGGCCGGCGACGGCCGTCCTGGGTGGTGTGTTCGCGGCGTGGAGCGCGTCGGGTATGTCGGGGGGTGCGTTGGGCTACCCCTCCGCAGACGCGGTCTGCGTAAGCGCGGGATGCACCCAGCAGTTCGGTGGCGGAATCATCGTCGCTTCCGGCGCGAATGCCCAGGCGATCCCGACCTTGCTCGCCCAGCCTTACCTCGCTGCGGGCGGCGTGAGTGCACTCGGCGCGCCTCTGGCACCGGCTTCCTGTGCGACGTCCGCAACCTGCTACCAACTGTTCGAACGCGCTCGGATCGATGTCCTCCCGTCCCGTGGAGCGATCGTCACGACGGGCGGCTTCCTCGACTCGTGGCGGGCGCTGGGATTCGAACAGAGCGGTCTCGGCCTGCCTACCGCGAACGCGAAGTGCTCGGCGGTGACCTGTTCGCAGGCGTTCGAGCAAGGAACGCTCGTCGGCTCGCCGTCGAACGGCGTCGTCGTCGTCAACGGCCAGTATCGGGATGTGTGGACCGCAGCGGGAGGGGCCGCCGGTGCGCTGGGCCTGCCCCTTTCAGGCGACTCCTGCAACGGTCGAAACTGCTCTCAGATGTTCCAGCGCGGTGCGCTGGTGTGGACGCCCACCTACGGCATGGTCACCGTCGGGAACCCCTTCCTGCAGGCTTGGAAGGCGCGAGGCGCAGGATCTGGCGTCCTGGGCGCGCCGACCGCCGCAGCGACCTGCACCGCCATCACCTGCGCGCAGCCTTTCGAAGGCGGCACCCTGGTCGGATCGCCGTCGAACGGTCTCGTCGTCGTCTACGGGCAGTACCTCACCCTCTGGCAGGCGGGCGGCGGAGGCGCCGGTACGCTCGGCCTCCCTCTCGCGGACGACTCCTGCAACGGGCGCAACTGCTCGCAGCCGTTCCAGAACGGAACCCTCGTCTGGGCCCCGGCGTCGGGCATGGTCTCCGTTTCAGGGTGGTTCCTGCAGCCGTGGCAAGCGCAAGGCTCTGGCAGTGGTCCGCTCGGGGCGCCGACCGCGGCGCCGACCTGCTCGTCCGTGACCTGCTGGCAGAATTTCGAGGGAGGCGTGCTCTCGGGCTCACCCTCCAACGGCGTGGTGCCCCTGTACGGACAGTATCGCGACCTTTGGATGGCGGCCGGCGGTCCCGGCGGTGCGCTCGGACGCGTCCTAGGTCCCACCTCGTGCAATGGTCGGTGGTGTGAGGCGAAGTTCGATCACGGTTCCATCCTCTGGTCTCCCGCCACGGGTGCGGTCGTGGTCGCTGAGCCGATTTACGGGCGTTGGCTGGCGGCGGGCGGGCCGTCCGGGCGTTATGGTCTGCCCACCGCGGCGTCTCGGACCGTGGGCGCCATCACCACCCAGGACTTTCAGTTCGGCAGCATCAACTCTGGATCCTGAGGGTGCCGGTGGTCACGGCAGCGATGTCTCCGATGCGGGGGTGCTACCCTTTTTTTGACGATGCATGTCACGTTCAATCACTCTCGGATCTGCGGATTTCGATCGGGGAGACGAACGTTTTCACGGCTCAGCCGAGTTCCGTCGGAGCCCTCGAGTGAGGGGCGTCCGTCGAGAGCAATGAGACGACGAGTGTGGCACTGAGCGCGGCGAACGACGACGAGAGGTATCCCCGAGTGAGCGACGATCAGGTTCTATCGCCGGCAGCTGTGGAGGCCGTTTCGCTGGAACGGGCATTGAAAGACGCCGAGGTGGCGAACGCGCGGGTGATCACGCTCACTCGGCAGCTTCTCGAGCATGAGCAACGCGTCGCCGAACTCGAGTACGAGGTCGTGCAGCTGAAGCGTCTTCTCGACCCGCGGCGGAAGATGGAGCACCTCTTCCGCAAGAACCACTCGCTCTATGTGATCGGTCGGCAGGCGAAACGGATGCTGGGTCGGTGAGCCCGGCGCCCGAACCGCGGGTCCTTCTCGCGGTCACGTTCTACAATGGGCGGGAATTCGCTCGTCGCACGATGGAGTCCATCAGTCGACTCGATCACGAGGGTTTCGTTCTCGACATACTCGTGCTCGACGATGCGAGCCCCGAGCCCGGGTTCAGTGAACATCTCGCTGAACTCGCCCGCGAGGTAGGAGCGATCTACTACCGAAGCCCTCGAAACCTCGGTATTCCTCGCAATGTGAACCTCGGGCTGGCGACCGCGCAGAGTCTCGGATACGACTATGTCGTGATTTCCAACTCGGACGTGATCTACTCCGATAACTCGGTCCGGCTTCTCTTGGATGCACTGAGGAGCTACCCTCAAGCGGCGTCGGCCACGGCCTGGTCCACCAACGTTGAGCCGTACTCGTTGCCGTGCGGCGCGGAGCTCTATCTTGAGACGCAGCCCGTGGCGGATCTCATCGGTGCTGCGCTCGAGCAGCGATTCGGCGCCGACATCATCGACATCCCGGCGGGAATCTCCTTCGCGATGATGGTCCCCGTTGCTGTGCTTCCTGCGGTCGGCCTGATGGATCCCGTCTTCGGGCGCGGCTACGGCGAGGAGTCGGACTGGTCGGCTCGAGCTTCGAATGCGGGATTCCGGCACCTGCTGGTGAAGGGCTCCTATGTCTTCCACGCGGGGCGTGGATCCACGCTTGCGGCCGGACTGGTCTCACGAACGGACATCGCGGATTGGACGAATCAGCACATCGTCGAACACCGCTCGCCGATGTTCCGCTGGGACGTCGACGGGTTCCTTCGTTCGGGAGTCCTCGACGACGTCAAGCCTGAGGCTGTCTCCGCAATCATCCGCCGGGCCGCGGCTCACAACGGGTATGTCCTCCTCGACGGCTCACGCGACTGGGAGGACATCGACCCGTCGCTGGTGCGGGTCGTGATCAGGTCGCAGACCGACGAGATGTGCACCGCCCACTGGTCCGGTTTCACCACCGAGATCGACACCGACACCGGGCGCACAGTGGCGGCCGTCTCCGCGTACTTCGCAGGAGAAGCTCCGGTTTATACAAACATTCCCGCCGCCACGTGGGAGGGTGCCGCGCAGTTCGGGTATCCGGCCGGGCTGTGAGGCTGCGGTGACCGCACGCGGCTCCGCGCATACCCTTGGGTGGCGACCACGGCCCTCATCGTCATCGGTGCTGTGCGCAGTGGGGACAGGAGTTAGTTCATCGTGAAGAATCTCGTCGTGATCACCGGAGCCGGTGGATATGTGGGCCGGCACGTGACGGCGGCCGTCACGCAGCTGGGTTACCAACCGATCGCTGTTGTGCGTCGCCGTCGCGAGGGAGACTTCGATGACGCGTCGCACGTCGTTGTGGCCGATGTGCTCGACCCCGGATTCCACGTCGCCTCGGTCGCAGACCCGGATCACATCAAAGCCGTGATCCACCTCGCCTGGGAGGACGGCTTCGTCCACAACGCACCGTCGCACATGGCGCGTCTATCGGCCCACTACCGCTTCCTCAACGCGCTCGTCGAGTCCGGGGTCGGGCGGATTGCGGCGCTCGGATCGATGCACGAGATCGGCTACTGGGAAGGGGCCGTGACTGCGACCACCCCCACGAATCCCGTGACGTTGTACGGCATTGCCAAAGACGCTCTCCGGCGCTCCGCGATGCTGTCCATCGGCGATAGAGCTGAGTTCGTATGGCTCCGGGCGTACTACATCCTCGGCGATGACCGCCGCAATAGTTCGATCTTCGCCAAGCTTCTCGATGCCGCCGATCGCGGGGAGACGCTTTTTCCGTTCACCACTGGACGTACGCTCTATGACTTCATCGATGTCGCTGACCTGGGGCTTCAGATCGCTGTGGCGGCAACGACCGATGGGGTCTGCGGCGTCCTGAACGTGTCCTCTGGCGAGCCCGAGTCGCTCGCGAATCGTGTGGAGCGATTCATCATCGAGAACGATCTCGGCATCACCTTGCAGTACGGGGCCTTCCCCGATCGTCCCTACGATTCTCCGGGTATCTGGGGCGATGCGTCAGAGATCCGCGCCCTGGTCGCGGGCTCCCGCGTTCACGGGACGGCGTAGGCCGAACGCTCCCGCGGACGGCAGTGTCGACGGACACCTGAACGTTCTGCTCAGCGCGAGGCTGAAGCACTGCCTTCGACGTCGATGCGCAGGTAGCCGGTGGCGCGAGGATCGAACTCGACGTTGAACGACGTCGCTTGCATGATGTTATGCACGTCGTTCCCCTCGCCGTCGATGAGCGTCGCGTTGACGAAGTACTTTCCTCCCCCCAACGCGGGCTTTTTGAGGACGAAGACGACTTCCCCTTCACCAGAGAGCGGCGGCACCGGAGTGTCTAGCCAGTCAGTACCGGTGACGAACATCTTCTGGCCCATCGTGTCGTCGATCTGTACTCGGCATCCCCATGTCTCTAATCCGGTAGAGGCGACGGTGAGACGAAGCTCCAGGTCGTCATCGGGATGAAGGGGTGCCGCTTCGTCCTTGCCCACCACACGTGCGGTTACGCTCGTGACGGAGCTCTGATGCTTCAGCGCCCCTGGTGCGGCGGCGTCTCGCTCCGCGATACGGCGTTCCTCGAGCAGGTCACGGAAACGTGCGACGGCGGTCGACGGCTTTCCGTCGAAGAGAACTTCTCCTTGGTGCAGGAGAACGCAACGCCCGCACAGTTCGACGACCTGGTCGAGAGAGTGGGTGACGAGGATGATGGTCCGGCCCTGTTGCTGGAACTCCCGGATACGATCCATGCACTTGCGCTGGAACGCCTCATCACCGACGGCGAGGACCTCGTCGACCAGGAGAACGTCGGGATCCGTGTGGACGGCCACGGCGAACGCTAGTCGGACGTACATGCCCGACGAGTAGAACTTGACTTGGGTGTCGATGAAGTCGCCGATCGAGGCGAACGCAACGATGTCGTCGAACTGAGCTTCGGTCTCTTCTCGGCTGAGACCCAGAACGGAGGCGTTGAGGAAGACGTTCTCGCGGCCGGTGAGGTCCGGATGAAACCCTGCGCCGAGTTCGAGGAGCGCCGCGAGGCGACCGCGTTCCTCCACCGTGCCCGACGTCGGATCCAGGATGCCGCCGATGATCTTGAGGAGGGTACTCTTGCCCGACCCGTTGTGACCGATCAGCCCGATCGTCTCGCCGGCGTAGATGTCGAGGTCGATGTTTCGTAGCGCCCAGAACTCCTTCTTGTGACGACGCCCGGCGCGGCCGAGCGTGACGACGCGTTCCTTGATCGAAGAGTCCTTGCGGATCGTGAACCTCTTCGAGACGTCACGGATGCGCGCGACCTCTGGGCGTGCGTCGTCGTCCGGAAGAAGGGAGGGGAGAGTAGGCATCGGGTTACAGCTCCTGGGCGAAGTTGCCCTGCAGGCGGATGAAGGTGCGATGGCACACAAGGAGGAGGACCATGCCGACAAGCAGAGCTATTGCCATGCGGAGCAAGAGTTCGCCCGGCCACTCGGCGGTATCGCCGGCCACCCAGAACGCTCGCTGGAAGCCCAGTACCGCGAGGGTGAGTGGATTGTTGGTGTAGATCTCGAGCACCACAGGTGAAGGGATGAGCGTCTTCGCCATCTGCCATGAGTACACGATCGGGCTTGCCCAGAAGAGGAGCATCGTCACGACCTCGACGAGGTACTGCACATCGCGCAAGTAGATGTTGACGGCGCTGAACAGGAGGGCGAGTGCGGTGCCGTAGACGACGATCAGCGCGACAGCCGGAACCGCGTACGCGAGTTGTGCATGCAAGGGAGGCTTCAGCACGATGAAGGTCGCAGCGATCAATACGACAAGCTGGATGCCGAAGTTGAAGAGCGCAGATCCGACGCTCGAAAGGGGGAACACCTCGCGCGGTAGGTAGACCTTCTTGACCAAACCCGCGTTGGTGAGCACCGATCCTGTGCCACCGACGACGATCTCTGTGAACAGGCCGACAGCCGACAATCCCGCGAAGACGTACACGGCAAAGTCGGGGATGTTCCGCGCGGCACCGAGGAACTGTCCCATCACGATGAAATAGACGGCGAGCAGGATCAGAGGACGAATCAGCGACCAGAAGAATCCGAGTGCCGAGTCCTTGTATCGTGCCTTCAGGTCTCTCCGGACGAGGAGGTTCAGCATCTCCCGGTGGGAGAAGATAGCGCGGACAGCTCCCCACCATGCTCCCCGACCGCTCACCGCTCCGACCGGCTTCAGCGGCGTCGCCGCAAGCCGCTCCATCCGCAGCGCGGCCTGTTCATTTGCACGTGACATCGCCATGATCTTACAGGGGGTTGCTCGGAGACTCGCGGGCGCCGACGGCTCCGCCGAGCCCGCTCATTCGGGCTAGGAGCGCTGCTGAGCGAGGTAGTCCGCAAGGCGCTGCTGCCAGGTGGCGTCCAGTTCCGATGTGGCGAGGACGCTGTTGCGAGGCCGAATCCACGCCGGCCCGGAGGAAGCGGCGTAATAGCCGTGCGTGCTCACGGGCTTCACCCGGTCGGGGTCGTGTCCGGTGAGGCGAAAGACCTCACGCGCGACGTCGTACCAGGTAGCCGGGTCGCCGATGCTCGTCACGTTGTAGATGCCGAACGGCGCACGCGAATGCAGGAGTCGGCGGATGGTCAGGGCGATGTCGGAGGCCAGCGTGAGTCTGCCCGTCTGATCGTCAACCACCTGGGGGTCGACACCACGCTCCGCGAGCGCGGCCATGGTGCGAACGAAATTCTTGCCGTCGCCGACGACCCAGCTCGTACGGAGGATGTAGTGGCGGGGGACGACCGAAACGACCGCGTCGCCCGCCGCCTTGGTCTGCCCGTACACGCCGAGGGGCGATACCGCGTCGCTGCTGGTGTACTCGCTGTCTTTGCTTCCGTCGAAGACGTAATCGCTCGATATGTGAACCAGGGTGATCCCGTTAGCGACCGAGACCTGAGCCAGAGCCGCCACCGCAGTGACATTCGTCGCCCAGGCGTCGACACGTCCAGCGGGTGTCTCTGCGCCATCGACGTCGGTGTATGCCGCGGCGTTGATGATGGCGTCGTAGTCCCGCCACCGGCGTGCCGAGTGCAGTTCCGGAGAGGTCAGGTCGAGGTCTGCGCGGGTGGCGTATTCCATCGACGGCTGATCGCCGAACACGTGGCGCAGCGCGCGTCCGAGCTGGCCGTTCGCGCCGAGGATGAGGGTCTTCTTGGGTGGCATGGGGGTGACGTCTGCAAGACGCGGGTGATCCCGGTCCTTGGCGCTGATCTCCACCTGGTCGAGGGGGATGGGCCAGTCGATCGCGGCGGTCTCGTCGGCGAGGTTGAGGAAGGTGTATGTCGCGTTCGGTGACCAGTGGTCGTTGACGAGGTAGGTGTACGCGGTGTCGGGCTCGAGGGTCTGGTAGGAGTTGCCGACCCCGCGGGGCACGAAGATCGCCGTCGACGGGTCGAGTTCGGTGGTGTAGACGGCGCCGAAGGTGGGGCCTTCGCGCAGATCGACCCACGCGCCGAAGATCCGCCCGGTGGCGACGGAGACGAACTTGTCCCACGGTTCGGCGTGGATGCCGCGGGTGGTGCCGACCGCGTCGTTGAAGGAGATGTTGTTTTGGACGGGCCCGAAGTCCGGTAGGCCGACGACTGCGGAGGTCATCTTCTCTCGTTGCCAGTTCTCTTTGAACCAGCCGCGGGCGTCGCCGTGCACGGGCAGATCCAGCAGGATGAGACCCGGGATGGGGGTCTCACGCACCGACAACGGCTTGCCGAACTCAATCGACATCGGGGCTACTGTCCTTTGCTGGCGTAGAAGGCTTCGACGCCGTCCTTGGCGGGTGCCCACCATGCTTCGTTGTTGCGATACCAGTCGATGGTGTTGGCGAGGCCGGTTTCGAAGTCGCTGTAGGCGGGCATCCAGCCGAGTTCGGTGCGGAGTTTGGTGGAGTCGATCGCGTAGCGCAGGTCGTGGCCGGCGCGGTCGGTGACGTGGTCGTACGCGTCGCGGGGCTGGCCCATCTGGGTGAGGATGAGTTCGACGACGTCTTTGTTGTTCTTCTCGCCGTCGGCGCCGATGAGGTACGTCTCACCGATCACGCCTTTATCGAGGATGGTGACGACGGCGGAGGAGTGGTCGTCGGCGTGGATCCAGTCGCGCACGTTCTCGCCCGCCCCGTACAGCTTGGGGCGGATACCGCGGATCACGTTCGTGATCTGACGCGGGATGAACTTCTCCACGTGCTGGTAGGGCCCGTAGTTGTTGGAGCAGTTGCTGATCGTCGCGAGTACCCCAAAGGAGCGCACCCATGCCCGCACCAGCAGATCCGAGCCCGCCTTGGTCGACGAGTACGGGGACGACGGGTTGTAAGGCGTCGTTTCGGTGAAGCGTGCCGGATCGTCGAGTTCGAGGTCGCCGTACACCTCGTCGGTGGAGATGTGGTGGAAGCGCTTGTCGTGCTTACGGGCCGCTTCCAGCAGCGTGTACGTGCCGATGATGTTCGTGTCCAGGAACGGACGCGGATCGTGCAGGCTGTTGTCGTTGTGGGACTCGGCCGCGTAATGCACCACCGCGTCGACCTGACCGAACAGCTCGTCCACCAGGGCGGCGTCGGCGATATCGCCCACGACCAGACGCACCCGGTTCTCGGGAAGTCCCGCCAGCGACGCCTCGTTGCCGGCGTAGGTCATCTTGTCGAGCACGATCACCTCGTGATCCGTGTTCCCCACGACGTGGTGCACGAAGTTGGATCCGATGAAGCCGGCTCCGCCGGTGACGAGGAGCTTGGACATCAACGTCCCCTTTCCAGGGTTTCGAGCAGGTAGGTGCCGTAGCCGGACTTTACGAGCTTCTCGGCGCGCGAGCGCAGCTCGTCATCGTTGAGGAAACCCTGACGCCACGCGACCTCTTCGGGCACTCCGATACGCAACCCGGTGCGACGTTCCATCGTGCGCACGTAGTCGGCGGCGTCGGTCATCTGATCGAACGTTCCCGTGTCGAGCCACGCAGTGCCGCGCGGCAGGACCTCGACCTGCAACTTGCCTGCTTCCAGGTACGCCTTGTTCACGTCGGTGATCTCGTATTCGCCCCGCGGCGACGGAGCGAGCCCGCGCGCGATCTCCACCACGTCGTTGTCGTAGAAGTACAGACCGGGAACCGCGTAGTTCGACTTCGGCTGCGCCGGCTTCTCCTCCAGGGAAACGGCGCGTCCTGCCGGATCGAACTCGACCACGCCGTACGCCGAGGGCTCCGCGACCCAATACGCGAACACGGCGCCGCCATCGACGGTCGTGTACCGCTTCAGCTGCGAACCCAAACCGGGTCCATACAGCAGGTTGTCGCCGAGGACCAGAGCCACCTTGTCGGAGCCGATGAAATCCGCCCCGATCGTGAATGCCTGCGCCAACCCGTCAGGAGCGGGCTGCACGGCGAACGTGATCGACACCCCGAACTGAGAGCCGTCACCCAACAGCCGCTCGAAGAACGGCGCATCGTGCGGAGTCGTCACGATCAAGATGTCCCGGATCCCCGCGAGCATCAACGTCGACAACGGGTAATAAACCATCGGCTTGTCGTACACCGGGATCAGCTGCTTGGAGACGCCCAGCGTGATCGGATGCAAACGCGTGCCCGAACCCCCGGCGAGAATGATGCCCTTCACGCTCCCTATCCTGCCATGAGCCTTCGCGGGCCTGCGGGCTCCCAGCAGAGCGGCCGTCGGCCTCGTTATCCTGGATGCGACCGTGTCGCGCCGCGAGTGGAGTACCTGTGACCTGGCTAGACCTCATAGGCGCCGTCGGCGTCCTCCTCGCCATCACTGCCGTCATCGGCGGGTCGGTGGCGTGGGTGGTGGGACTGCGGGGGCTCTGGCTCATTGCTGCCGCGCCGGCGTTCTTCGCCACGATAACGGCGGGTGCCGCCGTCGTCGCGCCATGGATGGGCCTGGGCTGGTCGCTTCTGCCGGTGGTGATCGTCACCGTGCTGATCGGCGGTGTCTCGGCCGCATTCCGGGTCGTCATCGGCAGACGTCGGCCTCGTACGCCCGTGCCCCCGCGCCGGTTCGACATATGGGTTCTCATCGCGCTCGCGCTCCCCGCGGCCGTTCTTGTCTGGCGCTGCGTGGAGATCCTCGGCGCGCCCGGGAGCTTCTCACAGACCTTCGACAACATTTTCCACCTCAACGGCGTGCGCTATGTGCTCGACACCGCCAACGCCTCGTCGTTGCACCTGGGCTTCATGACGAGCCCGAGCGGAAGCCTCGCCTTCTATCCAGCCGCGTGGCACGGCGTCGTCGCCCTGATCGTCCAGTTGACCGGCGTCACGATCCCGGTCGCCACGAACGCGATGATCATCGTCGTGTCTGCGGGTATCTGGCCCGTCGGCGCGGTGCTGCTTGCGCGTACCCTCGCCGGGGCCCGGCCGGCCGTAGCGATCGCGGCGGGCGCGGTCGCCGCGGGTGTCCCGGCCTTTCCGATCCTGCTGCTGGACTACGGCGTGCTGTACCCGCTGATGTACGGGCTGGCCCTGCTTCCGTTCGCTCTGGCGGTGGGGGGCGCCATGCTCGGCGTCGCCAAGGATTCCCCGCATCTGGACGCCGGATGGTGGATTCTCGTCTTCGCCGGCGCGATCGGAGGGATGACACTCGCTCACCCCGGCGCGTTCGTCGCGCTTCTGGCGCTGTCCGCGCCCATGGTCTGCGCCGTGGTGGTGCGGGCACTGCGTCGACGCGGCTGGCGTCGCCGCGCGCTGACGATCGCCGGGTTCCTGTCGTACCTGGTCGCGGGCGTCCTGCTCCTCAAGGTGCTGCGCCCGCCCTTGGCAGCGCGGGGATGGCCGCCGTCTCAATCGATGGGCGACGCGGTCCTCACTGCCCTCGCCGGCTCGATGTGGTACCAGGTTCCGGCGTATGCCGCCGCCGTCCTCGTCATCTTGGGTATCGTCTGGACGCTGATAGACCGCACCCGGGAAGCCTGGCTCATGCTGGCCATGTATGTGATCGGGGCGTGGCTCTACGTCGTCGTCGTCGCGCTGCCCATCCCCAATCTGCGTGATGCGTTCACCGGCAGCTGGTACAACAACGCACCTCGACTGGCAGCGATCTTCGTCGTGGCGTTGTTGCCGCTCGCCGCCTATGGCGGGGCGCGGACATGGACGTGGCTGCGCGCCCGGATCCCCGCCGGCACGAGGCAGCGAGTCCCGCGCGGCGGGGCGATCGCCGCTGGTGTGGCCGCCGCCGTGGCTCTCGTGGCTGTGGCTCAGATCGGGGCCGTCCCGCGCGCCGTCGAGTGGGCATCGTCGACGTATCGGATGACGGCGGAGTCCGCTCTCGTCTCGAGCGACGAGTACGCGCTCCTCAGTCGCCTCGACGACGAGGTGCCCGAGTCGGCGGTGGTGGCGGGCGATCCATTCGCCGGAGCTGCGCTGGCCTATGCACTGGCCGATCGTCGTGTGCTTCTGCCGCACGCGCTCGTCGAGATGGACGACGCGCGCACACGGATTGTTGCGGCGCTGCGCGAGGGGCGCTTCGACGCCGCCGCGTGCCGAGCCGCCGACGAAGACGACGTGCGCTACGTCCTCGATTTCGGGACGGCGGGCGTCCACGGGCCGATCGAGGGATATTCGGGCCTCGGCGACTCGTCGCAGCTCACGCTCATCGACGAGCAGGGCGATGCCCGCCTCTACGAGCTGACCGGATGCTCGCCGGCCGGATGAGGCGGCCTCTAGAATGGCGGTGATGGGTTCTTCGGGTGCGCGTGTTCTGGTGATCGTTCCCGCGTGGAACGAAGAAAGAAGCGTCGGCACCACCGTGAGCGAGATCAGGTCGGCCTCGCCGAACTACGATGTCGTCGTCATCGACGACGGCTCGACGGACGACACGGTTGCCGTGGCTCGTGCTGCGGGCGCGACGGTGCTCAACCTGCCGTTCAACCTCGGCGTCGGCGGCGCGATGAAGACGGGATTCACCTACGCCCAGCGCCACGGGTACACGCAGGCGATCCAGGTCGACGCGGATGGCCAGCACAACCCCGCTGACATCGCACGGGTGCTGGCTGGGCTTCAGGGCGCTGACATCGCGATCGGCGCGCGCTTCGCGGACGTCGGCGACTACGAGGTGCGCGGACCGCGGCGATGGGCGATGGTGTTCCTCGCCAGGGTGGTCTCCCGCGCCGCTGGGACGCGACTCACCGACGTCACGAGCGGGTTCCGGGCGGCCAACCGCAGAGCGATCGACCAGTACGTGAGCTACTATCCCGCGGAGTACCTCGGCGACACCCTGGACTCCCTGGTCGCGGCCGTGCACGCCGGGCTGAAGGTGACACAGGTTCCGGTCGCGATGCGCCCCAGGGCTCACGGCCGGCCGAGCCAGGGCCCGATCGGCTCGACCGTGTACCTGCTGCGTTCCGTTTTCGCCCTCGGGCTGGCTCTGCTCCGCGGCTCCCGAGCCATCCATCCCAGCGAGCTGCAGGGGGCGCCCTCATGATCGTCGTCGCCGCCATCGCCCTCGCTCTGCTGATCATCGTCGTCGTCATGTGGCTCCTGCTCACACGGCGACTGCGCGAGAAGTACGCGGTCCTCTGGCTCGTGATCGGCGTGGTCGTGCTGGTCCTGGGGATCTTCCCCCAGCTCCTGCTGTGGCTCACGGCCGCGCTGGGTGTCCAGCTGCCCGCGAACCTGATGTTCGCGCTGGCGATCGTCTTGCTGCTCGGTGTCGCGCTGCATCTGTCGTGGGAGCTCTCCCAGGCGGAGGAGGAGATCCGTCGACTCGCCGAGGAGGCCGCCATCAGCCGAGCCGAATTGATCGGCCTCGCCGCGCGGATCGAGTCGCTCGAGGCGCGAGCACGCGATGACGGCGACCCGACGCCGGATACGTCGTCGTGACGCAGACCTGGATCGTCTTCTCCGCATTCCGTCCCGACCCCGACCTCGTGGATGCGGTTCGCGCGGCGGTCGTCGAGGTGGCGCAGCGGGTCGTCGTGGTCGATGACGGCAGCGGTCCCGACTGGGAACCGCTCTGGGAACAGGTGGAGTCGGTCGGCGCGCGTGTGCTGCGCACGGACGAGAACCGTGGGATCGGCGCGGCGCTGAATCGTGGCGTCCGGCACGCTCTCGATGCGGGGGCATCCGCCGTGCTCACCTTCGACCAGGACTCGACCATTTCGGCGGGTTTCGTCGACGCGCTGCGTGACGCGCTCGCCTCGGCAGAGAGCTCCGGCGTTCGGGTCGCCTTCGCCGTGCCGGAGCGCTTCGCGGGCGTGAGCCAGGTGCACAGCCGCGAGGGGGGAGTGCTTCGCACTCGCCACTCGATCCAGTCGGGGATGCTCGTGCCGCGGACGACGTGGGAGCGGGTGGGGGTACTGCGTGAAGACCTGTTCATCGACCTCGTGGACACCGAGTTTGAGCTGCGTTGCGCGGCGACCGGACTCGTCGGCGTCGCAGCACCGGGCCTGGCCCTGGGGCACGCGCTCGGGCGGCAGTACGCCCGTGAGCTGTTCGGTCGACGGGTCCGGCTTCCGGGCATCCCGGATGTGGTCACCCTCAGCACTCCGTTCCGGTACTACTACCGGGTGCGAAACCGCCGGGTGGTCAACAAGCTGTACCTGCGCACCGCCCCGGGGTGGGTTCTGCGCGACACGGCGTTGGAGATCATCCACTTCGTCAACGCGTTGATGCTCGCTCGTCCGCGTCGCGCACTTCTCGCGCTGTACCGGCGCGGGTGGCGCGACGGGGGACGGGGGCGAGGAGGGCCGATGCCGTCCGAGCTGCGGCCGGTGGCGGCGCAGATCACCTGGAGCGCCCCCGAGGCGTGATGTTCAGGGCGCGACGTGCGCCTCTCGGCGGAACTGGCGCCATGCCGGCGTGATCAGGATCATCACGGAGACCGCCTCGGCGACGGCGACGCCAAGGGCGACCCCGACAACCGATCCCTGAGCCGCACCGATCAGCATCGTGGCCACACCCGTGATCGCGGAGCAGACCGTGGCGGCGAACACGAGTCGGAAGCGCCCCGCGGGGATCAGCAGGTTCCGGATAAGAGGCGTGCCGCAGGAGATGAAGAAGAACGCTGCGCCGAAGAGGAGGCACGGCAGCGGGGCGGCGGCCACCGCTGCCCCGAACACCAGCCCGGTGGCCCAGGGGCCGAGAACAGCGATCGCCGCGCCGCCGACGGCGCCGAGGCCGCCGAGCGCGGCGAAGGCGATCAGGTGGCGGCGCGCACGGTCCTCGGCGCGAGGATCGAGCACCCAGGCCTGGAAGGCATTGCCCACGGCGATGACTGCCAGCAGTCCGATGCGGTAGACGCGGTCGGTCGAAGCGAAGGAGCTCGCCGCCGAGGAGGGGAGACCGACCGTGGCGATGGGGATACCGGTCGAGCCGTACACGTTGCCCGCGGCGTCGATGGCGGCCGTCGGCACGAGCGAGCTCAGCACCTGTCGGGTCGGTCGCGCGGGGACGCCCGCCGGGTCGTGGCCGGTGCGCACCAGACGTGCATGGGTGGCGAAAGCCGGAACGGTGAGCAGAACGAGAAGGACCGGATACCAGAACACCTGACCGGTCAGGAGCAGGAACGGCAGCGAGAGCGCGGAGGCTGTGAGCTTGGGGACACCGTCGAAGAGCATCAGTGCCCGCGGGTTGCCCTCGCCGATGCAGAACCATGCCGGAGTGAACCCGCCGAGCGCCATCGCCACCGCGATCATGACGGACTCGGTGCGGTAGTCGGGGGAACAGACGAAGTACGTCACCACGCCGGCGAGCGGAACGACGAGAAGCGCCGTCCACGCGCGGGAGCGAAGGCTCTCCGCGAGGATGACCGCCCTCTCGTGCGCATCGGTCGCGCGTGCCACCCGCACCGGCCCGATGACGCTCCAGCCGAAGAGTACCCCCACCATCGCGAGCATGCCGATGGCCTGCCCGGAGTTGACGTTCGCCCAACCGCTTTCTCCGACGAACCGCGAGATCACCGGAAGTATGATGAAGGGTGCGAGCGCCGAGATGATCGGTGCGCCCGCGAATCCCGCGAGGCGGAGAATGAAGGACCGCATCGTCAGCAGTCTATTCGCGGATGGAACGAGAGATGAGCGTCGACATGGCCACCGTGAGTGTTTGCATGGCGACCTACAACGGAGCCGCGTACGTCGCGCATCAGCTCCGATCCATCCTCGCCGAGCTGGGACCCGACGACGAGGTGGTCGTGGTCGACGACGCGAGCAGTGACGACACCGTGCAGATCGTCCGCGGCCTCAAGGACGACCGCATCCGCGTGATCGCTCAGGAGCGCAACGCCGGCTACGTGGCGAGCTTCGCGCGAGCGCTCGCGGAGGCGCGGGGTGACGTGCTCATGCTGTCCGACCAGGACGACGAATGGGTTCCCGGTCGTCGCAACCTGCTCGTCGCGGCACTCGATGACGCCGACGTCGTCGCATCCAATCTGGAGCTCCTCGACAGCGGTGCACCGCTGACCTCCCCGCTGACGGGCAAGCCCTGGGTTCTCTCGCGTGCCGGCTCTCCGACCGGACGCCAGCTGGCGATCTTCGCCGGAGTGGCGCCGTACTACGGGTGCGCCATGGCCCTACGGCACTCCGCGCTCGACTATCTGCTCCCTTTCCCCGAGGGGCTTCGCGAGTCGCATGACCTATGGATCGCGACGGCGGCCAACGTGCAGCGCCGTCTCGCGCATGTCGACCGCGTCACGGTGCGCCGACGGGTGCACGAGTCCAACGCGTCGACCTCCTCGCCTCGTGGCGTGCGTGCGGCGCTGGGCTCGCGCCTGCTCATGCTGCGGCTGTGGCGCGAGGCCCGGCGTCGGCGCGCCGTTCAGGCGGGTGGGGGTGCGGTCGGCGCCTGAATGTCTCCCGCACGAACGGCGCGGGGTCGCACGCGCGCCATGGCAGGGCGCTCCACGAGAACCCAACTCGCCCACGCGAAGACGAACGTGATCACGACGGTCACAGCGACATACGGCCAGAAGCCGAGTTTCATCCCCCCGGCGAGGAACGTGAGTTGTTGTACCGGCCAGGCGTAGATATAGAACCCGTATGACACGTCGTTGCGTGCGATCCACCCCGGTTGCGGGATCACGGTGGACAGGTACAGCAAGGCGTAGGCGAGCAGCGGCGCGCCGAGCTGGCCGCCGATATCCGGCACGAAGACGATGCAGACGGCGGCCAGCGGGATGCTGGCGAGACCGATCCAGCGATTGAGTCCCCAGCGGTCGATGATCATGAACGCGAGCGCGCCAGCGGCGAAGAAGGAGAAGAGTCGCGCGAACTGGAAGAAGTCGTTGTCCAGACCTCCCGTCGTCCACAGCACGGTGATCGCACGCACGACGACACTGCCCACCCATACCGCGCTGACGGCCACGATCGACCTGCGGTAGATCGCCAGTGCTCCGAGGAGCCAGGTGATGATGTAGCAGAGGAACTCGAAGTAGAGCGTCCACAGCGAGCCGTTCCACACATCCGGATACGGCACACCGCTGAGCGTGGTGCCGATCCCGTACACGCGGATGTAGAGCGTGATGTTGCTCCACACGTACTCGAGAGGGTTGGGTGCTGTCGAGAGCAGGCCGCCGAGGTTTCCCTGTTTGATCATCAGAGCCAGTGGCGCGAAGAGTACGGCGATGACGAGCAGGCACACGATGTAGGCAGGGAAGATGCGCGCGACGCGGTGCAGAAGATAATCGCCGGCGCGCGTGCGGAAGCGGCTCCGAGTGATCAGGAATCCGCTGATGACGAAGAACCCGGCGACAGCCCAGCCGCCCAGGTTCTCGCCGTTGAAGCTCGGGCCGCTGCCGACGCCCGCGATGTAGTAGGCGTGGGCCACCAGAACGAGCGCCGCGAGCAGGAGCCGGAACAGGTTGAGGGAGTTATGACGGTAGGGGAACGCGCCGGTCGTTGCGGCGCTCACTTCAAGAGACTCCGCGCCGACATCTCGTCGAGCGATCGTTGGTACCCGTCGCCGTCGATGGGCTCGCTGCGAACCCAATCCACGAAGCGTCCCACACCCTCCGTGAAGGACGTCAGCGGACTGAACCCGAGGGCCTGCGAGATGTGTGAGGTGTCCGCGACGTTGTGGCGGATGTCACCCAAGCGATAGTTGCCAGACAGGCGTGTGGGGACGCGGGTGCCGAAAGCCGCGAAGAGGGTCTCGATCACCTCGTTCACGGTCGTGGCGACGCCCGAGCCGACGTTGAAGGTCTCGCCGGCAGCACGAGGGTCTGTCGCTGCGAGGTAGGTCGCCTCCACCACGTCGTCGACGTAGACGAAATCCCGGGATTCCTGGCCGTCCTCGAAAACGTTGATCTCCTTTCCCTGGCGGATGAGGGTGGAGAAGATCGAGAGGATGCCGGTGTACGGGTTCTTCAGGGATTGACCGGGACCGTACACATTCTGATAGCGCAACGAGACGGGTTCGACGCCGATCGTCGGGGCCACCGTCATCACGAGTGCCTCCTGCGTCTGCTTGGTGATGCCGTAGACCGAGGAGGGATGGAGCTTCGCGTCTTCCGCCGTCGGGACGAGCTCGAGGGTGTCCTCACCGGGCAGATGCACGTCGAAGTCCCCACGCGCCATGTCACGGTCGGCACGGTGTGGCGGATGGACGATGCGTCCGTCCGCCGTGCGATACGACCCCTCCCCGTAGATGGAGCGGGACGAGGCGATGACGATGCGGCGCGTCGAGTGCCGGTCGTTCGCGAGGATGTCGAGCAGCTTCGCGGTGCCGCCGACGTTGGTCTCGCAGTACCGGTCGATCTCGTACATCGACTGACCTGTGCCGGTCTCCGCGGCGAGGTGGACCACGACCGTGGCGGGCGCGAGGGCCCGGCGCAGATCGGACTCGGAAGTGACGCTGCCGCGGATGACCGTCGCGATGCCGTCGAGCGACCGCAGCATCGGTGACGTCGTGTCGGGATCGTCGCCGTGGACCTGCGGGATCAGTGCATCGAGAACGCTGACCTCATGGCCGGCTTTCGCCAGTCGCGCCGCCAGACGCGATCCGATGAAGCCCGCACCTCCGGTGATGAGGACGTGTTCAGACATCGGTGCTCCCGGAGACGGTCGATAGGAACGGGCTGGAGTCACAGCGAAAACACATGAGACAGCGTCGATCTTATCCCGGAGGGCGAAACGCTCCGGATCACACCGGGAAGCTCGGTCACCGCGTGCAGACGCGAAATCGTCCGCAGCCGCGCAGCGCGCGCGGTGCGTTCCCAGCCTCTGGCGGCGGCCAGATCGTGAGCCTGTCGGTAGTACGCGCGTTCGTCGCGGAAGCGGGTGCCGTCGAGGATCGTCCGCTGGGACGCCGAGTCGCGGTGCCGACGGTAAGAGAAGGCCACTGTCGGGGTGTAGGCGAGAGTTCCTCCCGCGAAAGCGAGATCCATCAGCAGGGCGAGGTCCTGGATGATCGGCAGACCTTCGCGGAAGTCCGTCTCCTTCAGGGCCGCGGTGCGGAAGGTCAACGACGGCCAGTACAGCCAGTCGCCGCGGATGAGGCTGGTCGCCATCGCTTCGCCCCGCAGCACCGCGACCCCTTCGCCCCGTCGCGGGGCGAGCAGGCGCTGCTTCACACGATCCGCCAACGGCTTCACGAGTGCGCCGTCCTCGTCGATGACATCGACGCCGGGCTGTATGACATCCGCATCCGGCACGGCGCGGATCGTGCGCGCGATGAGACCGACATAGTCGGGATGCAGGAGATCGTCGGAACCCAGCAGCATCATGTAGGGCTCGGTCGCGAGACGCACCGCCTCGCGATAGTTCTCGGTGATCCCGAGGTTCGTGTCGTTGCGCAGATACCGCACGCGCTCGTCCGCGATCTGTCCGAACCACTCGGCGACCGAGGCGTCCGGGTAGCAGTCGTCGATGACGGTGAGGCGCCAATGCGGATCGCGTTGCGCGAAGACGGATGCGACCGTCTGCTTCAGCAGGGCGGGATCCCCCCAATAGGGGACGAAGATGTCGAGCGTCATGGCGCCCTCAGCCTACGCAACGACCCCGGATAGGATGGAGAACCCGTCCTCCGCCGCGCGCAGCGCCCGCCCAGAAACCGGTGACCCCATGGATCTCCTCATCGTCGGCTCCGGCTTCTTCGGCCTCACGATCGCCGAGCGCGCCGCGGCCGGGGGCCGGAAGGTCACCGTCGTCGAGCGGCGCCATCACATCGGCGGCAACGCGTACACCGAGGATGAGCCGACGACCGGCATCGAGGTGCACAAGTATGGCGCGCACCTTTTCCACACCTCGAACGCGACGGTGTGGGAGTACGTCAACCGGTTCACGGCCTTCACGAACTACGTGCACCGCGTCTACACGACCCACAAGGGAGTCGTGTACCCGCTGCCGATCAACCTCGGAACGATCAATCAGTTCTTCCAGGCCGCCCACACCCCGGGTGAAGCGCGCGCGCTGGTGCAGGAGCTGGCGGGGGAGTTCGACCCGAAGCAGGCGCAGAACCTCGAGGAGCGAGCCATCGGACTTATCGGCCGCCCCCTGTACGAGGCGTTCATCCGCGACTACACGGCCAAGCAGTGGCAGACGGACCCGAGAGACCTTCCGGCCGAGGTGATCTCGCGCCTTCCTGTGCGATACACCTACGACAACCGCTACTTCAACGACACGTGGGAAGGGCTGCCGGTCGACGGCTACACGGCGTGGCTCGAGCGCATGGCCGACCACCCGAACATCGAGGTGAAGCTGAGTTGTGACTTCTTCGACGAGTCTCAGCCGTTGAACAAGCGTGCGGTCGTCGGACAGGTGCCGGTCGTCTACACGGGCCCCATCGACCGATACTTCGACGACGCCGAAGGGGCCCTGTCGTGGCGGACATTGGATTTCGAGCAGGAAGTGCTCGACATCTCCGACTTCCAGGGCACGAGCGTCATGAATTATGCGGATGCGGACGTCCCGTACACGCGTATTCACGAGTTCAAGCACTTCCACCCCGAACGGGCGGAGCGCTACCCGAAGGACCGTACGGTCATCGTCCGTGAGTTCTCGCGGTTCGCCCAGCGTGAGGACGAGCCGTACTATCCGGTGAACACCCCGGAGGACCGGGCGGGGCTTTTGGCCTACCGCGAACTCGCCAAGGGTGAGCGCGACGTGCATTTCGGCGGACGTCTGGGCACCTACCAGTACCTCGATATGCACATGGCCATCGGGTCGGCCCTGTCGATGTGGAACAACACACTCGCCTGAGGGCGCTCGTCCGGTTCGTAGACTCCTCTGATGACCACGACCACCGTGGGTGCGCCCGGAACCCCCCGGCGCTACGTCCACTCCTTGTGGCTGCTGTCGGCTCGCGACCTCAAGGTGCGTTACGCCACGAGCGCGCTGGGTTATCTGTGGTCTGTCCTCGACCCGCTCGTGATGAGCGCGATCTACTGGTTCGTCTTCACTCAGGTGTTCGGGCGGGATGTGGGCGAACAGCCCTACATCGTGTTCCTGATCACGGCGCTGCTTCCCTGGGTATGGTTCAACGCTGCCGTCAGTGACTTCACCCGCGCCTTCAACAAGGACGCCCGACTCGTGAGGTCGACCGCGATCCCGCGCTCCATCTGGGTGAATCGCATCGTCCTCAGCAAGGGCGTCGAGTTCCTGTGCTCGATTCCCGTGCTCGTGCTGTTCGCCGTCTTCGGAGGGGCGACGGTGGGCTGGGGCCTGTTGTTCTTTCCCGTCGCCGTCCTGCTGCAGACGGCCCTGCTCGTCGGACTGGGGCTCATCGTGGCTCCGCTGTGCGTGCTCTGGGGCGACCTGGAGCGGACGACCCGCCTCATCCTGCGCGCATTGTTCTACGCGTCTCCGATCATCTACGGCGTCTCCGACCTTCCCGTCGGCTTCCGAGAGGTGGCCGCGCTCAACCCGCTCGCGGGCATCTTCACGTTGTACCGGGCCGGGTTCTTCCCCGATCAGTGGGACACCCTCTCCGTCGTCACCGGGGCGATCGTGAGCCTCGTGATGCTCGGGCTGGGAGTTCTCGTCTTCCGACGCCTCGAGCGCCCCGTGCTGAAGGAGCTGTGATGTCCGCGGAGCTGGCGATCGAGGTCGACGGGCTGGGTGTGCGCTTCCGGCGCAACAGGAGGGGGCGCCGCACCCTGAAGGATCTGTTCGGCGGAGCCTCCCGTCGCGCGCGTCCCGGTGAGTTCTGGCCGCTTCGCGGCGTCAGCTTCTCCGTGCGATCAGGCGAATCGATCGGTGTCGTCGGTCGCAACGGGCAGGGCAAGTCGACGCTGCTCAAGCTGGTCGCCGGGGTGCTGCTGCCCGACGAGGGAGCTGTGCGGGTCAACGGCGGCGTCGCCCCGCTCATCGAGATCACGGGCGGTTTCGTCGGGGACCTCACGGTGCGTGAGAACGTGCGGCTCACGGCAGGGCTTCACGGGATGAGTCGAGCCGAGGTCTCGCGGCGCTTCGACTCCATCATCGACTTCGCCGAGCTGCACGACTTCGTCGACACCCCCTACAAGCATCTGTCGAACGGCATGAAAGTACGGCTCGCCTTCGCGGTCGTCTCTCAGCTCGAGGAACCCATCCTCCTCGTGGACGAGGTGCTCGCTGTGGGCGACAAGGCATTCCGTGAGAAGTGCTACCGCCGCATCGACGAGCTGCTCGCCGCAGGACGGACCCTGTTCTTCGTGAGCCACAACGAGAAGGATCTCCGCCGTTTCTGCACGCGGGGCATCTACCTCGACAAGGGGGTGTTGAAGATGGACGCGCCCATCGCAGAGGTGCTGGAGCAGTACAACGCCGACTATGCGGCGGGCTGAGTCTGCACCAGCGGCGGCATCGGCCGCCAGGACCGATCGCGACCGATCTTGCGCCCGTCTCGCAGCCCCCGCACCAGGTGGCTCGTCCCGCGCACCTTCCGCTCGACCACCGCGAGGCGGATGAGCTCCTTGCCGAAGGTCATCGCCGTGCCCAAGCTGAACAGGACCGGGTTGTAGACGCCCAGCGTGCGGTAGTAGCGCTTGATGTAGGCGCGGTTTCGCATGATGTAGTACCGGTACGCGTCGCTGGAGGCGTTCATGTGGCGGATGCCCATGTCCCATTGCTTGATCTCGCGAGTGCGGCGCAGCACGAACTCGTCGACGATGACGGAGGTCGTCACCCGCGAGGCGAGCCAACCGTAGAGCTGGTCGTCCCAGTAGATGAAGAAGCGGGGGTCGGGCAACCCGATCTTCCCGACAACGTCCCGATGGATGAACATGCCCTCGAAGCAGCCCGAGTTCATCTCCTTGTAGCCGGACTCGTCGAATCCCGCGGGCGCGAACGGGATCGGGATGCCCATCCGGTCGGCGATGCGGTACTGCCAGTAGAACTCGCTGCCGTCGTAGTCGTAGCGCCGGCCTTGGATGCTCTTGAAGCGGGGCGCCCAGTTCCCCATGCGGGCCAGGCCGTCGGGAAGCACCTCGACATCGTCGTCCATCAGCCAGATCCACGTGGAGCCTAGCTCGTACGCGACCCGCATCCCCTCGCTGAACCCGCCCGAGCCACCCGTGTTGGTCTCCAACCGGCGATACACGATCTCGGTGGCGATGCGTTCCCGGAAGGAGTCGACCACGGCGGTCGTGTCGTCGGTGGACGCGTTGTCCACGATCACGACGTGCCCTGGTTTGGGATCCATGGCCTCGATGCTCGTCAGCAGCCTGGTCAACAGCGCCGAACGGTTGTAGGTCACGATCGTGATCGTGGCCGTGGCCGGATCGAACCCCGGCAGCGAAGCGGTCATGCGTTGTCCTCGAAGACGGTACGCCAGCGCTCGACGCTGGTCAGATCGGATGCGGCGGCACGGTAGCGGCGAGAGAGACCGGCCCACTCGCGGCGCAGGCGCCGGTGCAGGCGCACGCTGTCCACGAGCATGCGGCGAAACGTCTCACGATCGCGGACGTAGACGTTCTTACCCGAACCGTTCGCCGCGCTCACGATGGCACTGTCCACCAGCGGCACGCGCCACCAGTGCGCGTCCTCCTTGCCGTACTCGACCTCGGGCAGTCGTCCCGGGTCGTGGGACGTCGGGCGGAGCCAGTGCGAGGCGATCGTCGAAGCGGTGAACCACCGCAGGCGCCAGCCGGTCGGGCTGTCGTACTCGTGACGGCGGCGCAGCGGAAACACCTGCCGACCACGTCGCGAGCGCAAGGGCACGCCGCTGTCTCTGTGCACGACCGTCTCGGGGTAGTCGGCCGCGAGGGCGCGAGCTGCCGGCATCGCCGTGGCGAGATTCGTCCACATGTGCTCGGGTCCCGACAGCAGGTCGCGGATGGCTTTGTGCCGCAGCGCGACGGGGTAGTACTGCATCATCATCAGGTGCTTGAGATCCAACCGGCGACTGTGACGCAGGAGGGTCCCGCCGCCCGGCAGCGATGAGTGCAGGAGCGCCGCGACGATCCGGTTGCGGGCGTGGAAGTACGCCTGCCAGTCGATTGAGTCGTCCTTGCCGACCCACGAGACGTGCCACAGGGCGACGCCCGGCATCGACACCGTCGGGAAGCCCGCCTCACCCGCGCGCAGGCAGAACTCCGCGTCGTCCCACTTGATGAAGGCGGGCAGCGAGAGGCCGATCTCGCGGATGATCTCGAGCGGGATGAGGCACATCCACCATCCGTTGTAATCCGCGTCCAAACGCATGTGCAGCATGGGGGACTGGCGGAGGTTGGCGACGCTGAAGTCGTGCGGGAGCTTCTCCTGATATAGCGCGCGCCACATGAAGGGCGCCTCGTCGACGACCTCGGCCCACGCGTGCAGCTTGGGGCGATCGAGCAGGTCGAACATGTGTGCGCCGACGATCGTCGGAGTCGACGCGTAGCGCCCGAAGACGACGGAGCGCCGCACCGACTCCGGCTCGATGCGCACGTCGTCGTCGAGGAGTTGGATGAAGTCGCTCTCCGGCCGGGCCAGCGTCTCGCCCATGGCGCGCGCGAAGCCGCCGGATCCGCCCAGGTTGGGCTGGGTCAGTACGGAGAGGGTCTCCCCGAGCGCGGCGGCGACGTCGGTGTAGCCGTCCTCGTCCGCGACATGCTGCGTGCCCTGGTCGATCACGAAGACGCGGTCGAGCAGTTCCAGCAGGTCGGGGGCGTCGGAGAGGCTCCGCAGCGTCTCGACGCAGTAATCGGGCTTGTTGTATGTCGTGATGCCGATCGAGGCCTTGCCGCGGCGGACCGGAGCGGTCTCGGTGGTCCACTCTGCGCCTTCGAAGGTCATCGCCTTCTCGTCCGCCGCGATGTCGAACCAGATCCAGCCGCCGTCGCTGTACTGGTCGAGTGTGACGTGGAAGGTGCTGGTCGCCTCGCCGTCCACCTCGCGCGTCTCGATGCGCTGCTTGGTGCCGCTGCCGTTGGATCGGTAGAGCAGGATCGTCGCGGGTCCCTGGGTGCGCACGGTGAGTGCCACGTCGCGCACCGGAGTCCAGTGCTGCCAGTACGACGCGGGGAAGGCGTTGAAGTATGTGCCGAACGACACGCGGCGGCCGCTGACGACACGCGCACGGTTGCGGCCGAGGATGTTCGTCAGCTGAGCTCGATTGGAGACCCGCACGGGTTCGTCGTCGATGACCGACCAGGTCTCGGGATCCGCGTAGAGCGGCAGGAGGTCGGGGTCGCGGTCGAGCGGGAACACGACCTTCTGTAGGACATGCGGCACGGGTGGATCTCCGGTTCGGTCGGCGGCGCGCTACGTAGAGCCGGAGCACGATCCTACCGGCTCGACCTCGTGAACCACCCTGAGGGCGCTCAGCGGGCGCGCTCTTCGGGAAGCAGCGGCGCCGTCGGGGCGCCACTGTCAATGCGGTCCCGCCACGACCGCGACTGGCCGGCGCGGCTGGCGCAGACGACGAGAAGGAGCCATCCGTATCCGAAGAGGGTGAAGCTCTCGAACACCGAGTCGATGAGCAGTGCGGTGAGGATCAGGGGGGTCCAGGTGTACACGACGGCGCGGCGGTTGCCGGCCTCGAGCCACGACCGCACGAGCGCGACGACGCAGAACCCGGCGAACAGCAGCAGTCCGAACCATCCCACCTGCAGGAGGATGTCGAAGTACGCGTTGAGTGCGGATGCGTGGCGCTCGCCGAGGCTGACGTTGATGGAGAGGAACGGGAACTCGGTCGTGGACCAGGTGCCGTACCAGCCCCATCCCTGCACCGGGTGATAACGCACGTAGTCGAGGATCGTGTTCCACAGATCCGCGCGCATCGAGAAGTCGCTGCCGGCGCCGAGCATCGTGATGATGGGGCCGCGGGCGGCGTAGGCGACGGCCAGGGCGACCACGACGATCCCGACGAGCGTCGCCTGCAGCATGGGTCGCGACTCCGCCGGGGTGTGGCGCACGACCATGAGCGTGAGCGTCGCAAGTCCCACGATGAGCGCGATCACGATCACCGTGGGGGAGTCACTGAGTACGGCCAAACCGCCCGCGAGGAGCACCGAGAACACGGCGACACCGGGACGCACGGACGAGGTTCGCCATTCGACGAGGAAGGTGATCAACGCCAGCACGGCGACGAAGCCGAGCGCGTTGCGGGTGCCGAAGATCCCCTGCACGGGCCCGAGCTCGGCGATGAGCCCCTGCACGCCCAAGAGCGGGAAGGGCATGTCGATGAGGATGCCGAAGAGGATCTCGACGCCCAGAGAGATGGCGAGCAGCCACCTCATGACATCTCCCAGCGCCCGTGCCGTCTGGAGGGTGTCGCGCACGTGAGCGATCGTGACGCCCAGCAGGGAGAGTGCCGCCAGCGCCACCCACCCGATCAGGGACTTCGCATGGTCGGTCGACCAGAAGACGCTCACCAGCGTCCATCCGAGGAAGAGGGCCAGGGTCGCCGAGGCCAGCCGCAGCGGCGACAGCTCCCCGCGGCGCGCGATGAGCATGGCGACGGCGAGAGCGCAGAGCCCCGCGACCATCGTCACGTAGGTCACCCGCCCCATGAGTCGTTCGATGGCGAAGGCCCCGAAGGTCGTGCCGAAGACCACAAGGGTGAAGGCGCGTGCCATCCGGGCCGAGCGCAGCAGTTCGCCCACGCCGGGGGAAGCGGCGGCGATCATCCCTGATCCGTCACGGGGTCGCCGCGCTCGATGCGCCACGACGTCTCCGCGGGGCCGACGCCCAGCAACGGCGACTGGCGCACCTTGAATCCGAGCAGCACGATGAGCATCCAGCCCCACACCACCAGCGGGCCGGATTCGGCGAGCCCCTGCACGAGCAGAACGGTGGCGACGAGCGTGGGCAGCAGCGTCAAGGGCGAGTACGGGCGGTCATCGCGCAGGTCCCATCGAGGGCGGTCGACCGCGAAGAACCAGGCGCGCCAGATGAAGGTCGCGTAGACCCCCGCCATCAGGAGGACACCGATCACCCCGAGTTGCAGGAAGACGTCGATCCACATGTTGTGCGCCTGCATGACCGTCTCGCCGTGGTCGACGATCCAGCCGTCGAAGTGGCTGTCCCACGGCAGCCACGGCGAGGCGAAGCCCCATCCGATCACCGGATGCTCGCCGGCTCTGGCCAGCACCTGCTCCCAGATGCCTTCGCGTCCTGTCAGATCGGCCGACCTGCCGAGGGCGGTGAAGAGCGAGTCGCGAGCAAAGAAGAGGATCGCGGCGCCGACGAGAGCCACGCCGGCGTACGCGACGTAGTACACCGTGCGCCCACCCGGCCTCGTGACGGTGCGCATGAGCAGCACCGTCACGAGCACGACGACGACCGCGGCCGCCGAGAGATAGGCGGTCGCGGAACCTGCGTGCACGAACAACAACGCCGCGATCGAGATCCAGACGATCGCGGAGGAGCGCCGCTCGGCGTGCGCCGCCCACCGGATGGAGAAGACGATCAGCCCGAGCAGCGCGACCACGGCGAGAAGGTTGGCGTTGCCCTGAATGCCCTGGATGCGCCCATCGAGATCGAACAGGTTGTTGCGCGACCAGTAGACGATCGGGTCGTACTTCACGCCCCGCTCCGGCAGCACTCCGCCGGGAAGGATGGGGCGGCGCACGAGCAGCGACACGACGAGCTCGAAGGCCAGAGACAGCCCCAGCGCCCACTTCAGCGCCGCCGAGACGGCCGCGACGATCTCGCGCCAGGTGAGCATCGCCGCGACGAACATGCCCTGGCCCGTCGTGATCAGCCACAGCACGAGCGTGGTGCCGGTCGTCGCCGGCCACGCGGACCAGATGAGCGAGGCCGCCGCCCAGACGCCGTAGGCGAGGACGAACCACGGCAGGCGCCGCACGTCGACCGGCGGTCGGAGGATGAGCCACACCACGAGGGAGACGACCGCGGTGGCGACCACGATCACGGTCGACACGGCGACCCCGAAGGCCAGCGTCCATGCGGTGCCCGCGATCGCCTGGAACACGACGAACACGCACCACGCGCGCAGCAGCAGGTGTCCCGTGCGCTCGCGCATCGGCGGCGCGGGCGCGGGACCCGCCGGGTGTTGGGTTCGGACGGCCATGATGCCCCCAGATTAGCCCGCGTCCCTTCTAGGCTGTGGGCGTGCTGGCCGAGCTGACCAACGTCCCCCGCGACTACTCCTGGGGATCCTCCCATCTCATCGCAGACCTGCAGGGCCGAGAGCCCTCCGGCGTGCCCGAAGCCGAGGTCTGGTTCGGTGACCATCCCGGCTCGCCCGCCCTGCTGCCCTCCGTCGGGATGACCCTGGATGCGTGGTTCGATGCGCAGGACCCCGGCGCGGGCCCGAGGATGCGACTGCCGTATCTGCTCAAGCTGCTCGCCGCGGGCTCGCCCCTGTCAATCCAGGTGCATCCCTCGCGCGAGCAGGCGGTGGAAGGCTTCGCGCGGGAGGAAGCGGCGGGCATCCCGCGGGATGCGGCGCACCGCACCTACAAGGACGACAACCACAAGCCCGAGGTGATCGTGGCCGTCAGCGACCGCTTCGAGGCGCTTGCGGGCCTGCGTCCGGTCGGGGCGACCCGGGAGATCCTCGCGGCCCTCGTCCAGAACGAGGGCGTGACGGCTCTCGACCGGGCGCTCCAAGGGTCCGACGAAGCCTCCGCACTGCGCGACGCTCTCGGCTGGCTGCTCTCCGGCCAGGCGCAGAGCGTCGTGGATGGGGTGATCGCCGCTGTGCGACAGGCGGCCCAGGCGACACCCACCGATCATTTCGCCGCGCTGGCCCGCATCGCCGACGCCTACCCGTCGGATCCGGGCGTCGTGGTGGCGCTGCTCATGAACCACGTGGTGCTGGCGCGCGGTGAGGCGATCTTCGTGCCGGCCGGTGTGCTGCACGCATACCTCTCCGGCCTCGGGGTCGAGATCATGGCCGCCAGCGACAACGTGCTGCGCGGCGGTCTGACGCCCAAGCACATCGATGTCGACGAGCTGCTGCGCATCCTCGACACGACACCGGGCGAGGCGCCGAGGCTGCCGGCGATCGTGGGGGAGCCGGGTGTCGATGTCTTCGCGCCCGGGATCGCCGACTTCGAGCTGCTGCGGGTCACCGTGGACGAGGGGGACGTGCGTCGTGTCCGCCTACGCGGACCCGCCATCGCCGTGGCGACCGTCGGCGCGCCGATCGTGTCGGCCGCTGACGCGAGGGTGCAGCTTGCGCCGGGGGACGCGGCATTCGCCACGCCCGACGAGCAGCACGTCGAGATCAGCGGTACCGGGGAGCTGTTCCTCGCGATGCCGGGACGCTGATCGCCGTCTCGTAACGAATCCGCTCCATCGACACGCCGACGGCGCGTCGCGAAGATTAAAGCGTGGGTTGAGGGTTTACGATCTGTGACTTGCTTTCCTCGAATCACACCTGTGTAATTTAGGCACCCGCCCACCGCGGGGCGTGATTTCGAGATCGTGGGGAGAGCACATGGCGAGCGCACCGTACCGCTCAGGCGTTCCCGACAATTGGCACGTCGATCCGGTTTTCCTCGGGGTCCCCGGCGTCCGTCGCGAAGCCCCGGTCGATGACGACAATCCGCTGTCGTGGCAGACGGACGCACTGTGTGCGCAGACCGACCCTGAAGCGTTCTTCCCCGAGAAGGGCGGCTCCACCCGTGATGCGAAGCGCATCTGCACCACATGCGATGTTCGCGACGAGTGCCTGGAGTACGCGCTGCGCAATGATGAGCGGTTCGGGATCTGGGGCGGACTCAGCGAGCGCGAGCGTCGCAAACTCAAGCGTCGTGTGAGCTGAACGGCCCATCGAGATCACCGATTGCGGCGCGTGCACCTCGCGTGTCGCGAACTCGTGCTTAGGCTGACTCAGTCATGTCGGCCCGTGTCCACGCTCTCCTCGTCGTGCGCCCTGAAGGGCGTACGGCCGCCGCGGCGCATCTCGAGCGCACGCTGTCCGCCCTCTCCGCACAGACCCGCAGGGTCGACGCGCTCACCATCGTGCTGTGCGGCGGGGACTCCGCGTTGACACAGCTGGTGACGGCATCCGGCGCCGAAGGCGTGATCACCGCCGGCGCTTCGACGTCGTTCGCCGATGCGGTGCGTCTGGCGTCGGTGCGGATCAGCGGCGAATTCGTGTGGCTTCTCGCTCAGGACACCGCACCCGAGCCGGAGGCTCTGCAGCGCCTGCTCGCCGGACTCGAGCGTGCGCCCTCGGTCGCCGTCGTCGCCCCCAAGCTGGTGGAGTGGGACGAGCCCGCCCGTATCGCGTCGCTGGGTGTGACGATGACGACGCTCGGACGCGCCGTCGAGATGGTTCAGGACGAACTCGACCAGGGCCAGCACGACGGTGACGAAGACGTTCTCGGGGCGGATGTGCGCGGGCTTCTCGTGCGCGCCGACCTGTGGCGCACCCTCCGCGGCGTCGACCCCGCTCTCGGTGGGGCCGACGAGGGTCTCGATCTCGGCGTGCGCGCCCGGTTGGCGGGTCACCGGGTGAGCCTCGTGCCCACTGCGCGGGTGGCGGTCGCCGGTGACGGCGTCGCGGGCCTGCCCGCCGCCCCGACGCGGCGCGCCCGTCGCCGTCGCGCCTACGCCCGACGGCTGGCCCAGATCCACCGGCGCCTGGCGTACGCACCCGCCGCGGCGGTGCCGCTGCACCTGCTCTCTCTCATCCCGCTGGCGCTCTGGCGTGCCGCGGCGCTGCTGGTGGCGAAGCAGCCTTCGCGCGTGCTGCCCGAGTGGGGCGCCTCGATCGTGGCGTTCTTCCGGTGGGGGGCGATCGCCGCATCCCGCGGTGTCATCCGCCGCTCGCGCCGCGTCGCGTGGTCGCAGCTGTCCCTGCTGCGCATCACCAGATCGACGCTCCGGCAGCGCTTCGACGCCGATGCCGACGCCGATGCGATGAACCGGCCGGTGCGCGGCGAGCTGCACTTCTTCACGGGTGGCGGGGCCTGGCTCGTGCTGGCCGGACTGGTCGTGTCGGCGGCCGCGTTCCCCGCGCTGTTGGCATGGCCCGCTCTCGGCGGCGGCGCACTCCAGCCGCTGCGGGCGACGCTCGGACAGCTCTGGGCGGACGCCGCGTTCGGCTTGCGTGCGACAGGGCTGGGAGTTGCAGGACCGGCAGATCCGTTCGCTGCCGTCGTGGCGCTGCTCGGTTCGCTCTGGCCGGCGGATCCGTCGCGGATCCTCATCGTGCTGTGGCTCGCTGCACTGCCGCTCGCCGTATTGGGAGGCTGGTTCGCGGCCACACGCCTCACGTCCCGCTCGCTGCTGCGCAACACCGCCGCCGTCGCCTGGGCGCTCGCGCCCACCTTCTGGTCCGCGCTCGTCGACGGCCGCCCCACGGGTGTCATCGTGCACCTGCTGCTGCCGTGGCTCTTCTACGCCGGGGCGGTGGCGCATCGGTCATGGGCGGCTGCCGGAGCGGCGTCGTTGCTCCTGGCGGGCGTGCTCGCGTGCGCGCCGTCGCTGGCTCCTGCACTGATCCTGGTCTGGATGCTGGCGATGATGCTCGTCGTGGTCGTACGCGGCGGTCGCGGTGCGGGACAGATCGTCTGGACGGGCGTGCCCGCGCTGGCGCTGTTCGCCCCCCTCATCTGGGCCCAGCTGCACGGCGGGACGGTGTGGGGCCTGGTCGCCGATCCGGGTCCGGTGTGGGCGGGACCGCAGGCGGGAGCCGATGCCGCCGGGCGCTTCGCGCTGGCGACGGGCTTCCCGACCACGGACTTCGCCGGCTGGGCCGGTCTGCTCGGGTCGACGACCATCGCGCCCTTCGTGACCGCGGTGGTCGTGCTCGTGGCCCCGCTCGCGGTGCTCGCCCTGCTTTCGCTGCTGACGCCGCGGTGGATGGTGGCCGGTGTTCTGCTCGTGATCGCGCTCCTGGGCATCGCCACGGCGTTCGCGGCCGTGGGCTTGGCCGTGTCGGTCGACACCGGGGGCACTCCGGTCGCACTGTGGCCGGGGGCGGCGCTGAGTCTCGCGTGGCTGGGGATCGTCGCGGCCGCAACGGTCACGCTCGACTCGGGCGTTCCGGCGCGCGCCGGCGGCCTGCGTGTCGTCGGCGCCGTCGCCGTCATCGGCACCCTCGCGCTCCTGGCCGTTCCCTCGGTCACCGCGATGGGCCGGGGTCAGAGCGAGCTGCAGAGCGGCTCGCCGTCCACACTTCCCGCCTACGTCGCGGCGCAGGGGCGCGACGATTCGAGCGTCGGCACGATCGTGCTCTCACCCCTGGCCGACGGCTCCGTCGCCGCCCAGGTCGTGTGGGGCGGCAGCGAAACACTGTCGGGCGCCTCCACGCTGGATGCGACCCGCTCGGTCGCCTCGGCATCCGACCAGGAAGTGGCCGAGCTCACCGCCGATCTGGTGACTTCGACCTCGGAGGACGTCGTCGCACGCGTCGCGGCCGCCGGAATCCGCTTCATCGTCGTGGCTCCCGAGACATCCGACGAAAGCGACGCGGCGCGCGCGTTGCGCCTCTCAGCCCAGACGGCCCTCGACCAGCGCGACGATCTCGACGTCGTCGGCGCGACGCCCAAGGGCACGCTCTGGCGCGTGACGACGGATGTGGCCGAGCGGCCTGCGCCGAGCGCGGAGCTGGTTCGCCAGGGGTGGGCGGTCGCCGCGGTGCAGCTCGTGGTCGTCGCGATCGCCCTGCTGCTCTCGTTCCCCACGGCAGCATCGCGCCGTGAGGCTCGCCGCACTCCGCGCACCGTCGGACCGCGTTCGCGGGAGGAGCAGGTATGAGCAGGCAGCGGGCATGGCGCTGGGCCGCCACCAGTACGCGGCTCGTCGTCGGTGCGGCCCTCGCCGTCGGCATGGTCGGCGCGGTGGGCGTCGGTGTGGCCGCGAACTGGCCCACTCACACACACGAGCCGCTCGCGGTGGGCGTGACGCCCACGCCGGCGGACACGGTGCTCGCCTGCGCCGGGCCGTTGCTCGCCCTCGGGCGTGACGCCACGCAGGCCGGCCAGATCGCCAGCGCGGCGCCGACGGCCACCGTGTCGGGATCGGACGGCGCGACGCTCGAGCAGACCACGGAGCCGAGCGACCCTGACGTGGTCGGCTCCGACGGGCACCTCGTGTTCGTCGCCCCGCCTGTGGACGCGACACGATCGGATGCCGCCGCATCATCGAGCGGTTCGGCCGCCGCCGACGATCTTCGCGGCTTCGCCGCCTCCGCGTGTCAGCCCCCGCTCATCGAGTCGTGGCTCGTCGCCGGTGCGACCACCACGGGCTCGGCGGATGTCATCCTGCTCTCGAACCCGTCGGATGTCGCCGCCACCGTCGATCTCACGCTGTACAGCGCGACCGGCGCCTCCACCCCACCGTCGGGAAGCGGGCTCCGCGTCGACGCCCACACGCAACGGCTCGTGCCGCTGGCCGCGCTCGCGGTCGGCGAGGGCGCACCCGTCGTGCGTGTCACCGCCTCGGGTGCGCCGGTGGCTGCGGCTTTGCAGTCCAGCCTCTCCCGGACCCTGCTGACCGGAGGCATCGAACAGAGCGGCGTGATCGTGGGTTCCGCGACGCAGCAGGTGATCCCCGGAGTGCGGGTTCCGCAGAGCGCGGTCGATGCGGCTTCCGCCGGCGCGACGACCCTTCTGCGCCTGCTCTCGCCGGGAGTCGACGCGACGGCCACCGTCACCGTGCAGGACGACACGGGCCGCACCGCCTTGACGCAGGATGTTCCTCTCGGCGCGGACCTTCCCACCGAGCTCGACCTCGCGGGTCTCTCGGCCGGAACGTACACCGCGCGCGTCGACGCCACATCCGCCGTCGTCAGCGCCGTCTGGCAGACGACGAGCTTCGGCGACGGTGCGGACTTCGCCTGGTACACGGCGGCTGAGGCCATCGTCGACCCGAGTGTCGTCGCCGTACCGGACGGCCCGTCGCCGCTGCTCGTGGTGGCGGGATCGGCGGTCGGTTCCGCCGATGTCGTGCTGACGCCGTTGAGCGGTGCCACCGAGACCGAGCGGGTCAGCGTCGCGGCGGGCGACACCGCATCCGTGCCGGTCCAGCCGGGTGCGGTGTACCGCCTCGAGACCTCGAATCCGGTTCGGGCGTCCGTGAGCTACCTCGCGGACGGCGCGATCAGCGCGTTCCCGGTGTGGCCGGCGGATGCGGCGGCGTCGGAGATCATCGTCCGCCCCTGAGTCCGCTCAGAGAAAGCGGAAGCGATCGGGGCCCAGGTCCCACGGGTCGCGCCCGAGGAACTCGGCAGCCGCGCGGAAGACGCAGCTCTCGATCATCATGCGCCGATGGGCGTCGTCGTTGCGGTGCAGGTGCGCGAGACGTTCGATGGGCAACCGGTAGAGCACGATGCGCTTCTCGTCGGGGAGCACGCTCCAACGCGGGATGCCATCGGCATCCGCCGCCGGAGGCATGTCGGCCATCTCGAAGCGCACCTCGCGCAGCTCCGGCCACGCTCCCCGGAGGAACTCCGCGACCGAACCGACGGCGAGGTCGAACCGGTCGACGCGCGTCTCCAGGGGCGGCAGCGGTGGGCGCACCACCGCGCTCCGGCCCTGACGTCCGTGACGTCCGTGACGTTCGGGACGCGGGGCTGCGGGTGCGGGGCGCGACCGGCGGCGGATCATCTGACCATCCTAGGCGCGGCGCACCAGCGGCGTCCCCGGGGCGCGTTAGGGTCGCACCGTGCAGGAACGTCAGTGCTCCAAGGTCGCGTGCGCGCGTGAAGCGGTGGCGACGCTCACCTACGACTATGCCGACCAGATGGCAGCGGTGGGTCCGCTCGGACGTGCCGGAGATCCGCACGCGCACGATCTGTGCCAGGTGCACACCGAGCGACTGTCGGTGCCCAAGGGGTGGCTGGTCGTGCGTCACGAAACGCTCCGCGCCTCTTAGCCTCGAATTTCCCTGGGCGCAGGCAGGAGCGCTGTGGCCCGCGCATCGCGCGACCGGATGGCCGACAGTTCGCGCTGGAAGCGCAGCGCCGCGACAGCCCGCACGAACAGCTCCGGATCCGAGGCTGGAACCGGGGAGACGGATGCTGCCGCCTCCGTCGCCAACTGCGCGGCCAGCATCCGGCGTGCCCCCGGCTGGAGCTGTTCCGCCTGCCGGACGAACCGGGCGAGGCGCCGCGCGACCGGCGCCGGCAGCGGTGCCACGTCGGCGATGCGGGCCCAGTCGGTGAGGGGAGCCGGCACCTGCGGCTCGAAGGCGGGGAGGCGTCCGGTGCGCGTGCGCTGACTGAAGGTGCCCGCCATGAGGTCGCCCAAACGCTGTGCGCGCGGCGTGAACATCCCGGTCAGCGCCGCCACGGCGCCGAGGGTGAACCAGATCTCCAGAACGCCGACGAGAGAGCGGATCAGAGCCTGCCGGAATCCCGCCGCCCCGCCGTCGGCGCGGACGATGCGCGCGCCGACGATGAGCTTGCCGAGACTGCGTCCGCGCGTGGCGGTCTCGATCGTCGTGGGCGCGATGACCAGCAGCAGGACCGCCAGCAGGATCGAGAGGATCGTACCGAGTCCCGAAGCTGCGGAGAGGACCCCGGTCAGCCCGAGCGCCAGCATCACGATGAGGGCGGCGGCCACGGTCACGATCATGTCGATCGCGGCCCCCGCCAGGCGCAGGAAGAACCCCGCCGGTTGGACGTCGAGCGCGACGGCTTCGCCGGTGAGGATCTCGTCCTGACCGATCTCGACCATCGTCGCGGCGGAGGGCATGGCTACAGTGAAACACATGGATCTCGACGCGCTCACGGCCGCCCACAGGTCCGAGTGGGAGCGTCTCGACGAGCTGGCCGGCCGCCGGCGTCTGAGCGGAGCCGAGGCGGATGAGCTCGTGATGCGCTACCGGGCGGCCTCCGCGGATCTGGCCGAGTTGAAGACGGCGGCGGGGCGCAGCCCGCAGGCCGACCATCTTTCGCTCGTGCTCGCCCGTGCCCGCCTGCGGCTCACCGCCGGCGACGGCAACCTGCTTCGCCGGATCCCGCAGTTCTTCCTCGATCAGCTGCCCGCGGCGCTGTATCGCGTGCGCTGGACGACACTCGCCGTCGCGGGCGCCTTCGTCCTGGTCGCTGCGCTGGTGGCGCTGTGGATCTCGTCGGATCCCGCTCTCGTGGCGACTCTCGGCCCCGAAGCGCAGCTCTCGTCGTACGCGAACGACGAGTTCGTGGCCTACTACTCCGACAACCCGGCGGCCGTGTTCGCCGGCACCGTGTGGACGAACAACGCCTGGATCGCGGCCCAGTGCGTGCTGTTCGGGATCACCGGTATCTGGCCGGTCTCCGTCGTCATCCAGAACGCGATCGGCCTCGGGACGGCGGCCGCGGTGATGGGATCCTTCGGCCGGCTCGACGTGTTCTTCGCGTACATCCTTCCCCACGGCCTGCTCGAGCTGACCAGCGTGTTCGTCGCTGCGGCGGCGGGGCTCCACGTCTTCTGGGCCTGGGTGGCGCCCGGCCCGCGGTCGCGACGGGAGTCGCTGGCCGCAGCGGGTCGCTCGCTCGCCACCGTCGCAATCGGCCTGGTTTTCGCCCTCGCGCTGTCGGGAGTCGTCGAGGCCTACGTCACCCCCCAGCCGTGGCCGTGGCCCGTGAAGCTCGTGCTCGGCGCCCTCGCCCTCGGCGTCTTCCTCCTTTACATGCTCGTGGTCGGGCGACGGGCCGCACGGCGTGGCCAGACGGGGGATCTGGACGAGGATGACGTCGGCCAGACCGAGCTCGTCGCGGGCTGAGCGGGGGACGGATTCAGTGATCGTTCATGTGTCCGTGGGCGTGTCGTATTTTTGAATAGATCAAAACAATGACAGGATGTGGGAGTGGCCCCCGCATCCGTCGAGACAGAGAACGCCCTGCGTCACGCGGGCCTTCGTGTCACCGAGACGCGGCGCGGGGTCTATGACGCGCTGCACGCGCTGCCGCACGCCCGCGCGGACGAGGTGTTCGTCCGCGTGCGCGAGCGCCTGCCGGCGACGAGCATGCAGTCGGTCTACAACGCCCTCGGCGACTTCGTCGACGCGGGGCTGGCCCGGCGCATCGAACCCGCGGGCCATCCCGGACTGTTCGAGCTGCGCGTCGCCGACAACCACCACCACCTCGTCTGCCGCGGCTGCGGACGCGTCGAGGACGTGGACTGCGTCGCGGGAGCGGCGCCGTGCATGCATCCCCAGCAGACGCATGGCTTCTCGGTCGAGGCTGCCGAGGTGACCTTCTGGGGCATGTGTCCGGCATGTGCCGCCCAGAGCGAATGACCCCCACGAAAGGAAACAGATGTCCGACATCACGACGGGTTGCCCTGTACCCCACGACGGTGCCGACGAGACGCGGTTGCCCGTCGGGCCCTCGCCGATCGACGCCGAGCCCGACGGTGCGTTGCCGCATCCCACCGCAGGCTCCGCGAACCGCGTGTGGTGGCCGAAGAAGCTGAACCTGCGTCTGCTGGCGAAGAACCCGGTCGTGGGCAATCCTCTCGGTGAGGACTTCGACTACAAGGCCGCCTTCGAAGCGCTGGATCTCGCCGCGGTCAAGCAGGATCTGCTGGAGGTCATGACGACGTCGCAGGACTGGTGGCCGGCCGACTTCGGTCACTACGGCCCGCTGATGATCCGCATGGCCTGGCACAGCGCGGGCACCTATCGTGTGACGGACGGACGCGGCGGCGGCGGGCAGGGTCAGCAGCGATTCGCACCGCTGAACAGCTGGCCGGACAACGTGAACCTCGACAAGGCGCGCCGCCTGCTGTGGCCGGTCAAGAAGAAGTATGGCCAGTCGATCTCCTGGGCGGATCTCATGATCCTGGCCGGAAACGTGGCGTTGGAGTCGATGGGATTCAAGACGTTCGGGTTCGCCGGGGGACGTGCCGACGTCTGGGAAGCCGACGACGACGTGTACTGGGGTCCCGAGACCACGTGGCTCGGCGACGAGCGCTACTCGGGCGACCGCGAGCTGGAGAAGCCGCTTGCGGCCGTCCAGATGGGACTCATCTACGTCAATCCCGAGGGCCCGAACGGCGAGCCCGACCCGCTGCGCTCGGCGCGCGACATCCGGGAGACCTTCGCCCGCATGGCGATGAACGACGAGGAGACGGTCGCGCTCATCGCCGGCGGCCACACCTTCGGAAAGACGCACGGCGCCGCATCCGCCGAGAACGTGGCAGAGGACCCCGAGGCTGCAGGCATCGAGGACCAGGGGCTCGGCTGGAAGAACGCCCACGGCACCGGCAAGGGCGACGACACGATCACGAGCGGCCTCGAGGTCACCTGGACCTACCACCCGACGCGCTGGGACAACGAGTTCCTGCACATCCTGTACGCCTACGAGTGGGAGCTGTTCAAGAGCCCTGCGGGCGCCTGGCAGTGGCGTCCCGCCAACGGCGCGGGCAGCGACATGGTGCCGCTGGCGCACTCGGACGGCCGCCGCGAGCCGCGCATGCTCACGAGCGACATCGCCCTTCGCGTCGACCCGGAGTACGGCAAGATCACCAAGCGCTTCCTCGAGAACCCCGACGAGTTCCAGGACGCGTTCGCCCGCGCATGGTTCAAGCTGACCCACCGCGACATGGGGCCGAAGGTCCGCTACCTCGGTTCCGAGGTTCCGGCAGAGGACCTCATCTGGCAGGACCCGGTGCCCCCGGTCGATCACGACCTGATCGATGCAGCGGATGCGGTCGCGCTGAAGTCCCGCATCCTCGAGTCCGGGCTGAGCGTGTCCGAGCTTGTCTCGACGACGTGGGCGGCGGCATCCACCTTCCGCGGCAGTGACAAGCGCGGCGGCGTCAACGGCGCCCGCATCCGCCTGGCGCCGCAGAAGGACTGGGAGGTCAACAACCCCGCTCAGCTGCAGAAGGTGCTCGCGGTCCTCGAAGAGGTCAAGGCCGAGTTCGAGGCGGCGGGTCGCCGGGTCTCGCTCGCGGACCTGATCGTGCTCGCCGGCAACGCCGGTGTCGAGCGTGCAGCGGCCGACGCGGGAGTGATCGTGGAGGTGCCGTTCCGCCCGGGGCGCACCGACGCGACGGCGGAGCAGACCGAGGAGCACTCGTTCGCGTTCCTCGAGCCCGCCGCCGACGGCTTCCGCAACTACCTCAAGGGGCGCCCGTCGCTTCCCGCCGAGTATCTGCTGGTCGACAAGGCCAACCTGCTGACCCTGAGCGCACCGGAGATGACGGTGCTCGTGGGCGGCCTGCGTGTGCTCGGTGCGAACTGGGACGGATCGCGCTACGGCGTGCTGACCGACCGTGTGGGTGTGCTCACGAACGACTTCTTCGTGAACCTGCTCGAGCTCGGCAACACGTGGAAGCCGCTCGATCCCGGATCGCACGCTTTCCAGGGCACGAAGGACGCCACCGGAGAGCTGGTCGGCATCGGCACGCGCGCCGACCTCGTGTTCGCCTCGAACTCCGAGCTGCGCGCGCTCGCCGAGGTGTACGCCTCGGACGACGCGACCGAGAAATTCGTGACGGACTTCGTCGCGGCGTGGACGAAGGTCACCGAGCTGGACCGCTTCGACCTGGCCTGACCCGCCACGCAGAACGCCCCTCCGCACACCGCGGAGGGGCGTTCCGCGTTTCCGGAGCGGCGCGCGGCCCTTCGCCTGTCACAGATCGCGCGTTCCGCGTCGATCTGTGACAGGCGAACGCAGCGAAGAACGGTTCCCCTGTCACAGATCGCGCGTTCCGCGTCGATCTGTGACAGGCGAAGCGAGGGGAGCGACTGGGGGGGAGAGAGACCTGCGCGTCCGAGGGTCAGAGCAGGCCGTTCAGCTTGAGCGCGAGGTAGTGGTCGGCGACGCGGGGCGGGAGGGATGCCGCATCCGCCGTCACGGCGACAGCACCCGTGCGTGCGATCGCGGCCGCGACGCGCTCGCCGTCCTGACGGACGTGCTCGATCGCTGCCCAGGCGTAGGCCGCGTCCGCATCCGTCGTCGCGGTGTCGTCGTCGGCGTCCTCGACGGTGGATGCGGATGCCACGAGAACTCGCGAGCGGGCGGTCAGCGTGGGAAGCGCGGCGAGGAAGCCGCGTGCTGCGGCCGGGTCGTCCTGCGCCGTGAGCAGCACCACCAGCGCGGGGCGCACCGTCAGCCTGCGCACCAAGGAGGCGACCTCGCTCCAGTCCGTGTCGATCAGCTGGGCCTCGACCGGCGCCATGGCGTCCACGAGCGCGGGACCGAGTCCGGCGCCGTCGACGCCGCTCACGCGCGCCCGTACGACGCGATCCATCATCACGAGGTGCACGTGGTCCCCGGCGCGAGCGGCCAGTGCTCCGAGCAGCAGCGTCGCCTCCATGGCGGCGTCGAGCCTCACCTCGTCGTCGACGCGGGTCGCCGCCGTGCGACCGGTATCGACGACCACGACGATGTGTCGGTCGCGCTCCGGCCGCCACGTGCGCAGCATCGTCGTGCCGGAGCGCGCCGTGGCGCGCCAATCGATCGAGCGGACATCGTCGCCGCGGACGTACTCGCGCAGGCTGTCGAACTCCGTGCCGCGGCCGCGCACCTGGACGCTCGTCTCACCGTCGAGCTCCCGCAGGCGCGCAAGGCGCGACGGCAGATGACGACGCGACGAGAACGGCGGCAGAACACGCAGCGTCCCGCGCGCGTCGATGCGCTGCTGACGGCCGGCGAGTCCGAGGGGGCCGAGCGAGCGCACGACGACGAAGTCGCTCGCCAACTCACCGCGCCGGCGCGGTACGAGCGACGAGCGGAGGGTCGCGGTGTGCCCGGCCGCGACATCGATGCGCGCGCGGGCGGCGGGAGCGCCGGCGGTCGGCTGCCAGGCGTCTCTCACCCATCCCCTCACCGGGCGCCTGCCCGTGTTCGTCAGGCGCAACTCGCTCAGCGCGACCTCGCCGCGCCGGGCGCGCGCGGGCAGAGACCGCGCGACGCGCAGGTCGCCGGGGCTCGGCGCGAGCGCGGTGTCGAGCGCGAC
>JASCPH010000099.1 GCA_029959545.1 Microbacteriaceae bacterium PS02066 | reverse complement strand
GGGGGGGGGGCCGCCCGCCCCGGCCGCCCCCTGGGCCGGGGGGGGCCGGGGGGGCCCGCCCCCCCCGGGACCGTGAGATCACTTCTCGGAGTCGAGCAGTTCCTGGAACTGCGTGTTCGCGGTCTTGGCGGCGTCTGCGACGTCGCCTCCTTCGATCGCGGTGATGGCGGGACCGCCGACGATCTCTCGGGCCGCGGCGACCTGCTCGAGCTGGGGCCGGTCGTGTCCGACGCCGTGGTCGCCCACGTTCTGGATGATCTCGACGAGACCCGCGGGGAAGGACACGGTGGCCTCGGCATCGTTCCAGGCCGACTCACGTGCGCCGGGAACCGTCTCGTTCGCCAGCAGCCACTTGGTGTTCTCCTCGTTGGTCACCCACTTGATGAACTCCCACGCGGCTTCCTTCTTCTTGGAGAAGGCGTTGATGCCGACGGTCTGCGGGACGATGTTGTAGAACTTCGAGCCGGCCGGCCCCTCGGGGAACTGCGCGAAGCCGACCGTGTCGACGACGGCGCTGTTGTCCGCATCCAGGAAGGTGTACGCCTGGCTGTCGGCGTCGATGTAGAACGCCGCCTTGCCCTGTGCGAACAGCGCCGACGCTTCGACCCAGCCCATGTTGGTGGCTCCGGGAGGGCCCGACTCGCGCAGCAGGTCGCCGTAGAACTCGTAGGCCTTCTTCGCCTCCGGGGTGTCGACGCTGGCGTTGCCGTCCTCGTCCTGGAAGTCGCCGCCGAAGCTGTAGAGGAACGACGACAGCTGTGTGACCAGGGGCACGCGGGAGCCGCGCATGGCGATCCCGTACATCCCGTTGTCCGGGTCGTTGAGGGCCGCGGCCGCCGACTTCAGCTCGTCGAGGGTCTTGGGCACGGGGATACCGGCGGCCTCGAGCAGGTCGGTGCGGTAGTACACGATCTGACGCTCGGTCATGACGGGGACGCCGTAGACGACACCGTCGAGCTCAACCGCGTCGCGGGCGGCGGACTGGAAGTCCTCCCAGTTCCAGTCGGCGTCGCTCTCGACCTGCTCGGTCATGTCGGTGAGCCAGCCGTTGCGCGAGAACTCGCGCATGACGTCCTGCACCTGGAAAGCCATGACGTCGAAGTCGGCGGACTGGGCGTTGAGCTTGACCTTGTAGTTGTCGTTGAGCTGCTCGTTGCCGTACGCCTCGATGTTGACCTTGACGCCGGTTTCCTGCTCGTACTGGGTGCCGAGAGTCTTCAGACCTTCGACCCAGGGGCTGTTGGCGGCGACGACGGTGATCTCGGAGACGTCGGCGGAATCGCCCGCGTCGCCTGTGCCGCTGGCGCAGGCGGTGAGGCCGAGGGCTGCGACGGCCCCGGCGGCGATACCGATGACCAGCCGACGGGGTCTGCGTGTCGTGAACATCGTTGTTCCTTTCAGGAGGTGGGTGGTGCGTGGGGTTCGGGTCAGAAGGCGAGGGCGGCGGGCACACGGCCCGCGAAGACGTCGACGATGGCCTGCGCGGTGGCGAGACCGATGCGCTCGTACGCCTCCGCACTGTCGGCGGCGGCGTGGGGAGCGACGACGACGTTGGGGAAGGAGAAGAGCGGGTTGTCGGCGGCGACGGGCTCCACCTCGAACACGTCCAGTCCTACCCCGCCGATGCGGCCGGAGGCGAGTCCGCGCACGAGCGCCGCCTCGTCGACCAGGCCGCCGCGACTCGTGTTGATCAGCAGGGTGCCGGGACGCATCGCGGAGATCAGCTCGTCATCGACGGTGTGGTGCGTGTCGGGGGTGTGCGGCGCGTGCACCGAGACGATGTCGACGTCGCGCACCACATCCGCGACGCGGTCGACGAGGCGCACGCCGAGACGCCCGGCCGCCTGTCGGTCGGCGAACGGGTCGAACGCCACGATCTCGACGTCGAAGCCGGCGAGGCGGCGTGCGACGGTCTGAGCGATGGCGCCGAAGCCGATGAGACCGATGCGCTTACCCGCGAGCTCGCGGCCGACGTAGCGATCCCATCGACCGTTCTTCGTCGCCGCATCCAGCTCGGGGATGCGGCGCAGCAGGGCGAGCATGAAGCCGATCGCCAGTTCGGCGACCGCTGCGGCGTTGCCGCCGGGCACGTTCACGACGCGGATGTCACGGGCGCGGGCGGCCTCGAGGTCGATGTTGTCGAGGCCCACGCCGAGGCGGGAGATGATCTGCAGCCGGTCGGCGCGATCGAGGGCGGCGGCGTCGTAGACCTCGACGCCGGCCACGGCCGCATCCGCATCCGCGATGCGTGCGTGGAGCTCCTCGGCCGTCCACGGCACGGTGGACTCGTTCTCGACGAGCGTGAAGCCGTGCTCGAGGAGCAGCGCGCGGCCGGACGCGCACAGGGCCGGGTAACGGACCGGTCCGACGATGACGGTGCGACCTGCACCCACCGGTGCGATCGAATCGTGTCCTGCCATCTGGGAGCCCCTCCTCGAAACGGGTCAGGGCTGCTCCAGGCGGAGCGACCGGTCACCGTTGAACGATCTGTTTTCTGTTAACAGTCAACATAGGACAGTAAATGGGCCGTGTCAAATACCCGCGGCGCGGGTATTTGACGACGTAGCCGTCAGTGCGCGGCGTCGGGAAGGCTGCGCAGGGCGTCGCGCACGTGGCCCTTGGCCAGCGTCAGATGCAGGTGCAGCCGCTTGACGGCGGCGTCGGCATCGCCGGTGCGGATGACATCGAGAAAGCCCTGATGATCGGCGGTTGCCGAGGCGATGTCGCTCGTGTCGCTCAGCTCGAAGAGGATGGCGAAGATGCGCTGATACGGGCGCCACGCCTCCATCAGCCGACGGTTGCGCGCGTTCACGTAGAAGCTGGTGTGGAACTGCATGTCCGCATCCGCGAAACGCTCGCCGTCATTGCTCTCGGCGGCGGCGGCCATGTCGTCGACGATCGCCTGGACCCTGTCCCAGTCCTTCGAACTGGCGTTGGCGATGGCGAGGCGGATGGCGAGGGACTCGAGCACCTCGCGCAGCATATACAGCTCTTCGATGTCGGTCATGCCGACCGCGCGCGTGTAGATGCGCTTACGACGGTCCTCGACCAGACCCTCCGCCTCCAGGTGCCGCAAGGCATCACGCACCGGTCCGCGGCTGACGTCGAAACGCGTCGCCAGGGCGTCCTCGGCGAGGTGCGTATCGGCGGGGATGATCCCCTTGATGATCTCGACGCGAAGACGATGGGCTATCTGGTCACCCATCGCAAGGGGGCGGAGATCGGACACGAGCACCTCACTGTCGTCGGTTAACAGTCAGCGTTGCATCGCGCTCGTCCGCGGGTCAAATCGCCGCGCGGGGGAATCAGTCCGCGGGAGGAAGCTCGCGCCGGGGCCTCCAGAGCACGATCTCGGTTGCGCGACGCACGCGTGTGCCCGAGCGCAGCGGGACGACGGAACCCGAAGGGCCGGCGGCGAACACGCGCGCCCCGGGTCGGCGATCGAGCTCCGCGCGCATGGCGTTCTCGAGGTCGCGCACACGGCCGTGAAGCTCGCGCACGCGGTTCTCGAGTTCGATGATCCGGGCGATGGCGGGCAGGCTCATGCCGTCCGCCGACAGTCGCGACACCTCGCGCAGCTGTTCGATGTGACGCACCGAGTAGCGGCGCGAGCCGCCCTTCGTGCGTCCAGGCATGACCAGACCCAATCGGTCGTACTGACGCAGCGTCTGCGGGTGCATGCCGGCGAGTTCCGCGGCCGTCGCGATCGCGAACACCGGCGCCTCGTCGTCGATCTCGTTCTCGTCCATCCCGCTCACCTCCTTGCCCCGATCATCTCGTCAACGGAGGGTGGGGCCCCACGGGGCCGCGGGGGG
>JASCPH010000098.1 GCA_029959545.1 Microbacteriaceae bacterium PS02066 | reverse complement strand
CCACCTCGCCGTCGCGTGCGACGCGCGCGCCCGCGGCGCCGAGAGTGACGACGACCGTGCCGGCGGCACGGCTGAGCACGCGGGCCGCGCCCGCCGCATCCGCGTCGCCGCTCAGCGCGGCGGCCTCGTGCTCGTTGACCAGAAGGATGTCGCTCAGCGAGACCAGCTCGTCGATGTGCGACTCGGGCACGGGCGCCGGTGTCAGCACCGTCGTCACGCCGTGCCCGCGAGCCCACCGCATGGCCTCCAGCACCAACACGACCGGCCGCTCCAGTTGGACGACGAGGTAGCCGGCACCGGCGATCGCGGCCCGGTCCGAGTCGGACAGTCGGTCGTCCCCGTTCGCCCCCGCGACGACGACGATCGCGTTCTCGCCGTCGTCGGTGACCGTGATGGCGGCGATCCCGGTGGGCTCCGCGCTCGGCACGAGTCCGGATGCGTCGATCCCCTCGGCGAGGAGGAAGCCGCGCAGGCGCCCCCCGAACTCATCCGCGCCGACCGCGCCGAGGAAGCGGACGTCGGCCCCGGCACGCGCGGCGGCGACGGCCTGATTCAGCCCCTTGCCGCCCGGTCCCGTCGCGAACGACGACCCGCTGACGGTCTCCCCCGGGCGCACCGCGGAGGCGACGCGGACGACGAGGTCCATGTTGGCGCTGCCGAGCACGGCGACCGACGATGCCACGGCAGACTCAGCGGTGCGTCGCGATGACGCGCTCGATCTCGGCGAGTGCCGCCTCGTCGGGCTGCACGAGAGCCATGCGGCAGGTGCCGTCGGCGATGCCTATCACCCGGTACGCGGCCTTCATCCGAGCCATGTCCCCGCCGATGACCGACACGATGTCGTCGACCGCCGCCTGGGCGTCGGCGATCGTCTGGGCGTCGCCGGTGTCCGCCGCGGCGGCGAGCGCACGGAACGGCTTGGGCAGCACCGAGGAGACGCCGGAGACGACGCCCTGCGCGCCGACCTCGCCGGCCGCGACGAGGTCCTTGTCGGCACCGGTGTAGAGGATGAAGTCGTCCGGGACGACCGCGCGGTAGGCGGCGAGTTCGTCGAGGCTGAGCTCGCTGACCTTGGCCCCCACCACCGGGCCGAGCTGAGCGAGGCGCGCCAGCAGCTCGGGGCTCACGGTGATCCCGCTGCGTCGCGGATAGATGTAGACGTAGAGGGCGCCGTCGCCGACCGCCTCCGCGACCTGCGCGAAGTAGTCGTACACGGCCGACTCGGCGGCGGGCAGGTAGTAGGGAGTGAGGGCGGCGAACTCCGTGATGCCGGCATCCTTGGCGATCTTCACGCGGCGCACGGCTTCGTAGGCGCTCGGCTGGCCGACATGGGCGATGACGCGCATGCGACCCGCGAGCTCCTCGACCGCGGCGCGGATGAGCTGAGCGAACTCGTCGTCGTCGACCGCGGGGAACTCGCCGGTGGTGCCGAGGACGAAAGCGCCCTCGTTGCCGGACTCGCCGACGTACCGGAAGATCGCGCGGCTGCCGTCGAGATCCAGCGAGCCGTCGGCGTGGAAGCTGGTGGGGATGGCGGTCACGATGTCGCGTCGGGTCATGTCGATGCCTTTCAGAGGATGCGGAGCGAGCCGCTCACGCGTAGGAGGTGTTGGCAGTGGGGGTCAGGACCAGCTCGTTCACGCAGACGCGCGCGGGCTGGCGGGCGATCCAGGCGACGGCCCCGCCCACGTCGTCGGGCGCGAGCATGAGCGTCCGCGCCTCGGCGGAGGGCGGATTCGGTCGGGTGTCGAGGATGTCGGTGGCCACCTCGCCGGGGCACAGGTGCGTGGCGCGGATGCCGTGCAGCCTCTCCTGGGCGTTGAGCGTCTCGGCCATCACCCCGAGCGAGGTCTTGCTCATGGCGTAGGCGGCGCCCGCGCCCGGCGAGTGGCGCCAGGCGGCCCACGAGGAGACCAGCACGACGAGTCCCGCACCCGCCGCGCGCATCCCGGGCAGCACCGCGTGGACCGTGCGCACCGCCCCCTGGAGGTTCACGTCCATGACGTGCGCGATGTCGGTCGCCGAGACCTGGTCCCAGAACCGGCGGGCGACGTTCGTGCCCGCGCAGTAGACCAGGGCGTCGATATGGCCGTGGGTCTCGGTGAGACGTTCGGTCGCATCCTGGACCGCAGCGTCGTCGGTGACGTCGAGCAGGAGGGCGGATGCGGCGCCGCCGCTCTGGTGGATCGCATCGAGCGTCGCATCCAGCTCCGCCGCCCGACGGCCCGACACGACGACGTGGAAGGCGTCGCCGGCGAGCGCCTGGGCCGCGGCGCGTCCGATGCCGGTTCCGCCGCCGACGACCCAGGCGGTGCGTGTTGCCTCGCCCATGTCAGCCCTTGGTCGCGCCGGCGGTCAGACCGCTGACGACGTAGCGCTGCGCGAACAGGGCGACGATCATGACCGGCACCGTGATGACCACCGCGGCAGCCATGAGCCCGCCCCAGTCCACGGATGCGTAGCTCGTGAAGTTCACGATCGCCACCGGCAGGGTGCGCGTGGACTGGCTGGACAGCACCAGAGCGAACAGGAAGTTGTTCCAGCTGAAGATGAACGACAGGATCGACGCGGTCGCGATGCCGGGCAGCGACAGGGGGAGCACGACGCGCACGAAGGCGCCGATCTTGCTCGAGCCGTCGATCTGCGCCGCCTCCTCGAGCTCCGTCGGGATGCCGTCGAAGAAACTCGACATGATCGCCACCACGAGCGGCATCGTCACGAACAGGTGCGTGAGGATCAGCACCGTGTAGCTGCCGACGAGCTGCACCTGCGAGAAGAGGAAGTACCAGGGGATCAGCAGGCTGACGCCGGGGATCACACGCGCCATCAGCAGGAAGCCGGTCGTGCTGCGCACCTTGTACCGGGCGATGCCGTAGGCCGCAGGCACGCCGATCACGAGCGCGAGCAGGGTGGCTCCGACACCGACGAGCAGGCTGTTGCCGATGACCGGCAGGAAGTTCTGCACCGTGAAGACGGTCTCGTAGTTCTTGAGCGTCGGCTCGAACGCGAACATCTTGTCCGGGTTGACGACGTCGAGGTTGCGCTTGAAGCTCGCAAGCAGCATCCACACGAGCGGCACGAGGAAGGCGAGCACGACGAGGACGATTCCGACGACGCGCGCGGTCTGGCCGGCGATGTCGATCGGGCGGCGGGGACGACGCTTCGGGGCGGCGGCAGCGCGACGACCGCGACGGCCGACGGGCTGGACGAGGGCGCGGGTCTCACTCATACCCGGGTTCCTTTCTTGCGAAGGATCGCGAGGGCCAGCAGCACCACGACGATCAGCAGGAAGAAGAGGATCAGCAGCGCCGACGCCTTGCCGTACTGCGAGAACTGGAACGCCTGGCCGTAGGCGAGGATGTTGAGCGTCTCTGCCTCGTGGCTCGAACCGCCGCCGATGCCCTTGGTGGCGTAGATGATGTCGAAGGTCTTCATCGCATCGATGGAGCGGAGGATGGCGGCCGCACCGATCACGGGGGCGAGCAGCGGCAGGGTGATGTGACGGAAGCGCTGCCAGGCGTTGGCGCCGTCCACGCGTGCCGCCTCGTCGGGCTCTTCCGGCAGGGTCGACAGACCGGCGAGGAGGATGAGGATGACCATCGGCGTCCACTGCCAGACGTCGATGAACACGAGGGTGTTCAGCGCCGTCGACGGATCGCTCAGCCAGCCTTGACGCGGAAGACCGAGGAACTGCATGACGCTGTTGGCGAAGCCGATGGACGGCTCGAAGATCAGCAGCCACATCATGCCGACGGCGACGGGTGTGGCAACCAGCGGCAGCAGGATGAACACGCGCACCAGGCCCTGACCGCGGAAGGTCTTGCGCAACAGGAGCGCGATCGCCAGGCCCAGGATGAGCTCGATGCCCAGCGCCAGGATCGTGAAGTAGGCGGTGCGGCCGACCGCCGGCCAGAACCGGTCGGTGTCGCTGAGCCAGGTGACGTAGTTGTCGAGGCCGACGAACGAGAAGGGCCGGGTGACGGCGCCCGCCGAGTCGGTGAGGGAGAGAAAGACCGTGTAACCGATCGGGAAGGCGATCAGCAGCGCGATGAACAGCACCGACGGGACGATCAGGATCCACTTCAGACGAGCGTCGATCCAGTTGAGAGCGCGGTTGCCGAACGTCGACCTGCGCGCGGTGAGCGAGGACACGGAGCCTCCTTGGTCCGGGTGGTCCCGGGGGGCGGGCGCCCCCCCCGGCCGGGGGGTCACGTAGGGGGGGGGCGGCCGTGGGGGGACAGCGGGGTGG
>JASCPH010000097.1 GCA_029959545.1 Microbacteriaceae bacterium PS02066 | reverse complement strand
CAGTCAAGGGTGTCGGCGTAGCCGCATCGCGTAGCGACGCGCAGCGCCCTTGACTGCGCCGGCCAACACGCCACACTTGTCGAGCATCGGGGCAAGGAAACCTACTATGAGTTGCGTTGCTCCTGAAGGTCCCAGACAGCGCGGCCGCCAAGCCCGCTCTCGTCCCACGTGATGGGTCTGTAGGTCGCGGCCGCCGCTGTCACGGCTGCTCGCGCATCCCCTGTGCACTCGATGAGGGCGCGGGTCTGGGCGACAACATCGAGCGAGGGCGGCGCGGCGCTGCATGTACTTGGTGCGGTGACATAGATCGGACCTTGTTCGGTGGGGAGAGCGCAAACGTAGGCGTTGCCGCCGTCTTCTCTGCACACCGGCTCTTCCGCGGCGCTCTGGCCTGCTCCGTGTTGCTCGTCGAGGGCTTCCTGCGCATTGCAGGCGATATCGAACGGTGAACAGGCAGTCGCCACACTCATGGGATGCTCCGCAGGAGGTTGGAGCCGAGCGTCGAGGAGCGCGACGACCACGAAGGCAAGAACCCCGACGGGGATCATCCAAGCAAGCGCTTTGATTTCGTTCTTCATTTTCTGTTCCTTCCTACGTCACAGTTCCGTGGGGGGCTGATTCAACTGGCGGAGCTGGAGCGTGGCGGCGGCGTGCTGCGCCTGAGTTGCGACGGTCTGCCAAACTCCTGCGTTCCAGTGCATCCCGATGCCGGCGATTCCCCATGCTGGGCCGTCCCAGATGAGCGCTCGGCCTGCAGGGATGGCAGTGATGTCTCCGGGAGTCAGCACCTTCTGACGCTGGGTTTGATAGCTCGGGTTCACTGTTTCGAGCGGCATGAGATACGGGCCAACGTAGGAGGTCGAGACGGAGTAGCTGGTCATGTGGCGGTCGTATTCTCCGGCTGCGTCGCTCAGGGCACTCACGGTGTCCTGGTCGAAGACGCCTCGGAAGATGACCTTCGTCGGGAAGAGCGTCAGGAACGACTTCGCCGCGTCTCCCCATCGCGCGATCGCCGGGCCAAGTGCCTGGATGCCGACGGCGAGGTGGAGGCCCTGGCCGCCAGCCTCTGAGATAATGGCCGGCAGGGGAATGGGAGCGGTCGTGTTCGCCTCATCGAGCGCGAACGTGACGTGCGGATGCGATCGCTCGAGGCCAGCTTGCTCCCTCTTCGTCCGGTCGTAGGTCTCGAAGCGGATCTGCTCGAGGAGCGCGGCCAGCAACGGTGCGTAGAGGTCTTGTTTGTCCGGGCGGGCGGTGATGTAGAGCGTGTCTGCGGAGCGGACGAACTCGCGTGGGTCGAAGTTAGGGTTCTCCCCGATGCGGCGTGCTGCCAGCGAGTCGTAGACGCCCAGCATGCGCGCCATCGTTGAGACGATCGACCCGCGCTCCTTATCTGGGGTCGCAATGAGCCCTTTGAGCTTCTGCCAGGCGATATCAGCTCCCTCGTCGCCGTCATCAGCGGCGTCCGCAAGGATGCCGAGAACCTGGGCCGATGTGTCGTCATCGAGAGCTGAGGCCGCCCACCGCGCCACGGTAGCGATGGATTTGCCGTCGAGATGAGCCGCATAGAGAAGGGTCTGCACCCAGTCGATTGCTCTACCGATGAAGTGATCTTCACGCCCTTTGGTTCGTTGTGCGTCGCCCATCGATTTCCCGACTTGTAGAGCGTCATCCCAGGTACGAACGGACGCGAGCGGAGACCAGCGAACGTGTTCGACGCCCTCCGGGGTTACCTCGTCGCCGCCTGGGTCGAAATGCCAGACGCGGCCGCGCTGCGCACGAACTCGCCACGTCGCATTCATCACGTCGGACTTGATCGAGGATGAGACACATGCGCCGGGGGCGATCATGACCGTGGGGATGAGCACCGCACTCGTCTTGCCCGAGCCGGGAGGTCCAAGCACCAGGACGCCGCCTCGCGGTGTCGCTGTGAGAATCGAATCGCTGCCGTCGAGAGACCAGCCGAGAACCGCTCCAGGACGATGGCCTGTCTTCGACTCGACTATTTCAGTGATTGCTGCAACCGTGTCCGGGCGCTCCATTAGCCAGTGCGCTTCGGTCTTGTAGGACTCGACATCGGTTCCGCTGCTGCTGGTCGCTTTCGGCCGAGCCGGTCGGATACGGCCGAGCCCGTAGCCCGCCAGGTATGCGATGAGCTGGGGAACGGCGACGAGCACAGTCACGACGATCAGAGCCGTCCGACCGTACATGATGCCGACTCCTCGGCGTCCCTGTGAGAGACCGATAAGGAGCGCCACGAGGCAGGTAGCTGCAACGGTGACCAGGAGAACGGTGCCGTAGGTCGCGAGCTGCGATGCGATCGCCTCGCCCCTGGCGGGGCAGTCCGGGACGACACCAGTCGACGGGTCGATCGAAGGGCATTCGATATCCACGGGCGGAGATGCCGCGACGATCAATCCCACGAGCCAGAGAGGGATAGTGAGTGCCCACAGAATCGGGAGCATCCACATCCATCCGCCCCCTTTTCGGACTCTTAGCGGCGGTGCGACACCGCCGGTTGTCTGCGGACCCCATGTGCTCATCGTTCGATCCCTCCCTCGCGCTCTCGGTCGCGTTCCTCACGCTGCTTAGCCATGAACTCCTCGGTCTGTTCCCGCCGAGACTTAGGTTCCGCGTTCCCGGTGACGTGTTGCGTCTGGTTTTCGCGCTGCTCCTGGCTGGCGTCCCTTCCCTCGCGCTGCCCAGCGAACAACTCCTCGGTTTGCTCCCGCCGAGACTTAGGCTCCGCTGTCGAGCTGTGGCGATCTCGTGCTCGTTCGTCTGCGGCGCGCTCCTCGGGCGACCGTTCGCCCATCGCTTCGCCCTGCATGCGCTGGGCGTGCCGTTCGCCCTCGGTACGCTGCTGCACCTCGCGCGTCTTCCGCTCATCGGCTACCCGCTGTTCCTCTGGCGTCTGCGGGCGTTGCAGCTGCTCCATCACGAGCATTTCCTGCTCGGTACGTCGTTGCTCGCGCTCGATCCGGCGATCTGCTGCGCTCGTAGGTTGGCCTCGGTCGGCGGCCAGCGCTTCCTCGCGCCTGCGTTGCTGCTCGTTGACTTCACGCTGGGGCATGCGCTTCCTCCCTGGGCTCTTCGTCTTGGGCACCTGTGTGAGCCCGTAGCGCTTCTCCAGCTCCGCGCGCGCGCTCTGAGCCTTGTAGAAGTCCTTGCTGTGACTCCACAGCTTCCCGCGTTCATCGACGCGACTTGCGACAATGTGCACGTGATCGTCTCCGTGGCGGACCATCACCCAGGGGTGATCTGCGTACCCCATCCGCTCAGCGAAGAGTTGGCCTGCCTCGGCCCATTCCGCGTCGCTCAGGTGGCGATCCCCCGGAGCATTACGAAGAGACACGTGCCATACCGGGTCCTTGGTCTTGCGCTCTCGGGTGTCGATCGCTGAACGCATGTCCATAGCCCAGCTCTTACCCTGGGTATCTCCTTCGCGACCAAGGTTCCCGCCGATCACTCGACCACCCTCATGTTCACGATCGTCGTCGAGGCGGTATCTGTGCTCGTTGGCTTTCCCTCGACCGTGCAAGTACGCCGCGATATCGCCAGGCCGAGAACCCTTGGTGATCTTGGCAATCATCTGCCGGCCTCGTGGAGAGCGTCACGAACGTCGCTTACCGCAGCTCTCGTGTCTGCGATCGCGGCGGAGATCGCAGACAACTCAGGAGGCGCTTCCACACCAAGCGCCGCGATGTTGAGCGCCCGAGCGATCTGGTTGAGATTCGAGCCGGCACGAGTGAGGTTCAGCCGAAGGTCGTCGATGTTCTCGATGTAATCGAGGCCCGGTCGCTCGTCGAGGCGACGAGCGACGAGCTCGCGGACCCACCGCCCGAGCTGTTGACGGCCGTCTTCTTTCGCGGCTGTCTTCCATCGCTCCCACTCTTCGTCGGTGAGACGCACGGCGACCGTACGTGTGCGCTCGAACAAGTCGTCAGCGGTGGTGGCGACGTAGTTGGTAGGGAGCGTCGTCCTGCGCGGCGACGGCCACTGAGAACGGTGCTCTGCGCCGTTCTCTGACGAGTCATTCATGACGAGTCCTCCTCTGAGCGCCGAGCGAGGAGGGACCAACCGGAGGTTGGTCGAGCCCCGCAGGGCAAGGGCTTTAGCGGAACGCGGAGGTCGCGAAGCGCCGTAGCGTTACGCTAAAGCATACCTTGCATCGCTCCGCGGTGCACCACAGCGTGGTGCACCGGCACCGCGGAGCAGGGCGGCCGTCCGCCGGAGGGTGGGTGCGCCCACGCCAATGCGAGCGTCAGCGCGCGAGGCGGGGCGCACCCCCCCGGAGGTGGCTGGCCCGTCGACCGGTAGGTCGACGCCGTGGC
>JASCPH010000096.1 GCA_029959545.1 Microbacteriaceae bacterium PS02066 | reverse complement strand
CGCGATCTGTGACAGGGGAACCACGCCACCCCCAGCTCGCCTGTCTCAGATCGACGCTCCGCGCTCGATCTGAGACAGGCGAGCTGTGGTTTTCGGGCGACGGATCCGCCGTGGATGCAGGGGCCGGCCCGGCAGGCGCGCAACAGCGGGGCGAGGCACTCTAGACGCCGCCACATCCAGGCACCAGCCTGCGCGACCTCGACACCGGACGTGCCTATCGTGAGGCATGGTCCCGAGCATCGTCGGGGTGGGCACGGCCGTGCCCGACACCCGGCTCACCCAGTCGCAGATCCGTGACCTCTTCCTCGTGCAGCCGGGTCTCGACCGCCGCGCGCAACGGATCCTCGGGGCCGCCTTCGACGCCGCGGCCATCGACACGCGCCACACCGTGCTGGCGTCCCTCACCGGCGACGCCTCGCCGGAGGCACTCGTGGTGCGCGAAGGCGACCGGATCCTGGACCCCGGCACCGCGGCGCGCAACGCCGAGTTCCGCCGACTCGTGCCCGACCTGTTCGCGCGGGCGGGCAGAGCCGCCCTGACCGATGCCGGGGTCGCGCCCGGCGAGGTGACGCACGTCATCACCGTCAGCTGCACCGGGCTGTTCGCTCCCGGCCCGGACGTGCTGCTCGTGCGCGATCTGGGGCTGCGTCCGGAGACCGAGCGCTACCACCACGGGTTCGTCGGCTGCGCGGCGGCCGTGCCGGCGCTGCGGGCGGCGCATCGCATCGCCGTGGCGCAGCCCGGCGCCGTGGTTCTCGTGGTCTGCGCGGAGCTGTGCTCCCTGCATCTGCGCGTCAGCGACGACCCGGAGCAGATCGTCGCCGCGTCCCTCTTCGCCGACGGGGCGGCGGCGGCCGTCGTGACCTCGCGGGAGCACGCGGGGCGACGCTTTGAGCTGAACGAGTTCCGCACGGCGCTCAGCGAGGACGGCGAGCACGACATGGTCTGGACCGTCGGCGACCACGGCTTCGAGATGACGCTCACCGCCGAGGTGCCCCGCATCGTGGGGCGCGAGGTCGCCGACGCGGTCGCCTACCTCGACGGCGCCACCGCCTGGGCGATCCACCCGGGCGGGCGCAGCGTGCTGGATCGAGTGGCCACCGGACTCGGACTCACCGAGGAGCAGATGGCCCCGTCCCGCGAGGTGCTGCGCGCGTTCGGCAACATGTCCAGCGCGACCGTGCTGTTCATCCTCGACCGGATGCGGCGTGATCCCGCCCTCGCCGACGGCACCACCCTGGGACTGCTGGCTTTCGGGCCCGGCCTTACCGTCGAGTCCGGGCGTCTGCTCGTGCGAGGCGACGCATGAACCTCGCGAAGCGCGACGCGTCGCTCGGCGAGCTGATGGACGACCCGGACTGCGACCCGCGGCTGCTCGCGGCCACGTATCGCCGCTTCGGTCTCGTGAACCGGCTTGTCGCGGGGTGGGCCGGCGTCTACCGGCGGACGCTCCGTCCGTATCTGACCGGCCTCGAACGCCCGGCACGCGTGCTGGATCTGGGATGCGGCGGCGGGGATGTGGCGGCGCACCTGGCCGCGCTCGCACGCGCCGACGGACTGCGGATGCAGTGGGTCGGCGCCGACCCCGACCCGCGCGCCATCGAGGCCGCTGCCGCGCGTGCCGCATCCGATGTGTCCTTCCGCTGCACCGACTCCGGTGCCCTGCGCGAGAACGGGGAACTCTTCGACGCGGTGATCTCCAACCACGTTCTGCACCACCTGGATGCGGCGCAGCTCGCCGCGTTCATCGACGATTCCGCCGCGCTGTCGAGCGGCCTCGTCCTGCACGGCGACATCGAGCGGGGGCGCCTGGCGTACGCGCTCTACGGCGCCGGCATCCTGCCTCTTGCCCCCGGCACCTTCCTGCGCACCGACGGGCTCCGCTCCATCCGACGCAGCTACCGGGCCGCCGAACTCGTGGCGCGCCTCCCCGAGGGATGGCGCGTGGAGCGACCCGCCCGTTTCCGGGTGCTGGCCGTGAGGGACCCCCATGCCTGAGGTCATCGTCGTCGGCGCCGGGCCGGTCGGACTGCTCCTCACGGCGGAGCTGCGCCGACGCGGCGTCGACGTCATCACGCTCGAGAGGCGTCCCGGTCCCGGCGACGGCACGAGGGCGATCGGCATCCATCCGCCGACGCTCGCAGCCCTCGAGGCCTCCGGCGCGACGGCGCGGCTGCTCGAGGACGCCGTGCGCGTCGAGCGGGGTGAAGCACGCGCCGGGGGCCGGCTGGTCGGCGCGGTCGACTTCCGTCGCCTGTCCGCCCGCTTCCCGTTCGTCGCGACGCTCCCCCAGCGCGTGACGGAGACCGTGCTGGCCGATCTTGCGGGGCCCGTCGAGCGCGGGATCACGGTGACCGGTGTCCGGGGCGACGGCGATCGGATGCGGGTTCGCACGTTCGAGGGACGCGAGCTGACCGCGCCGCTCGTCATCGTGGCCGGCGGCTGGGGCGGCCGGGAGCTGGCCTACCGCCCCGCCGCCTTGAGGGTGCACGAGTACCGCGACCGCTATCTCATGACCGACACGGCGCTCACCGCGTCCGACCCGGTGGCGGTGATTCGACTCGACGCCGCCGGTGTCATGGAATCCTTCCCGCTCCCCGGCTCCGCCCGCCGCTTCGTCCTGCACGACGCCGACGGCGGCCCGGACGAGCCCGACGCCCGATACGAACGGATGTGGCGCGCGCAGCACGAGCGCGGCGAGGCGGAGGCCGCCGACCGCATGGAGGCCGTGACCTCCTTCCGGGTGCGGCGCCTTGTCGCCCCGCGCCTGCGGCGGGGCGGCCTGATCGTCGTGGGTGACGCGGCGCACGAGGTGAGCCCGATCGGCGGGCAGGGCATGAACCTCGGGCTGCTGGATGCGGCGACGCTGGCCCCGCTGGTCGCAGAGGCGCTCCGCACCGGCTCTCTCGCCTCCCCCGCGCTCGACCGATGGGAACGCCGCCGCGTGCGCTCCGCGCGGCTCGCGGCCGCAATGGCGAGCGTGAACACCGCACTCGGGCGTCCGGCAGGCGCGGTGGCCCACCGCATCCGCGGTACGGCGCTCGGGATGCTGCTGCGCAGCCCCGTCGGAGCCGTGCTGACGCGCGCCTATGCGATGGGCTTCGACGCCGATGCGCGCTGAGGTTGCCCACAGGCGCCCGCGGCGCGCGAGCCGATCTGACAGCATTCATCCGTGAGCATGCGACGGTTCGGACTCCTCGGCACGATGGCCCTGGCTGCGGCGACCCTCGCGCTGACGGCGTGCGTCGCGGCACCGACCGACCCGGCCGAGCCGGCCGGATCCTCGAGCCCGATCGCCACGCAGGCACGCCCTGCGACTCCCGCTCCCGCAGCATCCGCCGACCCTGCCGACGGGCCCGTCGAGAGCTTCCGCGCGTGGTTCGCTGCCACACGCACCCCCGACCCCGCCGCGGCGTGCGCAGCACTGTCGCCTGCCCTCGCGGAGCGCATGCTCGCCGAGCTCAATCAGAACGGGCTCGGCCTCACCACCTGCGAGGAGATGATCCAGACCACCTCGGAGCTCTACCGCGCGACCGGTCAGAGCGCCGACGTCGACGTGCAGGTGCAGTCCGAGACGGCCACCGACGCCACCCTCTTCGTCACCTATGGCGCGTCGGGCGATTGCGGCACCGTCGTGATGCACCGCGACGCCGCATCCTGGATCATCACGGACGAATCGCGCGAGTGCGCGCGGTAGGAACCATCAGGCGGTGAGCGAGCCGCCGGTCGCCACGAGTTGCACGGCGAGCAGCAGCGCGGCGCCCATCACGAGGCGGAACACGATGCGTCCCGGGCGGCCAGCCCACGCGCACCCCACAGCCACGACCGCCACACCGACGACGACGGCGAAGAAGACCCACGAGACGATCGGCGCCGCATCCCTCGCCGGGCCCAGCCGCACCGCCACCGCACCGCCGATGATCCCGACGCCCGCCAGGGCACCCGACCACCGCGCGCCAATCCGATGCGGCAGCCCGCGGATGCCGGTGCGTTGATCGTCGTCGAGGTCCGGCAACACATTGGCCAGGTGCACCGCCGCCCCCAGTGACGCTCCGGCGGCGCTCGCCCACGGCGCCGCCAGCGCCGGCTCCGCGGCCGACAGGGTCGCGAGCGACGGCAGAAGCCCGAAGCTCACGAGGAACGGCACGATCGAGAACGGCGTGGCCTTCAGCGGCGCGTTGTACAGCCACGCCGAGGCGATCGTCACCGCCTGGGCGGCCAGAAGCCCCGCGCCGAGCGGCGCGGACAGCAGGAGTGCGGCGGCGACGGATGCGGCTGCCACGACCCAGGCCATGCGCAGGCTCACGTCGCCGCGTGCGAGCGGCTTGTCGGGGCGGCGCACGGCACGGTCGCGGCCCGCGTCGATCGCATCGTTCGACAACCCGATCGAGACCTGCCCCGCGAAGACGGCGACCGTCAGCAGCGCGATGCGCCATACGTCGAGTCCGGCCGAGACGCCGAGCGCCAGGGTGAGCACCGTGACGACCAGCGCAGGCCCCGGATGCGTGGACGCCCACAGCGCGCGCACGGTCGCCAGGGCACGGGTCATGCTCCGACCGTAAGCCGCCGCATCCGTGTCCCCGCGCGGCTTGACGACGACGCGCCGCTCATCCGGCCGCGGCGATCTGCGCCTGGATGCGGGTGATCGCCTCGCCCAGACGGCCCCGCGCGAGAAGTCCGCCCGCGACCAACGGCCCCGATGCATCGCGACCGACCGGCGGCAGCAGGCCCAGCGCCGCGCGCGTGTCCGGGGTGAGAAGAGCGAGCTGCCCGTCGATCTCGGCGTCGAACGAACCGGGGGCCGCCGCATCCGCCGCCACGGCGGCATAGGCCGCAGCACCCAGCGCATGCGCACCCATGTGCGCGACGCCGGCCGCCTGCGCCGCGGAGCGGGCGGCCGCGACAGC
>JASCPH010000095.1 GCA_029959545.1 Microbacteriaceae bacterium PS02066 | reverse complement strand
CCGCTACGCGCCGCACCCTCCGCGAAACTGCATTTCACGCACGAGATCACTGGATTTACCCGTGATCTCGTGACCGAAATGCAGTCTCGCGGTCTAGGTGGGGGTTACGAGGACGAGGACGAGGACGAGGACGAGGCGCGGCGGGATGCGGCGCGCACCGGGATGAGCATCGCGAGGCCGATGGCCAGCACCAGCACGATCCCGAGGATGCCCCAGTACTGCTCCCCGCCGATGACCACGAACAGCCCGAACGCGCTGGGCGCCAGGAACACCGCGGCGCGGCCGGTGGTGGCGTAGAGGCCGAAGACCTCGCCCTCGCGACCGGGCGGGATGAGTCGGGCCAGGAAGGTGCGGGATGCGGACTGCGCCGGCCCGACGAACAGGCACAGGATCAGGCCGAACACCCAGAACATGCCCGCGCCGCCCGCGTGGAAGATGAAGATGCACGAGCCGCTGAGGATGAGTCCGATCAGCGCCACGAGGATCAGTGGCTTCGGGCCGAAGCGGTCGTCGAGAGGGCCCGAGACGATGGTCGCGAGCCCGGCCACGACGTTCGCCGCGATGGCGAAGATGATGACCTCTCCCGGGCTGAAGCCGAAGGTGCCCGCCGCCAGCACGCCGCCGTAGGTGAACACGCCCGTGAGGCCGTCTCGGAACACGGCGCTGGAGAACAGGAAGTAGACCGTGTGGCGGCTCTCGCGCCACAGCTTCGCGATGTTGCGGAACAGCAGCGCGTACGACGCGAAGAAGCCCACCCGCTCGGCCTCGATCGGGCGCAGGAGCGTGTTCTCGGGCACGGCGATCAGCACGGGGATCGCGGACAGGCCGAACCAGAGCGCGGCCACGATCATCGACACGCGCACGGCCCACCCGTTCTCGCTCGTCACGCCGAACAGCCCCACCTCGGGGTTGATGAACCCGAAGTAGACGATGAGCAGCAGCACGATGCCGCCCAGGTAGCCCATGCCCCAGCCGAACCCGGAGACCTTGCCGACGGTCTTCGGCGTCGAGACCTGGGCGAGCATCGCGTTGTAGTTGACGGATGCGAGCTCGAAGAACACGGTGCCGACCGCGAGCAGCACGAGGCCCAGCCACAGATAGGCGGGATCGGGGGCGACGAGCGACATGAGGGCGAGCATCAGCACCACCACGGCCGTGTTGATGGCGAGCCAGCGCTTGCGGTGCGCCGATACATCCGAACGCTGCCCGGTGACCGGCGCCGTGAGCAGCACGACGACGCCGGCCGCGGCGAGGGCGAACGACAAGGCCGCCGAGGTTTCGGCCGTGCTCCCGAACGAGCTGCTGGTCAGGTACACCGTGAACACGAACGTGGTCGCCACGGCGTTGAAGGCCGCGGATCCCCAGTCCCACAGCCCCCAGGCGATCACGGACCCGCGGCGGATACGTGCGGGGGCGGGGGTACCGGCGGCGAAGGCCGCCTGAGCTTCCGCGGGGGCCGGCACAGGGTTGTCGGACATGTCGGGCACGGTAGGACCTCTCGGTGAACAGCCGGTGCCGCGGATGCGCCGGCCCGCGTCGTCGCGGTGCGCTCAGCGTAACCGCTGCTGCTCGCATCCCCCTCGAACAAAGTTGAGCGCATTCATATCAAGTTCACTTGACGATCAGGATCGATGTGTCTATCCTTGAGTCATCACGGCTCAACCTGAGTCCGCGAGCAGATTTCACACACATCGGGTCGTCGCATCCGCGAGGGCCCTTGCAAAGGGAGAGGGAAACACATGCCCCGTGCAGTAGGTATCGACCTCGGTACGACGAACTCCGTCGTCAGCGTCCTCGAGGGCGGCGAGCCGAAGGTCATCGCGAACGCGGAAGGCTTCCGCACCACCCCGTCCGTCGTCGCGTTCACCAAGGACGGCGAGGTTCTCGTCGGCGAGACCGCCAAGCGTCAGGCTGTCACCAACGTCGACCGCACGATCACTTCGGTCAAGCGCCACATGGGCACCGACTGGAAGACGCAGCCGATCGACGGCAAGCAGTACACGCCGCAGGAGATCTCGGCCCGCATCCTCCAGAAGCTCAAGCGCGACGCCGAGCAGTACCTCGGTGACAGCGTCACGGATGCGGTCATCACCGTCCCCGCATACTTCAACGACGCCGAGCGCCAGGCCACGAAGGAGGCCGGCGAGATCGCGGGTCTCAACGTCCTGCGCATCATCAACGAGCCCACCGCGGCGGCCCTGGCCTACGGCCTCGACCGCGGCAAGGAGGACGAGCTCATCCTCGTCTTCGACCTCGGTGGCGGAACGTTTGACGTATCCCTCCTCGAGGTGGGCAAGGACGACGACTTCTCCACCATCCAGGTGCGCTCCACCGCAGGTGACAACCGCCTCGGCGGTGACGACTGGGATCAGCGCGTCGTCGACTACCTGATCAAGCAGTTCAAGGACACCACCGGCGTCGACGTCTCCGGCGACAAGATCGCGCTGCAGCGCCTCAAGGAGGCGGCCGAGCAGGCGAAGAAGGAGCTGTCGAGCTCGACCTCGACCTCGATCAACCTCCCGTACCTGTCGCTCACCGACTCGGGTCCCGTCTCGCTGAGCGAGACGCTCACTCGCGCCAAGTTCGAGGACCTCACCAAGGATCTCCTCGACCGCACCAAGAAGCCCTTCGACGACGTCATCCGCGAGGCCGGCATCAAGGTCGACGACATCGACCACGTCGTGCTGGTCGGCGGTTCGACCCGCATGCCTCAGGTGACCGAGCTCGTCAAGAAGCTCACCGGCGGCAAGGAGCCCAACAAGGGCGTCAACCCGGACGAGGTCGTCGCCGTCGGCGCCGCCCTGCAGGCCGGTGTGCTGAAGGGTGAGCGCAAGGACGTGCTGCTCATCGACGTGACCCCCCTGAGCCTCGGTATCGAGACCAAGGGCGGCATCATGACCAAGCTCATCGAGCGCAACACGGCCATTCCGACCAAGCGCAGCGAGACCTTCACGACCGCCGACGACAACCAGCCGTCGGTCGCCATCCAGGTCTTCCAGGGCGAGCGCGAGTTCACCCGCGACAACAAGCCGCTCGGCACATTCGAGCTGACCGGCATCGCCCCGGCCCCCCGCGGCATCCCGCAGGTCGAGGTCACCTTCGACATCGACGCGAACGGCATCGTCCACGTCTCGGCGAAGGACAAGGGCACCGGCAAGGAGCAGTCGATGACCATCACGGGCGGCTCGTCGCTGCCCAAGGAGGACATCGAGCGCATGGTGCGCGAGGCCGAGGAGCACGCCGCCGAGGACAAGAAGCGGCGCGAGTCGGCTGAGACCCGCAACCAGGCCGAGACCCTCTCGTACTCCGTCGACAAGCTGATCTCCGAGAACGCCGACAAGCTGCCTGCCGAGGTCAAGGACTCCGTGCAGGCCGACGTCGACGCGCTGAAGGCGGCGCTCGCCGGTGAGGACGACGACGCGGTCAAGACCGCGTTCGACAAGCTGAACCAGAGCCAGAGCCAGCTGGGCGAGGCCCTCTACCAGGCCGCACAGGCCGAGGGCCAGCCCGCCGACCCGTCCGCCACCGACCCGGGCAACGGCACCACGCCGAACCCCGAGGAGGATGTCATCGACGCCGAGGTCGTCGACGACGAGGACGAGAAGAAGTAAGAGACACAACCATGACGGACAAGAACTTCGAACAGCCGGACGACGGCGACGAGGTTCGGCCCGGCGAGGAGGGGTCGGAGGCGCACGCCTCCGACCCCGCTTCGCAGGAGCCGGAACTGACGATCGACGACATCCTGGGTGCCGAGCAGAACGCGGATGCGGCTGCGGAGGACCCCGACCTGCTGGGAGATCTCAAGCGCCTGCAGGCGGAGTACGCCAACTACCGGCGCCGCACCGAGGAGCAGCGGGAGGTGGAGATCGAGCGCGCGAAGGGCTCGGTCGCCAAGAACCTGCTGCCCGTGCTCGACGACCTCGACCGTGCTGCCAAGCACGGCGACCTCGCCGAAGGCACCCCGTTCGCGGCGATCGCCGAGAAGCTGCGCGGCGTGGCCGAGCGCATGGGCCTGGTCACCTACGGTGCGGCGGGCGAGGCGTTCGACCCGCAGCAGCACGAGGCGATTTTCCAGCAGCCGACACCCGGTCAGACCGAGGCGACGATCCTCGAGGTGGTCGAGGTCGGTTACCGACTCGGCTCCGTCGAGCTGCGCCCCGCGAAGGTCGTGGTCGCCGTGCCGGCGGACTAGGAGGAGAACGTGGCCAGTCAAGACTGGTTCGACAAGGACTTCTACGCGGTGCTCGGCGTCGCGAAGGACGTCTCCGACGCCGACCTGAAGAAGACGTACCGCAAGCTCGCCCGCCAATATCACCCGGATTCGAACCCCGGGGATGCGGCGGCCGAGGCGCGCTTCAAGGAGATCAGCGAGGCGTACTCGGTGCTCAGCGACAAGGAGCAGCGCGAGGAGTACGACCAGATGCGCGCCATGGGCTCGGGCGCTCGCTTCACGGCGGGCGGCGCGGGCGCCGGCGGTTTCGAGGACGTGTTCTCGCGATTCGGCCAGGGTCGCGGCGGCAGCCAGTTCGACGCGGGCGGCTTCGAGGACTTCTTCACGATGTTCGACCGCGGCGGATCGAGCTCGTTCGGGTCGGGCCGCTTCGGTCAGACCTCGGGCGGCTATCGCGGCTTCGGCGGACCCACCAAGGGCGCCGACGTCACCGCGCGGACGACGCTCGACTTCGCGACGGCCGTGGGCGGCGAGACGATCACGCTCCAGGGCGAGGACGGCAAGCCGTTCAAGGTGAAGATCCCCGCCGGTGTCGCCGACGGGCAGAAGATCCGACTGCGCGGCCGCGGGCGTCCCTCGCCCGACGGCGGTGAGGCCGGCGACATCGTCGTGCAGGTTTCGGTGCGGCCGCATCCCGTCTTCACGCGCGACGGGCTCAACCTGCGCCTGACGGTGCCGATCACCTTCACCGAGGCCGTGCTCGGCGCGACGATCGAGGTCCCCACCCTGGGGGGCGACCCGGTGCGCCTGCGGGTCGCTCCGGGCACGCCGTCCGGCCGTGTCCTGAGGGTCAAGGGGCGCGGCGTCCACACCCAGAAGGGCACGGGCGATCTGCTCGCCGAGGTGCAGGTGGCGGTTCCCGCCCATCTCGACGACGCAGCCAAGGAGGCGCTCGAGCGCTTCCAGGAGCTCGAACCCAAGGAGAACCCGCGCGCCGAGCTGATGGCCAAGGCACGCACCTGACGAATGACCCGAGGGTGGGGCCGCCCGCGCCCCCGGGGGGGCCCCCCCCCGGGGGCGAGGGGGGGGGGGGGGGG
>JASCPH010000094.1 GCA_029959545.1 Microbacteriaceae bacterium PS02066 | reverse complement strand
GGGTCTGCTCGGTCTGCTCGGCGCCGGTGCCGCCGGCCTCGCCATCGGCGGGGCCGGCGGTGCCGCGGTCGCCACGGCGGTCGCGGGCGCCGCATCCGCCGCGGATGCGGATGGTGTCCACACGTTCTTCGGCGATCACCAGGCGGGCATCACCACCGAGGTGCAGGATCACCTGCACTTCGCCGCCTTCGACCTCGACGACGATCTGACGCGCGACGACCTCGTCTCGCTCCTCCAGGACTGGTCGTATGCCGCATCGCGTATGACGCAGGGGCTCGACGTCAGCGCCTCGGGCGCGGTGGGCGGCTCACCCCAGGCCCCGCCGGACGACACCGGCGAGGCGCTGGGTCTGCCCGCGAGTTCGCTGACGATCACGTTCGGATTCGGGCCTGGGCTCTTCGAGCGCGACGGCGTCGACCGCTTCGGGATCGCCGATCGCCGGCCCGACCTGCTGAAGCCGCTGCCTCGCTTCGTCGGCGACGACCTGGACCCGCTGAACTCGGACGGCGACCTCTGCATCCAGGCCTGCGCCGACGACCCGCAGGTGGCCGTGCACGCGATCCGCAACCTCAGCCGCATCGCGTTCGGCCGCGCCCGCATCCGCTGGGCGCAGCTCGGCTTCGGCCGTACGTCCAAGACGAGCGCCGCGCAGACGACGCCCCGCAACCTGTTCGGCTTCAAGGACGGTACGGCCAACATCCTCGCCACCGACACGGCGGCGCTCGCCGAGCACGTGTGGGTCGGGAATGAGGGCCCGGCCTGGCTGGCCGGCGGCAGCTATCTCGTCGCCCGCCGCATCCGTCAGACGATCGAGACCTGGGACCGGTTGCGGCTCATGGAGCAGGAGCGCACGATCGGGCGTGACAAGCGCGAGGGTGCTCCGCTGTCGGGTGGACAGGAGTTCACCGAGCCGGACTTCTCGGCGAAGGATGCGTCGGGCGCGCCCCGCATCGACCGTGCCTCCCACGTCAGCCTCGCCCACCCCGACAACAACGGCGGAATACGCATCCTGCGTCGCGGCTACAACTTCGTCGACGGCAACGACGGCCGGGGCGCGCTGGAGGCGGGGCTGTTCTTCCTCTCCTACCAGCGCTCGCCCGAGCAGTTCATCACTCTGCAGAAGGCGCTCGCGCGCGACCTGCTCACGGAGTACCTGCGCCACGTCGGATCGGGCATCTGGGCGGTGCCGGGTGGCATCCGAGAGGGCTCGTTCGTAGGCGCCGACCTCTTCGCCTGAGCGGGGTCAGCGGCGTTCGGGAGTGCGGCGCGATCCGGTCGGGTCGCTGCGGTGTCCTTCGCGACTCGCGAGGGTGCGGTCGGCGAACAGCCACGACCAGCGCGGCTCGACGAGGGGGCGGAACACACGGCGCACGGGCGTCGTCGCGAGTCCCAGCGCGATGAGCACGGATGCGGCGCAGACGACCGGCAGCCAGAACCACGTCGGGTCGAGCCCACGCAGGACGCCGGACTCCCGGAACGGGTAGAGCACGAAGGAATGCAGGAGATACACGTACATCGTGTACTGCCCGAACGAGGTCCACCACGCTGCCCGCCGGGGCACGAGTGCGAGGAAGGCGGCGGTCAGCAGCAGGGCGATCGCCATGAGCGCGAGTCGGATGCCGCCGGCCCACCACTGCTCGCCGCCGAGATCCGAGTAGGCGTCCTCGTAGAACAGCCACGTGCGCAGGTCGATCGCACGCCACACGTCGATGAAGATCCACGCGACCGCGCCGGCAGCGACCAGCACCGCTGCGGCGGCGACGCGGCTCCACCACGGGCGGGCCAGCAGCGAGAAGCGCTCGACGATGTCGTGCTCGCGCAGCCACCAGCCGAGGGTGAAGAAGAACAGGAGCCCCATCGTGCGCGACAGCGACAGCGTCGAGTCGATGTTCGGCAGGTAGCCCACACCGATCGAGATCACCAGCGCCCACAGCAGCGGCCAGCGCAGGAGCGCGAGGTAGGGGAGCACGACGCGGAAGATCCCGAGCGCGAGCAGGAACCACAGCGTCCACGAGGGCTGCGTGGGATTCGGGTTGGCGGCGCCCTCGACGAGGAACTTGGTGATCGTCCAGAGGGTCTCGAAGATGAGATACGGCAGCAGGATGTCGGTGACGACGCGGGCCATCTGACGCTTGCCCGGAACACCCGCCTTCGAGAAGTATCCCGAGATCACGGCGAAGGCCGGCATGTGGAAGGCGTAGACCACGAGGTAGAGCGCGAGTGCCGCATCCGAGTCGTAGATGAGGCGTTGCGTGGCGTGTCCGAGCACGACGAGAACGATCGACGCGAAGCGCGCGTTGTCCCAGAACGGCACCCGGCGTTTCGGGCGCGCGGGCGCGGGCGTCGGCGGAAGGCTCATCGCGTGCGACCCTACCGGTGCGCGTGCCCCGCGTGTCGCCGGGCCGCGGAGGCAGTAGGGTGTGGCCACCGGTGAGGGGGTGGCGATGGCCGTGCGCGAGGACGCTGCCTGGCAGGACCGATCCATCGGCGACGTGGACTGGCATCTGTTCCCGTCGGACGCCGTACGCGATGCCGTGGCGGCACCGTCGGGGGCGTTGGCCCGTGTGTCGCTCGGCCCGGCGGACGGACCCAGGGTTCTGCTCGTTCCCGGGGTGACCGGCTCGAAGGAGGACTTCGTGCTGGTCATGCCCTTGCTCGCCGCCGCCGGCTACCGCGTCGAATCCTACGATCTGGCGGGTCAGTACGAGTCGGCGGACGCCGGCCCCGAGAACCTCGAACCGCCCCGGCGGCACTACGACTACCCGCTGTTCGTGGACGACATGATCGCGGTGCTTCAGACCGGATCCGCCCCGGCGCACGTGCTCGGCTACAGCTTCGCCGGGCTCGTCGCGCAATTGGCGCTCGTGGCCCGGCCCGACCTCTTCGCGAGCCTCGCGCTCGTCACCTGTCCGCCGGCGACGGGGCAGGTCTTCCGGGGCGTGAAACGCATCGGACGCCTGTCGGATGCGGCGGGTCCGCGCGCGGGCGCCGGTCTCATGCTCTGGGGGATCCGCAACAACCTCAACCGCGTGCCGCCGGGTCGCCTGCGCTTCGTGCGCGAGCGATTCGCGCTGACCCGCCGCTCGAGCGTGACGGACATCGTGGGCCTGATGATGACGATGCCGGATGTGACGGCCGCCGTGGCCGGTCTCGATCTCCCCAAGCTCGTCGCCACGGGTACGCACGATCTCTGGCCCGAGTCCGAGTACCGCGCGTACGCGGCGCGGATCGGGGCGCACGCCGTCGTGTACGACACCGGCCATTCGCCGAGCGAAACAGTGCCCCACCAACTGAGCAGGGATCTGCGTCATCTGTACGAATCGGCATCCGATCGCCGGGAATAACCTCGACCCCGACGCGTTATAGGGGATATATTCAATCGCATAGAAACGGATGCGGGCACGCACCCGGGAAGCGGAAGAGGAATCGTGAGCGAGAACACCACCTGGCCGGGAATGCAGTTCGGCATCTTCACGGTCTCGGACATCACCCAGGACCCGGTGTCGGGTCACACCCCGAGCGAAGCGGAGCGCATCCGCAACACCATCACGATCGCCAAGCACGCCGAGGAGGTGGGGCTGGACGTCTTCGCCCTCGGCGAGCACCACAACCCGCCCTTCTGGTCGTCGTCGCCCACCACGACGCTCGCCGCGATCGCCGCGCAGACCGAGCGACTGCTCGTGTCGACCGCCACGACGCTCATCACCACGAACGACCCGGTGAAGATCGCCGAGGACTTCGCGATGCTGCAGCACGTCTCCAACGGCCGCACCGACATCATGCTCGGACGAGGCAACACCGGCCCCGTGTACCCCTGGTTCGGCAAGGACATCCGTCAGGGCCTGCCGATCGCGCTGGAGAACTACGCGCTGCTGCACAAGCTGTGGCGCGAGGACGTCGTGGACTGGGAGGGCAAGTTCCGCACCCCCCTGCAGGGCTTCACCGCCACGCCGCGCCCCCTCGACGGCGTGCCCCCCTTCGTGTGGCACGGCTCGATCCGCACGCCGGAGGTCGCCGAGCAGGCCGCCTACTACGGTGACGGCTTCTTCGCGAACAACATCTTCTGGCCGGCCGAGCACTACCAGCGACTGATCGCGCTGTACCGACAGCGTTACGCCCACTATGGACACGGCACGCCCGAGCAGGCGATCGTGGGTCTCGGCGGACAGGTGTTCATGCGCGCCAACTCGCAGGACGCCGTCAACGAGTTCCGTCCCTACTTCGACAACGCCCCGGTCTACGGCCACGGCCCGTCGATGGAGGACTTCACGCAGATGACGCCCCTTACCGTCGGCTCGCCTCAGCAGGTCATCGACCGCTACGCGGGTATGCGCGACCTGTTCGGCGACTACCAGCGCCAGCTGTTCCTCATGGATCACGCAGGGCTCCCCCTGAAGATCGTGCTCGAGCAGCTCGACATCCTGGGCGGCGAGGTCGTGCCGGTGCTGCGCAAGGAGCTCGCGAAGAACCGTCCCGCCGACGTGCCGGACGCGCCCACCCACGAGAACCTCGTGCGCAAGATGTACGGCGACGCCGAGCCCCGCCAGGCCACCCCGCGCGCCAACCGCGGCGACAATCTGACCTCGGGTTCGCCCTACCAGGACACCCCGCAGCCGATCGGTGCCGCCTTCGGCGCCGCTGCCACCCGGAGCGCCTGATGAGCGCCCGTCGTATCGCCGTCATCTCGGCGGGCCTGTCCAACCCGTCGTCGACTCGGATGCTGGCCGACCGCCTGCTCGCCGCCACCGCGCGTGAGCTGACGGAACGCGACATCGAGATCACCGCCGATGTGTTCGAGCTGCGCGACTTCGCGCACGACATCACGAACAACCTGCTCACCGGATTCGCGCCCACGGCCCTGGAGACGATGATCAACACCGTGGTGTCGGCCGACGCGCTCATCGTCGTCACGCCGATCTTCTCCACCAGCTACTCCGGACTGTTCAAGTCGTTCATCGACGTGCTCGACCCCGACGCGCTGCGCGGCAAGCCGGTGCTCATCGGCGCGAACGCGGGAACCGCCCGCCACTCGCTGGCGATCGACTACGCGATCCGACCGCTGTTCGCCTACCTGCACGCGGATGCCGTCTCCACCGGTGTCTTCGCCGCCTCCGCCGACTGGGGCGGCAGCGGCGACCAGGTCGCGACGCTCTCGAGCCGTGTGGACAAGGGCGCGCGCGAGCTGGCCGAGGCCATCGCCCGTCGCAGCCCCGTCGTCGACGCCGATCCGTTCGATCCCGCGAACTACCTCGGGGAGGGCCGTTCGTTCGGCCACCTGCTGGGAGGCCTCGCGGGAGAGTGATCTCTCCGTGTGGAGTGAGGGGGGCCGCGGCCCCCCGCCCCCCGCACCGCTTAGCGGCGCCCCCCACCACCCCGC
>JASCPH010000093.1 GCA_029959545.1 Microbacteriaceae bacterium PS02066 | reverse complement strand
GTCTCAGATCGAGCGCGGAGCGTCGATCTGAGACAGGCGAGCTGGGGGTGGCGTGGTTCCCCTGTCACAGATCGCGCCCGGGGCGCCGATCTGTGACAGGCGAGCGGGAGAGACCGGGCGCCGGAAGGGCCACGCGGACGGGCGCGGCGGAATGCCGCGGGGAGTGCCGCGGGCCCGGAGCGGATCAGTCGTTGACGACGACCGACTCCTCGATGGGGCGGCGGACGCGGGGGGCGCGCTCGCCGTCACGGGCGAACTCGGGGGCGTCCTCGATGGTGCCGTGGTTGCCGACGGCCATGATCGAGAAGGGCGTGAACTCGGGGGCGAGATCGAAGGCCTCGGAGACCGCGGCCGCGTCGAAGCCGGTGAGCTGGTGGGTGTACAGGCCGTTGGCGTGAGCCTGCACGGTGAAGTGCGCGGCGGCCTGGCCGAGGTCGTAGAACGCGGAGGGGAACTGGTGCTCGCCGCGCGAGGTCTCGGCGATGAAGACGACGAGCGCGCCGGCGGGGGCGGCCCACGCCTGGTTGAACTCGACCATGCTGGCGACGACCTTCGCGTGGGTCTCGGTGCCGCGGCGGGCCACGATGAAGCGCCAGGGCTGGTTGTTGTACGCGGAGGGCGACCAGCGGGCGGCCTCGAGTGCGCCGCGCAGGGCGTCCTCGTCGATCGGGGTCACGCTGTCGTAGGCGCGGGTGCTCCAGCGCTGCGAGAGCACATCCAGAATGGGCGCGTCCGTGGGGGCGGTGCGGTCGAGAGTGTCAGACATGAGGATCTCCTCGGGGTCGAATATGCGGGGGGACGTCATCGGCCCGATCCATGCAACGGTATACAGAGGCGGAATGTTCCCGGATCCGAGCCGGGTGTGAATGTGGAAAGAACTTCACGGCGCCGACCACGCACCCGGGGCATCCGGCGTCCTACCGTGGACGCATGGTGATCGCGACGGCCGATGTGTACGACGAGCGGGGTGAGCAGCTCGACTCCCTCGCGCTGCAGCTGCGCGACCTGGGCGGAAAGCGGGCGTTCGACGGTCCCGTCCGCACGGTGCGCTGCTACCGCGACAATGCCCTCGTGAAGTCGGTGCTGCAGACGCCGGGAGACGGTGCCGTGCTCGTCGTCGACGGCGGCGGGTCGCTCGAATCCGCACTGGTGGGCGACATCATCGCCGGCGCTGCGGTCGAGAACGGCTGGGCCGGCGTGATCGTGTTCGGCGCGGTCCGGGATGCGGCCGTGCTCGCGACTCTCCCGCTGGGAGTGAAGGCCCTCGGCACGAACCCCCGCAAGAGCGCGAAAGATGGCGTCGGCGAGGTCGATGTGCCGGTGGAGATCGCGGGCGTCGTCTTCGCCCCCGGCCGTCGGGTCTGGGCTGACGAGGACGGCGTGCTCGTCGAGCGCTGAGCCCGCATCCGCCCTCGACAGGCGTGCGCCGCGGGAGCAAGCTGGGGCATGACGATCGAGGGGGATCACGATGTTCACACCGGATGCCGCATTCAGCGGTGTCAGCATCGACGACACGGATGCAGCCCGCACCTTCTACGGCGAGGTGCTCGGCCTCACGGTCGTCGACAACCCCATGGGCTTCCTGGAGCTCGAGCTCTCGTCGGGGGCGCGGGTGCTGCTGTACACGAAGCCGAACCACGAGCCGGCGAGCTACACGGTGCTCAACTTTCCCGTCGCCGATATCGACGCGGCCGTCGACGACCTCCGCTCCCGAGGGGTGGAGACCAAGATCTACGCCGACGAGCAGTTCGCCACCGACGAGCGCGGCATCATGCGCGGCGGCGGGTACGGCCCGGACATCGCGTGGTTCACCGACCCCGCCGGCAACGTGCTGGCGGTACTGCAGACCTGACGCGCCTCAGGGCAGCTGCGGCCAGGTGGCAGGGCCCGCGGACCCTGCCGGGTACTCGTCCAGCGGGGCCTCGCCGCGTCGCCACGCGTCCAGCACCGGCTGCACGATGCGCCAGCACTGCTCGGCCGCGTCGCCGCGCACGGCGAGGGCCGCATCCTGGTCGAGGATGCTGGAGAGCACCTCGCTGTAGGTGAGGAGCGCGCCGTCGCCGAGCGTCACCTCGACGTCCTGCCGCACGAGCGAGAACGGCTCCTCGTTGCCGTTGACGTTCAGGCCGAGCGAGATCTTGTCGGGTCCGAGCGAGAACCGCAGGGTGGAACCGGGAGCATGCTCGGTGAAGCCGGCCGGCAGATGGCGCACCGGTCGGAACGTCAGCACGATCTCGGTGTCCTTGCGCCCGAGCGCTTTGCGAGCGGAGGGTGAAGGGCACGCCCTCCCACCGCGTCGTGCGCACCTCGAGGGTGACCTCCGCGAGCGTCTCGGTCTGGCGGGCGGGATCGACGCCTTGCTCCTCGGCGTAGGCGGGCAGCTCCTCGTCGCCGACCGTGCCGGCCGTGTAGCGGGCACGGCGGGCGGAGCGCACGGCGTTGTCCTCCCACAGTGATGTCGCCCGGAGCACGGCCGCGGTCGCATCGCGCAGATCGGTCTCGTGCAGCGTCGCCGGGGGCTCCATCGCCACGATCGCCATGACTTGCAGCAGGTGGCTCTGGATCATGTCGATCAGGAAGCCCGCCTGGTCGTAGTAGCCCGCGCGATCCTCGAGCCCCAGGGTCTCGTCGAAGCGGATGACGACGGATTCGACATCTTCGGCCGACCACGCCGGCTCGAACAGACGGTTGGCGAAGCGCAGGCCCAGCACGTTGAGCACGGTGGAGCGGCCGAGGAAGTGATCGACGCGGAAGATCTGGTTCTCGGGCACCACGCGGCGCAGGGTCTCGTTCAGCGATCGGGCGCTCGCCTCATCCGTGCCGAAGGGCTTTTCGAGCGCGAGAGTGAGCCCTTCGGGGACGTCCATTCCCGCGAGCTGCTCGCACGCGGCCTTCGCGACCTGGGGCGGGACGGCGAAGTAGAAGACCGGACGGCCCTCGACCGCATCCAGCACGCTCTTTAGGTCTTTCGCGTCGGTCGGATCGGCGACGATGTAGCGCGCGTCAGCGACGAGACGGTCCACCGCCTCCCCGTGGCCGTCGCCGACCCCCGCCTTCAGCAGGTCCCGCCACTGCGTGTCGCTGAGTTCGCGTCGGGCGGCGCCGAGCAGGTGCCCGGTGCGACCGGGCTCTCGATCCAGGAGCTGCGCGAGCGCGGGAAGCAGCAGTCGGGACGTCAGAGACGTTCAGCCGCCGCCAGGACGCCATCGACGAAGAGCTGTTCGAGGCCGTAGCCACCCCCGAGGAGCGAGCGCAGATCGCGGATATCCAGGCGGCCATGCCGAGCTGGGACGCGGCCGACGACGCCGAGCGCGCACGAGGCGCGGCCCTGATACAGGAGGCGCACACGATCGCAGAGGCGATCACCGCTGCCAGAGCCGCAGCGTCTCGGGGCTCATCCCGAGCAGACCGGCCACGTGACGGACCGCGCTCATCATCGTCGGGTGCGACGGCCGCGTCTCCGCGAGCATCCGCAACGCCCGCTCACGCATCTCCGGCGAGTACTTCCTGTTCATCGAGTTCCACCCTTGCTTGAAGAACGGAACGAAAGTCAGGCCGATTCAGTGTGATTCGCATCGACGGGGACGGCCGCGTGAGAGGACTCCTTGTCGTAGACCGGTTCGTCGGGTTCCCGTGGCTGTTGGGAATCGTTGCTGTTCATGCGGCAAAAGTAGGCGCGCATCGAACGAGCACAGGAGGTGGTTGCCTCTGGGGATCGAGGTGCGTACTGTATGCAGACTTACAAAGTAAGGCTCTTCTATGACCGACCTGGATACACCGTAAGTCTGCTGGGAACAAGGGTCCTGACCGAGTCGGGAGAGATGGTCTAGAACGGGTTCCACCGATCGGTTCGGTCGGTCCGCGAGAGGAGCACAAATGTCGGACAACTATGAGACGACCAGCCCGAGAGGCTCGGACGCCCCCGGTTCTTCGGGCAAGGTGGATGCTGCCAAGCAGGAGGCTACCGACCTGAAAGACACGGCGGCGACTCAGGCGAAGGACGTTCTTGGCACTGCCAAGGATGAGGCTGTGACCGTCGTGGCGGAGGCGAAGACGCAGGCGAAGGATCTGTACGCGCAGACCCAGCGGGAGCTGTCCGAGCAGGCGAACACTCAGCAGCAGCGTCTCGCCGGTGGTCTTCGCTCTGTCAGCGATGAACTCGGCTCCATGGCCACCAACTCGGAAGGTAGTGGCGTCGCGAGCGATCTAGTCCAGCAGGTCTCCGGGCGTTTGTCTGCTGCCGCAACCTGGCTCGGCGACCGGGACCCTGGTGCTGTGCTTGCGGAGGTCAAGCGGTACGCACGTCGCAAGCCTGGCACGTTCATCCTCGCCGCCGCGATCGGCGGCATCGTGGTGGGGCGCCTCACCCGCGCCCTCGCCGCAAATGCCTCCGACGACAAGGACGCTGCACCCGTGCCAGCTCCCGCGCCGGCACCTCGTCAGGTGTACCCTGACCCGTCCGTGTCCGTTCCCGTGGTGAACGGCACTGGCGCACCCCTCTACTCGCAGGCGGACGCAAGCCTCTACTCGCAGGCGGACGCAAGCCGCCCGGACATTCTGGGGGAGGACGGCTATGACCGACCCGACACCGTCTGAAGCGAAGGCCGCATCGACCTCGGTCGGAGATCTGCTCGGAGAAGTGTCCCGTGACATTTCGACGCTGATGCGCCAAGAGGTCGCGCTCGCTAAAGCAGAGTTGAAGGACTCGGCCACGAAGTCCGCCAAGGGTGCGGGACTGATGGGTGCTGCCGGCTACGGCGCACTGATGGCGGTGTTCTTCCTGTCCGTCGCGCTGTGGTGGGCTCTGGGCACGCTGATGGGCGGCGGCTGGTCCGGCGTTGTCGTCGCGGTCCTGTGGGCCCTCATTGCCCTGATTCTGTTCCTGGTCGGCCGCAGCCAGATCAAGCAAGTGAAGGGCATCCCACAGACCGTGGACACCCTGAAAGAGATGCCCGAAACGCTGAAGAGAAATGAGGAGAACCGATGAGCGATTCACCCGACGAGATCCGCGCCGACATTGAGCGGACCCGCCAAGACCTCGGCATGGACGTGGACGCCCTGGCCGATAAGGTCTCCCCGTCGAAGATCGTGGACCGGCAGGTCGAGAAGGTCCGGGGCGCCTTCACCTCCGTCCGTGAGCGCGTGATGGGCGCGGCGGATGACGCTGGCTCGTCGCTATCGGATGCCAGCTCTCACGCGGGAGATCTGAAAGACCGCGCGGTCGCGAAGGCGGAAGGGAACCCGCTCGCCGTCGGTCTGATCGCCTTCGGCGCCGGCCTGCTCGTCGCCTCGCTGATCCCCGCGTCATCGAAAGAGAAAGATCTCGCTGCAACCGTGAAGGAGCAGGCGCAGCCGCTGGTTGACGAGGTCACCGATGCCGCGAAGGAAGTTGGCGAGCATCTGAAGGAGCCTCTGCAGGCGTCGGTCGAATCCGTGAAGGCGTCGGCGCAGGACTCCGTCGCCACCGTCAAGGACGAAGCCCAGGGCGCGGTCGGCGACGTGAAGGACCAGGCTCAGCACGCGCGCGAGAACCTCTCCGACAGCTGAACCCGCAGGAATCGGGCGGGCCCGTCAAACGACGGGCCCGCCCCTTGACGAAGGAGCTCGCGATGAGCAGCACAGCCCCCGCCACCCCGCGCAACGCCCCGGACCCGGAAG
>JASCPH010000092.1 GCA_029959545.1 Microbacteriaceae bacterium PS02066 | reverse complement strand
TTTTCCCCGGGCCCCCCCGTAGGCCGGGCCCGCCCCCCGCGCCCCCCCCGGGGCCCCCCTCGACCGGCTGGTCGGTGAGCAGGTCGCGGCCGCGGGCGTCGACGGCGACCTCGTTCTCTGAGTGGTTGATGACGAACAGATACGAGCCCTGCTCGCCCTGCCGGCGCACGACCTCGACACCGGGGATGCGCGAGGCATCGGGCTCGAGTCCGGCCTCTGCCGCCAGTAGCGAGACGAGCTCGGCGTACGCCGCCGCATCCGGCTGAGTAGCGAGATACCACGCGGAGCCCGCGCCGACGGTGCGGCGGGTGAGGGCGGGCATCCCGCTCGCCGGGCCGTCGACGAAGGTGTCGACGACCTCCGCATCCGTCACCCGCATCCGCTCGGTCCACACGCTCCCGACGGCGCCCGAGCCGAGGCGCACCGTGTGCCCGGGCTCGAGCGGGGCGAACTCCTCCGCGGTGACGCCGAGCAGGTCGCGGAACGCACCGGGGTAGCCGCCCAGGCGCACCGCGTCGCGCTCGTCGACGGTGCCGCTGAAGAAGGTGATGAGCACCGCGGCGCCGGATGCGGCGCGGTCGGCGATGACGGCCGCATCCGCGTCCCGCACGAGGTGCAGGGCCGGGACCACGACGAGGCCGTACGCGTCGAGCGAGGCGCCCGGACGCACGACGTCGACCGTGAGGCCCGCCGCAGTGAGCGCGGCGTGCGCGGCGTGCACCTGCTCGAGGTAGGCGAGCGCCTCACTCGGGCGCCCCTCACCCTCGGCGGCCCACCAGCTCTCCCAGCTGAAGAGGAGGGCGGCTTGCGCGCGCACCCGCGTGCCCACGACGGGGGCGAGCGCGCGCAGCGTGCGGCCGAGCTCGAGCACGCGCCGCCACGTCGTGGTGTCGGTGCCGGCGTGCGGGACCAGGGCGGAGTGGTACTTCTCCGCACCCTGCGCCGAGGCCCGCCACTGGAAGAAGCAGATGCCGTCGGCGCCGCGCGCCACGTGCGCGACCACGTTGCGCAGCAGCTCGCCGTCGCTCTTCGCGAGGTTGTACGGCTGCCAGTTCACCGCACCGGTGGAGGTCTCCATGAGCAGCCACGGCGCCCCCTGGGCGAGGCCCCGGGTGAGATCTGCCGCGAACGACAGCTCGGCGCGGGGGAGCGGAAGACGGTTGTCGAGGTAGTGGTCGTTGGCGATGACGTCCATGTCGCCCGCCCACGTCCAGTAGTCGAGGTTGCGGATGTGGGCGGTCACCATGAAGTTCGTGGTCACCGGCACCGCGCTCGACGCGCGGATGATGGCCGCCTCCGCGCGGTAGAGGCCGAGCTGCTCGTCGGAGCTGAAGCGGTGGAAGTCGAGCATCTGGCCGGGGTTGCGCAGCGACAGCGCGCGGCGCGGGGGCAGCACGTCGTCCCAGGTGCCGTAGCGCTGGCTCCAGAACGCGGTGCCCCAGGCGTCGTTGAGCGCCTCGATCGTCTCGTAGCGGCGCTGCAGCCAGCCGCGGAAGGCCTCGGCGCTCGCGTCGCAGTAGCACAGCGCGTTGTGGCAACCGAGTTCGTTCGACACGTGCCACAGGGCGACGGCCGGGTGGCTCCCGTAGCGCTCGACGACACGGGCTACCACCTCGGCGGCGTAGGAGCGGAAGACGGGGGAGCTGGGGCAGTAGGCCTGACGGCCGCCCGGCCAGGCGCGCACGCCGTCCTCCGACACGGGCAGGATCTCGGGGTGGATGCGGCTGAGCCACGGCGGCGGGGAAGCGGTGCCCGTGCCGAGGTTCACGCGGATGCCGTGGGCGTGAAGCAGCTCGATGATGTCGTCGAGGGCGGTGAAGTCCCACTCGCCGGGCGCCGGGTTGATGTCCGACCAACCGAAGACGTTGATGGCCACGAGGCTGACGCCGGCCTCCTTCATCAGGCGGACGTCCTCTTCCCACACCGACCGGTCCCACTGCTCGGGGTTGTAGTCGCTGCCGAAGACGATGCCGTCTGCGGCGAGGGTGGCGAGATGGGCGGCGTCGGGCATCCCGTGGCGCTCCTTTGCGTGGCTGTGAACGTGCACACATTCGCGTGCGAAGAATCTCGGACGAGAATCTGTGAACGTGCACAGATTGTCACGGTTCGCCGCATCCGTCAAGTCGAGCGTCGCCGATAGGCTGGCGCCCATGGCCGCATCCCCATCCGGACCCCGCCGCTCCACGGTGCACGACGTGGCGCGCGCCGCCGGGGTGTCGCGGGGAACGGTCAGCCGTGTGCTCAACGGCGGGTATGTGTCGGAGCAGGCGCGCGAGGCGATCCACCGCGCCATCAGCGAGGTCGGCTACGTGCCCAACACCGCGGCGCGCAACCTCGTGCGACAGCGCACGCAGGCGGTCGGGTTCATCGTGCACGAGCCCCACTCGCTGTTTCTGGAAGACCCCAACATCGGCGGCATCATGCTGGGGGCCAACACGACGCTGTCGCAGGCGGACTACCAGATGGTGTGCGTCGTCGTGGACACCGCGCGCGACACCGACCGGGTCGCCCGGTACCTGTCGGGCGGATTCGTCGACGGTGCCGTGATCGTGTCAGCCCGGCATCAGGACCCCATCTCCGATGTGGTCGAGCGGCTCCGCCTTCCCGTCGCCTTCGTCGGCCACCCGCCCGGGATCAGCGGCGCCTGGGTCGGCATCGACAACCGCGGCGCGGCCGAGGCCGTCGTCAGCCGACTCCGCGAGACGGGTCGCCGTCGGATCGGCATGATCGCCGCGGCACTCGACCGGGACTCGGGCAGCGACCGTCTGGCCGGCTTCCGTGCGGCCCTGGGCGACGCGTTCGACCCCGCGCTGGTAGAACCCGTTGACCTGTACGCCTTCGCCGACGGTGCCGCCGGCATGGCGCGCCTCCTCGAGCGCGCCCCCGACCTCGACGGCGTGTTCGCCGCATCCGATGCCGTCGCGGCCGGCGCCATGCAGGCGTTGCGCGCGGCGGGGCGCAGGGTTCCCGAGGACGTCGGGGTGGTCGGCTTCGACGACAGCGCCTGGGCCACCCGTACGTCGCCGCAGCTGTCCACCGTGCACCAGCCCGCCGAGGGACTCGGCTCTGCCGCTGCCGCCGCCGTGCTCGCGCAGCTCGACGGAGACCAGAGCGTGCGCACCGGCATCCTGCTCGACGCCCCCGTCGTCTGGCGCGACTCCGCCTGACGCGCGGGACTACGGGCTTGCCGCGCCCGGACTCCTGCAGAACCGGCCGTTCCGGACGGACGCGGGGGCTGCACGCCGGTTGTGCCGGAGTTGGGGCGCACAGTTCAGCCGGAACCGGCCGGTGCCGGGACCGCATAGCCCGGTCCGGTCGGGTCTGGCTGAGTTGTGCTGGCTGGGGTGCCGGGGCGGATGCCGGCCGAGACGCCGAGGTGGTCGCCGCCATTGCCGCGCCTGAACTCCTGCAGAATCGGCGGTCGGGGCCGGATGCGGGGGCTGCACGCCGGTTGTGCAGGAGTTGGGGCGCACAGTTCAGCCGGAAGGTGCCGGTGCCGGGGTCGCCCCGCCCGGGCAGGCGGGTTCTGGCTGAGTTGTGCTGGCTGGGGTGCCGGGCGGACGCCGGCCGAGACGCCGAGGTGGTCGCCGCCAATCCCGCGCCCGAACTCCTGCAGAATCGGCGGTCGGGGCCGGATGCGGGGGCTGCACGCTGACTGTGCAGGAGTTCGGGCGCGCAGCTCAGTCGGCACCTGCCGGTACCAGGCCCCCCGCACCGAACCGGCACCCGCCCCGAACAGGCGCATGCAGCGCCGCGCAAAACCGGAAGCGGGCGTCCGCGGCCGCGATGCGGCGGCGAACGCCCGCTCGACGTGCGGTGGTCAGGCCCGGCGGCGGGCCTCCCAGCCCGAACGCACCATCTCGTCGACCGAGTACCGGTTCGCCCACTCGAGGTCGCGTGCGGCGAGCTCGCCTGTGGCGACGATGCGGTCGGGGTCGCCGGCGCGGCGCGGGCCGACGACGGGCGTGAAGTCGATGCCGGTGACCCGTGCCATCGCGTCCATGATCTGGCGCACCGACAGACCGTTCTGCGAGCCGAGGTTGTAGGCGGCCTCGAGCGGCTCGCCCGCGGCGAGGCGGCGGGCCGCCACGGCGTGAGCTGCGGCGATGTCGGCGACGTGCACGTAGTCGCGCACGTTCGTGCCGTCCTCCGTGTCATAGTCGTCGCCGTTGATCTGCGGGGTCTCGCCCGCGATCAGCTTCTCGAACACGATAGGGAACAGGTTGTGCGGGCTCGTGTCGTAGACGTCGGGGTCGCCGGAGCCGACGACGTTGAAGTAGCGCAGCGAGGTGTGCCGCAGCGGCGCATCCTCGTCGGCGGTCGCGACGGCCTGGTCGCGGATCAGCCACTCGCCGATCAGCTTCGACTCGCCGTACGGCGACGCCGGTCGCTTCGGCAGGTCCTCGACGACCAGCGGCACATCCGGGGTGCCGTAGACGGCGGCGCTGGAGGAGAACACGAGCTTGCCGACGCCCGCCGCCGCCATCGCGGCGAGCACGACCCGGGTGCCCTCGACGTTCTGCTCGTAGGTGTGCAGCGGCCGCTTCACCGAGACGCCGGCGTACTTGTACCCGGCGACGTGGATGACGCCGGCCACCTCGTACTGGCGCAGGGTCTGCTCCACGAGGTCGCGCTGCAGGATCGAGCCGCGGACGAACGGGACGCCCTCGGGCACGAACGCGGCGTGACCGCTGGAGAGGTCGTCGAGCACGACGGGAGCCAGGCCCGCCGCAGTGAGCGCGCGCACCACGTGCGCGCCGATGTATCCGGCACCGCCGGTCACAAGCCAGGTCATGTCATCCATCCTGCCCCAGTCGGGCGCTCACTCTTCGCGGTGGCCGAGGTCGGGGTCGGAGACGAACGCCGCCACGGCCTTCGCCACCTGCTCGAGCTCGAGCACCACGATCTCGTTCTCGCCCGCGCGGGTCGCCGGCGCCGGCACGTAAAGCGTGCGCTGCGGGCCGTTGGCCCAGTATCGGCCGAGGAAGAAGCCGTTCACGAACGCGAAGCCCTTGCCCCAGGATGCGGTGTCCAGGTACAGATCGGCGGGGGCGTCGAGCGTGAACGCGCCGCGAAGCGCCGTGCGTCCGGCGATGGATCCGGATGCGGCGGCGCCGAGACCCGCGGCGATGCGCTCCACGTCGACGAGCGTTCCGGTCCATTCGGTCAGTGCGCTGCCGTCGAGGGTCACCGGGCTGATGAGTCCCTTGGTCTCGCCGAGGCGGTGGTCCACCATCCCCCCAGGGCTGCGACGACGCGGCCGGAAGGATCGACGATGAAGTCCCTCAGATTCCTGTCGCTGTTGTGCGTCGGAACCCTCAGCGCCGGCGCTCTCGTCGCGGGAGCCGCGGTGTCACCTCCGCCGGCCCACGCCGCGAGCAGCGTGCGCATCACCCCGAATCCCGCGATCGCATCCGACCCGTTCGAAGGATGGGGCACGAGCCTCGTCTGGTTCGCGAACGCGACCGGCGGCTACCCGACCGAGGTACGCCAGAAGCTGTTCGACGCCGTGTTCGGCGAAGACGGTCTGAACCTTCGTCTCGGCCGCGGCCACCTCGGCCGCGGTCGTGGTGGCCGCGGCACCCGGCAACCCCGGGGGCCCGGACGGACCCGGCACGCCGGGCGAGCCCGGCAACCCGGGTCTGCCGGGCACCGGTGGCGC
>JASCPH010000091.1 GCA_029959545.1 Microbacteriaceae bacterium PS02066 | reverse complement strand
CGACTGACCGGCCGCGCGGCTGCCGCCGACTGACCGCCCGCGCCGGGGCGCCGGCAGCGGCGCATACGGGCGGTGCGTGCGTTGTGCGCATGCGCGTTTTGTGGGCGTGCGCGGATGCGGGGCTTGCGAGGCGCGCGCGGATGGCTTGCGGGGCGTGCGCGGGTGCGGAGCTTGCGGGGCGTGCGCGGGTGCGGGCGTGCTGCCCTGCGTGTCTCACTTGTTCACGTCGAGGGGGCCCGCATCGTGCACGCCTGAGACACGGATGTGGGGCTCGTTGTGCCGGGGAGACGCGTGTCTCAGTTGTGCACGCTGAACCGCCCCACAGCGTGCACAACTGAGACACGGACATGACGGCCCGCCCTGCGTGGCTCAAACGTGCACGCTCACGGGCTCGGGAACGTGCATAAGTGAGACACCAATGCGGGAGGCGGCGCGGACAACGGAAGCCTCGGTGCCGGGCCCGAGGGAAGCCCGGGCCGCGGATACCTCAGGCGGGGCCGAGGCCGGCGAGCACCTGACGCACGACGCGCTCGCTCTCCGCGGCGACGTGCGCGAGGATCTGCTCGCCCTTCTCGGCGGTCGCGGGACGCGGGTCGCCGAACACCCCGGACGGCGACAGGGGCGCGAGCGGCATCTGCCGCAGGCCGAAGTCTGCGGGCAGCTCGGGGTAGGACGGCTCGTATCGATCCGGGTGGACGAGTCCCGGCGCCACGGCCAGAACCATCGACGTCTCGAGCTCGTCGGCGTGGCAGAGGCCCGGAGCCGCCCACGGCGTCTCCTTCACCGCATCCCCGATCTCCACAAGCCCGGGGTAGTCGAGCACGAGCACGGGCATCCGCTGACCGGATGCGGCGGCGCGCTCCGCCGCCCGGTGCAGCGGAAGCCGGTTGCCGTAGTCGCCGTTGACCACCACGAGCAGGGCGTAGCCGGCGCGGTCGAGGGATGCGGCGATGTCCGCGCAGAGCGCGGTCACCGTATCGGCACCGATCGAGACGGTGCCCGGCAGTGCATCGTTGCTCCACGTGTTGCCGTAGGCGACGGGCGGCAGGAGCGCCGCATCCAGCGCTTCCGCGAGGCGGCGGGCCACCGCATCCGCCTGCAGCGTGTCGGTCGACAGTGGTAGATGAGGACCGTGCTGCTCCAGCGCGCCAAAGGGGAGCACGCCGACGCGCGTTCCGCACGCGAGGAAGTCGCCGACCTCGGTCCAGGTGGCGTTGGCCAGCTCGATCATGCGATCAGCGCAGGGATGCGGCCACCTCGCGCAGGGCGTCGGCCGAGCGCCGGAGCAGCCCCAGCTCGTTCGGGCTGAACGCCGTCTCGGGGATCGGCACCGCGCCCGACGCGCTCACGATCGAGGGCACGGAGAGGGCGACGCCGTCGATGCCGTGGTAGCCGTGCAGCACGGTCGACACCGGCATGACCGCGTGCTCGTCCTGCAGGATCGCCTCCACGATGCGAGCGCTCGACAGGCCGATCGCGTAGTTGGTCGCGCCCTTGCCCTGGATCACCTTGTAGGCGGCGTCACGCACGTCGACCGCGATCTCGTCGAGCTCGTCGACCGTCACACGGTCGTGCGTCGGCGTCTGCCAGTCGAGGATCGGCACGGTGCCGATGGAGGCGCTGGACCACAGCGGGAACTCGGTGTCGCCGTGCTCGCCGATGATGTAGGCGTGCACGCTCGAGGGTGAGACGCCGGCGCGCTGCGCGAGCTTCCAGCGCAGACGCGAGGTGTCGAGCACGGTGCCGGAGGCGAAGATGCGCTCGACCGGCAGGCCGGTGGCCTCCTGCGCGAGCACCGTGAGCACGTCGCAGGGGTTCGTGACGATGACGTAGATCGCGTTGGGGGCGACCTCGAGCAGCTGCGGCATCATCGACTTGATGATGTTGGCGTTCGTGCCCGCGAGCTCGATCCGCGTCTGACCGGGGCGCTGTTTCGCTCCTGCGGTGATGACGACGACGTGCGAGCCCTCGACGACCGACAGGTCGCTACCGCCGATGATGTCGCTGGTGCCGGTGAACTGCGTGCCGTGCGCGAGATCGAGCACCTCGGCCTCGGCCTTCTCCGTCGCGATGTCGTAGAGGGCGACGTGGCGTGCGGAGCCGCGGATGAGGGCCGCATACGCGACGCTGGAGCCGACGCTGCCAGCGCCGACGACGGTGAGCTTCGAGTTCTCGATCGCAGACATGACACCAGTCTGGCAGGCGCCGGAGGTACCGCGCGCGGTTATGTTCGCCCGGAGAATACCCGGCGCGTCGAGGTGGCGGCGATGACGCGTTGCGATCGTGTTCCGATGAGTTCATCCGCACCCGCCCTCGGGGCGCTGCGGTGGTCGTACCCTGATCGGCGGAGTGCGGATGCGGCATCCGTCCGGACGGGACGGGCCCATGGAATTCGGTATCCACATCGCGGACTTCACCTGGAAGAGCGGGCCCGCTCAGTTGGGTCCCGCGCTCGCCGCGCACGTGCGCAACGCGGAGGCCGCCGGCATCCAGCGCATCACCGTCATGGATCACTTCTGGCAGCTGCCGGGCATCGGACCGGTCGATCACGAGATGCTCGAGGCGTACGCCACCCTCGGCTTCATCGCCGCTCACACCGAGAAGGCGCTGCTGCACACCCTCGTCACGGGTGTGATCTACCGGCATCCGTCGCTGCTCGCCAAGCAGATCACCACGCTGAACGTCCTTTCCGGCGGCCGGGTCGGGCTCGGGATCGGCGCCGCGTGGAACGAGGAGGAGCGCAAGGGGCTCGGCTTCGCGTTCCCTCCCGTGGCTCAGCGCTTCCGCGAGCTCGAGGAGACGATCCAGATCTGCCTGCAGATGTGGTCCGACTCCGAGGAGCCGTACGAGGGTGCGATCTGGCAGCTCGAGCGCACGCTCAACTCGCCGCAGAACGTGACGAAGCCGTACCTCATGATCGGCGGCGGAGGAGAGAAGAAGACCCTCACGCTCGTCGCGCAGTACGCCGACGCCTGCAACCTGTCGGCGATGGCGGAGGTGCCCACGCACAAGCTCGACGTGCTGCGCGCGCACTGCGACACCGTCGGCCGCGACTACGACGACATTGAGAAGACCGCGATGATCGCGATCAACCCGGCCTCGACGCGGGACGAGGTCGCGACCCGCGTCGATGCGCTGTCGGATGCGGGCTTCGCCGCGACCTACGTGTTCGCCGCCGGCATCGACGAGCCGGCCCGTGCGGTCGAGCTCATCGCCGGGGTTGCCGCCCTCGCGCGCTGAACGGGCGGATCGCGTGGCCCTGTGGCCCCGTGCTGCCGTGGCCCCGTGGCCCCGTGCTGCCGGGGCTCCGGCATCCGTGTCTCACTTATGCAGGTGCGAGGCGCCGTGAGCGTGCATAAGTGAGACACGTAGAGGTGGGGGACGGGGGCGAACGGTTCGGGCGGTGATGGTCGGCGGGTCACCGCATGCGTGTCTCGGTTGTTCACGTTGGCGGTGGTTTTGCGTGCAGATGTGAGACGTGGGATGCGTACGAGATGCGGAATCGGGCGGATTGGCGGCTCGGCCCGGCGTGACGTAAGCTGGTCGGCGGTGACGTGTCCGAGCGGCCGAAGGTGCAACTCTCGAAAAGTTGTGTAGGGTAACCCCCTACCGTGGGTTCAAATCCCACCGTCACCGCCAGCCTGAAACCCCCGCAGATCCCTTGAAAACACTGGGATCGCGGGGGTTTTACTTTGCCCGGATCGGAGCCCGCAGTAACGCAGCGGTAACGAAAACCCTGACGGGCGTCGGCGGTGCTGCTCGGGCCGGTGTCGGCGACTCGGACATACTGAGGGTATGGCTGGGGCAATGAGCGGGAGCACGATGACGGAACCGCGGCATATCAAGTCTCGGGAGCGCGTACGCGACCTCGGCGAGGTGTACACCCAGCCGCGCGAGGTGAACGCGATGCTCGACCTCATTCCGGATGCGTTCACCGACATCGACACACGGTTCCTCGAGCCGGCCGCCGGCGACGGGAACTTCCTCGTCGCGATTCTGGACCGCAAGATCAGCGCGATCGACGAGAAGAACCACGGAGGAAGTGAGCATTGGTACGAGTTCGCTCTGCTGCGTTGCCTGGCCTCCACGTACGGCATCGACATCAACGATGAGAACGTCGAAGAGGCGCGCGAACGAATGATGGCGGTGGTCGATGCGGCTCATGTGTTCCGGGGTGAGCCGGCAACTGACGAGTTCGCACGCGCAGCCGAAGCGATCATCGCGACCAACGTCGTCGTTGGCGACTCGCTGAACGCCGCCGATCGGATCGTGTTTGTTGAGTACACGCCGCTGGAGGGGGGACGATTCCAGCGTGTTCCATCGGAACTGGAGCCACCGATGATGGACCTGTTCTACGAGCCCCCAGCCGCGCTGCCGACGGTGCACTACTCGGAGCTCGGGAGTTGACCTCCGAGGCGGTGGTGGTGGAGAAGCAACTACCCGACGTGCATGCGCCGGATGTACTGGAAACACTCGCGCAACTGCCGAACGACGACGTCTATACCCCGCCGAAGGTCGCAGCCGCGATGCTCGACATTCTGCCTGCGCACGTCTGGTCGGAGCCGCACTACCGCTGGCTCGACCCCGCGACGAAGTCGGGAATATACCTGCGCGAGGTCTTCAGACGACTCATGGTCGGCCTCGCCGAGTGGGAGCCGAATGGCGCGAAGCGTCGCGAGCACATCCTCAAGAACATGCTCTTTGGCGCGGCGACGACCCAAATCAACGGGGAGATCGCTCGCCGCTCGCTGTACCAGACGAAGAACGCAACGGGCGCGGAGGTAAAGGACCCTGGGCTTGCTGATCTGGTCGTCCATTTCGACTCGCCGGACGGCAATGTGCCGTTCATCGAGACCGAGCACACCCTGACCCGAAAGGGTGACAAGTGCGCTCTATGCAAGGCGCCGTCGAAACTCATTCGGGCGCAGCGAGAGTCCTACGCTTACTCGTTCATACACAACACCTATCCGACGAAGGAGATGGGCACGATGAAGTTTGACGTGATCATCGGGAACCCGCCCTACCAGATGGGCACGGAGGGACACGGCAAGACCGCCTCGAGCATCTATCACCTCTTCGTGGAGCGCGCGATCGCCATGGACCCCAAGTACGTGGTGATGATCACCCCGTCACGTTGGTTCGCCGGCGGAAAGGGCCTCACGGGTTTCCGTGATGCGATGATCGCCGACCGTCGCATCGCGACGCTTGTCGACAACCCCAAGCTATTTGACGTGTTTCCGAGCGTCGAGATCAAGGGCGGGGTGTCGTACTTCCTTTGGGATCGAGACCACAACGGCGACTGCGAGTTCATCACGCGTGTCGGGGGCGAAGTCGTATCGACGAGCACGCGGGATCTGCGTCGCGGTGCGGGAGTCGTGGTACGCGACAATCGCGCGATCTCCATCCTGGACAAGGTTGGTTCCAAGAAGCTTGCATCGATCGAAGGACGCTCGACAGTAACTAAGCCATTCGGGCTGACGATGCGGTCGAACTATCCGGGGAGCGTCGCAGAGCCCTTCGCCGGTTCGGTTCCGCTGATCTACTCGAACAAGGTGGGATACAGCCGACCAGATCAGATCCAGCGCAACCACGAGTGGATTGATCGATGGAAGGTGCTGCTCCCAATGGCCAGCGACGGTCACGGACGCGAGGTCTCGTATGTCCTGGGCGAGCCGATTGCCCTAGGCCGTGTTGATCAAGAGGCGGGGCCGGGCGCGGCCAGTGATTCCATCCGACGGGAAGGTCGCGGAGGACGGGCTTGGCGTCTTTGAGGCGCTGGGCAGGAAGATCTTGGGAGCGGGATTTCCC
>JASCPH010000090.1 GCA_029959545.1 Microbacteriaceae bacterium PS02066 | reverse complement strand
GGGCAGCATTGCTCGCCGGGCCGTGGCCGGCCGCCCTCGCCTGGGGTGCCGCGCTCGTGCTCGCGGCTCTCGGGGCGGGCGCCGTCGTGCTCCCGGATGCGACGTCGACCAACCGGGTCATCGGTGTCGGAGCCGCGGCTCTCGGGCTCGCAGGTCTCGGATGGGGCACCGCGGCACTTCGCGCCGGTCGCCTCCTCGCGCCTCGTTCCACCACGGCGGGCACCCTCCTCGCAATACTCGCCGCGACGTGGCTGCTGGCGAGCGAACCCGCGCACACGAGCATCGTGGGCGTCGCAGTGTGTGTCGGCCTCAGCGCGGCACTCGGGGCCTGTGCGGCGGCTGCGACCCGCACCAGCGTGCCCGTGCGGCATCTGCGGGTCGGCCAGTTGCTCGCCGCCGCCGCGCTCATCGCGGTGCTGGTGACCCCGGCCCTCGGTGCGGTGCAGGACGGGATCCTGCTGCGCGATGACGGCACCGTTCCGGTGGTGCCGCACCACTGACGCGTCAGCGGTCCTCGTCCTCCGACACGCCGTCGAGGATCTCGGCGAGCATCTCCAGCGCCGCCCGCGTGGTCGCCTCGACGATCTGCTCCGGGTCGTCTCCCTCGAAGGAGAACTCGCGCGCGCCGGCGTGCGGTCCCCGCGCCCAGCCGATGAAGACGGTCCCGGGCGCGTGACCGTTTTGCGGATCCGGCCCGCCGACACCCGTCGTGGCGACGGCAGCATCCACTTCCAGCGCATCGCGCACCCCGGCAGCCATCGTCCGTGCACACTCGGCGGAACAGGGGTCGATGTCCAGGGGCACACCTAGCACGAGGTTCTTCGTCTCGATCGTGTAGGCGACGACTCCCCCGGCGAACCACTCGGATGCGCCGGGCGTCGCGCCAAGCACCGTGCACACCTGCCCGCCGGTCAGCGACTCCGCCGCCGCCACACGGATGCCCGCATCCGTGGCCCGCTCGCCGATCTGCTCGGTCACGTCCACATCCTGCTCCCCCCGACCGTCTCGAACGTCGGCACCGTATGCCGCGACCGGATGTGTCCCGAGGGGATTGCTTCGGTGACCCGCGCGCACTACACGAGAGAGAGAGACCACCGAAGCGGGAGCCATCCAGAGAACAAGAAAACCCCCGGATTGACCGGGGGTTTTCTGTTGGTGACCCCAGCGGGATTCGAACCCGCGTTACCGCCGTGAGAGGGCGGCGTACTAGGCCGCTATACGATGGGGCCGCTGCCGTGGCAACCGTTCAAGTATGCCATGCGGTCTTGCGTTGCGCCAAATCGAGGCCGGGATCCGTGTCGGGTTGCCCCGACGAGCCGTGAAGAGTTGACTCGCGTCATGCGAATCACCAAGCACGAGCATGCCGCCCTCACCCTCGAGAAGCAGGGCCGCAAGCTCATCATCGACCCCGGTTCGTTCACGACTCCCCTGCCCGACACGTCGAACGTCGCGGCCCTCGTGATCACCCACGAGCACCCCGACCATTGGACGGCCGATCACATCGATCGCCTCGTGGCCGCCAATCCCGGGCTGCCCATCTACGCACCCGAGGGTGTCAAGAACGCCGCGCCGGGGTACGAGATCACGGTCGTAGCCCCCGGCGACACGGTCGAGGTGGAGCCGTTCCGCCTCCGCTTCTTCGGCGGGCGCCACGCCGTCATCCACGAGAGCATCCCGGTGATCGACAACGTCGGCCTCCTGGTCGACGACATGTTCTACTACCCGGGCGACTCGTACGCCCTCCCCAAGGGCCACGACGTGGCCGTGCTCGCCGCGCCCGTCGGCGCGCCCTGGCTGAAGATCGGTGACGCCATGGACTTCGTTCTCGCCGTGAAGCCACGCCAGGTGTTCGGAACGCACGACATGACGCTGTCCGTCGCCGGCAAGGAGATGGGCCGCGCCCGACTGAAGTGGGCCGCAGAGCAACACGGCGGAGAGCTCGTCGTGCTCGAGACGGGTGACACGCTCGAACTCTGAGCACGAACGACGAAGGCGGATGCGGCACCCGCAGGTGTCCGCATCCGCCTTCGTCGTCTGAAGGAGGCTCTACTCGGCGTCGAGGTCCGTCTCGAGCAGCGTGACGAGCTCATCGAGGGCCTGCTCGGCCCCCTCGCCCTCCGCCTTCAGGGTCACGACACTGCCGTGCGAGGCACCGAGACCGATGATCGACAGGATGCTTCCCGCGTTCAGGTCGGGGCCACCATCGAGCGCGATCGTGACGGGGAGCTTCTTCTCCTGCACCGCCTGCACGAAGAGCTTGGCGGGGCGGGCATGAAGGCCGGAGCTGCTGGCGATTGACGCCTGACGTTCTGCCATGAGTGATTCCTCTCGTCTTACCCTTCTATGCTCTCAGGCCGCGACGGGTGCTGCGGTCGCTTCTGCCTGAGCGAGTTCCTTGCGTCCGACCCACTTCTTCAGCGCGACGACCACGAGGGCGGTCGCGACGGTTCCGGCCACGAGCGAGATCAGGAAGCCCCAGATCGGGTCGATGGCGAAGAAGACGAAGATGCCGCCGTGCGGTGCGAGCGACGAGACGCCCAGTGCCATGCTGAGACCACCGGTGATGGCGCCGCCGACGAGGTTGGCCGGGATCACCCGGAGCGGGTCGGCGGCCGCGAACGGGATGGCGCCTTCGCTGATGAACGCGGCACCCAGCAGCCAGGCCGCCTTGCCGTTCTCCTTCTCGACCGGGGTGAACAGGCCGCGTGCGAGGACGGTGGAGGCCAGCGCCATCGCGAGCGGCGGAACCATGCCCGCGGCCATGACCGCCGCCATGATCAGGAACGGCACGGCGTGGATGTCGGCCGTCGACGCGCTGGCGAGACCGGCCGTCGCGAAGGCATAGGCCACCTTGTTGACGGGACCGCCGAGGTCGAAGCACATCATGAGCCCGAGGATGATGCCGACGACGACGATCGCGCCGGTGCCGGCGAGGTCGGTCAGCCCCACGTTCAGCGCGTCCATGAGAGCCGCGATCGGCCGGCCGAGGAAAAGGATCATCAGACCCGAGGCGATGATCGAGCCCACCAGCGGAATGATCACGACCGGCATGAGACCCCGCAGCCAGCGCGGCGGGTTCAGGCGACCGAGCCACCAGGCGATGAAACCGGCGAGCAGACCGCCGATGATGCCGCCGATGAAGCCGGCGTTCATGAGCACGGCCACCGCACCCGCGACGAAACCGGGGGCGATGCCGGGGCGGTCCGCGATCGCGAAGGCGATGTAGCCCGCCAGCGCCGACACCAGGAAGCCCATCGACGTCGCACCGATCATGAAGGCGACGGATCCCAGGTACTGACCGATCGGGCCCAGCGGCGACGTGATGTTCTCCGTCGGCAGGTTCCACAGCGAGTTGTCGATGATCACCTTGCCGGCGTCAGCGGTGACCTGATATCCGCCGAGAAGGAAGCCGAGAGCGATCAACAGACCACCGCCGGCGACGAAGGGGATCATGTAGCTCACACCCGTGAGGAGGATGCGCTGGATCTTCGCGCCCCATCGCTCGTTCTGCACGGGAGCGCTGCTCGAGGCCGAACCGGAGCCGGACGCGGCCGGCACGCGTGCGCCGTTCGGGTCCTTCGCCGCGGTGAGAGCCTCGGTGATGAGGGCGACGGGCTGCTCGATGCCGCGCTTCACTCCCGAGCGCACGACGGGCTTGCCGGCGAACCGCTGCGGCTCACGCACATCCACGTCAACGGCGAAGATCACCGCGTCGGCGTCGTCGATCACGCTCTGCGGAAGCGCCTTGTAGCCGCTGGAGCCCTGGGGCTCCACGATGAGGTCGATGCCCTGCTCCTTACCGGCCGCGGTCAGCGCGTCGGCCGCCATGAAGGTGTGCGCGATTCCGGTGGCACAGGCGGTGACGGCGACGATCCGCGCGGGGCGACCGTCGACCTCGAGCGCGGCGGAGGCGGATGCGGCGGGCGCTGCCTGGGGAGCCGCGGGTGCGGTGACCTGCTCCTCCCCGATCGCCTGGCGCACGGTGGACACGACCGCGGCGGCGTCGGCGGCGGCGCGCAGATCGCTGGTGAACGACTCCTGCATCAGGCTCCGCGCGAGGCGCGACAGCACGGCGAGGTGCTCCTCGGCGGCGTCCGCGGGAGCGGCGATGAGGAAGACGAGATCGGCGGGGCCGTCGGCAGCCCCGAAGGCGACCGCCGGCTTCAGCCGTGCGAAGGCGAGAGAGGCCTGCGAGACGGCGGGGCTTTTCGCGTGCGGGATCGCGATGCCGCCGGGAAGCCCGGTCTCATCCTTCTCCTCGCGCGCCCAGGCGTCCGCGAACAGCGCGTCGGCATCCGTGGCCCGACCCGCGGCGACCACGCGCGCGGCAAGGGCCCGGATGACGGCGGCCTTGTCGGCGCCGAGATCCTCGTCGAGGACGACGAGCTCCGGTGTGATGGTGTCGGACACGATGACCTCCAGTGGTCGGGTTCGTCAGCGGATGATCCGCTGCACGGGAATGTCGGCGGTCACAAGATCCGCCGGGGTCGGGGGTTGAGTTCCAGGAAGGGATGCGGCGGCCGCGCCGTATCGCATCCCCATACGCAGACGTTCGGCGGGCTCGGCGCCGGCCACATCGGCCAGCAGGTATCCGGCGAGGGAGCTGTCGCCCGCGCCCACCGTGCTGACCGCCGTGATGCGGGGGGCTGTTCCCACCCAGATGCCGTCCTCCGTGACCAGCAGCGCACCTGCCGCGCCGAGCGTCACCAGTGCCGCACCGACGCGCGGGCCGACGAGGTCCCGCGCGAGAGCGACGATGCCGTCGATGTCGCGCGTGTCGGCGGGAGCGCCGGTCAGCTCGGCGAGCTCATGCTCGTTGGGCTTGATGAGATCCGGGCGGGCCCCGGCCACGGCCGCCGCGAGTGCGGCGCCGGAGGTATCGAGGGCGATGCGAGGAGTCGCGTCGCCGTGCGCGGCACGCACGGCCAGGATCGCGCGCACGTAGAAGTCGTCGCCCGCACCCGGCGGCAGGGATCCTGCGAGCACGAGCCAGTCGGCACCTGCCGTGGCCGCGACGATCGTCTCGATCAACGCGTCCGCATCCGCCGCGCTGAGCTCGGCGCCGGGCAGGTTGATCTTGGTCGTCGTGCCGTGCGGGTCCGCCAGGGTGAGGTTCGCACGGGCGTGGCCGTGCACGGGCACGGACCGCACCGGGATGCCGGTCTGAGCGAGCGCGGTGGCGTAGGGGTCCTGGTCGGCCAGCGGAAGCACGGCGAGCGTCGCCGTTCCGGCGGCCGCGACGACGCGGGAGACGTTCACGCCCTTCCCGCCCGCATCCTCGCGTACGGCGAGGGCGCTCTGCACCTCGCCGACCTGGAGCGGGGTTGCCAGCGAAACAGCTCTGTCGAGGGACGGGTTCGCGGTGACGGTGACGATCATGCGACCACCACCTCGATGTCGGCGCGCTCGAGCGCTTCCGCCAGCGCGGCGGGCGGAGCCGCATCCGTCACGAGCACGTCGAGCGCAGACAGCGGCGCGAACGAGACGAGGAGCTCGATGTCGAACTTCTGCGCATCGCAGAGCACGACGACGCGCCGCGCCGCCGCGACGGCCGCGCGCTTGACGGCAGCCTCTTCCGGATCGGGGGTGCTGAGACCGAACGCGGAGGAGAGTCCGTTGGTGCCGAGGAAGGCGACGTCAGGGCGAAGACCCTGGATCGCGGCGACGGTCGTCGCCCCGACCGCAGCGCCCGTCACGCGACGCACCCGACCACCCACGAGCGTGAGATCGATGCCGTCCTGTTCCGCGAGCAGAGGTGCGTGGGCGAAGGAATGCGTGACGACATCCGCGCGCCCTCCGCGCATCGCCAGGGAGGACGGCAGCTCCTGCGCGAGTGCGCCCACCGTGGAACCGGCGTCCAGCAGCACGGATCCGCTGAAGCGGTCGCCGAGGAGGTTCAGCGCGGCGCGGGCGATGCGCCCCTTCGCGTCGCTGCGTTCATGGATGCGTTCGCTGATCGACGTCTCGCGAGTGCTGGAGCGGCCTTGAGCGACCGCTCCGCCGTGCACGCGCTGCAGGATGCCGCGCTGCTCCAGGGATGCGAGGTCGCGCCTGACGGTCTCTGTAGTGACGTCGAAGCGTTCCGCGAGATCGACGACGACGAGTCGTCCCTCGGCGTCCAAGATTCGCTCGATCGCCGCCTGGCGCTCCGTTGCGTACATGATCCTCCTCGAAGGATCAACACATTACAACACAACGCCACACAAACAAACGGTCGGGCCGGGTAAAAACCACACGGGGTCGATCACCTGAGCCGAGGGCCCGCCGGAGTGAGCGTGACGACCATCCAGCTGCGCTCTCCGTCGGAGGTGCGCCGCAGACGAGCCCAGTGCCCGGATGAAGTGACGACGGCGTCGCCTCGCAACAGACGCCGCGCGTCGATCTGGCCGAAACCGGCACTCGCGATCGCGAACTCGATCGCCTTGCCGTCGGTGGCGGACATGTCGACACGCACGAACGAGGCCACGACCGCGACGAGGAAGACCAGGAACCCGCCGAAAGCGAGGATCGGCACCGCGGGCACCACACCCGAGCCGGCGAACGGGATCGTCACCGCCAGGATCGCCGCGACGATCAACGCGCCGCCACCCACGATCGCGCAGACGACCGTCACGATCATCCATGTCCGCATCGCCCGCGCTCTGGGCGCGTCGATGACCACCTCACTCGGCTGCATCGCCCTCCCCCTCGTTCCGCTCCATCCTGCGCGATCGACTCCTGCCGGCCCCGCCTCTTGACGCGCGAGCGCGGGCACGCAAAACGGTGGCCCGATCCGCGCTGCGGATCGGGCCACCGGTTAGAGGGGTCTCAGGCCTCGCTCATGGCCGGGCCCGCCGCCTGGC
>JASCPH010000008.1 GCA_029959545.1 Microbacteriaceae bacterium PS02066 | reverse complement strand
CGCTCGTTTTTTCTACCCCCCGCCCGGGGGCGGCCGCCCCCCCCGCCCCCCCCCCCCCCCCCGCGACATATGTGGAGGACACCATGGCGGACTCGCTGACCATTACGGCCAGTGCAATCGATCCCGCGCTGCTGACGCTGCCATGGAGCACGCCGCTCGCGGACTGGTCCAGCAACGACATCGTGCAACTCCCCAAGGGCCTCTCGCGCCACCTGGTGCGCTTCTCGACCCTCAGCGGCAAGGTCATCGCGGTCAAGGAGACGACCGGTGAGATGGCGCGGCGCGAGTACGACATGCTCGGCAACCTCGCGCGCCTCGACGTCCCCTGCGTCGACCGTTTCGCCGTCATCGACGGGCGAACGGATGCGGCCGGCCACCCGCTGCCCGCGGCGCTCGTGACCGCCCACCTCAAGTTCTCCCTGCCGTACCGCGCCCTGTTCACCCAGGTCTTGCGCCCCAACACGGCCTCGCGCCTCGTCGACGCGCTCGCCGTGCTCCTCGTGCGGCTGCACAACGTGGGTTTCTTCTGGGGCGATGTCTCGCTCTCCAACACGCTCTTCCGACGGGATGCGGGCGCTTTCGCCGCCTACCTCGTGGATGCCGAGACGGGCGAGCTGCACGAGGGCGGCCTGACGCGCGGTCAGCGCGAGCACGACCTGGATGTGGCGCGCACGAACATCGCGGGCGAGATCATGGATCTCGCCGCCGGCGGCCGTCTGGCTGGTGACGTCGACGCCCTCGACATCGCCGACGGCATCGTGTCCTCCTACCGGTCGCTCTGGGCGGCGCTGACCGACAAGGAGAGCTTCTCCGCGGCGGAGTCGTGGCGGATCACGGAGCGCGTGCAGCGCCTCAACGCGCTCGGCTTCGACATCGGAGAGATGTCGATCGACACCGCTACCGACGGCGCACTCGTGTCGATCCAGCCGAAGGTCGTCGACGCCGGCCACCACCAGCGGCGCCTCCTGCGCCTCACCGGTCTCGATGTCGAGGAGAATCAGGCTCGGCGTCTGCTCAACGACCTCGACGAGTTCCGCGCGCGGATCTCCCGCGTGGGCTCCGACGAGGAGATGGTCGCCCACGAATGGCTCACCCGGAAGTTCGAGCCGGTGGTGAAGGCGATCCCCTTCGATCTGCGCTCCAAACTGGAGCCCGCCGAGGTGTATCACCAGGTGCTCGAGCACAGCTGGTACATGTCCCAGGCGCGCGGTCGATCGGTGCCTCTCGCGGAGGTGCTCACCAGCTACATCGACGACGTCCTCCGCCATCGCCGTGACGAGGCGACGGTCGTGGGGCCGCCCACCGAGGCGACGTCGATCATCCCCGTCCTGCGCGACGACTATGTGCCGCGCGACGCGGACGACGATGAGGACGAGGCGATCGACTGGCGCGACCTGGTCTGATCACGGACGACGGCTCGCCGCATCCGCTCGCGTCGACTCAGTAGCCGACAGTGAAACGCTCCCGCGAGTGACGCGGCGTCTCGATCTCGTCGAGCACGGCGACGGCGAGGTCGGCGCCCGAGATGAACGACTCGCCGTTCTCGTCGACGACGAGCACGTCACCGCCGTCGCGGTACGACCCCGTGCGCTCGCCCGGCGCCCACGCGCCGAACCCGCCTGCGGGGTGGATGTAGAACCAGTCGCGGTCGCCGGCGCGTGTCTGGAGGTCTTCGAGGATGCCGATGGCTTCGAGCGCTTCGGGCTTGTACTCGTCAGCGAATCCCTCAGTGTCGACGAGGCGCGGACCGCCCTCGGCGACCAGACTTCCGCCCGCACCCCCGATGACGCCGATGCGGACGTCCTCGGGCAGCACCGAAAGCAGCTGCTCGATCGCCGGCCGGAGGGCTCCGAGCATGTCACCGCGTGCGGCCACGGCCGAGACGACCACGTCCACGCCGATCAGCTCGTTCACGAGAGTGGGGACATCGAGCAGCGTGGCCTCGACGTAGACCGCGCCCTCGACACGATCAGCAGGGACGGTGCGCGCGATCGAGAGCACCGTATGCCCGCGCCGGACCGCTTCCGCGACGATATGGCTTCCGGCGTAACCGGTTCCTCCGAGAACTGCGATGCGAGACATTCGTGCTCCTTCGGTCGAGATCGTCACGCCGAACGTAGCGTCGCGACCTGGTAAAGCGCGACGGATGCGGCGATTCCCGCGTTCAGCGACTCGGTCGCAGTGGAGATCGGAATCGAGACGATCTGGTCGCACGTCTCGGTGACCAGGCGCGAGAGCCCCTTGCCCTCGGAGCCCACGACGATCACGACGGGACGGTCGGCAAGCTGCAGCGCCGGAAGCGCGACGTCGCCGCCGCCGTCGAGTCCGAGCACGAACACGCCCTGCTTCTTGAACTCCTTGAGCGTCGTCGTGAGGTTCGCCGCCATCGCGACGGGCAGGCGTGCTGCCGCTCCCGCGCTGGTCTTCCACGCCGCGGAGTTGACGCCCGCGCTGCGACGCTGCGGGATGATGAGCCCCTGACCGCCGAACGCCGCGGTGGAGCGGATGATGGCGCCCAGGTTGCGCGGATCGGTGACACCGTCGAGCGCCACGATCAGCGGCAGCTCGTCGCGGTCGATGATCTGCTCGAGCAGGTCCTGCGGGTGTGCGTACTCGTACGGCGGCACTTTCAGCGCCACACCCTGGTGCACGCCGTCGAAGCCGGCCATGCGGTCCAGCTCCTGACGCGTGACCTCGAGAACCGGGATCTCACGGTGCGTCGCGATCGAGAGCATCTCCTTGACGCGGTCGTCCATCTCGACGCGCTGCGCGATGTAGAAGGCGGTCGCCGGGATGCGGGCGCGCAGCGCTTCGAGCACCGAGTTGCGGCCGGTGACCGTCTCGGTGTCGTCGTTCTGCTTCGAGCGCGGCGTGCGGTTCAGACCCGCGACACGCGGAGCGGTCTTGCCGCCCGCCGCGACGAAGCGCTCCTGCGCGGCCTTGCGCTTACCGGCGGGGTGCCAGGCACGATCCTCCGCTTTCGGGGTCGGGCCGCGACCTTCGAGCGAGCGGCGGTTCTTGCCGCCGGTGCCCTTCGTCGGGCCCTTCTTCTTGCCGCGTCCGGCTGACGGGTTTCCCGGCTTAGCCACGTTTCACACTCCAATGGGTCCCCTCGGGACCGTCTTCGAGGACGATGCCGGCGGCCGCGATCGCGTCGCGCACCCTGTCGGCACTCGCCCAGTCCTTGTCTGCTCGCGCCTGGGCGCGTTGGTCGATCATGACGCGAACGAGCGCGTCGAGGGCTCCGGCTTCGGGGCCGGTCGTGCGCGTGCGCCACCGCTCGTCGAGCGGATTGACGCCGAGGATGTCGGCCATGGCGACGACCTCGGCCGCGCGACGTCGCGCGCTCTCCGAGTCTCCCTCATCCAACGCCGCGTTTCCTGCACGTACCGTCTCGTGCAGCACGCCCAGGCCCTGCGGGACGCCGAGGTCGTCATCCAATGCGGCGGCGAACGCCTCCGGGATGGCCGCCGTCTCCGGCGCCGCGCCCACTCGGATCACGCGGTCGAGGAAGGTCCGGATACGATCCAACGCCGCCTCCGCCTCGTCGAAGGCTCTGCCGGAGACGTCCAGGCTCGATCGGTAGTGCGCGGCCGCGAGCGCGTAGCGCACGACGAGCGGGTCGCGCTCGGCGAGCACGTCGGCCGCGAGGGTGAAGTTGCCGAGCGACTTCGACATCTTCTGACCGTCGACGGTGACGAGGCCATTGTGCACCCAGTACTGGGCGAACGCGTCGCCTGCCGCCGAGGACTGCGCGAGCTCGTTCTCGTGGTGCGGGAAGCGCAGGTCGAGGCCGCCGCCGTGGATGTCGAAGCGCGAGCCGAGGTACCGGCGCGACATCGCCGAGCACTCGATGTGCCACCCCGGGCGCCCCTCGCCCCAGGGCGACGCCCACCGTGCATCGGCCGGCTCGCCGTCCTTCGCCCCCTTCCACAGGGCGAAGTCGTGCGGGTCCCGCTTGCCGCGAGGGTCCGCATCCGCGGCCGCTTCCATTGCGTCGACGTCCTGATGCGTGAGGGCACCGTAGGCGGGCCAGGACCGCACGTCGAAGTAGACGTCGCCGGATCCGTCAGGCGCCGGGTAGGCGTGGCCGCGCTCGATGAGCAGCGCGATGAGCTCGATCATCTGCGGGATGGATGCGGTGGCTCGCGGCTCGTACGTCGGCGCGAGGATGCCGACGGCGGCATAGGCCTGGCTGAACGCGAGTTCCATGCGGTAGGCGAGCGCCCACCAGGGCTCGGTGGGCGTCGCGTTCGCGAGCACCTTGTCGTCGATGTCGGTGACGTTGCGCACGAACGTCACCCGACCGAACCGGTGCGCGAGCCAGCGTCGCAGCAGATCGAAGCTGAGCGCGGCGCGCACGTGGCCGATGTGCGGGCCGGACTGCACCGTCGGGCCGCAGACGTACATCGTGACGTTGCCGTCCTCCAGGGGCGCGAAGTCGCGCAGCGCCTGCGCCTGGGTGTCATAGAGCCGGACCGTCACTCCACCAGCCTACCGGCGGGGCTGTGTCACCACCCCGACACATGACAGCGATAGAAAGGACTCATGCTGCCCGTGTTCGCCGTCCTCGCGGCCGCGGTGCTGTTCGGCACGACCGGCACCTCGCAGGCACTGGGCCCGGACGGTACGACGCCCCTCGGAGTCGGGGCGGTGCGGCTGCTCATCGGCGGCACGGCGCTGGCGGTGATCGGCTTCGCCCTCGCCCGCCGACACCGACGTGCGACGGCATCCACGTCTCCCCGACTGTCGGCGCGCGCGCTCGCCCTCATGGCGCTGACGGGCATCTGTCTGGCGGCCTACCAGCCGCTGTTCTTCCTCGGCACGGCCCGCAGCGGCGTCGCCGTGGGCACCGTCGTCGCGCTCGGGTCCGCCCCGGTGATGGCGGGGCTCATCGAATGGGCGATCACCCGGCGCCTCCCCCGGCCCACGTGGCTCGCGGCGACGGCATTGGCGACGATCGGCGTCGCCCTCCTGGCCTTCGCCGGCGACGGCTCCGGTTCAGCGGATCCTCTCGGCGTCCTCGGGTCGCTGGGCGCGGGCGCGGCGTTCGCCGTCTTCGCCAACGCGCAGCGCCGGCTGATGTCGACGGGGTGGGATCCCTTCACGGTCGCCGGGGCCATGGGCGCCGGCTCCGCCGCCAGCGCCCTGTTCATGCTCCCGTTCGCGTCGTTCTCGTGGCTCGGTGAGCCCAGCGGCGTCGCCGTCGCGCTCTGGCTGGGGCTTGCGACGATCGCGGTCGCGTACACGCTGTTCACCTGGGGCTTGCAGCGCCTCACCGCCGCGACCGCGGCGACGCTGACCCTCGCCGAGCCCATCACCGCCACCCTGCTGGGCCTCATCGTGCTCGGGGAGCACCTCGACGCCGCATCCGTCGTCGGCATCGCCGTGCTGAGCGTCGGTCTCGTCGTCCTGGCCTGGGGCTCCCGCCGGCGGGATCCCGAGCCGTTTCCCCTGGAAGGATGAGCATGCTCGACTACCTCATCGACGACCCGACCCGCGGCCCGGCGCACGAGCTCGTCGTCTCCCACCTCGCGGCCATGCACGCCGGCACCCCCGCCGAGAGCGTGCATGCGCTCGACGCCGCGGGGCTGAGCGCCCCCGAGGTCACCTTCTGGTCTGCGTGGTCCGACGGCGAGCTCGCGGGTATCGGTGCACTCAAGCGGTGGGGCGTCGACCGCGGCGAGCTCAAATCCATGCGGGTCGCCGACGCGTTCCGCGGAACGGGCGTCGGCCGCGGCGTCCTTCGCCACATCCTCGCCGAGGCGGCGACGATGGGCATGACGAGCGTGTGGCTCGAGACCGGCAGCACACCGGAGTTCGTGCCCGCGGTGCGCCTCTACGAGAGCGAGGGGTTCACCCGTTGCGGGCCGTTCGCCGACTACCGCGACGATCCGCTGTCGCTCTACTTCACGCGGGCGGTCTGACCGGTCACTGCGCGGGCAGCAACATGGCGACCGCGACCGCGAAGACGCCTTCGCCGCGCCCCTCGAACCCGAGCCCATCGGTGGTCGTAGCCGAGACGGATACGGGGGCGCCCAGGGCCTCGCTCAGCACGGCCTCCGCCTCGCGCCGCCGCCCTGCGAACCGCGGACGCGTGGCCTGGACCTGCACCGAGACATTGCCGATCACCCAGCCCGCTTCGCCCACCAGAGCGCGGGTGCGCGCGAAGAAGGCGCCGGCGTGCGCGTTCGCATACTCGGGGCGGTCGACGCCGAAGTGGGTGCCGATGTCGCCGAGACCCGCCGCCGCCAGAACCGCGTCGACGACGGCGTGAGCGACCGCATCCCCGTCCGAATGCCCGGACAGGGCGGGCTCATCCGGCCAGCGCAACCCCGCGAGCCACAGCTCGCCGTCCCCCGCGAAGGCGTGCACGTCGGTGCCCACGCCCACGCGCGGCGCCGGCGCCGGCTGCTGAAGTCGCACCGGGTGCTCGGCGGCGGGCATCAGGAGTGCGCGGGCGCGCTCGAGGTCGGCGGGATGCGTGATCTTGAAGCCGAGAGCATCGCCTGCGACGGCCGCGATCCGGTGACCTGCCGCCGCGACGAGCGCCGCATCGTCCGTGAACTCGGCATCGGCGACGGCGTAGGCCGCACTCAGGACGTCGCGCCGGAATCCCTGCGGGGTCTGCGCCGCCCCCAGCTCGGAACGATCGACCACGCCGATGATCTCGTCGCCGTCGACGCGCTTGATCGTGTCGACCACGGGAAGAACGGGGACAGCCCCCCATCCGGTCCGCTCGACGGCCTCCACGATCCGGGTGAAGACCTCGGGCGGGGTCAGCGCGCGGGCCGCGTCGTGCACGAGCACGATCTCGATATCGCCCCAGAGCGCGGCGAGACCCGCGGCGACCGACTTCTGACGAGTATCCCCACCGGCGACGACGCTCACGCGCTCACGCGCATCGCCCGCGGCCGCGAGCGCCTCCGTCAGGGCCTCGCCGGTACGGTCCACGGGTGCGACGACGACCACCTGGGCGTCGAGGGCACTGCGGAACACACCGTCAAGGGCATGACGCAGCATCGTGTGCTCGTCGATCCCGACGAATGCCTTAGGAAGGTCTTCACCGAGACGGGTCCCCGACCCGCCGGCGACGACAACGACCGCGATCCGCGGCACGGGCTGAGGCACGAAGGCGCCTTTCGTCAGCTGGCGAGAACCTCTTCGAGCAGCACGCTGGCCTTCTCCTCGTCGGTCTTCTCAGCGAGCGCCAGCTCGGAGACGAGGATCTGCTTGGCCTTGGCGAGCATGCGCTTCTCACCCGCGGACAGACCACGGTCCTGATCGCGACGCCACAGGTCGCGCACGACCTCGCTGACCTTGATCACATCGCCCGAAGCGAGCTTCTCGAGGTTCGCCTTGTAGCGGCGCGACCAGTTGGTCGGCTCCTCGGTGAAGGGAGCACGCAGCACCTCGAAAACGCGCTCGAGACCGTCCTTGCCGATCACGTCGCGCACACCCACGAGGTCGACGTTGTCGGCCGGAACCTCGATGACCAGATCGCCTTGGGTGACGTTGAGCTTCAAGTACTTCTTGGTCTCGCCCTTGATGACGCGTTCCTTGACCTCGATGATGGTCGCGGCACCGTGGTGCGGATAGACGACCGTTTCGCCAACCTCAAAAAGCATGGAGTTATGTCCTTTCGGCAACGACCAGGATACCACAGGGCCCGATGCGCTAGGGTTCGCGCCCTCGCCTCACGTCCCCCATCCCCGCGCACCCGCATCCCGCGCACGGACGCACGCGCGCGTCTCGCTCGACTCCACTCGCTCACCGAACGGCGCACGCGAGGGCGGCGGCACGGAATGGGCGGGCGGGACCCCGTAGAATGCTGGAGAAGCCGTCTGCAACCGGGAGGAACCGTGAAAACGCGCCTGATCGCGTCCGTCGTCGTGGCGGCTGCTGTCGCACTGGGAACCAGCGGCTGCGCCATGCTCTCGCCGCAGAGCACGACGATCCCCTACTCCCCCGCCGACGGACTGAACGTGCCGGCGTCGAGCGGACCGCTCGCCGTGCGCAACGCGCTCGTGGTCGCCAACGACGAGGGCACCGAGGGCAACTTCGTGGCCGCGATCGTGAACGAGAGCGACTCCTCGCAGGTGCTCAACCTCGAGGTCGGCGAGAACGCCGTCAAGCTGACCGTGCGTGTTCCGGCAGGCGACACGGTGAGCCTCGGCACCGAGGACACCGATCCCCTGCTCATCGAGGACCTCGGCGCCCGCCCCGGGTCGACCGTGCCGATCTTCTTCCAGTCCGGCGACGGCGAGGGTGCTCGGGTGGAGATCCCGGTCCTCAACGGCGACCTCGACTACCTGACGCCGCTCGTTCCCTGAGCGCAGCGCACGCGAAAGGGCGGGACACCTCCGGGTGCCCCGCCCTTCCCCTTTGGCCTCAGGCCGCAGGCCTCAGGCCTCGAACCGGTAGCCGAGTCCGCGGACGGTCACCAGCATGACCGGATCGCTCGGGTTCTCCTCGATGCGTGAGCGGATGCGCTTGATGTGCACGTCCAGGGTCTTCGTATCGCCGAAATAGTCGGTGCCCCACACCCGATCGATGAGCTGGCCCCGGGTCAGAACCCGGCCGGCGTTGCGCATCAGGACCTCGAGGAGCTCGAACTCCTTGAGCGGCATGTTGATCTCTTCGCCGCCGACGGTCACGGTGTGGCGGTCGATGTCGAGCGTCACCCGTCCGCCCTGCAGAACGCGCTCGTCGAGGTCGGCCTCCACCTGAGCGAAGCGGCGCAGGACCGCCCGCATCCGCGCCAGCAGCTCCCTGGCCGAGTAGGGCTTGGTGACGTAATCGTCGGCGCCGAGCTCCAGCCCCACGACGATGTCCACCTCGCTGTCTTTGGCGGTCAGCATGATGATCGGCACAGACGAGACGGTGCGGATCTGACGGCACACCTCGGTGCCGGGCATGCCCGGCAGCATCAGGTCGAGCAGAACGATGTCGGCGCCGCGTTCACGGAACGCGGAGAGCGCGATGGCGCCGTCTTCGGCGATCTCGACCTCGAACCCCTCCCTGCGAAGCAGGTAGGCGAGCGGGTCGGCGAGGTCGGGCTCGTCCTCGACGATCAGGACGCGGGTCATTCGGTGACTCCGTTCGGGTTCGGTGCCGCGGTCGGAGACGCGACGGGGGTCTTCTTGGTCTTCTTGGGTCGACGGCGGCCGCGGGCGGCCGGTGCCTCGAGGTCGTCCGGCGGCGATGCGATCGGAAGCTGGATGGTGAAGGTCGAGCCACGCCCGACGCGCGACCAGACACGCACCTCACCGCCGTGGCGTTGGACGGCATGCTTCACGATCGACAGTCCCAGCCCCGTGCCGCCCGTGCGGCGAGAGCGCGCCTGATCAGAGCGGAAGAAGCGCTCGAACACGCGCTGCTGGTCCGCCTCGGAGATGCCGATGCCTCGGTCGGTGACCGCGATCTCCACGGAGTTGTGCACCTGCTTGACCCCGATGCCGACGCTGGAGCCGCTGGGCGAGTACGCGATCGCGTTGGCGACCAGGTTGCCGAGCGCCTCGGTGAGGATCTGCGTGTCGCCGCGCACATACAGACCTCGCGTCCCGCCGCGCACGACCGTCACCCCGGCCGAGCCTGCGGCGAGCGCGTGCGCCTCGCAGGCGGCCGTGACGACGGAGTCCACCGACACGTCGCCGACCTCGGCGAGCTCGTCCGCCGACTGCAGCCGGGAGAGATTCATGACGCGCGAGGTCAGGGAGGCGAGCCGCTGCGCCTCTGCGCTGAGGCGACCGGCGAAGATCCGTACCTGCGCGGGATCGTCCGCGGCCGACTCGATCGCCTCCGCGAGCAGGCTCACCGCGCCCACGGGCGTCTTCAGCTCGTGCGAGGTGTTCGCGACGAAGTCGCGGCGCATCTGCTCGACCCGTTCACGTTCGGTGATGTCGCGGATGACGATGAGCACGAGCTTCGGCGAGATGGTCGTCGCGCGGGCCGAGACGAGCCGGGGCTCCGCGGGAGAGGAGGAGCGTCGCAGCGTCAGGCTCGCCGTGCTGATCCCTCCCGAGCGCACCGCGCGCGCGAGCTCGCGGATGTGATCGTCCGGCACGACCTCGTCGACGTGGATGCCGAAAGCCTCGGCCGAGGCGGATGCGGCACGCACCGTCCCGGAACCGTCCACCACGATCGCGCTGTCGTCCATGGCGGCCAGGACATCCGGGACACCCTCGGGAACGGCCGTCGAGTTGCGCGCCTCGACGCGCGCCCTGGCCCGCATCGCACCGATGATCAGGAGGGTGATCGACGCCCCGAGGACGACGCCCATGACCAGGGCCAGCAGCGCGAGCTGCGACGAGTTCATGGCTCCAGCGTAAATGGATGCTGAACCCGCACCCCGTCTCAGACGCCTCCGGGGGCGGCAGCGCAGGTAACATTCACTCCCGCGGCACCGTTCGTTAACCTTCGACGGCGAGAATCGCCCGGGCCCGTCCCGTGCCGCCCACGATCACCCCAGGAAGGTGCCTGTTTCATGCGCGAGGTTTTCCAGCAGTCCCTCGACGAGGTCCGTGTCCGGCTCGTCGAGATCTCCGAGCTCGTCACCGAGGCCATCGAGAAGGCGACGAGGGCGTTCGGCACGAGCGATGTCGCGCTCGCCGAAGAGGTCATCGACAACGACTCCGTGATCGATGACAAGGCGATCGAGCTCGACGAGCTGGCGATCGATATCCTCGCCCGGCAGCAGCCCGTCGCGAGCGACCTGCGCACGGTCGTCTCGGCACTGCGCATCAGCGCATCGCTCGAGCGGATGGGCGACATCGCCGAGCACATCGCGCAGCTGACCCGTATGCGCTTCCCCGACCGCGCCATCCCGAAGGGCCTCAAGGGCACGTTCACGAAGATGGGCGAGATCGACGTCGACGTGGCCCGCAAGCTCACCGAGCTGCTGCGCACGCGCGACCTGGACCTCGCCGAGCAGCTGCGCAACGAGGACGACAAGCTCGACGAGCTGCACGTCAGCGTCTTCGAGAAGGTCCTCAGCGAGTCCTGGCAGGGCGAGGCGGCGGCGACGGTCGACGCGACCCTGGCGAGCCGTTACCACGAGCGCTTCGGCGACCACGCGGTGTCGGTCGCGAAGAAGATCGTCTACCTCGCGACCGGCGACTGGGCGCCGCAGTCCGAGGTCGAGCCCCAGATCTGACCTCGCAGACACACGGGAAGGGCCCGGATGCATCACGCATCCGGGCCCTTCCCGTATCGGCTTACTTGCCCTGGTTGGCGACGGCGGCAGCGCCCGCCGCAGCTGCCTCGGGGTCGAGGTACTCGCCCTTGCCCAGCGCCTGCAGGTTCTCGTCGAGGCGGTACACCAGCGGGATGCCGGTGGGGATGTTCAGCTCGGCGATGTCGTCGTCGCTGATGCCCTCGAGGTGCTTCACGAGGCCGCGCAGCGAGTTGCCGTGGGCGGCGACGAGCACCGTCTTGCCGGCGGTGAGGTCGGGGACGATGGACTCGCTCCAGTACGGCAGGAGTCGGTCGATCACGAGCTTCAGCGACTCGGTGCGCGGCACCTCGCCGTCGATCCCCGCGTAGCGGGGGTCGTTCACCTGGCTGAACTCGGATGCGTCATCGAGCGGCGGCGGCGGAACGTCGAAGGAACGACGCCACAGCATGAACTGCTCCTGACCGAACTCGGCGAGGGTCTCGGCCTTGTCCTTGCCCTGCAGCGCGCCGTAGTGGCGCTCGTTGAGGCGCCAGGTGCGCTTGACGGGGATCCACAGACGGTCGGCGGCGTCGAGCGCGAGGTTCGCGGTCTGGATCGCGCGACTCAGCAGCGACGTGTGGACGACGTCGGGCAGCAGGCCCGCCTCGGCGAGCAGCTCGCCGCCACGGGCGGCCTCGGCCTTGCCCTGGTCGGTCAGTCGCACGTCGACCCATCCGGTGAAGAGGTTGAGCTCGTTCCACTGGCTTTGGCCGTGGCGCAGCAGGATCAGGGTATGAGGGGTGGTCATGAGCCCATGATATCGACCGCGACGCTGGCATCATGGGGCCATGAGTCCTACACCTTCGGGTCGCATCACCCGAGGTACGACGGGCACGAACCGCCTCCGACGCGTGGACAGGTGGATCGCGCGCCACCGCTCGCTTCGGACGGCGGAGCCGGAGCCGCTCGTGGTTGATCTCGGCTTCGGGGCGAGCGGCGTCACCGCCCTCGAGCTCGAGGCGCGACTGCACCGCGTCCGCCCGGATGTGCGCGTGTGGGGACTGGAGATCGATCCCGCGCGCGTGGCACGTGCTCGTGCGCAGCTCGAGAGCGTCCGCGAACAGGCGACGATCTTCCGCCCCGACGCGCGGGTCTCGTTCGCCCGCGGCGGCTTCGAGATCCCGGTGCCGGAGCGGCCACGCATCATCCGCGCGTTCAATGTACTGCGCCAGTACGACGAGGACGAGGTTCCGGCGGCCTGGGAGCGCATGGCATCTCGCCTGGATGCGGGCGGCATCCTCGTCGAGGGCACGTGCGACGAGCTCGGACGCATCAGCACATGGGTCGAGATCGGTGCCGATGCCCGTCCGCGCACGCTGACGATCTCGCTGCGGCTGACCGGTCTGGAGCTTCCCTCGATCGGGGCCGAGCGTCTGCCGAAGGCGCTGATCCACCGCAATGTGCCGGGCGAGGGCGTGCACGAGCTGCTGCGCGCGCTGGATGCGGAGTGGACACGCGCGGCGCCCCTGGCGACGTTCTCCCCCGCGCAACGATGGCAGGCGGCGCTCGCGGCACTCGATGCGGACGGGTGGCCTCTCCGGCAGCGTTCGCGGTGGCGCCTGGGTGAGCTCACGGTGCCGTGGGAGCAGGTGGCGCCTCGCTGAGAGGCGGTGTCTCAGATGCGGGGCATGGCGGCCCGCGCCTCGTCTTCGCTGAGGCCCGTCGCCACCAGCAGATCGACCGCGAACGGGCGCAGGGCGGAGATGACGCTGTGCTCGCCGGCGGAGGCGCCCGGTGCGAGCTGCGCGGGATCCAGGTGGCGCGCGACGGCCCGCGCTGCTTCGCGTGCGGGAATCTGCTGCGCGATGTCGTCGAGCGACTCCCCCACGAGGGCGAGGGCCCGCGCCAGGGACCGCAGCAGGTCGGCGGGGATGGGGCGCGGCGCGCCGTCGTCGATGAGATAGCCGGATCGGCGCGCCACGACGCGGAGGTTGCGCACCGCGAGATCCGTGGCCGCCATGACGCGGCGGTAACGATCGAGCTCTGCGCGGCGCCTGCGCAGGAACGGGGAGATGCGCGCGACCGCGACCGCGGAGTCGAGCGATTCCTGCCAGGCCCGCACGAGCGGATCGAGCGCTCGGGCCTTCTCCAGTGCACGCTCCGCACGCGAACGGTCTCCGTCCTCCAGCGCACGGATGAGGGTCACGATCGCGTCGTCGATCGCGGCGAAGAGCGTCCGGGCCTCGCGCAGCACCTCCGCGCGAGGATTGCGGGGAACGAGGGCCGTCACCAGCAGTGCCGCAACGCCGCCGACCGCACCGTCCGCCAACCGGCTCCATGACGCCTCGGTCGGTGCCATCGGGAACAGCAGGACGATGAGGCCCTGGATCGCCGCGGCGATGGCGAAGCCGGGCTGCGGTGACAGCGCCCTGGCGACGAAGACGACCACAGCGAGCGTGATGCCGAGCTGCCACCAGCCGGGACCCACCAGGCGCAGCAGGACCTCGGAGATGACGATGCCGAGCAGCATCCCGGCCACCGTCTCGGCGACGCGCCGCGGCCGCGCGTCGCGCACCAGCCCGAGGCTCGACACCGCCACGGTGCCGGCGAGCACGGGAGCTGAGTGGCCGAGCACGAACAGCGAGAAGACGTACGCGCCCATCGCCGCCGCCGTCAGCTGGGCGATGGCGGGCAGATCGGTGACCGCCCGCGACAGACCGGGTCTCGGATCGAAGCGCTCTCGCAGCCGCGTCGACACGCTCGTGGTGTCGGCGCCGCCCGGGGGCACCGTCACCGCCGGCGCGAGAGTCGGGGCAAGCGCGGCACGCCGGCGCTGGCGCCCGCATCCGGCGGCACGACCGTGGTGACGGATGCGGCGACGTCGCCGCCTGCCGTGCGCACGACGACATCGGCGTCGGTGTCGGCCGTGCGCTTGATGACGGCCAGAGCGATCGGGCCGTCCTCGAAGTGGCGGGCGGCCGAGGTGATGCGGCCGATCTCCAGGTCACCGACGGCGACCACGTCGCCGCGCGCGGGCAGGGATTCGGCGCTGCCGTCCAGGTGCAGGCTGACCAGACGACGCGGCGGGTGACCGAGGTTGTGCACCTTCGCCACCGTCTCCTGCCCGCGGTAGCAGCCCTTGTCGAGGTGCACCGCGGTGCGGAGCCAGTCGAGCTCATGCGGGATCGTGCGCTCGTCGACCTCGTCCGCGAAGCGGGGACGCCACGCGGCGACACGAAGTGCCTCGACCGCGAGTTCACCGGCGAAGCCGATCTCGCCGGATGCGGCCAGCTGCGCCAGCCGCGCGGCCTCGGAGGCATCCACGAGTGCCTCGTTCCAGCTGCGCTGGCTGCCCGGGTGCTCCTCGACGGGACCGTACGCGGCGCCGCCGACGGCGACCCCCGGCCACGGGTCGCGCCAGACGAGCGGCGTCTCGCCGACGGTGAGAGGACGGATGAGGGCGAGCCCCGCATCCGTCGCGCCCACGACGGCGACCTCGGTCGAGGCGTCGCGGACCTCGACCCGAAGCCGGAAGCGCATGCGGCCCAGCCAGGCCGCGAGGGCGGGGGCATCACCCGCATCCGCGATGAGCCAGGTCGTCTCACCGTCGTCCAGCACGGCCGCCGCATGTTCGACGCGGCCCTGCGGGTCGAGCACCAGGAGTTCGGTGGACACCCCGGGCTCCAGCTGCGCGAGCGCCTGGGTCGTGATCGAATCGAGCCAACTCAGCCGGTCGACGCCCGTGACGGCGATGACGCCGCGGCCGGCGCGCGGCGCGATGGCCGTGCCGCGCTCCAGCGCACGCTGTTCACGCATCGGATCTCCGACGTGCAGCAGCACATCGCCGTCGGTGATCGCGCCGGCGGGCGAAGCGATCATCAGTCCACCTTCGCCAGGCGGGCGGATGCGTGCGAGCCGAGCTCGGATCCGAGGGCGGCGATATCCCACGCCCAGAGCAGATGCCCGTCGACCAGGCCGTACAGCCGGGTGGCCGCCGTGTAGGCCTTGGTTCCGGGCGCGGCGATCACCGCGTCGGTCGCGATGTCGATGCGCGGGCCGCGGATCTGACCGAGGTAGAGCTCGCTCACCCCGTCGGCGTGCACGATGTTCGCGGCGATCTCGAAGCCGCCGTCGGCGGTGCGCAGCGCCTCGACGTCATCGGCCGTGCGTGCCGGCTCGTCCGAGACGGCCGGGAGCAGTCCCGGCCCCGGGTCTCCGGGACCCTGCGGTCGCACGACACGCCAGAAGCCGACCTCCGAGACCAGCAGACGGCGCGATTCGCCGTCGCCGAGCCACGCGGTGGCGGAGTAGTTGACGGCATCTCCGCCGTCGTGGCTGAAGCTCACGCGGTGCGTGAACTCACCCGAGAAGTGGTGACCGTCTGCCTCGTAGTCGATCACTCCGGTCCCCTCCCAGACTCCCAGGAGCCACGAGAGGGGTGCGAGGTCGGCGGGCAGATCGGTGGGGAGCTCGATCATCGCCCGCTCCGTCAGCGCTGGCCGCGGTAGAGGTTCCAGACCACGGCGCCCGAGACGAACGCGATGGCGAGGGAGGCGAGCACGAGCAGGCCCACGAAGAACATTTCGAGCGCGACCAGGTCCATGCGCCCCATGGTAGCCCGTCCGCGAAGGCGATGGGCTCAGCGCGCGCTGGCGATGAGCGAGGAGAGCGCGACCGCCACGCTGATCACGCCCAGCACGAGCAGGGCACCGAGGCTGCTGAGCGCCACGCGCTGGATGAAGCGCTGCACCCGGCCGTACGCCAGCTGGATGGCGAAGGCGAGGATGACGGATGCGGCGAGCGCCAGCGTCATCAGTGTCGAGCGCCACGGCGACGGAACGAACAAGGCGATGGCGAGCCCCGCGACGGCCGCGAACACCCAGACGGCCAGGATGCCGCCGAAGGGCCGACGTGGCGCCAGTTCCGGTGTCGTCATACGATCATTCTCACGCATGGGAGCGCGCGCTGCACGTCGTGCGTCCCGGTGAGATCTGCGTGCCTCGCGGCTGCGCATAAGATGAGGCACGACGCGGACCCCGCCCGGAGGGTGACTTTGGCACAGCTTCTCGTTCTGAGTTCCGCCGGTAGCGCGCCCGCGCTCCCGGCGCTGGAGCTGTTGAGCCACCGCGTCCGCCAGATCCCCGCCGAGCCCGCGCAGCTGGTGAACGCCCCCAACGCGGACGTCGTCTTCGTCGATGCACGCCACGATCTGGTCGGCGCCAAGTCGCTGTGCAAGATCCTGACGACGACGGGACTCGATGCGCCGCTCGTGCTCATCGTCACCGAGGGCGGCCTGACCGCGGTGTCCACCGACTGGGGCGTCGACGACGTGATCCTGGTGGGAGCCGGCCCCGCCGAGGTCGACGCCCGCATCCGGCTCGCCGTCGGGCGTCTGTCGAAGGAGCAGGTCTCGACCCGCATCCAGACCTCCGGCATCACGATCGACGAGTCCTCGTACTCCGCCAGGGTGCACGGCAAGCCGCTGGATCTGACCTACAAGGAGTTCCAGCTGCTGCACTTCTTCGCGACGCATCCGTCGCGGGTGTTCACCCGCGAACAGCTGCTCAGCGAGGTCTGGGGCTACGACTACTTCGGCGGCACGCGCACGGTCGATGTGCACGTGCGGCGCCTGCGCGCCAAGCTCGGCGATCTCGAGCAGCTCATCGGCACGGTGCGCAACGTCGGTTACCGCTTCAACGTGTACGAAGAGGATCAGATCCCGGCTGCCGGGCAGCGCGCCGGATCCTGACCCCTGCGGAGTTCACACTCGTGTCACCTCTGGCTGCAAGGATGTGGGAATGATCTCCGACGTGATGCTCGATGCGGGCCTGGGCGATGCCGACGACGACGACTTCGACGTCACCGACGGCGGTGACACCGAGCTGCCCGAGGCGCGGTATCTGGACCGTGAGCTGAGTTGGCTGGCGTTCAACCAGCGCGTGCTGGAGCTCGCGGAGGACCCGGCAGTGCCGACGCTCGAGCGCGCGAACTTCCTCGCCATCTTCGGCAGCAACCTCGACGAGTTCTTCATGGTGCGCGTCGCGGGACTCAAGCGTCGCATCATCACGGGCCTCGCGGTGCCGACGAACATCGGCCGCGCAGCGCAAGACGTCCTCGCCGACATCTCCGGCGAAGCCCACGCCCTCCAGCTGCGTCACGCCGAGGCCTGGCAGCACCTCGTGCGACCCGCACTGGCGGATTCCGGCATCGAGGTGATCGGGTGGGGCGATCTCGACGAAGACGACCGTCAGCGCCTGTCCGACTACTTCCAGTCGCAGGTGTTCCCGGTGCTCATGCCGCTCGCGGTCGACCCGGCGCACCCCTTCCCCTACATCTCGGGCCTCTCGCTGAACCTCGCGATCCGCATCCGCAACGCGAAGACGGGCCGACAGGAGTTCGCGCGCTTGAAGGTGCCACCCATGCTGCCGCGGTTCGTAGAGGTGTCGCGCATCGGCGAGCGCGTGCGCTACCTCGCGCTCGAGGATCTGATCGCCAACCACCTCTCCGACCTCTTCCCGGGCATGGAGATCCTCGACCACCACGCTTTCCGCCTCACTCGCAACGAAGACATGGTGATCGAAGAGGACGAGACCGAGAACCTCATCCAGGCGCTCGAGGCGGAGCTCATGCGCCGACGCTTCGGACCGCCGATCCGCCTCGAGATCACCGACGACATGGACGAGCTCACCCTCGATCTGCTGATCAAGGAGCTCGACATCACCGAGCAGGAGGTCTATCGCCTCCCCGCGCCGCTGGATCTGCGAGGGCTCTTCGACCTCTCGCGCATCGACCGTCCCGACCTGCACTACCCGCCGCACGTGCCCACGACGGCGCTGGCGTTCCAGCCGGGCGACAACAACGAGCGCGCCGACATCTTCGCCGCCATCCGCAAGGGCGACGTGCTCGTGCACCATCCGTACGAGTCCTTCGCCACCAGCGTGCAGGCGTTCCTCGAGCAGGCGGCGAAAGACCCGCACGTGCTCGCGATCAAGCAGACGCTCTATCGCACCTCGGGCGACAGCCCGATCGTGCAGGCGCTGATCGACGCCGCCGAGGCCGGCAAGCAGGTGCTGGCCCTCGTCGAGGTCAAGGCGCGCTTCGACGAGGCGAACAACATCGTCTGGGCTCGCAAGCTCGAGAAGGCCGGCGTGCACGTGGTCTACGGCCTCGTCGGGCTGAAGACGCACTGCAAGCTCGCCCTCGTCATCCGCGAGGAGAACGGCGTGCTACGCAGCTACTGCCACGTGGGCACCGGCAACTACAACCCGAAGACCAGCCGCATCTATGAGGACTTCGGCCTGTTCACCGCGAGCGACGAGGTCGGCCGCGACCTCACCCGCCTGTTCAACGAGCTGAGCGGATACGCGATCGAGAAGAAGTTCAAGCGGCTGCTCGTCGCCCCGTTGCACCTGCGCAAGGGGCTCGTCCGTCTCATCGAGCGCGAGCGCAAGCACGCGCTCGACGGCAAGAGCTCCGGCATCCGCATCAAGGTCAACTCGATGGTCGACGAACAGATCATCGACGCGCTCTATCGAGCCAGTCGCGCCGGTGTTCCGGTCGAGATCTGGGTGCGCGGCATCTGCAGCATCCGTCCCGGCGTCGAGGGATTGAGCGAGAACATCACGGTGCGCTCGATCCTCGGCCGCTACCTCGAGCACTCCCGGATCTTCGCGTTCGACAACGACGGCGACCCCGAGACCTACATCGGCTCGGCCGACATGATGCACCGCAACCTCGACCGCCGCGTCGAAGCACTCGTGCGCATCACGGCGCCCGCGCAGATCGCCGAGCTGAGCGATCTTTTCTCGCTCGCGATGAGCGACAACACGAGTTCCTGGTGGCTCGCCGGTGACGGCACGTGGACACGGCATTCGACCGACGCCGACGGCAAGGCCCTCGTCGACCTGCAGGACAAGACGATGTTCCAGGTGCAGCGTCGTCGGCGTTCGAGGGCGGTGCGATGACGCACACCGCCGTCTATGCCGCGGGCGGAATCGTCTGGCGCCGGGTCGAGGACAAGCTGAAGATCCTCCTCATCCACCGCACCCGATACCGCGACGTCACCCTTCCGAAGGGAAAGGTCGACCCGGGCGAGGCGCTGGTGGAGACCGCCGTGCGCGAGATCTTCGAGGAGACCGGCATCGCCGTCTCGCTCGGCCTCCCGGTCGGCGTCTCCCGCTACACACTGCCCAGCCGGCGCGAGAAGATCGTGCACTACTGGTCGGCGGAGGCCACCGATGCCGCCATCCGCGCCTCGGCGTTCGTGCCGAACAAGGAGATCGCCGCCATCGAGTGGGTGAGCCCGAAGAAGGCGCTCACCTACCTCAGCTACCCCGTCGACGTGGAGATCGTGGAGAACTTCCTCCGATTCGTCGACGACGGCGTGCTGGAGACGTTCCCGATCGTCGTGCTGCGCCACGCCAAGGCCACCCCGCGCGACGAGTGGTCGGGCTCCGATGCATCCCGCCCCCTCACCGCACGCGGACGCAAGCAGGCGGAGGCGATCGTCGGGCCGCTGAGCTCCTTCGGCATCCGTCGGATCGTGTCGTCGGATGCGGTCCGCTGCACCGAGACCGTCGCTCCCCTGGCTGCCGCCCTCGGACGCTCGATCAAGACGAGCGAGCTCATCAGCCAGGATGCGTGGGAAGACGGCCGCTCTGACGCCCGCACGGTCGTCGGCAAGCGGGTGCGCTCGCGCAAGCCCGCCGTGGTGTGCAGCCACGGGCCTGTGCTGCCCGACATCCTGCACGAGCTGGCCCTCGCGACCGGCACGCTGCGCGGCTCGTATCTCGGCAGCGCCTCCGCGCTGGAGGTCGGCGGCTTCTCCGTGGTGCACCTGTCTCGCACGAACCCCGGTTCCGGCATCGCCGCGATCGAGACGCACCTGCCGAAGGTCTGACACGTGCCGCACGCGATCCGCGTGGTGTGGACGATACGAGAGGGCGCTGACCGTCGCGCGGTGGCCGCCCGCCTCGTCTTCGAAGCCACGGGGCGCACCCTCCGGCACGGCCCGTGCAGCAGGTGCGGCGGGAACCACGGACGACCCGGCCTCGAGGGAGGCGGGTCGGTCTCTCTCGCCTATGCCGGCGATCTCGTGGTGGCGGCGCTGGCCGACGATGGCGACATCGGTGTCGACGTCGAGGAAGGCTCAGCGGCCGCACCGACGCGACTCGAGCGGCTCGCTCCGGGCTCCACGCTGCGCGACTGGACGAGGTTCGAGGCGGCGACCAAGGCGGTGGGGGCGGATCTGCGTGGCGGAGTACATCTGCCGGCCGTCGTCGAGGGAGATGGCTGGCGGACGGTCATCGCCGATCGCGCGGTGCGCGGCTGGGAGGCCGACGCGCCCGCCGGATTCGTGATCAGCGTCGCGCGAGCCGAGGCAGCGGAGCCTGATCGATCCAGGAGCTGAGCACTGCCGCCGAGCGGTCGTCCAACAGGCTGCGGAAGTCGTCGGTGACGGCCAGACCGTGCCGATGGACGGCGGTCCAGGCGCGCAACAGCTCGAAGAACGCCGCGTCGCCCAGGTGCAGCCGGAGGGCATGCAGGGCGAGGGCGCCGCGCTTGTACACCCGATCATCGAACAGTCGAGCCGCGCCGGGATCGGCGATCACGAGGTCCTGAGGCTCGCCAGCCAGCTGTCGCAGATGGGCGCGCGCGCGGGCATCGGCATCCGGTCCGCCAGATACCTCCGACCACAGCCACTCGGCGTAGCAGGCGAAGCCCTCGTTGAGCCAGATGTCCTGCCAACGTGCGATGCCGACGCTGTTTCCGAACCACTGGTGTGCGAGTTCGTGCGCCACGAGTCGCTCGCTCGCCGCATCCAGATGATTCGCGCCGAACACCGCCATGCCCTGCGACTCGAGCGGGATCTCGAGATCGTCGGCGGTCACCACGACGCAGTACTGGTTCTGCGGGTACGGCCCGAACCGCTCGGCGAACGCCGCGATCATCCGCGGCAGATCGGCGAAGGCCTCGCCGGCTGACGCCCGCAGCGCCGCGGGAGCCCACAGCTCCACGGGAACGGTCGCGGGGATCTCGGTGCGCGCGTATCGACCGATCTGCACCGCCGCCAGGTACGTCGCGGTGGGAACGTCACAGACGTACTCCACCACCCGACGCCGCCCTTGCACCTGATCCAGGATGCGCGTGCCGACCGCGACGGCCGAGTACTCCCGGTCGGTGGCGATCCTCATCCGCATCCGGGCGCGATTGTCGGGCCGGTCGTTGCAGGGGAACCACGTCGCCGCCCCGGTCGGCTGGTTCGCGACGAGCGCTCCGTCGGTCAGCTCCTCCCAGCCGATGGCGCCCCACGGCGAACGTCTCGGCGCGGGTGATCCCTCGTAGCGCACCTCGACGGTGAACGTCTCGCCCGCCGCGACGTCGCGACCGAACCCGATCTGCAGGTGCTGCGCGCTCTGGCGCTGTACGGCCGGGGTCGCGCCGTCGACGCGGACCCTGGTGGCACGCATCCCGATGAGGTCCAGGCTCACGCCGCGCAGGTCGATGGACGCGGTCGCCTCGATCGTCGCGGTGCCGCTCAGACGGTTCGTGCGCACGCGGTAGTCGAGGTCGAGATCGTAGGAGACGACGTCGTACGTGACGTCGCCGCTGCGTGGAGCGTAGGCGTCGCCGGTCACGAGGTGGACTGGTAGGCACGCACCTTGACCGCGCGCCATGGGCCGATGGGGTTGCCGCTCCAGCGGGTGCCGACGGGCACCGTCTCGCCGCGCATCACCAGGGAGGCCGGCCCGACAGTCGCGTCGGCGCCGATGACGGCGGCAGGCAGGATCACGCTGTGCGGGCCCAGCGTCGCGCCGGGTTCGAGCTCTACGGTGTCCATGCTCATGATTCGATCATGGAACAGGTGGGTCTGCACGACGCATCCCCGGTTGACCGTCGCCCCGTCGCCGAGGGTGACCAGATCGGGTTCCGGGAGCCAGTACGAATCGCACCAGACCCCGGTGCCGATGCGCGCCCCCATCGCCCGCAGCCACACCGCCAGGGCGGGCGTACCGACGGCCACACGCGCGAACCACATCGCCGCCACCATCTCGGTGAACGTGTCGACGACCTCCGTGCGCCAGACGAAGCTCGACCACAGCGGCTGCTCACCGGCGCGGATGGGACCGACGATCGTCCACTTGGCGACGACGGTGACCGCAGCCGCCACGGCGCCTGCAACCAGCAGCACGATCCCCGACAGCAGCAGTGCCCACGGCCAGCCGAGCCAGCTCGTGAGTGCGGCGAGCGCGAACAGCACCGACAGCCCGATCGCGCAGGTCACGACGACGGGGACGAACCGGCACAGCTCCCACAGCGCCCGCGCGAGGCGCAGACCGGGCGTCGGGCGGTAGGTGCGCGACTCGTCCGCTTCGGTGACCGCGCGTCGCAGGCGCACCGCGGGCGAGCCCAGCCACGACGACCCCGGCTTCGCCTTGCGCGGCGCCGACGACAGCACCGCCACCAGCCCGTCACGGGGCACGCGATGCCCCGGCGCCGCCATGCCCGAGTTGCCGAGGAAGGCGCGCTTGCCGATGCGGACGGTGCCCAACCGCATCCACCCGGCGTGCAACTCGTAGGAAGCGACCATCGTGTCGTCGGCGAGGAAGGCGCCGTCCTCGATCCGCGTCAGCGAAGGCAACAGGAGCACGGTCGACGCCTCGACGTCGCGCCCGACGCGGGCGCCCAGCATCCGGAGCCAGACGGGTGTGAACAGGCTCGAGTAGAGCGGGAAGAGGATGGTGCGGGACGCATCCAGAAGGCGCTCGATCGTCCACGCCTGCCAGGCCACCCGGCTGCGCACGGGGTACGTGCCCGCCACGAGTCCGATCGAGAGCAGACGCACCGCGGCCACCACGACACCGGCGAGCACGAGACCGCACACGAGCACGGCGGGCACCAGCCACACCATCGCCGCACCGAAGGCGGCCGACAACGACGGGGCACCATGCGCCCCTGCCGCCAGAACGATCGCGCCGCAGAGGATGGCGAACACGGGGAGCACAGCCAACGCCAAAGCCGACGCGCCGTAGGCCCACATCCATCGGTGCGGAGTCGGCGGCCGCTCTGCGGGCCAGTCCTCTGCGACCGCACCCACACGGACCGCGGGAGAGCCCGCCCAGGTCTGCGCCGCACGCACCCGCCCGAACACGGCCGATCCGGGCGCGATCTCCGCGCGCTGGCCGATGCGGGTGCCCGGAGCGAGGGTGCTGCGTGCGCCGACGGTCGCCGCGGCGCCGATGCGGATGGCGCCCACGCGCAGCAGGTCGCCGTCGATCCAGTAGCCGCGCAGATCCACCTCGGGCTCGATCGAGGCGCCGTCGCCCACCTCGAGCATCCCGGTGACGGGAGGCAGCGTGTGCAGGTCGACGTCACGACCGATCCGCGCCCCCAGCGCACGGGCGTAGTAGGTGATCCACGGCGAACCGGCGAGGCCCACCGCATCCACCTGGTCGGCGATCTGCTCCGCCAACCACACGCGCAGATGCACCGCTCCCCCGCGCGGGTAATCGCCCGGGCGCAGTCCGGCGAGCAGGGCGCGGGCGGATGCGGCAGCGAGCGCCATCCGACCGAACGGCGTCGCGAACAGGAGCCACCCGACCACGAGCAGCCAGACCGGCGCCGTCGGGAGGGCATCGAAGCCCGGGAGGAGGTTGAGGACCGTGCCCGCGGTGAGGATGTAGAGCAGCCATCGCACGCCGGACAGGATGAACAACGGCGCTCCCGCCAGCGTCTGCAACCACTGTGTCGCGCGCGGCGTCGGCTCGGGGCGTCGGTACTCCCCGAGCTCCGCATCCGGGAGGAATGGTCCGAGCGCCTTGGCCATCGCCGACAGGCGCGGCATGTCGTAGATGTCGGCGACGGCGAACTCCGGCACGCGCGCACGGATGCGGGAGACAAGCTGCGCAGCGGCCAGCGAACCGCCACCGAGGTCGAAAAAGTCCGCCTTTGGGCCCGGCACCGGAACACCCAGCACCGCCTGCCATTGCTCGGCCAGCCACGCCTCGGCGGGATCGAGTCCCGATCGCGGTGTCTCGACGCCCGGCAGGGGCCACGGCAACCCGGCCCGGTCGACCTTCCCCGACGTGCGCACGGGCAGCTCGTCGACGACGGCGAGAAGCGGCACGATCGCCGCCGGGAGGCTCTCCGCCAGACGCGCCCTGGCTTCCGCGCGGTCGAGCTCGACGCCCGGCTCCAGAACGAGGTAGCCCACCAGGACAGAGACAGCCGCCTCACTCTGCCGCACCGCGGCGGCGGCCGCGTGCACGCCCGGGAGCTCCTGCAGCGCGGACTCGACCTCGCCCAGTTCGATCCGCCGCCCGCCGACCTTCACCTGATCGTCGGCGCGTCCCTGGAACACGAGGCCCGCGCGCTCGAAGCGGACGAGGTCACCCGAGCGGTACGCGCGCTCCCACCCCAGGGACGGCATGGGCGCATACTTCTCCGCATCCTTGAGTGGATCGAGGTAGCGCGCCAGGCCGACGCCGCCGATGATCAGCTCACCGACCTCGCCCTCGGCCACGCGGGCGCCATCGGCGTCGATCACGGCGAGCGTCCACCCGTCCAGCGGCAGGCCGATCCGAACCGGGGTCGTGCCGTCCATGAGGGAACCGCAGGCGACCACCGTCGCCTCGGTCGGGCCATACGTGTTCCACACTTCACGACCCTCGGACTGAAGGCGTGCGGCGAGTTCGGGAGGGCATGCCTCCCCGCCGAAGATGAGCAGCCGGACGTTCTCGATGGCCTCCACCGGCCACATCGCCGCGAGCGTCGGCACCGTCGAGACGACGGTGATCCCCTGGCGGATCAGCCACGGCGCGAGGTCCTCCCCCGAACGCACGAGCGAGCGAGGAGCGGGCACGAGGCAGGCACCGTGTCGCCAGGCCAGCCACATCTCCTCACAGGACGCGTCGAAGGCGACCGAGAGACCCGCCAGCACCCGATCGCCCGGTCCGAGGGGCGCGTCCTGGAGGAACATGCGCGCCTCAGCATCCACGAACGCCGCAGCGGACCGGTGGCTCACCGCCACTCCCTTCGGCACTCCCGTCGAGCCGGAGGTGAAGATGATCCACGCGTCGTCCTCGACCGTCACGTCAGGAACCGCGTCGAAGGCACGCGTCGACGGATGCGGTGCGTCCCCGTCGTAGAGCTCGGCCGCGGGTGTCGAGCCCTCCGAAGACACGTACACACCGCCGGCGCCGATCACACCGACGACGCGCGCCTCACCGAACACGAGACGCGCACGCTCGTCGGGGTCGTCCACATCCACGGGCACGTATGCAGCTCCGGCGACGAGCACACCGAGGATCGCGATGTACAGATCCTTCGACCCCGACGGCATGCGCACACCCACCCGGTCGCCCCGACGCACGCCCGCAGCGATCAGGCGGGCCGCCGTACGACTGACGTGCGCCAAAAGCTCCGCATAACTCAAGGCTCCCGAGCCGTCGTCGATCGCCGACGCCTCTGGATGACGCCTGGCGCTCTCGCGCAGGATGTCCACCAGGGTGCGAGGCGCAGGTGCCTCGGCGGATCGGTCCAGAACGGCCTGCGAATCGGAGGGCATGCGCCGAAAGTAGGCAGCGCGGGTGAACGGATGGTGTCGCCACGCGCTCGCGGGACCGCATCCGCCTCGCTTCGTTCACCTTCCGTTCACCCGCACAGCGGACGCTGGTAAACGCACCTGCTTAGCGTCTTCGGCGAGCCCTGCACCGGGCCCGTTAACCCTGACACGTGAAGGATTTCACAGTGAAGATCACCCGCATCGCCCAGGTGGGCGCCATCGCCGCCATTGCGGCACTCGCGCTCGCCGGCTGCGCCGCGAACGAGACGCCCGCAGGCACCGAGAGCTCCGCCGGCTCCGAGTCGTCGCTGCCCACCGGCCTTTCCGGAACCCTGAACGGCTCCGGCGCCACGTCGCAGCAGGTTGCCATCCAGTCCTGGACGCAGCTGCTGCAGACGGCCAACGCCGACCTCACCGTCAACTACGACCCGCAGGGTTCGGGCACCGGCCGCGAGTCGTTCCAGTCGGGCGCCGTGCAGTTCGCCGGCTCCGACCGCGCGTTCAAGAAGGACGAGATCACCGCCGGCCCGTTCAGCGCCTGCGCGCCTGACTCCGGCCTCGTCGAGATCCCGGCCTACGTGTCGCCGATCGCGATCATCTTCAACGTCGAGGGCGTCGACGAGCTCAACCTCGACCCCGCCACGATCGCGGGCATCTTCGCCGGCACGATCACGAACTGGAACGACCCGGCCATCGCGGCGACCAACACGGACGCGAAGCTGCCCGACCTGGCGATCACGCCCGTCCACCGCTCGGACAAGTCCGGCACCACGGGCAACTTCACCGACTACCTCTCCAAGACCGACGCCGCCGGCTGGACCTACGGCTCCGTCGAGGAGTGGCCGATCTCGGGCGGCGAGGCTGCCCAGGGCACCTCGGGCGTCGTGAACGCCGTCAAGGGCGGCAACGGCACGATCGGCTACGCCGACTCGTCGCAGGCCGCGGGCATCTCGTCGGTCGCCGTCAAGGTGGGCGATGACTTCGTCGCGCACTCCGCCGAGGGTGCGGCCACGGCCGTCGACGCCTCGCCGTTCGAGGACGGCCGCGGCGACAACGACCTCGCCATCACGATCGACCGCACCACGACCGAGGCCGGCGCCTACCCCGTCGTGCTCATCAGCTACCTGATCGGTTGCGAGAAGTACACCGACGCCGCTGCGGCGAAGCTCGTCCAGGGCTTCTTCACGACGGCGATCAGCGAGGAGGGCCAGGAGGCAGCTGCCAAGAACGCCGGCAGCGCCCCCATCTCCGACACGCTGCGCGAGCGCGCTCAGAAGGCCATCGACGCCATCTCCTGACACGCACGGAGCGGCCCCGGGTTCATCCCCGGGGCCGCTCTGGCCCGTCCTGACCCGAACACGACGAGAAAGCGATAGATGACAGCCACCGCCGCGGGCCCCACCCGCCCCGCTGCCAAACGGCGCCCCGGAGACATCTGGTTCTCCGGCTCCGCTCTGGCCGCCGGCAGCATGATCCTGGTGACGCTCGCCGCCGTGGCGATCTTCCTCATCATCCAGTCGATCCCCGCTCTCGGAGCAGACGCCTCCCAGGCATCCCTCCTCTCCTCCAACTTCTGGGCCTACGTCGCGCCGTTGCTGTTCGGCACGGTCTGGGCCGCCTTCCTCGCCCTGCTGATGGCCGTTCCGCTGTCGCTGGGCGTCGCCCTCTTCATCACCCACTACGCACCGCGCCGACTCGCGCAGGGCCTCGGCTACATCGTCGACCTGCTGGCCGCGGTGCCTTCCGTCGTCTTCGGCCTCTGGGGCATCCTCGTGCTCGCCCCCGCCGTGCAGCCGGTCTACTCCTGGCTCAGCGACAACGCCGGGTGGTTCCCGCTCTTCTCCGGCGATGTGTCGGCCACCGGCCGCACGATCTTCACCGCGGGCATCGTGCTCGCCGTCATGGTGGTCCCGATCATCACCGCCATCTGCCGCGAGGTGTTCCTGCAGACGCCGAAGCTGCACGAAGAAGCAGCCCTCGCCCTCGGCGCGACCCGCTGGGAGATGATCCGGATGGCCGTGCTGCCCTTCGGCCGGTCCGGGATCGTCTCGGGCGCCATGCTCGGCCTCGGCCGCGCTCTCGGTGAGACCATGGCCGTCGCCATGGTGCTCTCGACCACCGGCGCCGTCACCTGGCAGCTCTTCACCTCTCAGAACCCCTCGACGATCGCCGCGAACATCGCGCTGACCTTCCCCGAGGCCTACGGCACGAACATCAACGTGCTGATCGCGACCGGCCTCATCCTCTTCATCGTGACCTTCGTGGTCAACGCCATCGCGCGCTGGATCGTCAGCCGTCGCAAGGAATTCTCGGGGGCGAACTGACATGACGATCACCGAATCCGCAGCCCCCGCGCGCATGGCCTCCGGCGCACAGCTGCGCGCCGGACGCCTGGCCGGATGGTTCCCCTGGGTGCTGCTGGGCGCATCGCTCGCCGCGCTGTTCGCCGTCTTCGCCATCCTCGGCACCGCGACGGGCGACGGCATCAACGTCGCCGGCTGGCTCGTCTCGGCAGCACTCGTCTACCTCGCGCTCATCACGGTCATCTCCACGATCGTCGAGGGCAGCCGCAAGGCCGTCGACCGCCTGGTCACCGGCATCGTCACGAGCGCGTTCCTCATCGCGATGGTGCCGCTGGTGTCGGTGGCCTGGACCGTCATCGCCAACGGCGTCGCCCGCTTCGATGCGACGTTCTTCTCCTCCTCGATGCGCAACGTCGTCGGTGAGGGCGGCGGAATCGTGCACGCCGTCTGGGGGACGGTGCTGATCACGCTCGCCGCGGCGATCATCTCCATCCCGATCGGACTGCTCACCTCGATCTATCTCGTCGAGTACGGTCGCGGCCGCCTCGCTCAGGCGATCACCTTCCTCGTCGACGTCATGACCGGCATCCCCTCGATCGTCGCGGGTCTGTTCGCCTACGCCCTCTTCGCACTGTTCTTCGGGCCCGGCATCCGCATGGGCATCATGGGCGCGGTCGCGCTCGCGGTGCTCATGATCCCGGTCGTCGTGCGCTCGAGCGAGGAGATGCTGCGGCTCGTGCCGAACGAGCTGCGCGAGGCCTCATACGCGCTGGGCGTGCCGAAGTGGCTCACGATCGTGAAGGTCGTGCTGCCGACCGCGATCGCGGGTATCACGACCGGCGTCATGCTCTCGATCTCCCGCGTCATCGGCGAGACCGCGCCGCTGCTGATCACCGCGGGCTTCACCGACTCGCTCAACTACAACCTCTTCGACGGCCGCATGCAGACGCTGCCGGTGTTCGTCTACACGCAGTACGCGAACCAGGGCATCCCACCCGAGGCGTACTGGGATCGCGCCTGGGCAGCCGCTCTCACCCTGATCCTCATCGTCATGCTCCTCAACCTCGTCGCCCGGATCGTCGCGAAGGTCTTCGCGCCGAAGACCGGCCGCTGATCTCCCGAGAGAAAGAACCCCTTCGTGTCAAAGAGCATCGAAGTCAACGACCTCAACGTCTACTACGGCGACTTCCTCGCCGTCGAGGGCGTCGGCCTCCACATCCAGCCGCGCAGCGTCACGGCGTTCATCGGTCCGTCCGGATGCGGCAAGTCCACCTTCCTTCGCACCCTCAACCGCATGCACGAGGTCATCCCCGGCGCGCGCGTCGAGGGCGAGGTGCTGCTGGACGGCGAGAACCTCTACGGTCAGGGCGTCGACCCCGTGCTCGTGCGTCGCCAGATCGGCATGGTTTTCCAGCGCCCCAACCCGTTCCCGACGATGTCGATCCGCGAGAACGTGCTGGCCGGCGTGAAGCTGAACAATAAGCGCATCTCGAAGTCGGACGCGGATGCGCTCGTCGAGAAGTCTCTGCAGGGCGCCAACCTGTGGAACGAGGTCAAGGACCGCCTCGACAAGCCGGGCTCCGGCCTTTCCGGCGGTCAGCAGCAGCGTCTGTGCATCGCTCGGGCGATCGCGGTCTCCCCCGACGTGCTGCTGATGGACGAGCCGTGCTCGGCCCTCGACCCGATCTCGACCTACGCGATCGAGGAGCTGATCGACGAGCTCAAGAGCGAGTACACGATCGTGATCGTGACGCACAACATGCAGCAGGCGTCGCGCGTGAGCGACAAGACCGCGTTCTTCAACATCGCCGGCACCGGCAAGCCCGGAAAGCTCATCGAGTACGACGACACCTCCACGATCTTCACCACGCCGAGCGTGCAGGCCACCGAGGACTACGTGTCGGGTCGCTTCGGTTGATCCGACGGCACCCGTGAGGGGCGGTCGCGCTTCGGCGCGGCCGCCCCTTCCGCGTGTGGGGTCTCCTGCCGGTGCCCAAGTTGCGTCGCATATGCGCAGATGCGCCACTTCTCCGCATCCGCCACAGTCAATCGCTGTCGCGGGTGCGTGAAAGTGTGGCGCCCTGACGCTGATGGGGTCGCGCAGCAGGTCCCGGATGCGGCTCAGTCGCGCGGCGAGAGCAGGTAGGCGTTGAGCTCGGCGGTGAAGCCCGCGTCGTACGGCAGCCGGGCCCCGTCGACCGAGGTGATGCCGGCGGCGAGGCGCACGCTGGAGACGAGCCAGGCCGCATCCGCTTCGCGCAGCGCATCGACGCCGAGAGTCGCGTAGTCGGTCTCGAAACCTCGCTCGGCGAGGTGTGCGAAGAGGCTGAGCTGCGTCGTGCCGTGCAGGATACCGGCGCCCGGCGCGGGAGTGACGAAGCGGTCGCCCTGGCGCAACACGAGCGAGGACGTGGGGCCCTCCAGCAGCACGCCGTCACTCGTGACGAAGACCGCGTCATCCGCATCGCGACGATGGGCCTCGCGGATGGCGGCCATGTTGGTCGCGTAGGACAGGGTCTTCGCGCCGAGCAGCAGCCACGGTGCTCGCTCCGGCGCGCCGCTGTCGTAGCCGCGGTCGAGCAGGACGACACGGATGCCGTCCCGGCGGGCGCGGGTGTTGTCCGCCGCCTCGGCGACCGTGACCCAGGCCGTCGGCGTCGGGCCGTGCTCGACCCCGCGGCTCAGGATCAGCTTGATGACGCACTCCCCCGCCGGGCACTCGGATGCGGCCGCCGCCACCGCCTGCTCCCACTGCCCGAGGTTCGGCACGGGGAGGTCGCACAGCCGCGCCGAGTGTGCGAGCCGCTCGAGGTGCGCGGAGACTTCCTGCGCGTGCCCGTCGACGACCCCGATCGACTCGAAGATGCCGTCGCCGCGCTGCGTGCTGAGCTCACCGACGCTGAGCGCCGGCGCCGACGGGTCGATCGGCGTGAACGTGCCGGAGAAGTCGGTGCGCGCGTCATCGGATGCGGCGGGTGCGAGCAGGAGTGCGTATCGCCAGGCCATTCCCCGAGCCTACGCGGGCGGAATACCTCGCGGCGAGGCTCCGTTACACTGGAACGGCCGGGCCGCAGTAACCCCGGGCTCCAACTTCTGCCGCTGCGAGCGGCCTTGCGCCGAGAGGCGTTTCTGCGGCCTGGCACTTACTTTTCGGGTCGCCGTTCTGTCAGCTCAGCGAGCCGACGGGTTGGCTAGCCTGGTGCCGTGCTGACGATCAAGGTCGACCGCGACTCCGTCGCGATGGGAGGCGTTGTCGAGAGTCACGCCGAGGCCTGGGAAATGCCAGACGACGCGACACTCGGTGAAGTCATCGTCCACGCCGTCGAGAAGTTCTCCCTCGCGTCGGTCGCCGGCCGCGTCGCCTGGACGTTGGAAGACAGTAGGGGCCGACTCTTCGCGGTGATAGAGATCGACCATGAAACGCCCATCTCCGCGGGGACGACATAGCGCCGCTATCGCGATGATCGCGGCAGCTGGGTCGGTGCTGCTCACAGCATGCGGCACGATCTCGACGCCATATGGAGCATCGGCGCGGGGCGCCGCACAAGGCATCGCCGTAGAGGTGGACTTCATCGCTCAAGGCCTGATGGATGCAGTGCTCTCGGCACAGTACGGTGTCGTCACAAGAACTGACCTTCTGCCGCTCGCTGCGCACGTGTTGCTGACACCCGAGGAGCAACTCACCGCGGAGGACGAGCGGCGCGCGTCGACGATCTACGGTGTCTCCACCAGCTTGGATGCGACATCCGTCGACATCTTCGTTCCAGCGAGCTCGCAGGTGAATGCTGGCTTGTACAGCGAATCGACAGCCCAGTTCGGCTGCGGCACGCTTCGGGTTGACGCCGTTTTCGCGGTGGCGCGGATCCGCGACGTCCCTTGCCCCGACTGGATCGTGCAGCTCAACTTTCCCGACGCGCGCCAGGTCTCGCTGGCTGACGTGACGAACAAGGAGATCGGAGCGGCCGAAAGGAACGCGCGGGACTGAGCGTCTCCGCCTCTTCCGTCCGCCCATCGCGAGACTGCATCTCCGCCACGAGATCACGGGTATTCACCGTGAACTCGTGCGCGAAATGCAGTCTCGCGGTGAAAGCCGGGCTCAGGTGAGGTTGTCGCGGCGCCAGAGCGAGGCGGATGCGGTGAGATCCTCCGCGTAGGTGGTGAGGCGCAGGGCACGCGTGGTGAACGATGACGCACGTTCCGGCTCGCTCACCTCGTGGGCCTCGGCGAGCTGCACAGCACCGGCGGCCGTCACACGGCAGAACGCTGCGGCGCGCTCGAGCGCGACGGCGAAGTCCCCTTCGAAGAGTCCGCGCAGGATCATGTCGATCAGCGCCACGAGTTCCTCGGGCCCTGCCGGTGCGGGCGCGCCCGCGACGAGGTCGTCGATCGAAGAAAGTGCCGACCGGCCACGTTCGTACAGGAGCGCCGCGGTGCGCGGGTCGTCGTGGATCATCGCCTGGAGCAGGTATAGGCGCCAAAGCGCGCCTGGAAGCGAGCGAGCCGGGGCGCGCGACCACAATTCGGCGACATCATCGATGCCGTGCTCGGTCGCGAAGGACACCAGGCGGTCGACGACCTCCGCATCCGGATCCGCACGCACGCGCGCGAGCAAGGCAGCAGCGGTGGAGTGTGCGATGCGCGACACTTCGGCGGGATCATCGCCCGAGAACAGCCGGTCGAACAGTTCGGCGGGACGCCGAATGGGCTTGTGGAAGGGCCGCTGCTCGTCAGTCATCCCCTCAAGGGTACTCGCGCTCCCAGCGCATCGACGGGCAGCGGGTGCGGCGAACGGAGGCCGTTCGAAACAGTAGGCTGGAGGTCACGGGCCTCTAGCTCAGTCGGTAGAGCATCGGACTTTTAATCCGCGGGTCGTGGGTTCGAGCCCCACGGGGCCCACCATGTTGCGCTTACTCGAAATATCGTCCAAAGCGATGTTTAGGATCTCGCGCGACTCATCCGACATTGAAGCACCCTTGCCGTCAGCGGGGGTTCTTTGCTGTTGGAACGCGGCATCTGCCGCCAGAAGCGCGTCGAACGGTGCGTTGAGTTGGGCTCCGGTTACCTCGTCTGCTTCGACGCAGATGCGCCGGAACATCGCTTGGTTCATGAGTCTGCGGATCTCGTCGGTGGCGTGCGCGTAGGCCTCGCCGGGTCGCTCGAGGAGTGAAACTGCGGCGTCGATGTAGTCCAGGACGTCGGCGAGCTTGCGCTCAACGTTCTCGAGCTGGGCCGTCATGATGGCGCGCTGCTTCGTTATCGCGGAGACGCGCTTCTGGATGGTTGCGCGTGGGATCAGGCCGTCAGCGGCGAGGTCGAGCAGGTTCTGCTCCTGCGTTTCGAGCTTCTTCAAGTTGGCGTTCACCTGTTTGTGAAGCGACCGCGTCGCCCGCTGATCCTTCTCCACGGTCTGGTGGATACCCGCCCGGAGCGCCTCGGAGAAAGCCTCCGTTACGGCTTGTCGCTGCCAGAAGCGAACGACAGCGTCTTCGAGTCGTGGGAGTTGGATGTAGTGAGCGTCGCAGAGCTGTTCCTGGCGGCGCCGGCAGAAGAAGTACTGGTACTCGCCTCCGTTCTTTCCCCTGACGTTCGCCATGATCATCCAGCCTGGCGTTCCATCCGTGTCGAAGCATCGACCGCAGAACAGACTCCCCTTCAGGTAGTGGTCGTGGGTGCGCTTGCGCTCCCCGGTGCTCTGCGCGGCGATCACCCCTTGCACGCGAGCGAATACCTCGCCGCTGACGAGGGCATCATGCCGGCCCTCGTAGACCTGGTCTTTGAATCGCGCCAGGCCGAGGTAGTACGGGTCCTGCAACAGACGCTGCAGCTGGTTCTCGGATACCGGACCGGCCGGACGTGCACTCGTTGCGCGGGTTGTGAGCCCCTTGCGGTGAGTTCGTCGGCGAGCGCCGGGATGCTGTACTTGCCCGAGGCGTAGAGCTCGAAGGCGATCGTCACGAGTGGCGCTCGTTCCTTGTCGAACTGCACGGTGCGCACCTCGCGGTCTTCGACGCGCACGCCGACGTTCTCGTAGCCGAGCGGCGCTCGGAACACAGTGCCGCCCTTCTTCGCCTTCTCTCCGAGCTTGTAGCTGATGTCGGCGCCGTCCTCCGCCGACCTGTATTGGTTGAACGAGGACAGGATGCCCTGCATCAACTGGCCCACCGGCGTGGAATCAATCTGCTCGGTCGCCGACACCAGCGTCACGTCATGCTGTTGCAGCATCATCATCGTGTTGGCCTCGTCATACCGGTTCCGATGCAGCCGCGACAGCTTGTAGACGAGCACGACATCCACATCGCGCTACTCGCGAATGCGCGCAAGCATCTGCTGGAACGCCACACGCTTAGTCATCTCCGTACGGCCGCCCCGCAACACCGCGCGGGTCCCAGGATCACCGAGAGGCTGCCGCCGAATTCGATGGCCGGGCCGAGTGATTCGACCCATGAGGGCGCCGGTCCCGGACTCACCCCCGAGGGGCGGAGCCGACATGCGGCGACGGCGCCACCCTCGCAAGGGTGACGCGTCGCTCGGCCGGGCTCGGCGATGCAGGCCCGCCATAGGTGGGCGTGGTGGTGATGGCCACGCCCACCTGTGGTCGCTCAGGAGCGGGCGAAGAACATCTGGTTGACGGACTTGTTCGCACCCCAGGCGGAGGTGGGGCGGGCGCCCTTGCCGAGCTCCCACGCGATCGTCACCGAGCGACCACGCGTGATGGAACGCAGGCGCGAACCGGTGTGCACGTCACCCACACGCGAGGACGTCTTGGCGTTGATCACGGCCATGACCTGCGCCTTGCTCGCGTCGGCGGGCACCCGCACCGTCACGAACTGCCAGTTGTTCGCGCCCCAGAGGGCGCGGTCCTCGCGGTAACGCAGCACGCCGTCGTCGTCGAGGCGCGCCACGACCCGGGCCTGAGCCGCGGTCTTGGGCATGTACCGGTCCACCTGGAAGGTGCGCTACACCGCCTTCACTGCGGGGACGCTCGGACGGGTCGTCGGGCGCGTGGTGGGCGTGGTCGTGGGGCGCGTCGTCGGCGCGGGCACCGTAGTCGCGGGCGACGTGGGCCGCGGCGTGATCGCCGGGACCGAGGCCGTCGGCGCCGGGCTCGTCGGCCGGGGGGCCGTCGTCGGGTACACGCAGCACCGGAGCGGGGACGCCGTTTCTCCATGTGATGTCCCGTGTCGCCTGTCTGATCGACCCCGGCCTCACCTTCCTTAGCCGCGATGCCGAGGCCTGGTCCACGTTCTGCGGGCCGTCCGGGCGTGGACGGGCACGCCCGGCGCCGGCACAGAGCGTCCGAAGTGCCACAGGGCGGGCCGGCAGGCATGATCCGGGCGGGACGCGGCCCCCCACCGGGGGTGACCCTGCCGGGCCGCCGGGTCCGGACCCCGTCACTCGGCTCTCGGGACGGGCTGGGCGCTTACCTGCCGCTCTCAGCGCCCGCGACAGGGAGTTCCGCGAGTGGGCGACGGAGGTCGGGGGCCGGACATCCCGTTGTCGGCAGGTACGGTAGGGTCATACCGTCGAGCTCCCCGCCCGAGGGGCATGACGAGGAGGTCAGCATGGCTCTGTGCGAACTCGAGTTCACGTCGCACAACGGCACCGACACCATCCAGGCCTGGGTGTACGAACCGGCGGTCACGCCGGTGGCGGTGGTCCAGCTCATCCACGGTCTCGGCGAGCACTCCCGCCGGTACCTGCACATGACGGCCGCGCTGGTGGATGCGGGGTTCGTCGTGGTCGCGGACGATCACGCGGGTCACGGTCGGACGGCGATGCAGTCGGGGACGTGGGGTGACGCCGGTGACGAGTCGGCGACGGTCATCGTGCAGGACGAGGTGACGCTGTACCGGAAGGCCAAGGAGCTGTTCCCCGACCTGCCGTACGTGGTGTTCGGCCACAGCCTGGGGTCGATGATCGCGCGGGCGCTGGTGCTGCAGCCGGGTGTCGAGGTCGACGGGCTCGCGCTGGGCGGTATCGCCGTGGGCATGCGCGGTGTCGAGTCGACGCTGGATCGCGAGGCCCTGAAGGCTGCCGTGGCGGCCGACGGTTCCGCCCCCGCTGCGGATGCGTTGGTGGGCCAGCTGTTCGACGGCTTCTACGACCGCCTCGGCCCGGACTTCGGCCCGACGGACTGGGTGGCGCGCAACGCGGACGTCGTCCGTGATCACGGCCGCGACCCCTTCAACAACTTCGGCGCCCCCTTGAGCAACCGGTTCCTGCAGGGCTTCGTCGACGTGTACGACCAGGCCAACGGCGACGACTTCTTCGACCGCCTTCCGCAGGTTCCCGTCGCGATCTTCGCGGGCGCGGAGGACCCGGTGACCAACTACGGCGAGGGTGCGCGCGAGGTCGCCCGGCGCCTGGAGGAGAAGGGCCACGACGTCGAACTCCACATCTACCCCGACGTCCGCCACGAGGTTCACAACGAGCCCGAGACCCGCGCCGAGATGGAGAACTCCCTCATCGAGTTCGTCCACCGCGCCGCCGGGCGGGACGACGCCTGACCCCCGAGGCGCACCCGGCCGCTCGCGCCCAAGCACCGTGACGGGGCCCTGCCGTGAGGATCGTCTCTCGGCAGGGCCCCGTCGGTGATGTGAGGTCTCAGGCCATGACGGGACGCACGCGTCGCCCAGCGAGGGGCTCGTCCATGGTGACCTCGCGAAGCGGAGGATGTCGCCGGTGGCGCAGCGAGGGCGAGAGGCCTGGCCACGGGTGACCTCGCCGAGGTGAAGGCGAGGATGCCGAGAGCGGGCATCGAGACTTCACGATCGCGACCGGTTGCCCCGTGTTCTTCTGCGACCCCCACGCCCCATGGCAGCGCGGATCGAACGAGAACCTGAACGGCCTGGTTCGCGACTACTACCCGAAGGGAACGGACTTCAACGCCGTCACCGATGCCGAGATCCAAGCCAAGGTCACCCAGCTCAACGACCGCCCTCGCAAGACTCTCGGGTTCCACACACCTCGTGAGAAACTGGACGAACTAATCAGCAGTGTTGCGTTGGCTCCTTGAAACCGCCACGTCTTCTCAAACCGGATCGTGGGGTACTCGATCAGCGACCGGATGACCTCGAAGCTCGCGGTCGACGCACTCCGCAACGCCGTCGCCCGCCGCGGCGATGTCGCCGGATGCATCTTGCATGCCGACAGGGGCAGCCAGTTTCGAAGCCGCGCCATGGCCCGCGAACTGCGCCGGCACGACATGGTCGGTTCGATGGGCCGAGTCGGCGCCGCGGGCGACAACGCAGCTATGGAGAGCTTCTGGTCGCTCCTGCAGACCAACGTCCTCAACCAGCAGCGGTGGACTACCCAGCAGGATCTGCGGCTCGCCATCGTCGTCTGGATCGAGCGGAAGTATCACCGGCAACGAGCCCAGGACTCCCTCGGCGGGTTGACGCCCATCGAGTTCGAAGCGAAGCTAGCCGAGCCGCTCACACTCGCGGCCTAAACCAAACCTGTCACCAGTTCGTTCCTCACGCCCGAAGGGCAGTGGCTGGAGCGCCGGCGGGAAGACGCCACAGGACGAGCGTGAGGCGGACTTCGGCGGCCTGTGTGGTGCACGAGAGCCGCGCACCACACAGGCTTTGCGGGGGCTACTGCAGGCGCTTGCCGCCGTCGACGACGAGCATGGACCCGGTCATGTAGCTAGACAGGTCGGTGGACAGGAAAAGGACCGCCTTGGCGATGTCGTCGGGCTCGCCCCACCGTCCCATCGGAACTCCGGAGCCGGTCGCGCGGATGTCGTCGGTGTTGGTGCCGGCCATCGCGGCGACCCCGGGGGTGGTGATGCCGCCGAGCGCGACACCGTTCACCGCGATGTTGTGCACCGCCAGCTCGAGCGCGACGTTCTTGGTGTACCCCCATACGGCGTGCTTGGAGGGGTCGTAGGCTGCGAGCTCGACGCCGGAGGGGTGGAACGAGTCGATCGAGCAGACGGTGACGATCCGTCCCGGCCGCCGCGCCGCCTTGAGATGTCCCGCGACGAGCTGGGTGAACACGTTGGTGGCGTGCACCCTGTCCGAGAGGTCTGTGTCCAGCTCCTCGAGGGATGCGACCGGGAAGATGCCGGCGTTGTTGACGGTTTCGCGTCGGTCGCGGTCGCTGTGGTCCGCATCGAGCGCGAGCTGTGGGCGTGGCGGCAGGCCGAACAGCCCCCAGATCGCCTGCCCCTCGCTGGGATGGGACCCGAATCGACTCCCACGGGCGTCAGCGTCGGGCTTGGGCTTCTCCGGTGAGCCGCTCGACGAGAAGATCCGGCAGTTTCCGGTTTGTGGCGAGGACCATGCGCACGTGTGCGCCCGGCTGATCGACGGGCCCCAGCCGCTGGCCGCGGAGGTCGGCGATCGTCTGTCCGCGTCCCGGACCGTCGGTGGCGTCGATCTCGACGTCGACCCAGGGCGAGTTGACGGGAACGACGGTGCCGACGCCGATTGCGGCGGCGAGCGGGTCGTGCAGCGCGCTGCACCGTCTGCCGTACTGGGCAAGGTAGAAGTTGAAGTAGTAGTCCAGGATCTCGCCGATCGCCCGGGCCAGCGGCTGCTCGGAGGCGAGTAGCTGGGCGCGATGCGACTCCTCGAGGATTTTCTCCAACGTCACGTCGAGCGGCACGAAGGTGACCGGCCAGGGCGCCGCGACCACCGCTGCTGCAGCCTCGGGGTCGTTCCACACGTTGGCTTCACCGACCGGTGAGGCGTTGCCGGGGACGAGGGCGGCCCCGCCCATCGATGTCACCTGCTTGATCCGCCCCGGTAGATCCGGATCGAGCTGCAGGGCGAGCGCGAGGTTGGTCATGGGACCGACGGTGATGACCTCCAGCTCTCCGGCCTGTTCTTTGGCCAGCCGGACGATCATCTCGGCGGCCGACTCGGTCACCGGCGTGGCGTTCACCTTGGGAAGGTCGCGGTTTCCGATGCCGTTGTCGCCGTGGATCTCGGTGGGGGCTCCGCCGTACTTGCGGGTAAGGAAGTGGGTCGCGCCGATGGCGACCGGGATGTCGGTCTGACCGGCAAGCCAGAGGAGACGCAGGGTGTTCTCGGCTGCCTGCGAGGCCTCCGTGTTGCCACTCACGGTGCCGATTCCAACGAGGTGGATCTCCGGTGAGCCCAGGAGGTACGCCAGGCCCATGGAATCGTCGATCCCGGTGTGGCAGTCATAGTAGACCGGTCGCGTGCCGGAGGTGTCCATCGACACGGTAGATCCCTTCATCGTGTTCGTTGTGGTGGCTCGACCGCGCCCGGTCAGCGGGACAGCACGGAGGTCACTCGCAGGCGGTCGGAGCGGATCCACACGTCGGAGTACTCGATGGGCTTGCCCCCCGCCAGGTACGTGATCTGTTCGAGGTACTGCACCGGCTCACACTCGGCGAGGTCGAGCTGGGAGGCGACGTCGGCGTCGGCGCGCTGTGCGCTGAAGGTGCGGCGGCCCGTCGCGATCGGCAGGTGGTACACCCCTTCGAGGGTGGCGAACAGCTGCTCCGACGTGAAGTCGACGTCCTCAATCCCGGGCACGTTGGTCGCGTCCACGTAGTTGTGGAGCAGCGCGACCGGCCCGTCCTTGGTGACGTGCCGGCGGAAGAACCGGAAGACCTTTCCTCGAGTGGGGATGTGCAGCAGGGCCGAGACCGGCGGGGGCGGCAGGACCAGTCCGGTCGCGATCACCTCGGTGGTCGCGACGATGCCCTGGGAGGCGTAGTCCTCACTCAAGGTGCTGAGCTTCTGAGCGATGGCCGGCTCGATCGTGGCAGCCGTGACGAAGGTGCCCCTGCCGGGAACCTGCCGCAGCAGCCCCTCGCTCGTGAGCGTGTGCAGTGCCTTGCGGAGTGTGCCGCGGCTGACCGACAGCTCCTGCGCGAGCTCGGGCTCGCTGGGCAGACGATAGGACGGCGGCCACTGGCCGGTGGCGATCAGCGTGCGGAACTGGTCGGAGATTTGCACGTGGATCGCCACCGGCCGATTGCGATCCCGATTGGCGAGAGCGGTCATGATTTCGTTCTACTTCCTCATCCGGACGTTCGCAGTCGCCTTCGCGTTTCGACTCAGGCTACGGGGGTCTGAATTGCTGCTTCCACCTGCGTCGTCTTCGTGCCGGCCGATCCCTCCGCGGGCCTGATCAGCAGGCTGGCGACGAAGGCGAGGATGGTGATGCCCAGCGAGATCATCAGGGCGGTAGTGAAGCCACCGGTGGTCTCCTGCCCCACGTAGGGCGCTACGAAGGTGATGCCCAAGCTGGCGCCGATCCCGAACATCGCACCGTTGAGGCCCGGCAGAATCCCCGGCTCGTTCTTCGGGGACTGCAGGACGCCCAGGCCGTTGATCGTGGTCAGGGTCAATCCGTAGTACGCGATCCCGAACAGCACCACCGCGATGATGATGACCGGCAGGGAGGTGGGGAAGACCGTCACCCCGGCGATCGCCGCGGTGCAGATGAGCAGGCCCGTGCGCAGGATCCGCAGCCATCCGTACCTGGCGGCGAGCCACCCGGCAGCGGGGGCCGCGGCGACCCCGATGAGGGCAGGCGGCAGGAGGACCAGCAGAGCCGAGCGGCTGGCGCTCATACCGACGCCGACCTCGTCGTTCTGGGTGAGGATGATGAGGGTGAAGTTGATGACGGCGAAGACTCCGCTCAGCGAGAGCACCGTCGTCGCCATCACCGGCCAGACCCGCCGTGACTTCAGGTGCTCCACGGCCACCAGTGGCGAGGAGACCCGCTTCTCGACGATCCAGAAGGCGACGAAGCCAACGATCGTCAGTGCCAGGTACGCCAGCGAGCTCGGCGCCAGCCAGCCCTGTGCGGAGCCCTCCGAGACGTAGTAGGTCAGGCCGATGAGGCCGACCGAGAACGTCACCGCACCCCACCAGTCCATCGTGCCCGACGAACGGGGAGCGCCGTCGCGGGGCACCACCGTCGCGATGGCCACGAGGCCGACGATCCCGAAGAGGAAGATCACCATGAAGATCGAGCGGTATCCCCAGGTGTCGGAGAACAGACCACCCGCGTAGGCGTCGACGCCGCCGACGCCACCGTTGACCGCGGTGACGACACCCATGGCGGTGCCGAAGGCCTGCCGGCTGAGGTTCTCGTTGAGGATGATGTACGCGAGCGGGAACGCAGCAGCCGTGGCGCCCTGAAGGACGCGGCCCACCAGCAGCATCGGCAGGTTGGTGGCGAAGATGCACACCAAGGTGCCGATGGCGAGCACGCTCAGCACCATGACGAACATACGGCGGCGATCGACGTAGTCACTCCACCGCGTGAGCACGACGCCGCCGACCGCGCCGGCCAGGAAGAAGAGCGACACGACTTGCGAGACGGCGTCCACGCTGACCCCGAGCCGCTCGGCCATGTCCGGCAAGGCCGGGTTGAGCATGCTCGAGTTCAGCTGGTATGAGAGGACACCGAGGATCAGCACCGTCACGAGGGCGACGGTGCCTCCCCGGGTTGGATGGGTACTTTCGTCAGGACAGGACCGTGAGCATGGTCTGGAAGAAGAGGTCCTGGTCGATCTCCTCGATCACTCGGGCGTTGGGCTCGTGGCCCGAGCGGCGAACGGCGTCGACGAGCATGTAGCCCTGGGCGATCGTGCCGTGGGCCTCCACGTCGACGTAGTAGTCCGTTGCGCGCTTGACGATGGCCGGCTCGACGGCGATGGCCGCGGCGATCGAGTCCGGGTGGGTGCTGCCTTCGACGCCGTGCGTCTTCTTGACGTACTCGACGCTGGCGCGGTTGGCCTTGGCGAAGAAGCGGCTCTGGGGCGTGTCCAGCGCGTCGATCTCACGCAGCTGGGCCTCGGTGAACCGCCCCTGGGTCATCGTGAGGTCCCAGGTGACCAGGGTGACCGGGAAGCCGGCGTTGAGGACGATCTTTGCGGCCTCGGGGTCGTGGTAGAAGTTCGCCTCGGCTGCTGCGGTGATGTTGCCGACCGCGTTGTTGGTGCCGCCCATGATGAACAGGTCCTTGAGCTTGCCGGCGATCGACCGGTCCGCCGCCACGGCGCACGCGAGGTTCGTCAGGGGCGCCTGGGCGATGAGCGTGAACTCCCCCGGGTTCTCGTTGATGAGACGGATGAGCGCTGCGACGGCGTTCTCGGTCTCCGGGCGCTGCTTGGCCTTCGGGAAGTTGGCGCCGCCGAAGCCGTCCACGCCGTGGACGTAGGAGGAGTCGTCGAAGGGCGCCAGGAGCGGCAGGCGGCAGCCCTCGTAGACGGGGATCTGGCCGCCGAAGCCGGCGACCTCGATGGTGTACAGGGTGTTCTCCACCATCTGGTCGAAGTTGACGTTGCCGTAGTTGACGGTCACCGCCTCGACGTTGGAGTTCGGGTGGCGCATGCCGATCATCAGGGCGAACGCGTCGTCCTGGGCGGTGTCGACGTCGTGGATCAGGCGAAGGGTCACGGTGTCCTCATCTGCGGTGGGGGCCGCGTTCGCGGCGGGGCTGAGGGGCTCCCCTCCTCCGGCGAGAGTGGGGAGCCCCAGGGGTGCTTTGGCTCAGTAGCTCGTGACGTTCTCGTCGTTGCTGTTCGTCACGATCGTAATGCCCGCGCTGGTGCCGAGCAGGACGGCTCCGGCGCTGAGCAACTCGACCGCCTGCGGGTAGTTCGTGATGGAGCCCGACGCCTTGACCTTGACCCCGCTGCGCGCGGCAGCCACGAGGTAGCGGATGCTCTCCGGGTTGGCCGTCTCGATCGCTCCGCTGCTGGCATTCTTGAGGTAAGCGGCGCCGGCCTCCATGGACAGCTCGACGGCCGCCCGCTTCTCGTCGTCGGTCAGCAGCGGCAGCTCGAGCATGACCTTGATCGGCACTCCAGCCGCCTTCACCACACCGGCGATGTCGGCGCGGAACTCGTCGTGCATCCCGCTCTTGAGGTACCCGACCTGGACGCCGATGTCGATCTGCGTGGCTCCGGCCTTGACGAGCTGCTCGGCCTCGAAGGCCTTCCCGGCAGGCGTGGTCACCCCGACGGTCGGGAAGTCCAGGGCGCTGGCGATCTCGATGCCCGTCCCCTTGAGGACGTCAGCCACGACCTGCACCCAAGGATCACCGACCGCTACACCACGTCCCGGGCTTGACCGTGGGCCCTCCGCGTCCAGGGGAAGACGTGGCAGCAGATCGCTGACGCTGTGGGCTTCGCCTCACCCCAGGGTGCTCATCGCGCTGTGATGCGATTTGCGGGGACCATTCCCGATCCGGACCCGTCCGTACTCAAGAAGATGTGGCGGGCGCGCCTGGACCGCCGCTACGCGCTCGCAGACCGTGACGCGGAGGCGGCTCGCCCTGGGGCTCTTCGCGCCGCTGTAGCGCTCGCACAGCGCGCCTCAGCTATGGATGGGCTCGACGCTCCCACCCAGGTCAACCTGACCGCGGACGCCGCGGAGATGACGGAGATGGTGCGGGTCATCCTCGCGGCCTCTGGCGGCCCCCACCATGAGGCCGACATCTTCGCTGACGAAGTGGTCGACGTCGAGATCGTCGCCTGAGCAACGCGAGAGACCCCCGGCGCCGTGATGGCGGCCGGGGGTCTCTGTCTGCGCGGTGGCGTCGTCAGGTGAGCCAGTCGGCCATGGCTGCCTGGCGGCGGTTCTGCTCCTGGTGGCCGTGGCGGGCGCGCGCGGCGGTGGCTTCGGCCTCGGGAAGCACCCGGTAAGTCTCGCGGGCGTCCGGGTCGCTGAGGGTTCGCCAGAGCGCGCGGAGCACGCCCCACCGCGGCGAGAAGCTCCACCGCTCGTCGGTGCCCTCGTGGCCGGCGTCGACGAGGTCGGCGAAGGTGCGCATGCCCTCGTCGGCCCACTCGCTGAAGTCCATCTCGCCCCGCACACCCGCGAGAGCCTCGGCGGCCACAGCGCGGATGCGGTCGGAGTCCGACGACGTCGGGCGAGTGCGGGCGACCTTCGCGCAGTCGGCACAGTAGGGAGCGGGCCTGCCGTAAACGAGCACTGCGCGGATAGGGATCGGGTTACGGTCGGCCGGCGGGTATCGGAATGGAACCCGAACCTGACCGGCGCTGCCGCTTATCCGAGCGCGGCCGCCGCAGCTCGCCGAAATGATCGCAGCGCCGCACCCCAGTACGTTCGAGGGGAAATGCCGCATCCTGCTCGTGCACTACCCACCGCAGACCACATCCGAGGAAGGACATCTCCCCGTGACCGATGACCAGCACTTGCCCGAACGGAGCCGGATCGTCCAGCAGCATCTGACGGAGGCGGGGATCGTCTCGCAGGTGCGCGAACTGCCCGACTCCACTCGCACGGCCGCCGATGCCGCCGCAGCACTCGGATGCGAGGTCGGAGCGATCGCGAGCAGCCTTCTGTTCCTGGCCGACGACGAACCCATACTGGTGATGACCAGCGGTCGCCATCGCGTCGACACCGACATCCTGGCGGCACAGCTGGCAGCCGCGACGATCGTCATGGCCTCGGCGAAGCAGGTGCGTGCGATCACCGGACAGGCCATCGGCGGCGTGGCGCCGGTCGGACACCCGGCGCCGATCCGGACCGTCATCGACACCAGCCTGAACGACTACGAGACGATCTGGGCCGCGGGCGGCACACCGCACACGGTCATGCCGCTGACGTTCGACCAGCTGACGGTGCTCACCCGCGGCACCCCTGTGCGGGTAGCCGAGGACTGATCGGCGGGGATCCCACCGCGCCTACGCCCGGGCGACGTCGCCGAGCACCTCGCGGGTGCTCGTCTCCGGCCGCAGATCCAGACGACGCAGAAGCTGGGCGTTGACCGCGACCACCACGGTCGACGCCGACATCAGAATGGCTCCGACCGACATCGGCAAGACGAATCCCAGGGGCGCCAGCACCCCTGCCGCCAACGGCACGGAGAGGAGGTTGTAGCCGGCCGCCCACCAGAGGTTCTGTGTCATCTTCCGGTATGTCGCGCGCGAGAGCTGGATGACCGACAGCACCGAACGCGGGTCGGAGCCCGCCAGGATCACGCCGGCCGACGCGATCGCCACATCGGTTCCGGCACCGATCGCGATGCCGACGTCGGCCTGCGCGAGAGCCGGCGCATCGTTGACGCCATCGCCGACCATCGCGACGGCCCGCCCCTCTGCCTGGAGCTCTCTCACCCTGTCGGCCTTGTCCTCCGGGCGCACCCCCGCGAAGACGCGATCGATACCGAGCTGCCGGGCCACGGAGGTCGCCACCGCCTCCGCGTCGCCCGTGATCATCACGACCTCGCACCGCAGCGCGTGCAGCGCCTCGATCGCCTGACGGGACTCCTCACGCACGGCATCAGCGAGGCGCAACGCCCCGATGACCTTCCCGTCGGCGAGCACGTGCAGGATGATCGCCCCTTCGTCTCGCCACTCACCGGCGACCGGCAGCTCTCGCGCGTTCTCTTCGCGAAGCAGATTCGGCCCGCCCACCCGGATCGTCCTGCCGTCGACCGTGGCCGTCACGCCGACCGCCGGAGAGGACGTGGCATCCGATGCGCTCGGGATGCGTGCGCCACGCTCACGAGCAGAGGCGACGATGGCTCGGGCGAGCGGATGCTCGGAGTCCGCTTCGGCGGCGGCCGCCAGGGCGAGCACATCGTCGCGGGTCAGGTGCCCGGTGCTCTCGATGCCGGTGACGGTCGGCTCCCCCTTCGTGAGCGTGCCGGTCTTGTCGAAGAGCACGGTGTCGACGGTGCGCATCCGCTCGAGTGCGAGCCGATCTTTGATCAGGACGCCACCGCGGGCCGCGCGCTCCGTCGCGATCGAGACGACGAGCGGAATGGCGAGTCCGAGCGCGTGCGGACAGGCGATGACAAGGACGGTGATCGTGCGTACCACCGCCTCATCGGGCAGTCCGACCAGGCTCCAGACCACAGCCGTGATGACCGCCGCACCGAGGGCGAACCAGAACAACCAGGCCGCAGCTCGATCGGCGATCCGCTGCGCGCGCGACGACGAGTTCTGCGCCTCGGCGACGAGTCGCTGGATGCCGGCGAGGGTCGTGCCGTCGCCGACCGCGGTGATCTCGACTCGAATGGATGAGTCGGTCGCGATGGTTCCCGCCACCACCGCCGCGCCCTCGGCGCGGGGCACCGCGCGAGACTCTCCTGTGATCATCGACTCGTCCATGCTGGCCGCGCCGGCGATCACGCGACCGTCGGCCGGGACACGCCCACCGGGGCGCACCACGACCACGTCGCCGACCCGGAGGTCGGAGGGGGCGACTGTTCGCGTTGCATCGCCGTCGACGATCTCAGCCTCGTCGGGCAGCAGTGCCGCCAGAGAGTCGAGCGCCGATGTCGTCTGCGCGAGCGAACGCATCTCGATCCAGTGGCCGAGCAGCATGATGACGATCAGAAGCGCCAGCTCCCACCAGAAGTCGAGCTCGTGATCGAGCAGCCCCACGCTCGCGCCCAGTGACGCGACGAACGCGACGGTGATGGCGAGCGCGATCAGCAGCATCATCCCGGGTCGAAGCGCTCGCACCTCCGAGACAGCACCGGTGAGGAACGGCCACCCTCCCCAGAAGTACATCACCGCCCCCAGCAGCGGTGAGACCCAGCCGACCCAGGCGCCGTCGGGGAGCGAGTAGCCCAGCAGCATCGAGAACATGCCCGAGAAGGCGACCACCGGCACCGCGATCACGAGCATGATCCAGAAGAGCCGACGGAACCGAGCGACATGATCGCCGTGACCCGCGTGCCCACCGTGCGCGTGCCCGTCTTGATGCATACCGGCGTGCTGGTCGTGGTCGTGGCCCTGGTGGACCGCCTCATCGGCGTGGTGCGCCATGTGCTCGTGCGACATTTTGCCTCCCTCAGCGAACGACGTCCGCGCTCCTCAGGATACCCCCCTAGGGTATTGCGCGGGGCGATCGCGTTGCTCTCCACCCTTCCACGCTTGCCGCCGCCGGCGTGCGACACGTGGTGCTGCTGTCCTCCAGCGCCGTGACGCTGCCGGGCGCGGCGGACGACTTCAACGGCGGCCGCTTCCTTCGTATCCAACGGGCGGTCGAGGAATCCGGACTCGCCTACACGTTCCTCCGGCCGGGCGGTTTCGCCAGCAACGCTGCGCGCTGGAGCATCAAGGCGGCGCCGTTCACAACGATCAGTGGCGGGGGCGGGGAACACAAATGCGATCTGCTTCTCTACACAGCTGTCCCCGCAAGCGTGGCCGTCGACGCGATCGTGCTCCGCTGGCCGGAGTTCGGCATCCACGCAGAGTCCGCAGTGGATGCCCGGGCCGTTGCCGACGCCCGGACGAGAGTCCATACTCCACGCTGGATGTGACTCACCGCGTCGGCGCTGCGCGGTCGGATCTCACCCCTGCGACGGGGGCCCTACCCAGGCTCCGCGGACGCAACCGCTCGACCGCGCAGGCCCCCTAAACGCGCGCATAGGGCAACACACCCCGCGCACGACGTACGATCCGGGTATGCAAGAGCGAACGGCCCGCGCGTGAGCACCCCGGCCACGGACTTCTCCTCGCGCCGCCACCGCGCAGGGTGGCGGGTGACGGTCCTGTTCGGCGTGTTCTTCGTCGTCACCGTCGCCGTGGGACTGGCGGCCTCGTGGATCTATGCCCCCGCCATCGGCTGGATCGCGGGGGCCGGCACCTTCTCGCTGTGGGTGTGGTTCGGCATCCTGCGCCTGGACGCCACCCAGACCGAGCAGCACGCCACCCGCGAGGATCCGACCCGAACGACTGCGCAGACCCTGCTCGTGCTCGCCAGTCTCGCGAGCTTCGGCGCCATCGCACTCGTGCTGGTCGAGGCGGGCACCGTGAGTTCGAACTCCGCCCGGCTCGAGTTGGCGGGCATCGCGGTCGTCACGGTGGCCGCGTCCTGGTTCCTGATCCACGTACTCTTCAGCCTCCGCTACGCCGCGCTGTACTACACGCAGCACGGCGGCATCGACTTCAACCAGCCCGATCCCCCCGACTACCGCGACTTCGCCTACCTCGCGTTCACGCTCGGCATGACGTACCAGGTGTCGGACACCACCATCACCAGCAGCACCATCCGACGCGAGGCCCTTCGTCACGCACTCCTGTCGTTTCTCCTGGGCGTCGTCGTCGTCGCAGCGACGATCAATCTGGTCTCGAGCCTCGCCCGCTGACCGAGCGGATGTGGTGATCCACAGCCGTTCTGGACGCCGAATCCAGGCTGTGTGCGGCGGTTGCCGCGCGGAGAACCCGGCACATCCCGCTTCTGCGCGGAATGCGGAACCAGCCTCATCTCCTCACGCCACGTCGCGCACCGTCCGCGCCGCCGGTCTCGACGATCGCTACGGCGCGTACGTCGACGACGTCCCCGCCGTGACCTTGGCCTCCCACAACACGATGTCGATGTTCGGGTTGAACCGTCGCCTGCTCGGCGCCATCGTGGGCCACCTGGCCGCCTTCGAGATGACGTCCTCCATCCCCAATCGGCTGTACGGCGACGGTCTGCGCCGGCTCGGCTATGGCGAGGAGGTGACCGATTACTTCGACGAGCACGTCGAGGCCGACGCGGTGCACGAGCAGATCGCCGGCCGGGACCTCGCCGGCGCCCTCGCGGAGGACCGACCCGACCTGCTCGCCGACATCATGTTCGGCGCTGCCGCATGTCTGACCGTCGACGGCTGGGTCGCGCAGCACATGTACGACGCGTTCACGAGCGGCGTCTCCTCACTGCGTGGCGGTGCCGCATGAACGACGAGCCCGTGACGATCACCGCCTACCCCAACGGACCGCTGCCCGTGCGCGGCGAAGCGCGAATCGTGGACGCGACCGGCAACCCGATCGAGCGCCGTCGGCGCACCGTCGCCCTGTGTCGTTGCGGCCTGTCGAGCATCAAACCGTTCTGCGACGGCACGCACAAGGCAGCGGGCTTCCACACGGACGAGTGATGACGGTGCCCGTCACGAGAAGATGGGGTGTATGGACACCGCATCCGACGACGAGGTCGCCACCGACTACCTGAGCGCCGCGCTTGTGCCGCGCCCCTCGAACTGGGTGCGTGCGGGGGTCGATGCCCTGCTCGGATCCGGAGTGCTCAACATGTACGACGTCGAGATCCGCCGGCTCGACACCCAGGCGCTCGTGCTCCGCATCCCCACCGACGCCAACATGGCCTCGCACCTGTTCGGCAAGATCGAGTTGGAGATGGAGACGCTCACGGTCTCGGCGTTCCTGGAGTCCTGGCGCCCGATGCAGCGCTGATCGGGAGCGATCCGCCAGGGTGGGCTCAATGGGGCCCCTCTCGCTCGCCCCGGACGGCCCGGGATGCGGCAGACTTCCTCCTGGGCATTCGCCCGTGGTCCCGCATCCGCGCCCGGGAGGAGTCCGATGACCAGCGTCGAACTGCATCGCAGCGGCCCCGTCAAGAAGAAGCGCCGTCCGATCGCGCCGGACCGCATGTCGGCAGCCCTGATGCTGATCGCCACCGCACTCGCCATCATCTGGGCGAACAGCCCATGGGGCGCCGGCTACGAGCACTTCTGGGAGACGCCGATCACGATCGCCGTAGGCGACGTGCAGATCGATTCGACCCTCCACGCGCTCGTCAACGACGGACTGATGACGCTGTTCTTCTTCCTTGTCGGACTCGAGGTCAAACGTGAGCTCACCATCGGCGAGCTCACCGACCGGGCTCGCGCCACCCTGCCGATCGCGGCGGCGGTCGCGGGTCTCGTGGTGCCCGCAGGGATCTTCGTCCTCTTCACGCTCGGCACCGAGGAAACGCACGCGTGGGGCGTGGTCATCTCCACGGACACGGCGTTCCTGCTGGGAGCCCTCGCGATCATCGGCCCGAAGTTCCCCGCCCGCCTACGCGCGTTCCTGCTGACCCTCGCCGTCGTCGACGACATCGGGGCGCTGCTGGTCATCGGCGTCTTCTACTCCGACAGCCTCAACCTCGTCGCCCTGCTGGTGGCCACAGTCCTCATGGGACTGATCGCCCTCGTGCGCTTCTTGCCCTACGGCCGAGGGTTCTCCTACGCGGCACTGGGTATCGTCCTCTGGATCGTCGTGCTGCTCTCGGGCGTGCACGCGACCCTCGCCGGCGTCGCGATCGCCCTGCTCATCCCGGTCTTCCCACCCCGGCGCAGCGATGTCGAACGCACGGCGGAGCTCACCCGCGCCTTCCGCGAATCCCCCAACACCGTCTACGCGGCCGCAGTGCAGCGCAGCGTGCGCGACTCGCTCTCGATCAACGAACGCGTGGATGCGGGATGGCGCCCCTACATCTCGTTCGGCGTCCTGCCCCTGTTCGCCCTGGCCAACGCTGGGGTCCACCTCGACCCGGCGACGCTGAAGGAAGCCTTCACCTCACCGTTGACCTGGGGCATCATCGTCGCGCTCGTCGCCGGCAAGTTCATCGGAATCACGGGTGCGACCTGGCTGCTGCGCGCCACAGGCAAGGGCGTTCTGGCTCCCGGTCTCGGGATGACGCGGATCGCCGGCGGCGGCGCGCTGTCGGGCATCGGGTTCACGATCGCCCTGTTCCTCGTGCCTATCGCGATCGATGACCCCCACACGCAGGACCTCGCCCGCGTCGGCGTGCTCACCGCATCCGTCCTCGCCTTCCTCGCCGGATGGGCGATCATCTCTATCGGCGACCGGGTGCGGCCGCCCGTCGCCGTCGGCAAATACCTGAACCGCCCCGTCGACCCCGCGCGCGACCACATCAAGGGGCCGAAGGACGCGCCGCTCACGATCGTCGAATACGGCGACTTCGAGTGCCCGTTCTGCGGCCGCGCCACGGGGTCGATCGACGAGGTCTTCGCCGCACTCGGCGACCAGGTGCGCTGGGTGTGGCGACACCTGCCGCTCGATGCCCCGCATCCACACGCGCAGCAGGCTGCGCAGGCCTCGGAGGCCGCGGCGGCACAGGGCCACTTCTATGAGATGACGCGAAAGATGTTCGCGCATCAGGATCAGCTCGAGCTCTCGGACCTGATCCGCTACGCCGACGAACTGGGCCTGGACATCGACCGCTTCGCCGACGATCTGCGCTCCCCCGCCGTCCTGCGCCACATCCAGGACGACCGTCTGGACGCGGAGCTCATGGATCTGCATTCGACGCCCACGTTCTTCATCGGCGGTATCCGCCACGTTGGCCCGTGGGACTCTGCCTCCCTCATCCGGTCGCTGTAGGCCTCCCGCGGTCGGGTCGTCGACCCGCATCGGTAAGCCGGCCCCGGCTCCGAGCGGTTGCCGAGCGTTCGACAGCCGTTTGCCCGCCGCGCATAGGGTGCGCGTGTGTACACCACCGTCGTCCGCCGTGCGCGGGGGAACCGTCTCGCAACCATCGCGCTCGCGCGCGCTCAGCGCGACGCGGTGACGACTGCGCCGGGCGCGCGCTCAGCGCGACGCGGTGACCACTGCGCCAGCGTGCGCGATCTCGGCCAAGGCCTTCTCGCTCGACTCGGCGTGCACGCCGGCGACGAGGTCGGTGAACACGCGCACATGCCGGCCTGCGGCGATGGCATCCAGAGCCGAGGCGCGCACGCAGTAGTCAGTCGCGATACCGACCACGTCGATGTCGAGGATGCCGTGCTCTTCGAGCAGCTCAGTCGCCGTTCGACCCTCGTCGGTGCGCCCCTCGAAGAGCGAGTAGGCGGGCTCCCCCTGCCCCTTCTTGAGGTGGTGGGTCACGGCGGACGTGTCGAAGACCTCGTCGTACTCGGCGCCGAACGTGCCCGCTACGCAGTGCGGCGGCCACGTGTCGATGAAGTCGGGCTCTGCGGCGAAGTGCCCGCCGTTGTCGCCCTCGGCATCGTGCCAGTCCCGGGACGCGACGATGAGGTCATAGTCGCCCGCGTGGTCCGCGAGGTAGGCGGAGATCCGCTCGGCGACCGCGTCACCCCCCGCCACCCCGAGCGCACCGCGCTCGGTGAAGTCGTTCTGGACGTCGACGATGAACAGCGCCTTGGTCATGTTCCGAGCGTACGCCGGTACGCGGCACGCGTCATCGGTGCCGCATCCTGCGTCTCGACTCCGGCGCGCCACAGCTTGGAGGGCCACCACACCGCGCGTCCGATGTCGGAGGCGAGCGCGGGAACCAGGAGCGAGCGGACGACGAAGGTGTCCAGCAGGACGCCGAAGGCCACGATGAAGGCCAGCTGAGCGAGGAACAGGATCGGGATGACACCGAGGGCCGCGAAGGTCGCCGCGAGTACGAGGCCGGCCGAGGTGATCACCCCTCCGGTCGACACGAGGCCGCGCACGATACCCGCGCGCGTGCCGTGGCGCAGCGACTCCTCCCGGACGCGCGACATGAGGAAGATGTTGTAGTCGATGCCGAGGGCGACGAGGAAGACGAAGCCGTAGAGCGGCACCGCGGGATCTGCGCCGGGGAAGTCGAACACATGGTTGAACACGAGCGCGCTCACCCCCATCGCCGTGCCGAACGAGATCACGGTGCTCGCGATCAGCAGGACGGGCGCGAGGATCGAGCGCAGCAGCAGCATGAGGATCATGAAGACGACGGCGAGGATGACGGGGATGATGACCGTGCGGTCGCGGATCGAGGTGGCGTTCGTGTCGACGTCGATGGCTGTCTGCCCGCCGACGAGCGCCGCCCCCTCTCCGAGGTCGCGTTCGAGGGCGTCGCGTAGCGCCACGACAGCGTCGTCGGCCGCGGCGGAGTCCGCCGCATCCGTGAGAGTCGCGATCAGCAGGACATCCCCGTCGACGGTGGTGGCCACGGGCGCGGGGGTTCCGGGGGGACCGACCGCCGTGAGCTCGAGCGCGCCTGCCGAGACGGCGACGGAAGCCTGACCTGTCGGCGAGTCCGCGGCGGCGATCGCCACGCTGTCGATGCCCTGGGCATCCGATGTCGCAGTGACGGCGGCGGCCGCATCCGCTTCGGAGACCACGACGTACACGGGGCTGCCGAAGCCCGCCGGGAAGTGCTCCGCGAGCACGTCCTGACCGTCACGCGCCTGCGAGTACCCCAGCACGAGGTCGCTGGAGGGCACGCCGTCGGCCTTGAGCTGCGTGATGCCTGCGGCGCCGACGAGGAGCACGACGGTGCTGATGATCCACACCGGACGGGCGCGCCGCGTGACGAACCGCGCCACCCGCGGCCAGAGGCCCGAAACAGGGGCGTTCGGGTCGTCCGACGGCACCGCCGCCGGACGCTTCGGGATGAAGGGCCAGAAGGCGGCGCGGCCCACGAGCGCGAGCAGCGCGGGCAGGAAGGTGAGCGCGGAGAGCATCGCGAAGGCGATGCCGATCGCCGCGATCGGCCCGAGCGCGCGGTTGCTGGCAAGGTCCGACAGCAGGAGGCACAGCAGTCCCGCGGTGACGGTTCCGCCCGAGGCGAGGATGGGCTCGAACGCTCCTCGCCAGGCCTGCACGGTCGCCGGCCATCTCGCCTGCCCCTCGGCCACAGCCTCGCGATATCTCGCCACGAAGAGGAGCGCATAGTCGGTGGCGGCGCCGATCACCAGGATGAACAGGATGCCCTGCACCTGGCCGTTCAGCACGAAGATTCCCGCCTTGGCGAGCCACCACACCGTCAGCAGCGCCACGCACAGCGCGAAGACGCTCGTGAGCAGCACGAGCACGGGCAGCAGCGGCGAGCGGTAGACGATGACGAGGATCACGAACACGGCGATGAGCGCGACGCCCAGCAGCAGCCCGTCGATGCCGAGGAACCCTTCGACCAGGTCCGCGGTGAACCCGGCAGGGCCGGTCACCCATCCGTCGACGCCCGAGGGCGCGTCGGAGGCGACGACGTCGCGGACTGCCTCGACGGCGTCCGGCACCTCGCCTGATGCGTCGATGGGAACGAAGATCTGCGCGGCACGGCCGTCATCGGACACGATGGGGGGCGAGATCCCGTCGAGCACCCCCGGCGTCTGCGCGATGTCGTCGGCCACGGTCTGCAGCTCGGCGAGCTGGGCGTCGGTGAGCTTCTGGTCTGCAGAGAACACCACGACGGCCGGGATGCTGTCGCCGGAGAGGAACTCGGGAAGCCGCTCGTTGACTTGCGTGGAGGCCGCACTCTGCGGCAGGAATGTCGACTGATCGTTGGTGGATACCTCATCGACCTTGCCGAAGTACGGACCACCGATCGACCCCACGACGAGCCAGATGAGCACGAGCAGTGAGGGGATGCCCACCCGAAGCCAGCGCGAGGGTCGGATCGGGGTCGAGGATGCGGCCATGTCGCTAGCTTATCTAGCTATATGGCCCCGGCGCCAGTCCGTCTTCCAGCGCCGCAGCGGCTCACGCCAGGAACATGGTGACCAGCGACAGGGCGAGCGCGAGGATGCCGACGGCGAGGAAACCCACGGTGAACCACCCGGTCAGCCGTACGAGCGGAGACCGGGCGACGAACCGCATCCGATCATCCGCGCCGGGGCGGTAGTAGATGTCCGCCTCGTCCGCGCCCGCGAGGTGCGCCTCGTCGGCGTCGCTGAGAACGGCACGGCCGACCCCGCCCTCCGCCGTGAACCAGTGCGCGACGCGTCCGCTCTCACCCGGCTCGACGACGGCGTGCGCGGGCGTCCAGGTGCCGTCGACGAGCAGCAGGATCAGCCAGACGACTCCGACGGCCACCGCGCCGAGGAAGCCGACCCAGGTGAACGTCTCCAGCAGCACGTCGACGGTGTGACCCACCATCCGATCATCCCATCCCCCTCCCCCGCTCCGCTCGTTCCATCCCGCCTGCCCGATCCCGCGAGACTGTCCCCACGCCCTCTCCACGCCCGCTGCGCGGCCGCGGAGCCTCGGGGCGCGTGGGCCCATTTCGGTCACGAGATCACGGGTAAACACAGTGATCTCGTGGTGCAAGTGCAGTCTCGCGGGGCGGATGCGGTCCCAGGGCGGATGCGGGTGGGCCGGCGGATGCGGGATGCGCCGGGGGAAACAGAAGAGGGGCCCCTTCCGGGACCCCTCTTCTCGTGCTGAGCCGCCTAAGGGAATCGAACCCTTGACCTATTCATTACGAGTGAATCGCTCTGCCGTCTGAGCTAAGGCGGCGCGCGTCGCTTCCGCGATGCACAAGCAACGATCTTACATGCTCGAACGGGCCGCCGCGAACGCTCGGGAGCCGCTCACTCGCAGCGCAGGCCGTCCTGCGGCACCGTGCCGTCGACGAAGTACGCCTCCACCGCGTCGTCGACGCAGGTGTTGCCCTTGTTGTAGCCGGTGTGCCCCTCTCCGACCCGGGTGATCAGCACGCCGGAGGCGAGCTGATCGGCCAGCGCCACCGACCAGTCGTAGGGGGTGGCGGGGTCGTTCGTCGTCCCGATGACCACGATGGGAGCGGCCCCCTGAGCGGTCAGCGCCTTGCGCTCACCGCTCGGCGGGAACGGCCACGACGCGCACGAGTCGACGTCGCTCGACCAGTACGGGGCCACGGTCGGCGCACGCTCCGCGAGCAGGGCCTTCGACGCGGCCTCCTGCTCCGGTGTGGCGTCGTCCGGGTAGTCCATGCAGTTGTAGGCGATGAAGGCTTCGGTGGAGTTATCGCTGTAGGCACCACCGCTGCGGTTGTAGTAGAAGTCGGCGAGCTGGAACGCGACCGACGGGTCGCCCTGCAGCGCGTCGGAGAGCGCCGTCGTCAGGTACGACCAGCTGTCCTGCGAATACAGCGCAGCGATGATCGCGGTCATCATCGAGTCGGCGCCCATGCGGCGGCCGTCCGCGTTCGGGAGCGGATTGCGATCGGCGCTCGCGAGCAAGGTGCTCAGATCCGCCATCCCGTCGTCGACCGTCCCGGTGAAGGGACAGTCCGAACCCTGGAGGCACGACGCCATGTAGGCGCGCAGCGCCGACTCGAACCCGATGCCCTGCGTCGTCGACACATCCAGCTGGGACGTCTGGGGGTCGATCGCGCCGTCGAGGACGAGGCGGCCCACACGCTCCGGGAACAGCTGCGCATACGTCGCGCCGAGGAACGTGCCGTAGGAATAGCCGAGGTAGTTGAGCTTCTCGTCGCCCAGCACGCCGCGCAGCAGATCCATGTCACGTGCGGACTGCTCCGTGGTGATGAACTGCAGGATGCCGTTGCTGTTCGCCTCGCACGCCTGGGCGAAGGTCGCGTTGCGGGCCTCGAGCTGACTGTTCCACTCCGCGGACCCGCGGGTGCCGGTGGGGATGTCGAACAGATAGCGGTCCATGTCGGGGGCGTCGAAGCAGCGCACCGCACTCGATTCGCCGACACCGCGCGGGTCGAAGCCGATGACGTCGTAGTCGCTCTGGAGGGCGTCGCCCACGGCGAATGAGAGCGAGTCGCGGATGAGCGCGACACCGCTGGCGCCGGGGCCGCCGGGGTTCGTCAGCAGCGAGCCGAGGGGCTCTCGGTCGGTGGCGAGGTGACGCACGACAGCGAGGTCGATCTCGCCGGCCGACGGGTCGTTCCAGTCCAGCGGCGCCGTCACCGTGGTGCAGTCGAGTCCGGTGCCGCAGGAGTTCCACGAGAGCTCCTGCCCGTAGAACGGCAGCAGTTCCTCGGAGATGCCGGTCGTGTCGGGCTCTGCGCTGCGGGTCGGCGAGGGAGCGACGTCGACCTTGAACGCGCACCCGGCGAGGGCGGCGAGGGTGACGACGACACCTGTCACGGCGATCAGGCGACGGATGCGGGGGGCGGCGCTCACGACGAGCTCCTTCCGGTGGCGACGGCGACCAGCAGACTCTCGAGTGCCAGCGCGGGGGCCGCGTTGCGCTCGAGGTTCCGGCGGGTCAGGGCGATCTCGTCGAGGACGAGGAGAGTGCGGTCCGGCTCCCACGCCCCCGCGAGGGCGTGCAGGTCGTCGGACAACTCGGTGTTGATGAGGCCATCGGTGCGGCCGAACTGCACCATCACGACGTCGCGGAACAGCGACTGCAGATCGGTGAGGACGCGGTCGACGCCGTCGCGGAGGCTGCGCGTCGCGCGGCGCTTCTGCTCGTCGGCCAGGGCGTTGAGCTGAGATCGCACGGCGGGCGGCACCGCAGCTCCCTCGGCGAGACCGACGGTGCGCAGCAGCGATGCCCGTTCCGCCTCGTCGCGCTCGACCGTGAGTGCCTTCGCGTCATCGGTGGCGACCTGAACGATGCGGGCGGCCGCATCGACCGCGTCGCCGACCCCCCGCACGGCCAGGGCGCTGCGCAGCGTCTCGTCGCGTCGACGGCGGGCGTCAGCATCCGTCGCCAGACGCTGAGCCATGCCGATGTGGCGCTGCGCGTGCCGGGCGGCCTGCTCGGCGACCGCCGCGTCGACGCCGGTGCGCTGGGCGATCAGACGGGCGACGTCCGACACGTCCGGTTCGCGCAGCCGCACCGTGCGCACGCGCGAACGGATGGTGGGAAGCAGATCGGCGTCGCTCGGCGCGCACAGCACCCAGATCGTACGCTCGGGCGGCTCTTCGAGCGCCTTGAGCAGCACGTTGGAGGTGCGCTCGGCCATGCGATCGGCGTCTTCGACGACGATGACGCGATACCGGCCCAGCGAGGGCGAGTAGTACGCGCGCTCGACGAGCTGACGCGCCTCCTCGATGCGGATGACGACCTGCTCCGTGCGAAGCGCCGTGAGGTCGGGATGGCTGCGGGCGAGGACCTGGCGCACGGCCGCGTCGTCTCCCGGCTCGGCGATGAGCGCCGCCGCGAACCCGTAGGCCAGCGTCGAACGGCCGGAGCCGGGAGGGCCCGTGATCAACCACGCGTGCGTGAGCTGCGCGGGATCGGATGCGGCCGCCTGCAGCAGCTGCACCGCGTCGTCCTGCCCCCACACGTCTTCCCAGGGGAGAGAGGACGCGGCGGTGTGCATGCGCCCAGCCTATCCGCGGCCGTCGACGCTCCCGTCAGCGACCACAGGAGGCAGCAGGCTTGCGACGCGCTCGCGGATGACGGCGGCGATCTCATCGACGCCCGCGGTCGCATCGATCACGAGGAAACGCTGCGGCTCCCCCGCGGCCAGATCGAGGAAGGCGGCGCGCACCCGCGCGTGGAACTCGTCCTTCTCCGCCTCCAGGCGATCGAACGGCTTGTCGGCCGCATCGAGGCGGGAGCGCGCGGATTCCGGGTCGAGATCCAGCAGCACGGTCACGTCCGGCAGAGCGCCTCCGGTGGCCCACAGCGACAGCTGACGGATCTCCCCCGCATCCAGCACGCGTCCGGCGCCCTGGTACGCGACCGACGAGTCGAGGTAGCGGTCCTGCACGACGATCTCACCCCGGGCCAGCGCGGGCCGCACGAGCGTCTCGACGTGCTGCGCGCGATCCGCCGCGTAGAGCAGCGCCTCCGCCCGCGCCGCGACCTCGCCGCGGTGATGCAGCACGATGTCACGCACCAGGACACCGACCTCGGTGCCGCCGGGCTCGCGCGTGCGCACGACCGTGCGGCCGGATTCACGCAGCCACTGCTCGAGCAGACTCGCCTGCGTGGTCTTTCCCGAGCCGTCGCCACCCTCGAAGGTGATCCACAGACCCGACGGCGTCGTGACGGTCACTTCTTCGCGGACGTCTTGCGGGTGGTCGTCTTGCGCGCCGACGTGCGCTTGGGGGCGGGGCCCTTGGCGCGCTTGTCGGCGAGCAGCTGCTTGGCCCGCTCGAAGTCGACGTCGTCGACCGTCTCGCCGCGCGGGATGGTCGCGTTGGTCTCGCCGTCGGTGACGTACGCGCCGAAGCGACCGTCCTTGATCTTGATCGGCTTGCCGCTGACCGGGTCCGCGTCGAACTCCTTGAGAGCGCTGGACGCGCGACGGGCACCGTACTTGGGCTGCGCGTAGCGCTCGAGCGCCTCCTCGAGCGTGATGTCGAAGATCTGCTGTTCGGAGTCGAGCGAGCGGGAATCGGTGCCCTTCTTCAGGTACGGACCGTAGCGGCCGTTCTGGGCGGTGATCTCCTCCTCGGTCGCCGGGTCGACGCCCACGACACGGGGCAGCTCGAGCAGTTTGAGAGCCGTGTCGAGATCGACGGTGTCGACCGACATGCTCTTGAAGAGCGAGGCGGTGCGGGGCTTGGGCGCGGCCTCCTTCTTGGCGCCGCGCTTCTTGGGCGCTTCGGCGACCTCACCCGTCGCCTCGTCCACCGCATCCGGGTCGACGGGGTCGACCTCCTGCACGTAGGGACCGAAGCGACCGTCCTTGACCACGATGAGCTTGCCGTTGTCGGGATGCTCGCCCAGCACACGGTCGCCGGCGATCGGGGCGTCGACGAGTTCCTGCGCCTTCTCGGCGGTCAGCTCGTCGGGCGCCAGATCCTCGGGGATGTTGATGATCCGGGGCTTGGCCTCGGGGTTTGCCGGGTCGACCACCTCGAGGTAGGGGCCGTACTTGCCGAAGCGGAGCGTCGCGGTGTCGGTGATCCGGGTCGCGTTGAGCTCACGTGCATCGATGTCGCCGAGGTTGTCGACGATGTGGCGGAGTCCGACGTGGTTCTCGGAACCGAAGTAGAACTCCCGCAGCCACTGTTCGCGCCGCTGCTCGCCGCGGGCGATCGCGTCGAGGTCATCCTCGAGTGCCGCCGTGAAGTCGTAGTCGACGAGGTCGGAGAAGTGCTGCTCGAGCAGGCGCACGACGCTGAAGGCCAGCCAGCTCGGCACGAGAGCCTGACCGCGCTTGGAGACGTATCCGCGGTCGAGGATCACGTCGATGATGCTGGCGAAGGTGGAGGGGCGGCCGATGCCCTTCTCCTCGAGCGCCTTCACGAGGCTCGCCTCGGTGTAGCGCGGCTTCGGCGAGGTCGCGTGACCCTTGGGCTCCACCTCGCGCATGGCCAGCTCGTCGCCGACGCTCATCGCCGGCAGCGACTGGTCGTCGGCCTTGTCGGCATCGGCGCGCTTCTCGTCGCGGCCCTCCTCGTAGGCCTCCAGGAAGCCCTTGAAGGTGTAGACGGTGCCGGATGCGGTGAGCTCGAGCGCCTTCTGATCCGCCGTCAGCGACAGGGTCACCGTGGTGGTCTCGTACTTGGCGTCGGCCATCTGGCTCGCGACGGTGCGCTTCCAGATCAGGTCGTACACGCGCTGCTCGTCGCGGTCGAGGTGGGAGGCGACGGATGCGGGGGTACGGAAGTGCTCGCCGGAGGGGCGGATGGCCTCGTGCGCCTCCTGCGCGTTCTTGCTCTTGCTCGCGTAGACGCGCGGGTTGGCGGGCACGGCGCGATCGCCGTACAGGCTCACGGCCTGCTCGCGCGCCGCTTCGACCGCCTGCTTCGAGAGCGAGGTCGAGTCGGTGCGCATATAGGTGATGTACCCCTTCTCGTAGAGGCGCTGGGCGACGCTCATCGTGTGCTTCGCGCTCATCGAGAGCTTGCGGCCGGCCTCCTGCTGCAGGGTCGAGGTCGTGAAGGGCGCACGGGGGCTGCGGGTTCCCGGCTTCGATTCGAGCGCGGAGACGTGCGCCGTGCCGACGCCCTCGATGGCCGCAGCCAGTGCGCGCACGTCGTCCTCGGTGAGGACGACGACCGCCTTCTTCAGCTGACCCTTGTCGTCGAAGTCGGTGCCGCGCGCGAGCGGTGCGCCGTCGATGCGGGCGAGGCGCGCGGTGAAGGACTGGTCGCCCTTGACGGCCAGCGTCTCGATGTCCCAGTAGCTGGCCGAGACGAACGACATGCGCTCGCGCTCGCGGTCGACGACCAGACGGGTGGCGGCGGACTGCACGCGACCGGCGCTCAGGGCAGCGCCCTCACGACCGCTGCCGACCTTGCGCCACAGCACGGGCGAGACGTCCCAGCCGTAGAGCCGGTCGAGCACGCGGCGGGTCTCCTGGGCGTCCACGAGGGCCAGATCGAGCTCGCGCGTGTTCTCGGCGGCCGCACGGATGGCGTCCTTGGTGATCTCGTGGAACACCATGCGCTTGACGGGGACCTTGGGCTTGAGCACCTCCAGGAGGTGCCACGCGATGGCCTCTCCTTCGCGGTCTTCATCGGTGGCGAGCAGGACCTCGCTCGCATCCTTCACCGCCCGCTTGAGCTCGGCAACGGTCTTGGTCTTGCGGTCGTTGACCACGTAGAAGGGGTCGAAGCCGTTGTCGACGTCGATCGAGTACTTGCCGTACGCGGCCTTCTTCTCGGCCGGAATGTCCTTCTTGCTCGCGAGGTCGCGGATGTGCCCCACGGAGCTGAGCACCTCGTAGTCATCACCCAGGTAGCCCTGGATCGAGGTCATCTTGGTCGGCGACTCGACGATCACGAGCGTCTTGCCGCTCTTCGTCGTGGCCTGAGAACCCTTTGCCAACGGTGGTCCTTTCGTCGCTGTCACCATACACACCTCGGGACGGTGGTCGGCTGGAGGGCCGGTTCACCCGTCGTCGCGCGGCTCGGGCGCGGGACCCGCGCGGGCTGCGGCCTGGGCGGGGAACGGACCGAAGGCGCTGCTGAGGCGCACGGTCGCGATGAGACCCTCCACCTCGCAGGATACGACCTCCGCGGATGCGGTGGCTGCCAGCTGGGCGGCGCGCTCGCACGGAACGCCCATTACGGCACCGGATGCGGCGTCCGCCGCGGCGAGCGCCGCCGCATCCGTCGCCGCCGACAGTCGCTGCGCATGCACGCTCGCCGCGCCGACCACGCTGAGGCCCGCGACGAAAGCCGCGAGCGCGCCGATCGTGCCTACCGTCGCCGCCGTGCCGGGCATCAGCGTCCACCCGACAGGGCGCACGAGCGGGCGCTGAGCGAGATCGCGGGCAGCGGCGCAGGGGCCGATGCGGTCACGCACACGAGGTCGCCCTCCTCCCCGATCGTGCCGCTCGCACCCGGGACGGCGTGAGAGAGAACGCCGAGCGCCCGCGCGACGTCCTCACCCCGCGCCGCGAGCCGCGCCGCATCCGCTGCGGCATCCTGCAGGCGCACCTGAGCGGATGCGGTGGCGAGCCCGCCGACGCCCAGGGCCAGCACGAGCAGCACCGCCGGCACGGCGACCGCGAACTCCGCCGCGGCCGAGCCGCGATCGCCGAGCCGGGATCTCATTCGACCGTGAGAGCGCGGCGCACGAGATCCTCCAGGATCCCTCGCACCTCATCGGATCTCATGATGACGACGAGAAGTCCCGCGAAGGCGACGGCAGCCATCGTCGCGATCGCGTACTCGGCCGTCGCCGCTCCCGAGTCGTCGCCGAACAGCTCGGCCGCACGACGGCGGGTGAGCGTCGGGAGGCGCCGTCGGGCGTCGGTGGTTGGGGTCATGTGTTGCTCCTCTCTTATGGGCACCGGCGGGTGGGCACGCGGTCATAGCGGGAGTGCGGATGCACCGAGCACGCTCATGAGCATCGGCGCGACCCCCAGCAGCAGGAAAGCGGGCAGGATGCAGACCCCCAGCGGCAGCAGGAGGGCGGCGCCGAGCCCGGCCGCCCGCATCCGGCCGTCCGTGCGAGCGCGGTGGCGGGCGAGGGACGCGCCCGCACGCAGGAGCTCGACGGCGGGGACCCCGGCGGAGCGCGAGAGCTGCAGCAGCGCGTCGAGCCCCGGATCCGGTGCGTCGACCTCCGGATCGGCCAGCGCCCGGGCGCGCTCGATCGACACTCCGCCGGAAAGCGCGATCGCGACGAGCTCGGCGTGCAGGCCCGGCATCGCGGGAGGGGGTGTCGCTCGGCGGGTGAGCGCACCGGTCCAGACGCGCGCCACGATCATCAAGGCGATGCCCGCGATGAGGCATCCGATTCCGATGGGACTGCCGGTGAGGACGCCGATCGTGTCGAACCCCAGCGCCACGCCCAGGCCGATGGAGACGAGCGGCAACCAGGCCATGAGCCGGGCGGTGGCCGCCGGCTCGGCGAGGGCGACACGCACCTCGTCGCGGCACTCCTGCGCGTCGCGAACGGCGGCGGCGACCGCCCGGAGGCTCTCGGCGAGCGGAGCGCCGACGGCGGTGGCCACCCGCCAGGTCGCGGCCAGTGGCCGCCACCGGTCACCGCGGGCGGCGATCGCACCCGGGAACGGCTGCCCCTGCGTGTGCGCCGCGTGGATCGCGACCGCATCCGCATCCCCCGCGGAAGCCAGGAACCCCCAGGCGGACGCCGGCGAGATACCCGTGCGCAGCAGCACCGACAGGCGCTGGGCCGCGTCCCCCACACCGTCGGGAGCGGGTCGACGACGTGCGATCAGCCCCATGGGACCTCCTCCATCCCCAGCCGCCCGTCGACCAGGACCGGACGCGCCATGCCCGCGACGCGCCGGGCGCCGTCTCCGCCGCGGGCGATGTGGATGACCACACCGATCGCGCTGACCACCTGGCGCGCGAGCGCGGTGTCGTCGAGCCCCGCGAGCGCGCCCAGCGCCTCCAGCCGTGCCGGCACGTCTTCGATGCCGTTGGCGTGCAGCGTGCCCGCTCCGCCGTCGTGTCCGGTGTTCAACGCCGTCAGCAACTCGCGCACCTCGGCGCCGCGGCACTCGCCGACCACGAGTCGGTCCGGCCGCATCCGCAGCGCCTCGCGCACCAGGCGGGCGAGATCGATGCCGCCGGCACCCTCGAGGTTGGCCTGGCGCGCCTCGAGACGGACGTGATGCGGATGACGGATGCGGAGCTCCGCCACGTCCTCGATGGTCACGATCCGCTCGCGCTGGGGTGCGGACGAGAGCAACGCCGCCAGGAGAGTGGTCTTGCCGCTGCCGGCCGCTCCCGTCACCAGCAGGTTCTCGCGGGCCGCGACGAGCTGTTGCAGCGCCCGCTCGCTCCGGGCATCGAGCATCCCCGCCTCGCGCAGGGCCGCCAAGGATCCCAGATGACGCCGCGGCACGCGGATGGAGATCGTCGTGCCGTCCGCGCTGACGGGCGGCAGCACGGCGTGAACCCTGACGCCGCCGTCGAGGCGCACATCGACGCACGGCGTCGCATCGTCGATGTGTCGACCGCCCTGCGCGATGAGGCCCGTCGCGATCTCGCGGACCTCGCTCTCGGTCGCCTGCCAGTGCGGCACCGATTCGGCGCCGCGGCCGCGATCCACGAAGAGGCCGCGCTCGCCGTTGATGAAGATGTCGGTGACCGCCGGGTCACTCAGATGCACCCGCACCGGATCCCACGCCGCGACCGACAGCCCGCCCAGTATCGGGCGCGACGCATCGGGGTCGCGGGCGACCGCCTGCGCCTCAGCCCCGCCGGATGCGGACGCACCCCGCGGCGCGACGACGAAGGGCTGCGGCATGGAAACGACGCTAGGCGCGCAGCCGCCGCTGAACCGGCGTGCTGCAACGCCCGGTTGACGAACCGCGGCGGCGCAGCGGCTGGGGAGATCCGAGCGGCCGGCGGAGGCGCGACGCACCCCGGGCAAAAGAAAAGGCGGCATCCCATTGGGGGGTTGGGATGCCGCCGAGCACAGCCCCGCAAATTGGGGGTGATGAGGGCCGTGCTCCCCGCCGCGAGGGCGGGCGCACACGAGCATACGCAACCTCACACCGGCGGCCAAACGGCATGCCGGACCAGCCGCATTGATATATCGGTGTCCGCCGTCCACCTTCTAATGGAGGTATCCGCCCGCGACCGGGGCGGGTGATGATGTGCGAGACGTCCCGCACGTCATCCCGAACAGCGCGCAAAGGAGCGAGCCATGAGCAGCCAGATCGACCACCTGCTGAACGAGACCCGTCGTTTCGCCCCCAGCGCAGAGTTCGCAGCGGGCGCAGTCGCCACCGCCGAGCTCTACGAGCGGGCGGCCTCCGACCGAGAAGGCTTCTGGGCGGACCAGGCACGCGAGCTCCTGCATTGGCACACCCCTTTCTCCGAGGTGCTCGACTGGTCGAACCCTCCCTTCGCCCGGTGGTTCGGCGACGGTGAGCTCAACGTCGCCTACAACTGCCTCGACCGCCATGTGCTCGCCGGCAACGGCGACCGTGTCGCGCTGCTGTGGGAGGGCGAGCCCGGCGACGAGCGCCGCGTCACCTACGCGGAGCTGACCGAGGAGGTCAAGCGCACGGCCAACGTGCTGACGGAGCTGGGAATCGGCGAAGGCGACCGCGTTGCGCTCTACCTGCCGATGATCCCGGAGGCGGTGGCAGCGATGCTCGCGGTGGCGCGAGTCGGCGCCATCCACTCCGTCGTCTTCGGCGGATTCTCCGCGGACAGCCTGCGCGCACGCATCGACGACGCCGGCGCGAAGCTCGTGATCACGGCGGACGGCGGCTACCGCAAGGGAAAGGTCTCGCCCCTGAAGCCCGCCGTGGATCAGGCCCTCGCCGACCGGGGTTCGGGCGCGCAGGAGACCGTCGAGCACGTGCTCGTCGTGCGCCGCGGCGGCAACGACGTGGCCTGGAAGCCGGGCCGCGACATCTGGTGGCACGACGCGGTGGCGGCCGCATCCGCCGAGCACGAGGCGAAGCCGTTCGACGCCGAGAATCCGCTGTTCATCCTGTACACCTCCGGCACCACCGGAAAACCCAAGGGCATCCTGCACACCTCCGGCGGCTACCTCACGCAGGCCGCCTATACACACCGCAACGTCTTCGATCTGCACCCCGAGCGCGACGTCTACTGGTGCACGGCCGACATCGGCTGGATCACCGGCCACAGCTACGTCACGTACGGCCCGCTCGCGAACGGCGCCACGCAGGTGATCTACGAGGGAACACCGGATTCGCCGCATCCCGGCCGCTGGTGGGAGATCGTCGAGAAGTACGGCGTCACGATTCTCTACACGGCGCCCACCGCCATCCGGTCGTTCATGAAGATCGGACGCCAGGTGCCGCAGGAGTTCGACCTCTCGTCGCTGCGGCTGCTCGGCTCAGTCGGCGAACCCATCAACCCCGAGGCGTGGATGTGGTATCGCAACGTGATCGGCGCCGAGCGCACTCCGATCGTGGACACCTGGTGGCAGACCGAGACCGGCGCCATCATGATCTCGGCCCTCCCCGGCGTCACCGAGACCAAGCCCGGGTCGGCGCAGGTGCCGCTTCCCGGCATCTCGGTGGATGTCGTGGACGAGGCGGGCGAGGAAGTCGGCAACGATGCGGGCGGACTGCTCGTGGTCACCGAGCCGTGGCCCAGCATGCTGCGCGGCATCTGGGGCGACCCGGACCGCTTCGTCGAGACGTACTGGGAGAAGTTCGCCGACCGCGGCTACTACTTCGCCGGCGACGGTGCCCGCCGCGATGAAGACGGCGATATCTGGCTGCTGGGCCGTGTGGACGACGTCATGAACGTCTCCGGACACCGCCTATCCACTGCCGAGATCGAATCGGCGCTCGTGGGCAACGAAGCGGTCGCCGAAGCGGCCGTCGTCGGTGCCAGCGACGAGACCACCGGCCAGGCCGTCGTGTCGTTCGTGATCATCAAGGAGAGCTACCTGCGCGAGCACTCCCCAGAGGGCCTCGCCCAGACCCTGCGGGCGTGGGTCGGCGAGCAGATCGGTGCGATTGCGCGCCCCCGCGACGTCTACATCGTGGGCGAGCTGCCCAAGACCCGCTCGGGCAAGATCATGCGACGGCTGCTGCGCGACGTCGCCGAGGGCCGTGAAGTGGGAGACACCACCACGCTCGCCGACACGGCGGTCATGAGCATCATCTCGGCACAGGTCAAGTAGCGGCGGTCCCGAACACCTCGTGCCGCTGATCGCGGCGCGGGGGTTCACCGTGCGGGTACGCTCAACGCCCTCATCCGCTCGCGCACCGTGCGAAACACGGCGGGGTCGAACGGGAAGTCCCCGCCGTCCTCACCCACGAGCCGCATAACCTCGTCGCCGAGCGTGATGGAGAAGTCGACGATCATCCGCGCCTCGGTGGCGTGATCGGCGTCCGCCAGGCGAGCCGAGGCCGGATGCGCATCGAGCCAGTCCTCGATCACGTCCTGCAGTCCGGCGCGACTCGTCCCGGCCGCCCACGACACCGTCGTCGTCGTGCCCGGCTCCCGGGTAAAAAGCGCGAACCGCTTGCGCAGGAGTTCGTCGTCACCCTGGCCGCGGACGGTCTCCATCACGATCCGCGAGGCGGCGATCACGAGGTCGTCTCGGTGCGCGCTCAAAATACGCTCGGTGAGCACAGGGTCGTAGACCAGGGCGGATCCGAAGATCGCATGCTCGAGCGAGGGGAAGTAGTTGAAGAACGTGCTGCGCGAGACCATCGCCACTTCGCAGATGCGGTCGGCCGTCACGGCGCGGACGCCTTCGTCATAAGCGATTCCGACCGCGGCCTCCTCCATGGCCCGACGCGCGGCGCGCATCTTCTTCTCGCGGAGCCCTTCCGTCATCGCCGTCTCTCCTCCCTTCATCCCACCCTAGGTCAATCTCCCTGGCTTGCGTGCAAGTTTGGACTGAGTCCATACTTGGCCACGAGCCATCAGAAAGGATCGCCATGTCTCACACGGTCGCACGACGACGTCGGAATCTGCTCTCCCCACTACGCACCGCAGGTGTGCTGTCGGTCGCCACCGGCCTTGTCTTGGTGGGGCTGCCCGCGATCGCCAGCGCCGCGGAGTCCGAAGCAGGCCACATACTCATCACGACGACTCTCTCCGACGGGACGGCATCCGCTCCGCTCGGCGGCGCGACGGTGACCGTGCTCTCCACCGGCGAGTTCGACCAGGTCATCGCCACCGGCACCACCTTGGCCGACGGAACCGTGTCGGTGCGCATACCCGCGACGGACACCAGCTTCATCGCCGAGGCATCCTGGCCCGGCGCTGTCGGCGACCTCCTCGAACCCGCGGTGAGGAGGGAGTTCAACCCCACGCTGGGAGATGCCGTCACCCTCCCGCTGGAGGGCTCTTTCGGTGAGATCAGCGGCGCGGTGACCGCGACGTCGAATGCCTCCCCTCTCGCCGACCTCTCGGGCGCGAGCGTCACCATCCTCAGTGGCGGCACGGCAGTGCAGCGTGTCGCCGTCGCCGCAGACGGCACATTCCGATCAGGCTCATTGCCGACGACGTCCACCGACGATTACAGCATCCGCTTCGAGCCGGCCACGGGATTCACGCTCGCGGATGCGCAGCCGTCGGACAATCCCGCCTTCGCGCTTCCCCGAGGCGAAGAGAGTCCCAGCCTCGTCGATGTGGCCCGCTCCTTCGCGCTCAGCCCGGATACCGCGGCACCGACCCCCTCACCCACAGCCACACCTACACCCACACCCACACCCACACCCACGGACGCTCCGACACCCACACC
>JASCPH010000089.1 GCA_029959545.1 Microbacteriaceae bacterium PS02066 | reverse complement strand
CGGTTGTTCTGCCGGGGCGGGCTCCGCAACCCGGGGGCGGTGAGGCCGGGGTGGGCCCGGTCGGTACGGCGACGGGGCCGGGGGAGGCTCCGGACGGAGCCTCCCCCGGTTGTTGACGTGACGTTCACGAATTCCTTCTCGTCAGCGTTGGTGGTGCGTACGGTCAGCGGGCGGCCGTCAGCGCGGCGTCCACGTCGGCGTTCGCCGTCTTCATCGCGGTGGCCGCGTCGACCTGCCCGTTCAGCAGCGCCTCGATCTGACGCTGCAGGGCGTCGGCCGCGGCCGGGCCGCCGAGCACGGTCGGGAACGGGGTCGCGGTCTCCATCGCCGCCACGTACGAGCTCAGGAAGTCGGAGCTCAGCGTCTCGGCGTGCGCCTCGACGTCGGAGTTGCGGCTGGGCAGGATGCCCATGGAGACGAGGATGTCGCCCATCGCGGACGAGCCGTCGACACCCGACTCGGGGCCGTTCAGCCAGCTGAGGAACTTCCAGGCCGCGGCCTGCTTCTCCTCGGAGGCGTTGCCGTTCACGATCGTGTCCCACGAGTAGGAGATCGAGCTGGAGACGTCGCCGCTGGGGCCGACCGGGATCGGCGCGGTCGCGACGTTCGCAAAGTCGTCGCCCATGGCGTCCTTCAGCGAGCCCTCCCACCAGTTCGCCATGATGATCATGCCGGTCTTGCCGTTGACGAAGTTGTCGAGGTACGGACCGGTGGTGTTCGCGTTCGCACCCGACATGGACGGGTCGGTGAGGCCAGCGTCGACGAGCTGCTGGTAGAGCTCGGCGGTCTCGAGCGCCTCAGGGCTCTCGAGGTCGGAAGCGTCGCCGCTCGCGTTCAGGAACGTGCCGCCGTTGGAGGCGAGCAGCGACAGGAACGGGTGCACGGCGCCGGAGTTCCAGCTCGTGATGAAGCCGATGCCCTGACGGTCCGGCGCGGTGGCGGTGATCGCCTCGGCGGCCGTGACCAGCTCCTCCCAGTTCGCGGGCGGCGCGGCGATGCCAGCCTCCTCGAACAGCGCGGTGTTGTAGTTCAGCTGGTACAGGTCGATCTCGTTCGGGATGCCGTAGACCGAGCCGTTCTGGCTGGCAGCGGCGACGACGCCCTCGGGCCAGTTCGCCTCGACGTCGCCGGCGACGTCGGACGGCGCCTCGGCGGCGAGGCCGTCACGAGCGAGCTCGGGCAACCACGCGTCGTAGATGCCGGCGATGGTCGGGCCGTCGGCGGAGGCGCCCTGGGTGCGCAGCGTCGAGAGCAGGTTCGCGAACGGCACGGCCTGCACCTTGACGGTGATGTCGGGGTTCTCCTCGGTGAAGGCCGTCGCGGCGTCCTCCAGCATGGTGACCTGGTCCGGACCCCAGTGGGTGAGGAACGTCACTTCGGTCTCACCGTTGTCGGAGCCTCCCGATGACGAGCAGCCCGTTGCGACGAGGGCGACCGCGGCGACAACGCCGAGGCCACTGAGCCACGTGTGCTTCTTCATGCTTTACCTTCCAGATGGATGTGGTGATGGGTGTGAGGCGAGAATCACGGCCCTGCGAGGGCGAAACGCTCGTGCCCTGCCGTCTTGAATGCGGCCGCGCGCTGATGCCCGACGAGGCATCCCTTGACCTGCATCAGCGCGGAGTAGTAGTCGATGAAGCGGAAACCGTAGGTCTCGCCGCGGGCGAACGCGTGGCGTTCGATGCCCGTGCGCCACTTCTGGTACGCCTCCTCGGGGATCTCGTAGAACACGTCGGCCTCGAAGCCCTCCATGTCCTCCCAGTTCTCGGCGTAGAGGATGGTCGGGACCGAGTGCCGTTCGGCGTCGATCTCCTCGATCGGGATCGAGGCGAGGAACGCGGCGCGGATGGCGGCCTGCGCCGCGCGCTCATGGTCGCGGTGCATGGAGTGCAGCCAGTGCGTGATGAGCACGTCGGGCTTCACATCGCGGATGACCGCGGCGATCTGCTCGGCGACGGCTTCGTCGTCGGGGAGGAACCCGTCCGAGTAGTCCAGGGTGATCAGCTCCGCGCCGATCGTGTCGGCGAAGAAGCGGGCCTCCTCGAGCTTCTGCTCCCGGTAGACGCTCGGGGCGATCGTCGGGTGCCCCCGCTCGCCGTAGGTGCAGTCGATGATGATCGCGCGGCCGCCCTCCAGGACGACCTTCGCGAGGGTGGGGCCGGCGGTCAGCTCCATGTCGCCGATGTGACCACCGACCGCGATGACGGTCTTGCTCATTCGTGTGCCTTTCAGCCGATCCGGGCGCGAAGGATGTCGAAGGTGCGGGTGATCTGGAACCCGGTCTTGACGTAGAGGTTGGAGGCGGCGGACCCCTCGTCCGCCCACAGGAACCACGCGCTGTGGGCGCCGGTCGCGGCCATGCGCTCGAGGGTGAGGTGCAGGAGCAGGCGGCCGAGGCCGGTCCCCCGGCTCTCCGGCAGCACGCCGAACGGCCCGAAGCGGTCGATGACGTTCTCGTACGTGCCGTGCATGGCCCACCCGATCACGCGACCCTCGGGGCTGCGGGCCACCATGATGCGCTCGAGCGGGAGCCCGGTGACGATGCCCTCACGGATGGCGCGGGACCAGTCCGAGTTGAAACGGCCGCCCGCGAGGTCGATGAGCGGGACGATGTCCTCGTCCTGCAGCGTCCCGAGGTACCAGCCTTCGGCGCGGAGCGCGGCCGCCCGCTCGCGCTCGGCCTCCGGCATCCGGTAGCCGCGCAGCGACATCTCCATCGAGCTGGGGCGTTCGATGGTCTCGAACCCGAGCGAGCGCAGGAGCGCGGCGGCCTCGGGATAGCGGTCCGCGTCGAGGCCGGGGAGCACGTAGTTGGGCGTGTATGCGGAGAACACGACCTCTCGGGCACCCTGCTCCCGCAGCCAGCCGACGGCGGCGGTGACGAGCGCACGGCCGAGCCCCCCACGGCGGGCGCCGGGGACGACGAAGAAGAACGGGATCCACCCACGCTCGGGCTCGGTGTCGGCGCCGTCGTGCGCGACGCGCCGACGCACGGCATACGCGGCGCCGACGACCTCACCGTCCAGCTCGCCGACGAACAGGCCCTCGGCGTCGAAGTTGCGGTCGAGCAGGATCAGGTCGCGGAAGCGTCCCGCGGTGATGGGGTCCTGCGGTGCGGCCTCGGTCCAGGCATCGGCGATACGGGCACCGTCCCCGGGACGGAACGTCCTCACGGTCGCGGTCGTCTGCGTCATGTCGGTCCTCCAGGGCACCAGATGCGGTACTGAGTTTCATTTAGTGGGTTTGACTTGAAGCATTGTTACATAGCAGCGCGTGCGGAATCCAGTCGGATGCCCGACGCTTCAAACCCCGCGCGCCTCGCGGGTCACCTCGCGCGTCCGGCGGAGCGCCTCGACGGTGTAGTGGTAGCGCCGCTGGGCGATGCCGGCGAACAGGCAGTCGACGAGCGCGAGCTGCGCGATCCGGCTCACCATCGCGCCGGCGCGGAAGGTCGTCTCACGCGCCCGAGTGAACAGCGACTCGTCCGCCACCGCGGTGACACTCGATCCCGGCACCCCCGTGATGGCGACGGTGAACGCGCCGTTCTCACGCGCGATGCGGAGGAACTCGAGCGTGTCCTTCGTCTCCCCCAGATGCGAGATCCCGAGGGCGACCACACCGCTCACCGGCAGCGAGGCCCCGGCCCACGCCTCGTGGGGGTCCGAGAACACGAAGGCGTCCCGACCGATGCGGAAGAGCTTGTGCTGCAGATCCTCGGCCACGAACTGGCTCGCGCCGACGCCGTAGAGCAGGACCCTGGCGGCACTGTCCATCCGGCCGACGACGCGCTCGAGCACGTCGAAGTCGAGCGAGCCGACCGTCTCGTCGATCGCCATGAGTTCGAGCGAGGAAATCTTGCGGGCGATCTCCTCCAGCGAGTCACCAGGGGCGACCTCGGCCCCGTATTCGGCGTACACGCCGAACTGGGCGGACTCCTTGCCGAGCTCGGTGGCGAGTGCCACGCGCAGTTGCGCGTAGCCGTCCATCCCGATCGCCCGACAGAAGCGGACCACGGATGCGACCGACGTGTCGCACGTCGCCGCCAGCTCGTTGATGGTGCTCTCCAGCACGATCTGCGGCCGCTCACGAATGACCTCGGCGATGCGCCGGAGGGACGGGGACAGCGACCCGACCGCCGCCTCGATGGTCGACTGAATGCTCATCCGCGCTCCCGGCGTCGTCCGTTGTCTCGTCTCAGTATGTCCAGGCAAAGAAGCGACTCCAGTTAATGAAACTTTGTTTCGGCTACGTTACTTCATGCGTATAGTTATTTCGTTCTGAATCGCAAGGAGAGTCCGTGACCGTCCCCGCCGCCGTCTGCGTCGATCTCGGCAAGACCCGCTGCCGCGTGACCTTCCTGCGCGCGGGAGCCGCGCCCGAGTCGCGCTCCGCCCCCGGCCTGCCCGGGCTCGCCGCCCCCGGAGCCGTCGAGCAGACCGCCGCCGTCATCACCGCCCTGACCGCTGGCCTCCCCGCCGACGCCCGCCGCGCCCCGCTGGGCGTCGGCACCGCCGGGGCGCTCACGGCACCCGACGCCGCCGCGGACCTCGCCGGCATCCTCTCGACGACTCTGGACGCGCCGGTGGCGGTCGCCTCCGACATCGTCACTGCGCACATCGGCGCCTTCGACGGCGCCCCCGGCGTGTGTCTCGTCGCCGGGACCGGCGCCGTCGCCCTCGGCGTCGGCGCCACCGGGAGGGTCTCACGTCGGGACGGCCTGGGGCTCACCGCCGGTGATCTCGGTTCCGGCGCCTGGATCGGGCGGGCCGCGGTCCGCGCCGCCGAACTCGCCCAGGCCGGCGTGGCACCCGCGACCGACCTCACCAGACGCATCCCGGACGCCGCTACGACCGCATCCGCCCTCGCCGGGGCACCGGACGCGGCCGCGCGCCTCGCCCGCTTCGCTCCCGCCGTGCTCGAGGCCGCCGCCACCGGCGACACCACCGCGGCAGGCATCGTCGTCGCGGCGACCGCCGCCCTCGCCGAGACCGCGCACGCGGCCGCCGTCGACACGGGCCGCCACGATGTCGTCGCCCTCGGCGGGCTTACCGACGCCCCGATCTTCCACACTGCCCTCCGCTCGGCACTCTCGTCGCGCGGACTCACCCTGCGGGCCCCGGCCGGGTCCGCCATCGACGGCGCGCGCGTACTCGCGACCCGCCACGACCTGCTTCTGGAGGGGTACATCCACCGTGCGCGCCCATGACGACGATCCCGCCCGTCTCGCCACCCTCATCGAGGAGCTGACCGAGTTGACGACGGAGGCCGCCCGCGACTCGGTCGACCTCGACACCCTCGAGACGCATGACCTCGTCCGCCTCATGAATGAGGGCGACCAGCAGGTACCGCACGCGGTCGCCCAGCGCGCGGCCGAGATCGCGCAGGCGGTCGACGCCATCGTGGCCCGCCTCCGTCGCGGCGGCCGGCTGTTCTACATCGGCGCCGGCACCGCCGGGCGCATCGGCATCCTCGACGCATCGGAGTGCCCGCCCACCTTCGGCACCGACCCCGAGCTCGTCCAGGGGTTCATCGCGGGCGGTCCGACCGCCGTGATGCAGGCCGTGGAGAACGCCGAGGACGACGACCGCGCAGCCGGTGAGGAGCTCCGCGCCGCCGGACTCACCGAGGCCGACACCGTGGTCGGGATCTCCGCCTCCGGACGCACACCCTACGTCGTCGGCGGACTCGCCTTCGCGAAGGAGGTGGGCGCGCTGACCGTCGCGGTCGCGCAGAACCGCGGATCGGCCACCGGCCGCGTCGCCGATATCCCGATCGAGGTCGTCGTCGGTCCCGAGTTCGTCGCGGGTTCCACCCGTCTGAAGTCGGGCACTGCGCAGAAACTCGTGCTCAACATGCTCAGCACCCTCGCGATGGTGCGGCTGGGCAAGACGTACCGTGGGGTGATGGTGGACCTCGTCGCGACGAATGAGAAGTTGCACGCCCGCTCCGTCCGCACCGTCATGAACGTCACGGGCGTCGACGCCGCGGAAGCAGAGGCCGCGCTCGACGCCGCAGCCGGTCGTGTGAAGCCGGCGATCCTGTCCGTGACGACCGGCCTGTCCCCGGCGGATGCGGTGACCGCCCTCGACGCGGCGGACGGCCTCCTCCGCGTCGCGATCGAACGCGCCGTCCGCGCATGACCGCCGGCGCCGCGACGCTCATCCACTCGGTGACGGTCTTCGGCGCCGACGCGGACGCGGCGCCGCGCGCGGACGGGTGGGTACTGTTCGAGCACGGCGTCGTCCGTGACACGGGCGTCGGCGGCCACGCGCACGCGGCAGCCGTCGCGGAGATTGTCGTCGACGGTCGCACCGTCGCCGGCCCCGGCGCGATCCTGACCCCGGGCCTCATCGACATCCACGTGCACGGCGGCGGAGGCCACGCGTTCGACGACGGCGCGGACGCGATCGCCGGCGCGGTCGCCGCCCACCTGCGGGAGGGGACGACCCGCATCGTCGCCTCGCTCGTGAGCGCACCGCTGCCCGACCTCCGCGACCGCCTCGACGCCGTGGCGCGGGTCCGACGGAGCGCCCCGGGTCTCGTGGGCGCGCACCTCGAGGGCCCGTTCCTCAGCCCGGCGCACGCTGGCGCCCACGACCCCGGCGCGTTGACGCACCCCGACCCCGAGGCCGTCCGCACGCTGCTCGAGCCAGGCGTCGTCCGCCAGGTCACCGTCGCGCCTGAACTGCCCGGCGCGGTCGACGCGATCCGGCAGCTCCGCACGGCCGGCGTCGTCGCCGCCGTCGGGCACACGCACGCCGACGAGGCAACCGCGCGGCAGGCCTTCGACGCGGGCGCCGACCTCATCACACACGCCTTCAACGCCATGCTGCCGCTGCACCACCGCGTCCCTGGCGTCGTCGGGGCCGCACTTACCGACCCCCGCATCTCGCTCGAGGTCATCGCGGACGGCCACCACCTGCATTCCGACGTCGTCCGGCTGCTCTTCACCGCGGCACCCGACCGCGTCGTGCTCGTCACCGACGCCATGGCGGCCGCCGGCTGCGCCGACGGCGCCTACCGCCTGGGGCCGCTGGACGTGGACGTCACGGCGGGCGTCGCCCGGCTCGCCGGCACCGACACGATCGCCGGTTCGACCCTCACCCTCGCCGAGGCGGTGCGGCGCGTCCACGCCTTCGGCGTCCCGCTCGGCGACGCCGTGCGGGCCGCGACCGAGGCCCCGGCGCGCGTGCTCGGCCTGGACGGGCTCGGCTCGCTCCGGCC
>JASCPH010000088.1 GCA_029959545.1 Microbacteriaceae bacterium PS02066 | reverse complement strand
GTCCACGCGCTCGCGGGAGGCGGCGCGGCGGCGTCTCATGCCACCTCGCTCAGGCGGCCGTCGGCGATCCGCACGCGGCGGCTCGCCCTGGCGGCGACGGCATCGTCGTGCGTGATGACGATGAGGGTGAGCCCGTCGGCGCGCAGCTCGTCGAAGAGGTCCATCACCTCGTCGGAGGTGCGCCGGTCGAGGTTTCCCGTGGGCTCGTCGGCGAGCAGCAGGCTCGGCCGGCTGACGACCGCGCGCGCCACGGCGACGCGCTGGCGCTCACCGCCAGAGAGAAGCCCCGGCAGGAAGCCGGTGCGCCCGCCGAGCCCCACGCGTTCGAGCGCCGCGCGGGCACGCTCCTCGCGCTCGGCGCGCGGCACGCCGCTGTAGAGCATCGGCATCAGCACATTGTCGAGCACGGTGCGTCGCGACATGAGGTGGAAGGCCTGGAACACGAACCCGATGCGGCGTGCGCGGACGGCGGCCCTGCTGTCCTCGTCGAGGGATGATGTGAGCACGCCGTCGAGGTGATACTCCCCGACGCTCGGTCGGTCGAGCAGACCCAGGATGCTCAGCATCGTGGACTTGCCGGAACCGCTGGGACCGACGATGGAGACGTAGTCGCCCCGCTCGACCGTGAGGTTGATCCCCTTGAGCGCCTGCACCTCGGGAGGTCCGGGGAAGGATCGGGTGACATCGCGCAGCTGCACGAGCGGCGCCGCGGGCGCCGCATCGATCCCGACCGCATCCGTCACGGCCGCGGTCCGAGTCATCGTCCGACCACGACCAGGTCGCCCTCGTCGACGGCGCCTTCGAGCGGAGTGATCTCCACCGCGCCGCTGGCGGCGAGTCCCGTCTTCACGGTGACCAGGCGGGTCTTCGCGTCGGGGTCGCGGGGATCTCCCTCGACGACCTCGACCCGCGCCTCGCCGCCCGGACCCGCGGTGAGCGCGGCGACGGGGACCGAGAGCACCTCTCCCTGGGTCGCACCCACGGGGATGGCGACACGCACGTTGGAGCCCTGCATCTGCTGGATCTGCTCGGGCGTCAGGGGGTCGGGCTCCAGCTCGATCGACCACCGTCCCGTCGAGTCCTTGCTCGTGCTGGGAGCGAGAGCGGTGATGACGGCGCGATGGGGCGTGCCGTCGGGCAGCTCGAAGCTCGCCTCGCCGCCCACCTGCAGCAGGGCCGCGTCCGCTTCCCCCGCCGAACCGGTCAGGCGCACGCTGGCCCCGGACACGGTCATGGCGGCGCCCTGCAGCACCGCGCCGCGGGTGACATTGACGGCGTCGACGCGACGCGGCAGGCCCGTCAGGTACAGCACCTCGGATGAGGGCAGGAAGGCCATGGACCCTTCCCTGGCACGTTGCAGGTCCTGCTGCGCCTGCTGCACCTGCGCGTTCGCAGCGTCGACGGCCGCGCGCTGCGCGGAGGTGTCGGCGGGCGCATCCAGCTGCTGACGCTCGAGCTGGCGCAGCGCGAGCGTGTCCTGCAGATCGGCGATCTCGGACGCGGTCCCGTGCGCCGCGATCGCGTCATCCACGGCACGCTGGGCTGCTGCGACCGCGTTGTCGGCGGTCTTGACCGCGACGACGTCGGCTCCGGATCGCGCCTTGTCCAGGTCGGCCCGGGCCGCGGCGACGGCCTGCTGGGCCGAGCGCAGGCCCGCCTCGGCGGCACTCACGGCCTGGGCGGACCCCTCGTCCCCGGACGGCGCGGGGTAGCCGACGGCGGCGTAGAGCGCCGTGATCCCCGCGGCCGTCTGGGCGTCGAACACGTTCGAAGCCGGGTCTCCCCCGTCGATGCCGACGCTGCGCAGCGCGGTCTTGAGCTGCACGACATCCGGCCCCGAGACGCCGAAGCGCAGGCTCCGGTACGCGGGCAGATCGCCCGGCAGCACGATCACCGGGCGTCCGGCGACCTCCAGGGCGATCGACAGGGTGTTCAGCTCGGCGCCGACCTCGGGCACCTGACCGGTGACCACAGCCGGCCCCGACAGGGTGGCCGTGTCGATGGTCACCTCGACGGCGTCGGCATAACCGACATCGGCACGGATCGTCACGTCGTTGCTGAGCTCGCCGAACTCCACCGGAACCGTGATGAGTCCGGGCTCCGGCGCGTCGGCGCGGGATGCCGCCTCCACCGGCGAGACGACGAAGGTCCCCACGAGCAGTCCGATCACGAGGCTCGCCACCGCGACCGCGGCGGTGATCCACAGCGGGCGGTTGCCGCGGAACACGCGCCCCCACCCGCGCAGAGCGGCGAAGCGTCCGCCGGGGGCTCCGGCATCCTCGGCCTCGGCGGCGGATGCGGCCGCATCCTCGCCGAGCAGTTCGCGCGTCAGCGCGGAATCGTCAGCGGCGTCGTCGGGGACGGGATCGACACTCGTCGGGGCCACCTCGGTCAGCTCGCCTGCTCGGCGGCCGCCTTGAGGGCGTCGAGGTCGGCCTTGTTGTCGGCGATGAACTGCTCCTCGAGCGCGAACTGCACCTTCTCGTACTGGTCGCGATAGTTCGTCTTCTCGCGGCAATCCAGGTCGGCGATCGCCAGCGCGATCTCCTCTTCACCCAGCTCCTTGAGCTTCGGGTCGTCCTCGACGTAGTCCGTCTGTGCGCTGTAGTACTCGTTCAGCTTGTCGGACATGCTCGTCTGTGCATCGGCCTGCTTGGCGAAGCCGGAGTGGCCCGCATCCGCCATGCACGACGCCCACTCCGCATCGATCTTCGAGAACCCCGGGTCGTCCGCCATCTTCATGTAGAAGTCGTTGATCGCGTCGTTGATGGACTCGAACTCCTCGTCCATCATCGGGTTGGCGCCGGATTCGTGCTGCGCCCAGCCCTGGCAGCCGGCCTTCGTCCAGTCGTACTCGTACGAGCCGTCCTCGCTCAGCTCTTCCTCGGAGGGAGAAGGACCGTAGAGCGCCTCGTAGAACGCCGCCTGCTCCGACTCCGACAGGCTCGAGACGTAGTCCTGGTTCGGGTCGACGTACTCCTGCTGGTCGGTGGGCGCATCATCGCGGCCGGGGAAGTTGACCATGCCGTAGCCGTACTGGGTCACCCAGTCGCGGTCGTCCGGCTTCCATTCGGCGTCTTCGCCGCTGCTGAAGGAGACCGACTGGATGTTGGGCGTGTAGTCGAAGCCTTCCTCCGACATGCACTGCGCCACGAGCTCTTCGGACTTCTTCTGCTGCTCGGTGAAGCGCGCCTCCTGCTCTTCGGGAGACAGGTCACCGCCCCAGATCGAGGACAGGTAAGCCGACAGCGGCGACTCGGGGCGGTCATCACCCTTGTCGCCGTCGGCGGGTGAGCAGGCGGCCAGAGCGAGCACCGCGACGACGCTGAGCGGAGCGATGGCGAGCAGGCGTGAACGGACCATGATTCCCCCATAGGATCACCGGCGCCGATGCGCCGACGCACATGCTCAGCTTAGGGATCGCATAAGGTCTTCCCATCTGGGAAGACGCCGCGCATCCGCCCCATCCGATCGGATAAGGTGTCGCGCCGCTCAGATCAGCGGCAGGCGCGCGCGCGTGCCGCGCCGTTCCGGATGCAGCAGGAACGCTCCGCCGACCACGATCGCGACGGCGGTGAAGTTGTACGCCCAGCGCAGCACGTTCCTCGGATGCGGCCGCCCGCGCGACCTGGGAGACGGTGATCGTTCCGGCGCGACGGGCATGGCGGATCGATCGGGCGGGGACGGGCGAGGTCATTCTCGTTCGCGACGCCCGCGCACGACGATGGTCACCAGCGTGGCGAATCCGAGCACGCCCAGCACGCCCCACACCCACGGCAGACCGCCGTGACGAACGTAGCCTTGACGCGTCCGGCACGAGTGTGCGGCTGCGTAGTTTCCTCTGGCGCCTCCGACATCCCCGAAGTCCGATGAGCGTCATCGTTCACCGGCCCGAAATAAGGCCTGTGGCAGGATGGTGCGCGATACTCCCGATCTGAGAGGCACCATGGAACTCAGCGACTACATCCGGGTTCTGCGGAAGAACTGGCTGATCATCGTCGTCGCTACTCTCGTCGGGCTGGGGGCGGCCGCCGGATATTCGCTGACCCGCACGCCCCTCTATGAGTCGCAGGCCTCGGTGGTCGTCTCGACACAGTCCAGCGGCAGCGTGCAGGACATCACGCAGGGATCCACCTTCACGCAGCAGCGTGTGGCGACCTACGTCAACGTCGCCACCACGCCTCTCGTCCTCGATCCCGTGATCCGCGATCTCGGACTCGACGTGACCGCCGGCGACCTGGCCAAGAGCGTGAACGTCAGCAGCACGCTGAACACCACCTTCATCACGATCGCGGTGACCGATGCCGACCCCGTCCAGGCCGCCGACATCGCCAACGCTGTGGCGGCCCAGCTGCCCCTCGCGGTCGAGGAGATCGAGCCGTCCACCGGCGGCGAGAGCCCGGTGCGCCTCACGACAGCGAGCACGGCGATCCCCACGAACGTGCCCGTCAGCCCGAACGTCCCCCTGAACCTCGCGCTCGGGGCGCTCATCGGCCTGGCCATCGGCATCGGCATCGCCGTGCTGCGGACCGTCCTCGACACCCGCATCCGCACCATCCGCGACGTCAACCAGATCACCGACCGCCCGATCCTCGGTGCGATCCCCTTCGATGCGAAGGCGGGCGAGCGGCCCATCATCATCCAGGCCGATCCGTACAACACCCGGTCGGAGGCCTTCCGTGCCCTGCGCACGAACCTGCAGTTCATCGAGATGGACGGCGGTCACTCCTTCGTGGTCACCTCCTCCATCCCGAGCGAGGGCAAGTCCACCACGACCGTGAACCTCGCGATCGCGCTGGCGGATGCGGGAAAGCGCGTCGCCCTCATCGACACCGACCTGCGAAAGCCCAAGGTGGCCGAGTACCTCGGCATCGAGGGCGGAGCGGGTCTCACGGATGTGCTGATCGGCCGCGCGAAGGTCGGCGACGTGATGCTCCCCTGGGGCAAACGTCCGCTGTTCGTCCTGCCGGCCGGCAAGGTGCCGCCGAACCCCAGCGAGCTGCTGGGCTCGCGTCAGATGGCGCAGCTGCTCGAGGCGATCAGCCGCGATTTCGACGTGGTGCTGCTCGACGCTCCGCCGCTGCTGCCGGTGACGGATGCGGCGATCCTCTCGCGCGAGACCACCGCCGCCATCCTCGTCGTGGCCTCCGGTCGCACGACGACGGGTCAGCTCACCGCGGCGCTCACGGCTCTCGAGACGGTCGACGCGAAGGTGGGCGGCATCGTCATGAGCATGGTCCCGACCCGCGGGCCGGACGCCTACGGGTACGGCTATGGGTACGGGTACGGCGGCTACGGCACGTACGGCACCCCGCCGCAACCGGCGCCGAAGAAGAACTCACGCAAGCGGGCGCCGGAGGATGACGCCGGCATCGACGAGCTCGTGAAGGGCTCCTGAGCAGAGAGGCGTTCGCGCGATGTCCTCACGTCGTCGCCCGATTCATCGCTCCACCCCCGTCAGACGCGCGCTGACGGGGGTTCTCGTTTCCGTCCTGGCAGTCGCCGCCATCGCGCTCGCGGTGTTCGCGCTGACCCCGCGCACCCCGCCCGAGTCACGCCCGCTTCGCACGACGGCGCCGTCCCTCGCGCCGTCCCCCTCACCATCCCCGTCGGCTTCGGCTTCGGCCTCGTCCGCGCCCGTTGCTGCGCCCGGCGCTGACGAGCGGTTCCTCGCCGCGGGCGTGCAGGCCCTGTGGCGCGCATCCGCCGGCGACTGCGGCACGGTCCCGCCGCTGTTGGAGCGCTCCACCGACGGAGGTCGCACCTGGACCGACGTCACGCCGCGCTATCTCGGCATCGGCGAGATCCTGCACGTCGAGGCGTTCGCGGGAACGGAGGCGCGCATCGTGGCGCGCATGGGCGCCGCCTGCGAGACGCAGGGACTGCGCACCTTCACGCAGGGGCGGTTCTGGGAAGAGGATGCCGCCACCCTTGCTGCGGCGACCTATGTCGACCCCACGGCGCCCGCCGTCGTCGTGACCCCCTCGGGCCGCGTCGAGGCGCCGTGCCCGTCACCCTGGGGCGCTCAGGGGGATGCCGACACGCTGACCCTCGTCTGCGAAGGTGTCGCGCAGCAGTGGAACGGCGGCGCGTGGCAGGCCGTCGCGGAAAGCGCGGTCGCCGTCACCTGGACAGCCGACGGTGCGCGCGCGGCGCGCACGGACCCCTCCTGCGCAGGCCTGATCGTCGGTGACGCCTGCCTCGCCGACGCTCCCTTCGGACCCACGGCCCTCGCCGCGACACCCGACGCACTGTGGCTCTGGGCCGGCGACACCGTCCGCACCGTCGGCTGACCCCCGCGCCCGCAGGAGCTCCGCACCCGGCATCCCCCGCACCGGCCGACTCCGCGAGAGCCACGCTCTTCGGCATCCGCCACAGCCACGGCCACGGCCACGGCCACAGCCGCGGCGACGGCCACGGCTGTGGCCTCGGCACAACTCAGGCACACCGCCCCCGAATCCGCAGCCACACTTCCCACGCCCGGGTCCCGGCTGAGATGTGCCCGAACTCCTGCAAATCAGCCACAACACCGACACCCCAGCCGCTCCACGCCGCTTCTGCAGGAGTTCCGCCTCCAGAGGCCCCCGCACTCGCGGCACCCTCCGGCGCACGGTGCCCGGCCGGGCGACAGCCGTCGCCGCCCGGCCGGCGCGAGTCAGCGGGTCGCAGAACTGCCCCGAAGGGCGCCGAACAGCCCGGTCGAGCCCCGTTCTGCCTGCGTTGTGAACAGGCTCAGCCCGCGCACACCCCGCCGGTGTCGCCGAGCTGGTCGCACACGTCGTCGAGGGCAAGCCGGCTCTGGTCTGCGTCCGGCGCGAGGGCGAGGGCGCGCGCGAACCCGTCTCGCGCGGCGTGCAGATCGCCCGCGACGAGCTGGGCGAGTGCGAGTTCGTGCGCGAGCCGCGGATTCGACGGCGACCGCGCGACGGCCTGCGACAGCGCGTCCACCGCCGCCGGCACGTCGCCGCGTTCGAGGGCGACCATGCCCGCGCTCTCGTGGGCGGATGCTGACGCGGGAAGCCGCTCCACCGCGCGCTCCGCCCACCGCGTGGCGACGTCTTCAGCACCGGCGACCCCGCGGGTGTAGGCGCCGCCAAGCGCCCGCGCCGCGAGGAGCGGCACGTCCGCGTCCCACGGGCGTAGGGCGGCCGCTGCGCTGAACGCCGCGTCGGCTGCGTCGACCTGCCCGGCGGCGCTCGCCCGCATCCCCTCGTGCACCCGGGCG
>JASCPH010000087.1 GCA_029959545.1 Microbacteriaceae bacterium PS02066 | reverse complement strand
CCGCCGCCCCCCTGAGCGAACGAGACGGCGGGCCGGCATCCGAGAGCGGATGCGGGCCCGCCTTCTTCGTGACTCAGAACCAGTCGCTCTCGCGCACCTCGCGCAACGCCACCCGCCGGCGCTCCTTGTCGAGCCGGTCGAGGTACAGCATCCCGTCGAGGTGATCGGTCTCGTGCTGCAGCGCCTGCGCCATGAGGCCGTCGCCCTCCAGCACGAGCTCGTTGCCGTCGAGGTCGATGCCTGCGACCTTCGCATGCGGGTATCGCATCACGTCGTGCCAGAGGCCGGGCACCGAGAGGCACCCCTCGCCGGTCAACTCCGGCTCGCCGGAGACCTCGACGAGCACCGGGTTGAGGATGTATCCGATCTCGCCGTCGACGTTGTAGCTGAACGCCCGAAGCCCGACGCCGATCTGCGGCGCGGCGACCCCGGCGCGGCCCGGCAGCTCGACGGTCTCGACGAGGTCGCGCACGAGCGCGTGCACGCCCTCATCGATGTCGACGATCTCGCTCGCCCGGCTCTTGAGCACCGGGTCGCCGAACAGCCGGATGGCTCTCACCGTCATGATGCGGCCGCCACGCGCAGGCCCTCGACGGCGACGGCGGCGAGCTGGCGCGCCGCGGCGCGCGTGGCGGGCTGGAGGTCGCGGAACGAGATCGTACTGCCGGTGGCGATGCGCGCGTCATAGGGCACGCGTACGACCTGCCGCACGCGCGAGCGGAAGTGCTCCTCCAACTCGTTCAGGCGCACCAACGGCGCCCCCGGGCGAGACGCGTTCAGAACCACGACAGACGAGCGCGCCAGATCCGTGTAACCGTTCGTCTCGAGCCACGTGAGCGTCTCGGACGCGAGCCGCGCCTCGTCGACGCTGAGCCCCGACACGATGACGAGCGCATCGGCGGCCTCCAGCGTCGCATCCATCACCGAGTGCACGATGCCGGTGCCGGTGTCGGTCAGCACGATGGAGTAGTAGTGGGCGGCGAGAGCGGCGACTTCGCGATAGTCCGCGTCGTCGAACGCCTCGGACACGTGGGGATCGGTGTCGGAGGCGAGCACGTCGAGGCGGGTGTCGTCGCGGGCGACGATCGCCGAGATCTCGTTGAAGCCGTGGATCGGTGCCGCATGCGTGGCGAGATCGCGCACGGTCTTGCCGCTCGGCCGACCCACCCGCTCGGCGAGCGTGCCGCGGTCGGGGTTCGCATCCAGCGCGATCACCCGGTCGTCGCGCGCGTCCGCCAATGCCATTCCGAGCAGAGCAGTCACGGTCGTCTTGCCGACGCCGCCCTTGCGCGAGAGGACGGCGACGAAGCGCGCGCCGCCGTCGAGGGGCGCGGCGATGCGCTGGTCCAGCTCGCGCCGCTGGCGGGAGCGGCGACTGTCGCCCAGGCGCACCCGACCCCCGCTGAGCGTGTAGACCAGGTTCGGCCAGATACCCTCGGGCTCGCGCTTGGGCAGGCGATCGGTCTCCAGCAGCCGATCGGCCGTCAGCAGATCCGCGCTCTCGCGCCGGGACTCCTCCTGATCGACGCGCCGTGCAGCCAGCGTGACGGGTGCCGGCGCCGCATCCACGGGTGCGATGGATGTCGGCTCGGATCGCGTCGCGGCCGCCGGTGCCGACGTCGCGGCGGGAGCGGGCGGTGCCACGGCGTCGGTGGCGGTCACCGGAACGCGCACCCGCGTGGTCGCAGGCGCAACGGGCTCGGGCGAACGCGTCACAGAGGACTGAGGCTCCTCGGCCGCGGGAGGCTCGATCTCCGCGTCCTGGATGTCGAGGTCGGACATGCGCACGGGCGAGAACGCGCCCGTGCCTTCCAGGGTCGCGATGACCACGGGCTCGGCCACGGGGACCGCCTCGTCGGCGACGACATCGTCGTCGATCCCGTCGTCGTCGTCGGCGACCGGCAATGTCACCGCAACCTGCGCGGTCTGGGTTCCGAGAATGTCGATGCCGGCCGCGTCGACGCGGACCGGCTGGTCCAGGATGTCGTCGTCGTGGCCGGTCATCTGATCGTCACGATCAGGCATGGCTTAGGTACTCCCAACGGGCCGCCGGAGGCCCGGCGCCCACCTCAGGCTAATGCGCGCCTTTGACCACGACCAAAAGGTCGCCCGCTTCGACCTGCTGCGTCGACCCGATCGCGACCCGCTCGACGACGCCGTCGATGGGGCTCGTGATGGCCGCCTCCATCTTCATGGCCTCGATCGACGCGACCGCCTCCCCCGCCCGCACCCTCGCTCCCGGCGTCGCCTTGAGGGTCACCACGCCGGAGAACGGTGCGGCGATCTGACCGGCCTTGGAGGTGTCGGCCTTCTCCGCCGGGGCCGCGTCGACGGCGATGGACCGGTCGCGCACGAAGACCGGCCGCAGCTGGCCGTTGAGCGTGGTCATCACGGTACGCATGCCCTTGTCGTCGGGTTCGCCGATGGCCTCGAGGCCCACCCACAGCTGTACGCCCCGCTCGATCTCGACGACGTGCTCGCCCCCGGGTGTCAACCCGTACAGGTAGTCCGCCGTGTCGAGCACGGCCAGATCCCCGTAGGCATCCCGCGCCTCGTGGAACGTGCGGGTGGGTCCGGGAAACAGCAGCCGGTTCAGAGTGGCGCGCCGGTTCGCCCCCTGCTCGGTCAACGCCGCCGCATCCGCCTCGTCGAGCGCTCCCGCGGTCTCCGCGATCGTGCGGCCGGCGAGAACCTTGCTGCGGAAGGGCTCGGGCCATCCACCCGGCAGATCGCCCAGCTGGCCCGCCATGAACGACACGACGGAGTCCGGGATGTCGTAGTTCTGCGGGTTCTCGGCGAAATCGGCGGGGTCGGCGCGGACCGCGGCGAGGTGCAGCGCGAGATCGCCGACGACCTTCGACGACGGAGTCACCTTCGGAACGCGTCCGAGGATGTCGTTCGCCGCGGCGTACATGTCCTCGATCAGCTCGAAGTCCTCCGCCAGACCGAGGGCGATCGCCTGCTGGCGCAGGTTGGACAACTGCCCGCCGGGGATCTCGTGGCGGTACACGCGCCCCGTGGGCCCTGGCAGCCCCGACTCGAACGGACGGTACAGGTGGCGCACGGCCTCCCAGTAGGGCTCGAGATCGGCGACCGCGGCGAGCGGGATGCCGGTGTCACGCTCGGTGTGCGCGAGGGCGGCGACGAGCGCCGAGAGCGACGGCTGGCTCGTGGTGCCCGACATCGGGGCGGCGGCGGCATCCACCGCATCGGCTCCTGCCGCGCTGACGGCCAGGAGCGTCGCCAGCTGGCCGCCGGCCGTGTCATGGGTGTGTACGTGGACCGGCACATCGAAACGCTCGCGCAGGGCGCTGACCAAACGCGCTCCGGCAGCCGGGCGCAGCAGACCCGCCATGTCCTTGATGCCGATGACGTGCGCTCCGGCGGAGACCATCTCGTCCGCGAGGCGCAGGTAGTAGTCGAGCGTGTACAGATCCTCCGCGGGATCGAGCATGTCGCCGGTGTAGCAGAGCGCCGCTTCGGCGACGGCCGTGCCCGTGGCCAGGACGGCGTCGATCGCCGGACGCATCTGCGTCACGTCGTTGAGAGCATCGAAGATGCGGAAGATGTCGACGCCGGATGCGGCCGCCTCCGCGACGAAGGCATCTGTGACGGCCGTCGGGTACGGGGTGTAGCCGACCGTGTTGCGCCCGCGCAGCAGCATCTGGATCGCGATGTTGGGCAGAGCTCCGCGCAGCGCGTCGAGGCGTTCCCACGGGTCCTCCCCGAGGAAGCGCAGCGCGACGTCGTAGGTGGCGCCACCCCAGGCCTCCACGGAGAGCAGCTGCGGGGTCAGGCGAGCGACGTAGGGGGCGACGGTGACGAGGTCCTTCGTGCGCACCCGCGTGGCGAGCAACGACTGGTGTGCGTCGCGGAACGTCGTGTCGGTGACCGCCAGTCGCGTCTGGGCGCGCAGGTCGGCGGCAAACCCGGCGGGACCGAGCTCCTGGAGGCGCTGACGCGACCCGGCGGGCGCGGGGGCGCGCAGGTCGAGGTGCGGGAGCTTCGCCGTCGGCGACGCCGTCGCCGGCCTCGTACCGTGCGGCTGGTTGACCGTCACGTCGACCAGCCAGTTCAGGATCTTCGAGCCGCGGTCCTTCGACTCCCGTCCGCGCAGCAGTTCGGGGCGCTCGTCGATGAAGGAGGTGCTGATGTCCCCTGCGGCGAAGGCCGGGTCGTCCAGCACCGCCTGCAGGAACGGGATGTTGGTCGAGACGCCGCGGATGCGGAACTCCGCCAGCGCCCGGCGCGCCCGGGCCACGGCCGCCGGGAAGTCCCTGCCACGGCACGTCAGTTTGGCGAGCATCGAGTCGAAGTGCGGACTGATCTGCGAGCCCGCGGCCGTCGTTCCGCCGTCGAGGCGAATACCCGCACCACCCGGCGAGCGGTACGTCGTGATCTTGCCGGTGTCGGGGCGGAAGCCCTGGGTCGGGTCCTCGGTCGTCAACCGGCACTGCAGCGCGGCGCCGCGCAGCGGGATCTCCGGCTGCGTGAGCCCCAGCTCGGCCAGCGTCGCCCCCGCGGCGATCCGCATCTGCGCCTGCACCAGGTCGACGTCCGTGACTTCCTCCGTGACGGTGTGTTCGACCTGGATGCGGGGGTTCATCTCGATGAAGACGACCTCGCCGGCGCGAGGGCCTGCCGTCTCCAGCAGGAACTCGACCGTGCCGGCGTTCTGGTAGCCGATCGAGCGGGCGAAGGCGACGGCGTAGCGATGCAGGTCGGCGCGCACGGCGTCGTCGAGGTTCGGAGCCGGGGCGATCTCGATGACCTTCTGGTGGCGACGCTGCACCGAGCAGTCGCGCTCGTAGAGGTGGACGGTCTCCCCCGTCCCGTCGGCGAGAACCTGCACCTCGATGTGCCGCGGACGCTGCACCGCCTGCTCGAGGAACATCCGAGGGTCGCCGAACGCGCTCTGCGCCTCGCGCATCGCCTCCGCCAGCGCCGGGCCGAGCTCCGCCGCGGTCTCGACGCGTCGCATCCCGCGTCCCCCACCGCCGGCGACGGCCTTCGCGAACAGCGGGAACCCGATCTCCTCGGCCGCCACGAGAAGCGCATCGACGTCGTCCGACGCCTCGGTCGAGCGCAGCACCGGAACGCCCGCATCCCGTGCGTGCTGCTTGGCGGTCACCTTGTTGCCGGCCATCGCGAGCACACGGGCCGGCGGTCCGATGAAGGCGATCCCCTCCTCGGCCGCGCGAGCCGCCAGCTCCGGGTTCTCGGAGAGGAAGCCGTAGCCGGGGTAGATGGCGTCGGCGCCGGACTCGACGGCGACGCGGATGATCTCCTCGACGTCGAGGTACGCCCGCACGGGTGCACCCTTGGTGCCGATCTGGTAGGCCTCGTCGGCCTTCAGACGGTGGAGGGAGAACCTGTCCTCATAGGGATAGATGGCGACCGTGCGGGCCCCGACCTCGAATGCCGCGCGGAAGGCGCGGATGGCGATCTCGCCGCGGTTGGCGACCAGGATCTTCCGGAACATCGGAACCTCGCATCCGTCGTGAGGCGGGGGTGTCCGGCGGCCGGGTACGCCGCCTCACACATCGTTGAGTGTGCTCACAGCCTAGGGGACGGTAACGTAGGGAAGCGTGCACGTCCTTTCCGTCAGTTCCCTCAAAGGCGGCGTCGGCAAGACGACCGTGACACTCGGTCTCGCCTCGGCGGCCTTCGCGCGCGGCGTGCGGACCCTCGTGGTCGACCTCGACCCGCAGTCCGATGTCTCCACCGGCATGGACATCCAGGTCGCCGGCCGCCTGAACGTGGCCGACGTCCTCGCCAATCCCAAGGACAAAGTCGTCAAGCAGGCGATCACCTCCAGCGGCTGGACCAAGGTGCACCCGGGCACGATCGACGTGATGATCGGCAGCCCGTCCGCCATCAACTTCGACGGACCGCATCCGAGCGTGCGCGACGTGTGGAAGCTCGAAGAAGCCCTCGCCACCGTCGAGGCCGACTACGACCTCGTGCTGATCGACTGTGCGCCGTCGTTGAACGCGCTCACGCGCACGGCCTGGGCCGCCAGCGACCGCGTCGTCGTGATCACGGAGCCGGGGCTGTTCTCCGTCGCCGCCGCCGACCGCGCCCTCCGTGCCATCGAGGAGATCCGCCGCGGTCTCTCCCCGCGCCTGCAGCCTCTGGGCATCGTCGTCAACCGCGTCCGACCCCAGTCGATCGAGCACCAGTTCCGCATCAAGGAGCTGCGCGACATGTTCGGTCCGCTCGTGCTCTCCCCCCAGCTGCCCGAGCGCACCTCGCTGCAGCAGGCGCAGGGCGCGGCGAAGCCCTTGCACATCTGGCCCGGCGACTCGGCCCAGGAACTCGCCGCGGACTTCGACGCGTTGCTGGATCGCATCATGCGCACGGGTCGTATCGCGACTCCCGAGGACGTGCCCGCGCAGTGACCATCGAGTGAGCGCCGTCGACCGAAGGGTCGGCGGCGCTTCTCGCATGCTGAGGGAGAGCCCTGCGATGGGCAGGGCGGTGTCAGGCGGCGGTCAGGCCGTGCGGCGGGTGCGGCGAGCAGCGAGCTCGTCCGAGGGGTCCGGCACCTGCGGCTCGAACGAGACGAGTGTGGACTCGACCTCCCGCAGGACCTTGCCGACCGCGATGCCGAAAACGCCCTGGCCACGGCTGACGAGGTCGATGACCTCGTCGTTGGACGTGCAGAGGTACACCGATGCCCCATCGCTCATGAGGGTCGTGCCGGTGAGGTCGCGGATCCCGGCGACGCGCAGCTGTTCGACCGCGGTGCGGATCTGCTGCAGCGAGATGCCGGTGTCGAGAAGGCGCTTGACCAGCTTGAGCACGAGGATGTCGCGGAAGCCGTACAGACGCTGCGACCCCGATCCCGATGCGCCGCGAACCGTGGGCTCGACGAGCTCGGTGCGCGCCCAGTAGTCGAGCTGCCGGTACGTGATGCCGGCTGCGCGCGCTGCCACCGCGCCGCGATATCCGACCTCGTCGTCCATCTGCGGCAGACCGTCGGTGAAGAGGAGGTCGGCAGCGAGAGGGATCTCGCCGAGCGGTTCGCCAGCGGTCATGCGGGCGCCTCCTTCGTGTCGCGGGTTACCTCCACGCTAGAGGAGGCCTCCCCCTCCGGCAATGACATCCGCGTCGAAGACTCGGCGTGTCGCGCGATCATCCGTCGAGCCGCTCGAGCGACGCGCGCACGAGCGCCTCGCGAACGTCGGCGATGCGCCGGGCGAGCTCCGGGGCGGTCTCCGCGGCGCGCCCGCGCGAGGCCGCGTCCGTGC
>JASCPH010000086.1 GCA_029959545.1 Microbacteriaceae bacterium PS02066 | reverse complement strand
GCGGTGGGGCGGGCGGGGCTCGGGATGCCGATCGCCCCCCTCACCGCGAGACGGCCGGCTCGCGTACCGCCTCAGGACGCGGCCAGGCTCCCCACCCCGCCGTCGTGGTAGATCAGCGGAGCCGTGCCGCGATGACTCGATCCGCCGAGCACCTCCAGCACGACCAGACGATGATCGCCGAGCGGCTCGTCGCTGTGCACCCGGCACTCGAGCCACATGCGCGCGCCGTCGATGAGGATGGCGCCCCCGTCGGTCTGCGCGGTGACGAGACCTGCGAACCGGTCCGCCGAGCGCGACGCGAGCGTACGCACCGCCGCCGCGTTCTCCTCCCCGAGCACCGAGACGCCGATGCGTGAGGCGCCGGCGATCAGAGGCCACGTGCGAGACGACTGCTGCGCCGAGAAGAGCACGAGCGGCGGGGCGAACGAGATGCCGAGCGCGAACGAGGTCGCCACCATCGCCTGCGGCCCCTCCGGCGTGAGCGCGCAGATCGCCGCGATGCCGGTGGGATGCTGCGCGAACATGTCGCGCACCGCATCCGCATCCGTCGGAGCGGCGGGCAGGACGGTACGGGCGATCCCGTCGGGTCCGGGGACGATCTCGGCCCACGGGTGGTTCCAGGTCATTGTGGCTCTCCTTCGCACCCGGCAGCGCAGTCCGCGGGTGCACCGCCACGCTACGAAGCCGTTGTTACGCGGGCTTTACGCGGGAGTGAAGATGCCTGACGGCGATCATTCGATTACCGACAGCTATCGTCACGCGGCGGGACGCGTCACGCAGTCGCGCACCGCGCCACCGTCGGGGGCACGCCGGTCGCCGGCTGCGCGGATGTCGCGTACGGCCGAGGTGGATGCATCGTCCGAAGCGAGAGGGCCGTCGTCGTCGACCGGGAGCGTGATCGTCACGGTCGTTCCCTTGCCCACCGTGCTGCACAGCAGCACCTCGCCGCCCTGTCGTTCGATGAGCGCCTTCGTGCTCGCCAGCCCGATTCCGGTTCCCCCGTCGTCCGGGTTCGACAGCCGTCCCCGCTCGAGGGGATCGAAGACGCGCTCGAGGTCCTCGGGCGCGATGCCGCGACCGCGGTCGGAGATCGCGATGCGCGCCTGTGCGCCGTCGACCTCCACCGAGATCTCGATGGGGCCCTCGCTGTACTTCGCCGCGTTGTCGACGAGATTCGCGATCGCCCGCCGCAGGGCCACCGGGTCCGCCTGCACCGCGACCGAACGCGGCGAGCGATAGCGGATGCGCCCGTACGCGTCGCCGGGGAGCACGAGCTCGGCGGCCTCCCGCACCGTGGCGGAGACATCCGCCCGGCTCCGCGCCTGGCGCGCGCGGGTGGGCACGAGGCGCGCGGAGAGGTCCTGGATCATCGTGGCGAGGTGATCGGTGACGGCGGAGATGCGTTCGATGGCGGCGGTCGTGTTACCGCCGGGCTCGGCCATCAGGTCGACGTAGCCGCGCAGCGCCGTGATGGGTGAGAGGAAGTCGTGGGCGAAGGCGCGCAGGAAGTCGAGCTCGGCATCCTCCCGCTGTTTGGCGGCGGTCAGATCGGAGACGATCTTCACGAAGCCGGCGACCTCCCCCGCCTCGTCGCGCAGCGCCGTGATGATGACGTGTGCCCAGAACAGCGAGCCGTCGGCGCGCACCCGCCAGCCGTTGTCCTCGACCGATCCCCGCGTCGCAGCGATCGCGAGCAGGCGCAGCGGCACACCGCGCAGGCGGTCCTCCTCGCGGTAGAAGCGCGTGAAGGAGGAGCCGAGGATCTCCTCGGGCGCGTACCCCGTCAAGTTCTGGGCGCCGGGGTTCCACCCCACGACCCGACCCTCGACGTTGAGGTGCACGATGGCCACCGAGGTGACCTGCGCGGTCCAGTCCTGCACGAGCGCACCCGTGGCGGCGTCCGCGGGGACGGCGGCGACGGGAACGGGCAGGCCGACACCGGATGCGGGCGCGGCGGCGGGCGCCTCGTCGAACGGCGGCGCTGCGGAGGATTCGGACTCGGAGATGTCGGCTCCCATCGGGATGTCGATCAGTTCATCGCTCGTCGGTTCGATGCATCGGGTACGCGTCATCTGGATTCTGCCGCAAACGCGCCCCCGCCGCATCCGCTCATGTGTGTAGCACATTCGCGTGACGGAAAGGGGGTCCTCGACCCGGCTCTGCGGCAGGGCGACGATGGCGACACGCATCCGCAGAGGAGGAACGGACATGTCCGAGAACGCACACGAAGAGCTCGCCGGTCTGATCAAGAAGTTCCGGTTCGCCATGGTCACCACCGTCGAGGCCGACGGCAAGCTCGTCGCGCACCCGCTCACCGTGCAGGAGGCGGAGTTCGACGGCGACCTGTGGTTCATCGTCGGCACGGGGACCTCCGCTGCCGTCAACGTCGCGCGCGAGTCCCGCGTGAACGTGTCGCTCGCCAGCGACGACACGTGGGTGTCGCTGTCGGGGACGGCGATGATGGTTAACGACCACGCCAAGCTCGCCGAGCTGTGGAGCCCCGCCGTCGACGCCTGGTTCGAGGGCGGCCCCGAGGACCCCGCCGCGGGCCTGCTGCGCTTCCGCGCCGACAGCGCGGAGTACTGGACCGCGCCCGGCGGCAAGATCGTCCGCGCCGTCGCCGCCCTCACCGGTCACCGCGTCGAGGGCGAGAACGAGACCGTCGAACTCTGACGCCTCGCGCCCGGGCCTTCGAGGGTCCGGGCGCGATCACCGGGTGAAGACAGACTCCCCGTCCACGAGCACCAGTTGCACGTCGTCCGGGCGAGAAGCCAGCACGATCTGCGCCTCCGGCGGCATCGACCGAGAGTCCGAAGCAGCCCGGAGCACCAGATCGGCGCGCTTGCCGGGCTCGAGGGAGCCGACGAGCTCCGCCATCCCCACCACCCGCGCCGCGTCGATCGTGGCGTGCGCCAGCAGATCGGATGCGGTCACCCGCCGCGCCCCGGTGCCGACAGCACGATCGAAGGCGAGCGCGTGGCGCATCTCGGCGACCATGTCCGCGGGGGTGTTCAGACTGCGGTTGTCGAGGCCGAGTCCGATGCCGATGCCGGACTCGCGCAGCTCCCCCAGGGCGCTGCGGCCAGAGCCTGCGTACATCGACGACGCCGCGCAGTGCACCCCGCCGCATCCGTGGGACGCGAGCCGCTCCCTGTCGTCCGCGTCGGTGGCGCTCAGATGCGCGCCCACCAGACGCGGGCTGAGCACTCCGAGCCGTTCCAGACGGGCGACCGCCCGCTCGCCACGCCCGTCCGGACCGAGGATGCCGGCAGCCCCGGCGTCGGAGGCGCACAGATGGGTCGTCACTCCCGGCGCATCGAGGCCCGCGAGTCCGCTCAAGAGCTCGTCGGAGGCCATCTCGGGAAGCTCCGTGCAGGCGAACACCGACACCCGCCCCGCCGCGACGTCCAGCGCGGACGCGGCGAAACGCAGCGCCGTCTCGGTGGGGGCGACGAGCGCGTCGCGGCGGAAGCCGCCCGCACGTTCCGCCGCATCCAGCCACGGGTTCCACTGCTCGGGCAGGCGATCGGAGACCATCGGCGCGAGGATCCACCGGATCCCGGACGTCCGCGCGGCCGCCGCGCTCGCGGCGAAGGCCGCGTCGGCGCGACGCGTGCCGACGTCGCCGACGCCCCAGCAGTCGAGCACCGTCGTGATGCCGGCACGAGCCGCATCCGTCGCGAGACGATGCACCGCCTGCGCCGCATCCGCGGGAGTGAGGGCGAGCACGGTGCGGTAGTACGTGCCGAAGAGCCAGTCGAAGAACGGCGCGGACACATCCAGCGAGCCGGCGGCGGCCGCATCCATGGAGTGGGTGTGCGCGCTGACGAATCCCGGATGCACGATGCCGCCGCGCGCGTCGATCCGCTCGTTCGCTGCGGGCGCGGGCCCCTCACCCACGGCCGCAACGGCGCCGTCGCGAATCGCGATCCATCCCCGGACGACGCTCCGGGCCGCATCCATCGTGACGACGACGGCGTCGTCGATGACGAGGTCGACGACGCTCACGCGCGCGGGAACACGGGGATGCGGCCGAGTACCGCGATCCGATCCACGTACGGCACGAGCGCCGCCGGCCACCCCTCCCCCTCGGCCAGCAACGCGCCGATGCCGACGATATCGGCGCCGGCCCTCTCGAGCAGGCGCAGCGCGGCGCCGGACGACGAGCCGCTGGAGATCACGTCGTCGACGAACAGCACGCGTTTGCCCGCGACCGCCGTCAGGCGCGCCCGGTCCAGCAACAAGGCCGCCCCCGTCGTGCTGGTGATGGCGTGCACGGGTTCTTCCAGCGCGTCGCCGAGGTGCACCTTGCGAGTCTTCTGCAGGATCACATAGTCGTCGAGGTCGAGCGCGCGCGTGACCTCGATCGCGACGGGGATACCGAGCGTCGCCGGCGCCACGACGACGTCGACGCCCGCATCCGCGAAGTGCTGCGCCAGTTCGCGCCCGGCCGTCTCGGCGAAGCGCACCCCGTGATCGATCACCATCATCAGCGCGATGGACAGGTCGTCGGAGACGGGGATGATCGGCAGCGTGATCTGCTGGCTGCCGACCTGAGCGAGGTAGGTGTCTGCGGGCATGTCCGGAGGCTACGCCGCGCGTGTGTCGCCCCGGTTTCGCGCCGCCCCGCGGCCTGTGCCGCCGCCCCCGCCCCGGGGTCTGCGCCTGCCTGGGTCTGCGCCCGCCCGGGTCTGCGCCCGCCCGGCGACCCGAACTCCTGCAAAACCGCCGTCGACGGCCGCATCCGGGCCCGAACCGCCCGATGTGCAGGAGTTCGGGCGCACCGAGCGCCGCGCCCACCCCGCTCAGGACCACGACCCGGCGCGCCTCAGTCCGCCCCGCCCGCGACCGAACTCCTGCAGAACCCACACCCACAGCCCCATCCGGCCCCGAATCACCCGATCTGCAGGAGTTGGGGCATGCGGATGCCGGGGACGCCCCCGGCGGGGCCCACGACCGCACCCCGCGGTCGCGCCCGGTCTCTCGAGCCCCTCGCCACCCGAACTCCGGCAAAACCACGCCCACAGCCCCATCCGGCCCCGATTCACCCGATCTGCAGGAGTTCGGGCACCACCACGAACCCGGCACCCACCACGAACCCGGCACCACCACCGCGGATGCGGCACCCGGCCCGGTCAAGGGATGGCGCAGGCGCTCTCGACCGACACTCGGATGGGGTCCGCGGCCCGCACGATGAGGCGTTCCACCGGCAGGGTCTCGCTGTAGCGGATGTCCTGCTGCATCGCCCGGTCGGGGGCGTAGCCCGCGTCGTCCCAGATCCTCAGCAGCCGCGCCACCGCGCCGTCGAGATCGTCGGCGCGGATGGAGAACTGTGCGCTCAACCGCGTACCGGTGTCTCCGCAGGGCGCCGCATCGAACGGGATGTCGGATGCGGCGAGCTCCGCGCCGTCGGCACCCAGGGGTGTTCCGCCCGCCGCCGCAACGCTGCGTTCGATGAGCGACCGCATCTCGGCGCGAGCCGCGTCTGCGGTGAGCGGCGGCGGCACCGTGGGATCCGGCGACGGCGTGGGCTCGGCCACCACACCCACGGGCACCCCCGCGGCGAGGCGCGCAGCGTCGTCGGCCGCTTGCTGGATCGCGGCGGGCATCACCGAGAGCTCTGCGATGAGGGCGAGGGAGAACAGCGTGCCGCAGATGAGCGACGTCACCCGCCACCGACGGGAGCGGCGGCGCACGAATGCGAAGAGCAGGAGCGAAGCCGCCAGCGCGGTCCCGAAGACGAGCACCGCTGCCTGAAGTGCCTGCGCGCCCCGCTGCGCCCGCCGTGCCGATCCGACGATCGTCGGGTCGCCGTACGAGCCCGCGAAGACCGCACTCACGCCATCGAGGAGCACCAGGAGAATCGCGCAGACACCGGCACCGACGGCGACCACAGCCGCCGCCGCGCTGAGCGCGCGCCCCACCGAGGCCGGCCGGCTCATCCCCGGAGGGCCGCGATCGGTTCGATACGGGCGGCGCGCCGCGCGGGCAGCCATCCGGCGGCGAGTCCCACGACCGCGCCGAGGAGGGCCCCGCCCACGGCGACCAGCGGGTTGATCACCGGGCTCCACCCCGCGATCACCGACACGAGGACGACCGAGAGCACGGCCACCGCCGAGCCCATGATCCCGCCGAGCATCCCGATGATCGCCGACTCCGCGATGAACTGGCCCGCGATCTGCCGCGGTGTCGCCCCGAGCGCCCGACGCAGCCCGATCTCCGGCGTGCGCTCCATCACCGAGAGCAGGGTGACGTTGGCGATGCCGAGTCCTCCCGCCAACAGCACGATCACACCGAGCGCGATGAACACGACATTGACGTCGGCCTGCACGTTCTGGCTCAGGTCGCTGCGCCCGCTGGGAGCGGCCACCTTGATCTGATCCGGAGCATCGGGCGCCAGCGCGAGAGGAGCCTGCTCGCCGATCTGCGGCCCCGCCCCCACGTCGACGCGCGCCTGGATGCTGCCGGGAGCGGCCAAAGCGAAGTCGGCGCGCGCGGTGCCCACCGGGATGATGACCGCGTCCTGCAGATCGGCGCGCCGCTCGAACGAGTCGACGATGCCGATGACCGCGTACGCCAGTCCGTCGATGAAGATCGAGGGCTGGCTGTCGACGCGATTGATGGCCAGCCGATCGGCCTCGCGCGCTCCGAGCACCGCGACGCGGTCGCCGCGCGCATCGTGCCCGGCGTCGAACATCCGCCCCGCGGTGACCCGACCGCCGAGAGCGTCGAGCAGACCCTCGGATGCGGCCACGATCGGAGCGGGAGCTGCGGATGCGGCCGACGGGTCGTACACGGGCACCGCGGTGATCGCAGCGCCTGCGGGCAGCGTCACCTCGGCGAGGGTCGCCGCGGCGACCACGCCCGCAAGGCGTTCCACGCGTTCCGCGCCGTCCCAGGGCAGACGCGCCGTGGCGACGGAGGCGCCGGACTGCGTACGCGCCTCGGCCGGCGTGATCTCCACCCGCGTGGCCGCCGCCTGGTCGAACTGGCGGGCGATCTGGCCCGCGGCCGTCTGCGCGAATCCGAGGGTCGCGACGAGGGCGCCGATGCCGAGCACGGTACCGGCGATGGTCATGATCAGTCGCGCGGGCCGCGAGCCGATGTCGGCGGTCGCCTCGGCGACGAGGTCTTGCGAGGTGAACCGGTCGGCGCGGGGCGTCGGCGGCACCAGCGCGCCGAGGTCCACGCGCTCGCGGGCGGCGGCGCGGCGGCGTCTCATGCCACCTCGCTCAGGCGGCCGTCGGCGATCCGCACG
>JASCPH010000085.1 GCA_029959545.1 Microbacteriaceae bacterium PS02066 | reverse complement strand
TCCGCGCCGGCCCCGCACCCCGCGGGGCCGGCGCGCTTGTCTTCACCTCCCCGCGAGACTGCATTCGCGCGACGAGATCACGGGGAATTACCGTGATCTCGTCGCGGAAGTGCAGTCTCGCGGCGTCGGATGGGTGCGCGGGCAGGATGCGGGCGAGCTGCGTCAAGCGGTGAGGATGGCGTACCAGATGAGCAGCAGAGTCGTGCCGAAACCACCCAGCTGATTGAGCCACAGGAATCGTCCCCAGCCGACCGTTGCCCGCTCGCACGTCTCGTCGGTGATCGAGCGGTAGGGCCAGAGGGTGAGCAGATACGGGATGACGAGCAAGCCGCCGAGCGGTCCGGGCCAGGCCGACGCGAGCATCACGAGACCCGCCGCGAAGTAGCATCCGAGCGCGAACCACACGGTCCACCGCGCGCCGCGCACGGTCGCGATCGAGGAGATGCCGGCCTCGCGGTCCGCGGTGACGTCCTGCACGGCGCCGAACGCGTGGGAAGCGACGCCCCACAGCGCGAAGGCGACGAGGACGGCGATGAGCCCCGGCGTGAAGGTCGCGCTCGCGAGGACGAGCCCGTACACGGCCGGTGAGAAGAAGTGGATGCTGCTCGTCATCGAATCGGCGAACGGCACCTCTTTGAGACGCAGCGGCGGCGCCGAGTAGAACACCACGAAGAACAGGCTGAGCGCGAGCACGACCCAGGACGCGGGCGAGCCGACCGCGACGAGATACACGACGAACGGCAGGCACGACACCGCCGCCGCCCACAGGGTGATCCGGTGCATTCGCCGATCGAGGACGGCGCCGTGCGCGCCGCCTTTTCGCGGATTGCGCAGATCCGACTCGTAGTCGAAGACGTCGTTCACGCCGTACATCGCGAGGTTGTAGGGGACGAGGAAGAACAGCGTGCCGACGATGAGTGTCAGATCCACCGTGCGCGTGGTCATCACGACGGCCGCCGCGAAAGGGAACGCCGTGTTGATCCAGCTCACGGGGCGCGACGAGACGAACAGCGTACGCAGGATGTCGGCGGGGCGGAGGTCGGTCATTCGCTCTTCCGAGTCGGGAGCAGCGAGAGCACGGCGGGAACACCGAACGCTGCGCACAGCGGGTAGGAGAAGTCCTCGATCGGCGCGAGTCCGATCCGGATGCCGCTGAGATGCTCCGCGGGATAGGTGAACAGATCGAGGGCGATCATCACGTTATCGAAGACCGCGGTCAGCGCGAACAGCACGACGGCGGTGGCGACGCTGGCCCGCATCCGTCGGGCGAAGCCGGGTCGGCGGGCGCTGACCGCGGTGACGATGGCGGTCAGCAGCACGAACGGCAGCACGATCAGCGGGTAGGTCATGCGCTGTCCCGCCGACCTCTCGTGACACGGAGGGATGCGGCGTGCACGACGAGCGCGAGGTAGCACAGGAACGCGAGGAACACCGGCTCCTCCAGCGGCAGGTGCGGTGCGAGATCGATGCCGATGAGCAGGGGGCTGCCGCCCTTGACGAACACGCCCGTGGCGATGCCGACCGCGTCCCAGAGGAGGAAGAACGCCGTGCCGATGCCGACAGCTACCGCGGTGCGCCCCGGTCGGGCCCACAGGGCCAGCCGGAATCGGGCATCGAGAGCGCCCACCCCGGCGATGCTGATCAGCAGCGCCAGCAGGTAGAGACCCGGCATCACACCGCCTCGGCCACCGGCTCGGCGAGCGGGCCCGCCGAGCGGTCGCCGCGCAGTCGCTTGACGACGAGCTCGGCGGAGATGAGGCACATCGGCAGCCCGATGCCCGGCAGCACGGACGCGCCCGCGTAGTAAAGTCCCTCGACCTTGGCGGAGGCGTTGCGGGGCCGGAACAGGGCGCTCTGCGTAAGCGGATGCGCGAGGCCGAGGGCGTTGCCGCGCCAGGCGTGCAGGTCGCTCTCGAAGTCGCCGGGGGCGATCGTGCGGCGCACGACGACGCGATCGCGCAGGTCGGGGACACCGCACCAGGCGGCGATCTGATCGATGGCCGCATCCGCCGCGCGCTCGATGACAACGTCACCGGCCCCGTCGACACCGCCGTGGCCGAGGCTCGGATCCGCGGGGATGGGCACCAGGACGAAGAGGTTCTCGTGGCCCTCCGGCGCGACGGAGGGGTCGGTCGCGCTGGGGCGGCAGACATAGAGCGACGCCGGATCCGGGATGCGGGTCGCGTCGCCGAAGATGGCGGCGAAGTTCGTACGCCAGTCCTCCGTGAACAGGAGCGTGTGGTGGGCGAGTTCGGGGAGCTCGCCCTTCACGCCGAGCAGCACGAGCAGCGCGCCGTAACTCGGCGTCTTCGACTGCCACCAGGACTCCGGGTAGGTGCGGTACCGCTCGGGGACGAGGCGGGTCTCCGTGTGGTGCAGATCGGCGGTGGAGACCACGACGTCGGCGTCGAAGCGGCGGCCGTCGGCGGTGACGACGCCGCGCGCGACGCCGTCGGCGACGAGGATGCGATCGACGCTCACACCGGTCTCGATCACGACGCCGCGCTCGGTCGCGACGCGGGCGATGGCGTCGATCAGCGCGGTGAAGCCCCCCTGCGGATAGCGCACCCGATCATCGAGATCGAGGTGGCTCATGAGGTGGTAGAGGCTCGGCAGCTGGTACGGCGAGCCGCCCAGGAAGACGCCGGCGTAGCCGAGGATCTGGCGCAGGCGCGTGTCGGTGAAGCGCTTGTCGATCCTGGACTGCAGCGGCTGGGTCAGCAGGCGCGTCAGGTGGCCCAGCCGGCGCAGGATCGAACGGTCCGTGAGGTTGCCGAGCGACTCGTAGGTGTCGTACAAGAAGCGGGAGACGGCGAGGTCGTACGCCTCGCCGGCCGAGTCCAGGTACGCGTCCAGACGCGCACCGGCTCCCGGCTCGATCGACTCGAACAGGGCGGTCGCTTCTTCACGACCAGACACGACATCGACGGGTGCCTCATCGAGGTGGGATTCGGCATAGACGCGGTACGCGGGCACGAGATCGACGAGATCGAGCTGTTCTGCGGTCGTCGTGCCGAGCAGGCGGAAGAAGTGGTCGAACACCTCCGGCATCAGGTACCAGCTGGGGCCCGTGTCGAAGCGGAAGCCGTCGCGCTCCCATGAGCCCGCTCGGCCGCCCACCGCGTCACGCCCCTCGAGGAGGGTCACCTCGTGCCCGTCGTTCGCGAGCAGGGCGGCCGTGGCCAGCCCCGCGATCCCGCCTCCGATGACGACGGTGCGACTCATGAGCGTTCCTTCAGGGGTGCGGCGCCCAGCCAGGCGCGGGCGGCGAGGACGGCCTTCTGCGATGTGGGAACACGCACGCGGCCTTCGTCGGACGCCTGGCGTAGGCGCGCGGAGAGTGCGGCGAAGAGATCGTGGGCCGCCGTGACGGCCCTGCGGCAGTCCGAGGGCAGGAGCGGGATGGTGGCGGCTGCCGTTGCGAGGTCTCGATCGATCCGGTCGAGCACGTCGTCCCGCGTGCGCTCGTCGCCGTCGACGGCGAGGTAGTCCCGTCCGAGAGCTCCCGCATCGTGCTCCAGGTCTCGAAGGAAGTTGACGTCCTGGAAGGCGCGCCCGAGCGCGCGTGCGCCCGTCACGAGCTCGGCCGGGGGCGCGGAAGGGGAGCGGCGTCCGGCGTTCTCGAAGACGGCGAGACACATCAGCCCCACCACTTCGGCCGATCCGTACACGTACGCGTCGTGCGACAGGTCGTCGTGTTCGCGCACGCCGAGATCTGTCCGCATCGAGGCGAAGAACGGGGCCGTCAGGTCCTCGCCGATTCCGCACTCGCGGGCGGTGAGGGCGAAAGCATGCACGACGAGGTTCGCGCTGAATCCTCGCTCGACGGCTGCACGGGTCTCGCGCTCGAACGCGTCCAGCACTTCTTGCTGCCGCTCGCGGTCGAGCCCGGCCTCTCCGGCCGGTCCGTCCACGATCTCGTCCGCGACGCGAACGAGCGCATAGACATTGCGGATGTGGGGGCGTGTGCGCGGGCTGAGGAGCCCGGTCGCGAGGGCGAACGAGGTGGAGTAGGCGCGGATGACGGATGCGGCGGCGGCCACCGCCGTGCGGTCGTAGAGGGAGAGTCCGCTCGGCCGGTCGCGCGCGCTCACGGCATCCTCTCCGCGATGCGGGTCGCGAGCTCGTCGACGAGTGCGACAGCTGCGGGGGAGAGTGTGGCGGCATCGGCTCGCGCGGACCGGAGCGTGTCGTCGATGAGCACCGCGAGGCGTTCGCGGGCGCCTGTCGCATCCAGCGCGCGCTGCGCGGCGAGTACCGCCACGGGCCCCGTGTGTGCGACCGCGAGCGCCTCCGCGACTGCGTCGCGGCCCGCTCCCTGCTGCGCCAGGACCACGAGCGGGGTGCGCTTGGCCTCGCGAAGATCGCTGCCCGCATCCCGCCCGGCCTGGTCGGCCGTGCCGAACGCGCCGATCAGGTCATCGACGAGCTGGAAGGCGAGCCCCAGCGCGCCGCCGGCGCGGCGCAGCGCCTCGAGCTCGGGCTCGCTCGCACCGGCGAGCAGAGCACCTGCACGCAGCGGCGCGTCGAAGGAGTACACGGCGGTCTTGTCGTGTGCGGTCGTCAGCACGGACGCGGCCTCCGCCGCGTGCAGTCCCAGCGCGTTCTCGACGTCGGCGAGCTCGCCGGCGGCCGAGACCGACACGGCGTCGTCGAAGAGCTCCACGAGTGCCGTCCGGGTCGCTGCCGGCACGTCGACGAGCGCGAGGATGCGGGTGGCTTCGTACAACAGCAGGTCGCCCCCGAGGATCGCCGCGGCGTCGCCGAGATCGTTCGCGCCCGAGCGGGACGCTCCTGCCGCGGTGGCACGCGTGCGGAACTCGCCGGAGATGTTCAGCACGCCGCGGCGCTGGACGTCGTGGTCGATCACGTCGTCGTGCACCACGAAGGCCGCGTGCAGCAGTTCGAAGGCCGCAGCGACTTCGTACACCGTCGGCAGCGCCTCGTCCGCGCCGTCGAAGGCGAGGTATGCGCCCACGACGTTGGCCGGTCGGAAGCGCTTGCCGCCGGTGGCCGCGCGCGTCACGGCGGCGGTGAGCGCCGCGTAGGCGTCTGCACCGTCGGTCGCGCGGCGACGGATGCGGGCGAGAGCCGCATCGACCGCCGCATCGATGCCGGCGCGGTTGTCGGCGCTCAGCCAGGAGATCATCGCGTCGCCGCCTGTATCCGCCGCTGGGTGACGAACAGATCGAGCTGACGCGCCTGCAGCACGAGCCAGGGGCTGAACGCCCATTCCGCGGCATCGAGCGCCGTCACGAGATCGGCGGGGTGCACCCACTGCGTCTCGAGCACCTCGAGAGGGTTGGGCTGCGGCAGGTTCTCGGCGCGTGCGATGTAGACCGGGCAGATCTCGTTCTCCACGATCCCGCTCGCGTCGGTCGCGCGGTACCGGAAGAGGGGGAGGGCCAGTTCGACGTCGGTCAGGCGCAGTCCGAGTTCGGAATCGGCGTGGCGCTTCACCGCGTTGAGGATGGGCTCAGCGGGGCGCGGGTGTCCACAGAAGGAGTTCGTCCACACGCCGGGCCAGGTGCGCTTGTGCAGGGCTCGACGGGTGACGAGGACGCGACCTTCGTCATCCAGAACATGGCAGGAGAAGGCGAGATGCAGCGCGGTGTCTGTACCGTGGACACTGCTCTTGGGCGCAGTCCCGATCTGGTTGCCCTCGTCATCCACAAGAATGACATGTTCGATCTCGTCCATGCGCCCTTCCATTTTGCTAGTTTTACTAGCTAACCGAGTTCGATCGAGCATACATACGGCCTGAGGGGGTGTCCACATGGCGAGTCCCGCTGACTCCGACGATACGTCGCGTGATATGGATCGCGCAGTATGGCGCGTCCTGTCGGCCGTGCGCGCCTTCAGTGACGCCATGGATCGCATGTACAGCGGCATGAAGGGCGACATGGACATGAACGCCACCGACCTCGCCGCTCTGCGCATGCTCATCATCCGTGAGCAGCGGGGACAGGACGTCAGCCCGCACGACATCGCGCGGCACCTGCGGATCTCCACCGCCTCCACCACCAAGCTGGTGGATCGTCTCGAGGACTCGGGGCATGTTCTGCGCAAGCCGCATCCGGTGGATCGTCGGGCGAGGCTCATCTCGTTGACGGAGAAGTCCCGCACCGACTTCACGCACCACTTCCGCGACAGCATCGACGCGATGAGGGATGTCGCGTTCGACTACTCGCCGACGGAGCTCGCCGTGATCGCCGACTTCCTCGAACGGATGTCGATCGGCATCGACCCCGACGCCTGAGGGGGAAATGCGCCCTGACCGGCTTTCCCGGGCAAAGCAGAAGGCCCGGATCCGAGAATCCGGGCCTTCTTTTTGTTGCGGGGACAGGATTTGAACCTGCGACCTCTGGGTTATGAGCCCAGCGAGCTACCGAACTGCTCCACCCCGCGGCACAAGAGATAACACTAGCATGCGTTCGGGCAGTGCGCCAATCGAGGCGGTTGCCGAGGGCTCTCCGGGCCGGGAGGATGGGGGAGTGCCCGCCGTTCTCTCCCTCGCCGTCGCGCAGTTCGCCCCCACCGCCGATCGCGCCGCCAACCTGGATCGGATCCGCCTCCTCGCGGCGCAGGCCGCCGCCCGCGGCGCCCGAGTCCTGGCGCTTCCGGAGTACAGCAGCTTCTTCGTCGACCCGTTCGACGCATCGCTTCGTCAGAACGCGGAGCCCGGGCTCGACGGGCCGTTCGTGCGGGGTCTGCGCGACATCGCCGTGCGGGAGGATCTCACCCTCGTGGCGGGTCTGGTCGAGGCGGCGGATGCGGACCGCGTGCACAACACCGTCGTCGCCGTCGACGCCTCGGGCGTCGTCGCGAGCTACCGCAAGCAGCACCTCTACGACGCCTTCGGGCAGCGGGAGTCGGACTGGGTCGCGCCGGGAGACCTCGATGAGCCGCAGACCTTCACCGTCGACGGCGTCGTCTTCGGCATCATGACCTGCTACGACCTGCGTTTCCCCGAGGCCGCTCGCCGCATCGTCGATGCCGGCGCGCACGTCATCCTCGTGCCGGCCGAATGGGTGCGCGGTCCGCTGAAGGAGCAGCAGTGGCAGACCCTGCTGGCGGCGCGGGCGATCGAGAGTACGGCGTTCGTCGCGGCGGCCGATCACCCCGCGCCCGTCGGTGTCGGCCACTCCGCCATCATCGACCCGCAGGGCGTCGTGCTGGCCGGGCTCGCCGCGGGGGACGGGCTCGCGATCGCGCCGATCGACCTCGACGAGCTGGCGCGCATCCGCACCGTCAATCCGGCGCTGCAGCTGCGGCGCTACCGCGTGATTCCTCGCTGAGTCACGCCAGCGCCGTCAGCCGGTGCATGGCCTCGGCGATGACCTCCGGGCGCTTGCAGGCTGCGAAGCGCACGAGGCTCGAGTACTCGTGCCGCCGCTCGTGCGCGGCGAACGCTGTCAGCGGGATCGCGACAACCCCGGCCACCTCCGGGAGGCGGCGGCAGAACTCATGGGCGTCGCTCACGCCGAGCGGCGCTGCATCCGCCACCGTGAAGTAGGACCCCCCGGCGCGGAACGGGGCGAACCCGGCAGTGCTGAGCCCCTCGCGCAGTGTGTCGCGCTTGCGCTGCAGCGCCGCACTGACGCCCGCGAAGAAGGCGTCGTCCAGGCGCAGACCCGCGGCCACAGCCGGCTGGAACGGCGCACCGTTGACATACGTGAGGAATTGTTTGACCGTGAGCACGGCGTCGATGAGGGATGCGGGGCCCGTCGCCCACCCGATCTTCCATCCCGTCACCGAGAACGTCTTGCCCGCGGACGAGATCGAGATCGTGCGCTCGGCTGCGCCCGGCAACGTCGCGATCGGCACATGGCGGCGGCCGTCGAACACCAGATGTTCGTACACCTCGTCGGTCACGATGATCGCGTCATGCCGATGCGCGAGCCGGACGATCTCGGCGCGCACCTCGTCGGCGAAGACGACGCCGGTGGGATTGTGGGGATCGTTGAGCAGGATGACGCGGGTGCGGTCGGTGACGGCGGCGGCGAGCTGCTCGAGGTCCGGCTGGAAATCGGGCCACCGCAGGGGCACGGTCACGAGTGCGGCGCCGGCCAGCGCCACATCCGCCGCATACGCGTCGTAATGGGGCTCGAAGACGACGACCTCGTCGCCGGGGCCCACGAGCGCGAGGAGCGTCGCCGCGAGCGCCTCCGTCGCCCCCGCGGTGACGAGGACCTCGCGATCGGGATCGACCCGCAGCCCGTAGAACCGCGCCTGGTGCTCGGCGATCGCGAGGCGAAGATCCGCTGTGCCGCGACCGGGCGAGTACTGGTTGACGCCCGTCGCGATCGCCTCACGGGCGATGTCGAGCAGTTCGGCGGGGCCATCCTCATCGGGGAAACCCTGGCCCAGGTTTATGGCGCCCGTCTCGGCCGCCAGTGCGCTCATCTCTGCGAAGATCGTAGGGGCGGGGGTGCCGTCCTCGGCGAGGAGTCCGGCGCCCGCGGCCACCCGCCGCCAGGGCGCGTTCTGGTTTCGCATTCAGCACACGTTAGTCCCATAGGGCTGTCCCACGACTGGCATAGGAAAAGCACAGAGATGACGGTCACAGTGAAGATCGCCTGTCAGAAGGAGCAACCATGAGTGACAACCAGGGCTCCCGCCCCGAATCCGAAGACTCTGTGTCCGAACCCGTCGCGCCCGCCGCATCGCCGCAGCCGGCCCCCGCGGCCGACGTGCCGACGACCCCGCCGGCCGCGGCC
>JASCPH010000084.1 GCA_029959545.1 Microbacteriaceae bacterium PS02066 | reverse complement strand
CTCGACAAGTGTGGCGTGTTGGCCGGCGCAGTCAAGGGCGCTGCGCGTCGCTACGCGATGCGGCTACGCCGACACCCTTGACTGCGCCGGCCAACACGCGGAGCGGCATCTATCGGGGGCAAGGAGAAGAGAGGGCAACAGGGCAGCGTGTCGCCGCCGGATAGTGGTGTATGTATCACTAACATGGGGGCATGTCAGTCCAGCGGCTCCCCCGAGGCACACGAGTGCAGCCCGTCCGGGCGAGCTGGCTGATCGAAGAAAAGCGGAAGAAGCGCTTCGAGCAGCTCGCCGAGCGCGCCGGCGTCTCCGCAGCCGTCTTCCTCGAACGTGTCATCGACCACCTAGAGGAAGAGCTCACAGACCGCGGTCTACCCAACTGGTGGCCCGCCCCTGAACCGAGAGACGGAGAACTGCCTATCGACACGGCATAAACGTGCTAGCCCCCGCCCTTGGCGGGGCGGGGGCTGAAAGCTTCGCGCCTGATCTGTTGCAGTTTGGCGACTTGCAGACCTAGGCGATTCGAGTGGAAGAACCGGCTGGCGAGGCCGGGGCTTCGTCCTACCCAAGTGAGGGAGGTGACCCCATCATAGCAACGAGCACACCGAACCCAGCCGAGCGCGCGCGCGGCGTTTCGTCGTGGGCGCTCACGCGCGCGCTGAGCCCGCGCCCGAGCGTGCGCGTCGCTGCCGTCGACGACCGCGGCGACGTGCTGAACCTCTACACCGGCCACGCCCGCGTCGACGGGACGGAGCCCGCCCGGCCGTGGGCGGTCTACCTCGCCGGCACCGATGCCCGGTTCCGGCTGCTGGCGTTCGACCTCGACGCGAAGGCCGAGGGAGCGAACACCGCGGCCGAGCGCGACGCCGCAACGATCGCCGGCCTCCTCACGGATGCCGGCATCGAGCACGTCGTCTGCCAGTCCGGCCCGTCCGGCGGCCGCCACGTATGGGCGGCCCTGGCCGAGAGCGTCGACGCCGAGACGATCGCCACCCTGGCGCGCCTCACGCGCCACCTGTGCCCCTCGCTCGACCTCTCGCAGCTCACGAACCCCGTTACGGGCTGTGTGCGGCCCCCAGGAGCACCGCACCGTGCCGGCGGTGCCTCCACGGTGCTCACCGGCACGCTGGACGCGCTCACGAGCCCCACGACGACCGCCGCCCAGGTGCGTCAGCTCGTCGAGCGCCTGGCGCAGCTCGTCGACGTCGACGAGCCCGCCGAAGCCGCCGACCCGCGCATGCCGCTGCCGCTCGACGAGCACGGCCACCTGTACCTGCCCGGTCGCCGCCGCGAGCTGCCGGCATCGAGCGCGGCCGCGCTGCGCGAGGACGCTGCCAGCGGCGATGCCTCGGCCGTGCTCTGGCGCGTCCTGATCGGTGCAGCGGCCGCCAGGTGGCGGCACGCCGACGTCGCAGCTCTCGTCGAGACCTCGCCCGGCCTCGAACACGTGCGCAGCTCGCGCGATCGCTCAGGACGCCGCACACGGCCCATCAGCGGCCCCAACAGCGCCGCCGCGGTGCTGCGCCGCCAGTGGCGCAAGGCCGTGCGCTACGTCGCCACCAGCGATCGCCAGATCGGGGACGATCCCACGTTCGACGCCCGCGCCGACGCGATCGCCGCGCACGTGCGCGAGGTGCAGACCCGCGCCGACGCCAGCATAGGCCGCTGGACGCACGGAGGCGGCCCAGCCGACCGCCGCGTGCTCGACGTTCTCTGCCTCCTCGCCCTACAAGCCCTCAGCGGCCCTGTGGAGGCCGATACCCGCCGCCTGGCCCTACTAGCCGGGGTCGGCCGAGAAACCGCGCGTACGGGCCTGTTGCGGCTCGCCGCTGACGGGTGGATCGCCCAAGCCGGCGCGGCCGATGGCCCGCACGGAGCACGCTGGACGATCGACCCGCAAGGCGTTCTCCACAGGGAACCGAGTACAGGTCGGTCACAAGCGGACCCGCGCCCCGAAGGGGCCGGGGCCGCCGAACGCACCGCGCTTCTCACGATCCTCGCCGCGCGAACCTCGGATGCTGCGCACGACGTATTCACCCTCTCCCCCGGCATCGGGCTGCACGCAGGGAACCTCTACGCGAGAACCACCGAGGATGCTCAGGACGTCGACGAACTGGCCCGCGCCACCGGATCAGACCCCGCCCGCACGCTGCGCACCCTCGACCGGCTCGTGTCGGCCGGTCTGCTCGTGCAGCTCGGCAACCGCTGGGCTCGGCCGAGCCAGGATCGCCGTCGAGCCGCCGCCGAACGCCTCGGCGTCGACGGCCGGCTACAGCGTCGAGCCGCCGCCTACACCGTCGAGCGCGAGCTGTGGGCGTGGTGGCAGGCCGAACAGACGTGGATGCAAGCACCACGTCGACCCGGCGCGGGCCGCCGACCCGGCCGAGGCCAGCTCACGCTGCTACCCGAGTTCGGCACGAGCGCCTACGGTGCGCACCCACGCCGAGCCGACGGCCGAGCCGACTACCGCGCAGCTCGCACCGAAGTCGAGCAGGAGCGCGGCGGCCGCGCGATCGCGCCCCGCCGCTCCCCCGCACCCGCTGTCGTCGCCGTCGAGCCGCCCAGCGACGCCGAGCGCATCATCATCGACATCCTCGGAGCCCGCCTGATCGCCGTCGAGCCCTATGCCCCTGCACAGTCGGCCGAGCGCAGCGACGTCGAGGTGCCCGAGCTGGTCGAAGCGATCGCCTAGAAGTGCTGCAACTTAGCACTTTTCGTACTACACTTTCGCAGTACGAAATAAAAACGAACGGGAGTGAGCGTGCGGGTACGGGTGCATCCGAGGGTCACCGATCGACACCCTGAGGTCACTGCTGCGGATGTGGTGGAAGCCTTCGAGGGCACGTTGCGCTCCCGAGCGCGTGACACCCACCCGGTGCAGTGGGTCGGTGTTGGAACAGACGCTAGTGGGCGGTTGCTGGAGTACATCGCGGTGGAAGACGAGCCTGATGGCTGGCTGGTATTCCACGCCATGCCAGCGACAAAGAAGGTTCTCATCGAGGTTGGACTGAGGAGGTAGACAGATGGGCAAGTACAGCGACGTGAACGGGGTCCCGTTCACCGACGAAGACATCGAGCGGTGGGCCGCCGAAGCAGAGTCCGAGGCGGGATACGAAGGCAAGCACCTGGGTCCCTCGGTTCCTGGGCGTCCTATCAGCGTGGGTGCGCAGGCGCGGCCCTTCACGCTTCGACTTGACGCCGTGCGTAGGGCGAAGCTGGATGAGGCGGCGCAGGAGCGCCACACCACGCCCTCGCAGCTGATGCGCGAACTCATCGACGCTCTCTGACGGCTGGGGAGACGATGACTGAACATCGGGCGGGCGGGCGTGCACTCATGATCATGCCCGACGTCTTCATCAAGCGCCCCGGCATGTTCATGGGATCTCCCATCCGGTTCGACCGGGTGACTGCTTTCATCGCGGGCTATACGTTCGCGATCGACCAGGTACGCGAGGCGTTGTCACCTGACTATGCGGACTCTTTCCACCCGCCGGGCGTCGAGGGACAGTTCCAGGAGCAACTACGCGAGCAGGGCAGGCTGAGGTGGAATCGATGGGATCTGACCATCGCGGCAGAGGCGATCGGCTGGAACGAGGACGAGCCGCCAGTGATCGAAGGGTTCACGGACGAGCAGCATCGGGCGGCGATCGCGCACCTGGAGCCGCTTCTTGACCGCATGTTCAGCCTGCCCGCCCCGTTCAGGCTCAGCCAACGAGACGGAGCTTGAATGACGCTGGGTCGCGCCTCCGACACGCAGTAGGTCAGTAGTTCAGTAAACCCGTATCTACGCGGTAATCTCCTTGTATGAGAGTCATCACCATCACGAACCTCAAAGGTGGATCAGCCAAGACCACGAGCACGGCTTATCTTGCTCACGCCTACGCTGCGCGAGGAAAGAGTGTGCTCGTCGTCGATGCAGACCCCCAGGGGTCCGCACTCAGATGGAGTGAAGCCGGCGACTGGGATATCCCTACACTGGCGCTTCCAGTGAAGAACCTTCACACGAGGCTCGCGGGGATCATCTCGCCGTCCACGGACGTCGTGTTGATCGACACCCCTCCCCTCGACGAGCAGGCTGGAATCGTCTACTCGGCATTGCGCGCAGCGGACACCATCATCGTCACGATGGCCCCGACCATGTTGGAATTCGAGCGCTTACCCGACGTGTGGGCGGCGATCGAAGAAGTCGAGCCGCTGCGTGATCAACCCGCTCGTATTGCCGTGCTGCTGAACCGCACCATCGCGAACGCGAACTCGACAGGCATGTTCCGTGAACTGATCGAGGACGGCGGCCACCACGTTCTGACAACGACCATCCCTAGGCGAGAGCCGATCGCGCAGGCATTCGCTGCGCCGGTCACGGACCTCGGAAAGTACGCCGAAGCCGCCGAAGAGATCGAGGGCTTGGAGGTTCGAGCGTGAGTAAAGCAACGGACATTGCGGCCCGAGCTGCGAAGTTGAGCGAGCGCCGTGGCGGCCGGGAGATGGCGGGCGATACGACCTCACCGACGGCGAATCAGGTCAAGAGTGCTCCACGCGCAAAGCCGGTGAGAGTGACGACTGATCTAGCACCGCAGAGCTACCGTCAGCTCGTCGCGTACTGCGGGGAGCTTGCGGAAACGTTCGGTCGCGCCAAGGTCCCACATGCAGAGGTCATCAGAGCGCTGGTTGCCCAGCTCGAAGCAGACCCTGCCCTACGGCTTGCGATTGCCGACGCCGTACAGGCGCGCATGAGTAAGTAAGTATTTCAGTAACTCCGTATCTAAGCCGAAGCGTTACTGATGCCGGGTCGGAGGCCAGCGTGACAATGAAGGCCAACCGGCCCCGAGAGGAAAGACCTATGACCGTCAACGAGCAACACCGGCAGATCGAGGTCGCGGGTGACCTCGAAGTTCTCGCCAAGACCCTTGCGCACTCGACGAGGGATGTCCCCGCCCCGTTCGACTCCTACGCGCTGCTAGGAGAGCTGACGGCAACCGTCGACCACATTGAACAGGTTTGCCGACAGCTCGCCGCCTGGCACGCCAACGTCGTCGACGGAACGCACTATGCCGGCGAAGACGATAGAGGTGACGGCGCAACCGGCACCGTCACTGCGGCCGCCGAGCTGGAACGTGCGGCCGCCGCCCTCGACGCGGCATCCGCAGCGCTGCGCGCCGCACACTCCGCCAACGGTGTCGTCCGCTGGTTTGACGCAGCGGTGCAGGTAGAGAGCGAGTAGGACAGATGGGCGTAGGACGGATTGACACCCCGCAGGCCAGGCAGATTGTGCAGACCGTCGCGGCGCAGCTCATCATCGGCTATGCGCCCCCGCACATGGTGGCGGCCGACGACCGGCGAAGAGCGGCGCAGCTCCGGAGGATCTTCGGAGACGACACCCACCCTGAGCCGAGCATCATCATCGGTGCGAGTGATGACCGGGGGATGATGCTGGGCGGCGCCGTGGTCGAGCCGTTCGTGTCCGACGAGCTGATATCGAAAGAGCCCGACGCCGCGCGGCAGTTCGCGACAACACACCGAATCCTCGCCGCCCTCTTCGTGCTGCCTGAGGCCCGCGGGTCCGGTATCGGCCGAGAGCTGCTTTCAGAGGCCGCGTACTGGGCTCTTCCTCATGGTGGCCGCTACCTCGATGGGTTCGTGGACGACCGGAACAATAGCGCGGACTTCTACCGCAGGTCCGGTGCGACCGTTGTCGGTCACAACACGGGACTCCCCGCACGGCGTCCCACCAACAGCGAGCTGAGCCATTACCCGGGCATTGACGGAACATGGTTTTACGTCGACGCATGGCGAATGCACCAGGGCAAGATCAACTGCTCGCGGTGCCGCGACGTGTTCGAGTTCGTCGACGAGGACGGCGGCTACCTCCTATGCCCCAACTGCGGGACGCCCGAGGCGAAGTAGCCACGCTCGACGTCTGATGTTCCCGTAACGATGTCTCAGTGGGAACGAACAAGCGCTACCCGCATCTGCCGGCGCAGAGGGGCGAAGAGCGAGAGCTGCGCGAGGCGCGCAAGCGCGGGCCGCTGCGCACCCTCGATTCCCTCCAGCTTCGATTGCATGCGCAGCCGCTCACCATCGTTCCCGAGCAGATGACGATATGGGGTCACGCCTGGCTCCAGTTCGGGGATACGAACGTCCGGTGCGTCGTCCAGGTGAAACGTTGGACGGCCGACGCCGTGGGCGTCCAGGTGACGATCGACGGCGACAAGCTGCGGTGCTGGGTATGGCAGGGAGCATGTCAGCGAATCTCTGACCCGACCGACGTTTGGTAGCCCCGCTGTAAACGATCGCCGGGTTAGTGGACGGCTCCGAGTTCAATGCAGAGAACGCCACCGACGATGAGGACGATGCCGAGGCCCATCAGCCAGGTGAAGGGCTCTTTGAAGAGGAACTTGCTGAGGATGGCGGTGAGTGCGACGCCGGATGCGGCCCAGATGCCGTAGGCGACGCCGAGCGCCATGCCGCCGGCGAGGGCGAGGCTGAGCATGGTGAATGCGAGGACGTAGCCCACGGCCACGCCGACGTACCACCGCTTCTTGTCGACGGCCATACGCAGGGAGAGCGTGCCGACGACCTCGAAGATGATTGCGCCGATGAGGAACAGCCAGACCATCACGCGACCTCTGCCTTCTTCTTGTGACCGGCCTGTGCGCCGAGTTCGACGCACAGCACTCCGGCGATGACGACGACGATGCCGATGCCCATCAAGAGCGTGAGCGGTTCGCCGAAGATGATGAGGGAGAGGAGCGCCGTGAGTGCGACCCCGGAGGCTCCCCAGATGCCGTATGCGACGCCGAGGGCCATGCCGGTGCGCAGCACGAGGCTGAGGAACACGAAGGCGCCGATGTAGCCGGCTGCGACGAGTGCATAGAGGGCGGGTGCGTCGAGCGCCCCCTTGAGAGATAGTGAGCCGGTGACCTCTGCGGCGATCGCGCCGATGAGGAACAGCCAGCCTTTGGCTTTGTTGGTCACTGGGGGTCTCCTTCATTCACGAGTTGCAGGGCGATCGCGCGCAGGACGGATCGTTCGTCGTCGCGGACGGTGGGGATGCCGAGAGCAGCGTTGAACCACGCGCCGTCGGCCAGCAGGCGGGCGGCTCGAAGTGATGCGCGGCTCGCCGGGTCAGTGTCGATGTCGGTGCCGAGCCACGGGGTGAGGCGTTCCGCCCACAGCGCAGACAACCGCTCCCGCAGGTTCACGTCCGCGAGCAGGGCGAGATCGCTGGAGTCGAAGTCGCCATTGAGTGCGTAGTCGACGTACGCGCGCAGCTTGTCGATCGGCTCGGCATCCGTCGAGGCCCGAGTATGCAGATCCGCTTCCCAGCGGTCGATGATGCGGTTCACGACTGCGACAGTGAGAACTTCTTTCGTGCCGAAATGGTGGACCACCCCGGGCTTCGTCAACCCCGCCTCGCGAGCGACTGCATCGAGGGTGAGGGCATCGCCGCGGCGAAGTACTTCAACTGCGTGATCGAGAAGTTCGATTTTGGTTGGCACATTTCAAATATACCTACCATAGGTATGGTAGGTCAACTCAGCTGCGGGCTCAGCCGTAAACGATCGTTTTCGGCGGCCTCGTCGACGTCGACGACCAGGTGCGCGACACGCCGAGGATCGATCCGCCGAAACCCCCTGCCGAAACCGAAATACGCCGAAACATCGGCAGTACCGTTTTCGGCATGGCACACGAAGTCGGCTACGCCCGAGTTTCCAAGCGTGAACAGAACCCGGACGCGCAGGAGGCGGAGCTCCGTGCGGCCGGCTGCGAACGTGTGTTCGTCGACCACGGCGAGTCCAGCCGTGTCGCTGATCGTCCGCAGTGGCTTGCGTGCCTGGACTACCTCCGGCCGGGGGACACGCTCAAGGTCCGTCGGCTCGATCGACTCGCCGGCAGTGAGCGCATCCTGATTGAGACGTTGCAGGACCTCGACGCCCGACAGGTGAACATCGTCAGCCTCACCGAGCCGATGATCGACACCACGACGCCGATGGGCCGCGCCCTCTACGGCATCGTCGCCGTGTTCGCGCAGCTCCGCGTCGACACGATCCGAGAGAACACGAACCGCGGCCTCGACTACGCCCGCAGCCAGGGCAGAGTCGGCGGCCGGCCGAGCGTCATGACGCCCGAGCGGATCGCGACCGCCGAGCGCATGCGGGCGGAGCAACAGAGCTGGGAGAGCATCGGCCGCGTGCTCGGCGTCGGAGCCTCCAGCGTCCGCCGAGCGCTCAGCCGATAGCGGTATCTGTCACCCCCTGATGGAATGTTCTCTAGGAGGTGGTCGACATGTCGCTGGATGGATTCTCGGGCGCGACGCCGGCCGAGATTTGCCAGCGCTACGCCGCCGGCTTCATCGACCGCGCGCAGCTCGTCGACGAGCTGACGAGGTTCCCCTACGTGAAGGGCGGGCAGACGGACGGGTACGACTCGCTGATCGTCGACCCGCCCGGCACCTGGTCCGAAGTCTCGGCAGCGGTGCGCCGAGGGGCAATTGAGGAAGACGTCTACGAGGAAGTGTTCAACCGTCGGCACCACGGCATTGACAACACTCCTGAGCAGGCGTCTGTCGCAACGCCGTAGGCGGTCCTGACCGTTCCTCCCCTTCCCCCGATAGATAGCGCTCTGCACACGAGGGAGCCCCGTCAAGGGTGCGGCATCGCCGCATCACGAAGTGACGCGAAGCGCCCTTGACGGGGCTCCCTCGTGTGTGACCATCACGGTATCGGGGGAAGGGATCGCAGATCCCACAGGGCTTGTGGCTCAGTTCTTCGTATAACGCACGGCTGTCATCGTGGCCCTCGGCCGGGCCACGGCGTCGACCTAACGGTCGACCGGCCAGCCACCTCCGGGTGGGTGCGCCCCGCCTCGCTCGCTGACGCTCGCATTGGCGTGGGCGCACCC
>JASCPH010000083.1 GCA_029959545.1 Microbacteriaceae bacterium PS02066 | reverse complement strand
GGGGCCTCTCTGGGTGCGGGGGGGGGGGGGGGGCCGGGGGCCCCCCCCCACCCCACTCGCCGTGCCCTGGCTCGTTGCCCGGGCACGGCGGTATCGCTTCACCTCTGTTCGCCCCGCGTTCACCTCTCGGATGCGGGGCGGTCAGCCCGATATGGAGTTAATAGTCCGTGTTCGAGACCCGAACCCGAACGGGTACCTTTCTGCTGCGCGCGATCATCGCGCTGACGGCCACTTTCTTGACCGTGGGACTCCTCAGCGTCGTCGCGCCGAGCGCGGCGCACGCCGATGACACCGAGTCGATCGCCGGCGGTCCGTGCGGCGACGACGGCACGAGCGACGGCCGCTCTCGATTCACCTACGAGGTGGCCCCCGGGCAGCAGGTCATCGACTGCTACCGCGTCGTGAACACGGGGACCACGCCGCAGCGGGTCACGGTGTACGGCACGGACGCCTTCAACACGGAGGGCGGCGACTTCGCCCTGCTCGACGCGAGCGCCGCCGCCACCGATGCCGGCGCGTGGATCGTGCTCGAAGACGGCACCTCGCGGATGCAGTTCGACCTCGGAGCCGGCGAGGCGCGCGCGCTTCGCTTCACGATGACCGTTCCGGCCGACGCCGGCCCCGGAGATCACGCCGGCGGACTCATCGTCTCCTCGCAGACGCCGTCGGACCAGATCCTCGTCGATCGCCGAGTGGGAACCCGCATGTACGTGCGTGTCCCCGGCGAGCTGCAGTCGCTGCTGAACATCACGGGGATGACCGCCGTCTACAACCCGAGCCTCAATCCCTTCGACGGCACGACGAGTGTCACCCTCACCGTGACCAACCAGGGCAACATCGCGCTGGCCCCGACCCTCGTGCTCATGACGAAGAGCTTCTTCGGCACCGACCTCACCGAGCGTCGCCTCGAGAACCTCGACGAGCTGCTGCCGGGGGCGTCGCGCACCGTCACCTACGACGTGGGTCCGGTCGGCCAGTACGTGTACGTGAACACCGTCGCGTCGCTCTATTCGCGCGGTGACCAGACCGGGGCGGTCAGTGAAGCGCCGCCTGCACCTCAGGTCGACCGCGAGGCGGGTGTCTGGGCCGTGCCGTGGATCCTCGTCGGGATCCTCGTGCTCGCAGGTCTGATCTACCTCTTCCTTCGCTGGCGTCGCCGCCGTGATGACGCGCGCGCCGCCGAATGGATGGCCTTCACCCAGGCGGAGGCGCAACGGACGGCCGCTCAGCGCGAGACCGTCGGATCGGGGAACTGACATGCATCGATCGAAGGTGCGCGTCTGGGCGCGAGTCGTCCTCGCGGCAGGGGCGACGATGGTGGCCGTCTCGTTGGTGTCGCTGCCCGCCCACGCGGCCGACGATGCCGAGGGCATCGGCATCTCCGTGCCCGTGCTCGGCCCGACTCCGAGTCCGAGTTCGACGGCCGCTGCGGGCGGCGCCGCGGCCTCCGGCGGCGGGTCGACGAACGGCGGTGCCTCGAAAGGCGGCTCGACGGGCACGTCGGCGGGCACCGCCGTCACCACGGACACGGCCGCTCCCGCGCCCGCATCCGATGACATGCTGATTGCGGGCGGGCTCTACCTCAGCGACATCAGCGGAACGTCCCGCCCGACGATGAACCCCTTCGAGGGCACGTCCGAGCTGTGGGTGACCCTGCGCAACCTGTCTTCTGACACGATCGACGCGACGGCCGACTTCAGCCTGGCGACGGCGTTCGGCACCCGGATCGACGGGGCTCAGGTGCGCATCTCGGGCCTCAAGCCCAACGAGAGCCGTGTGGTCGCCACGACCCTGTCCGGGTCGGGTCAATGGCCCTTCGTCGTCGGCCGTGTCACGGTGAGCCCGCCCGATCAGATCGCCGGTCAGGCGACGTCGCCGGTCAGCCGGGCGACCGTCGTCTACGTCTTTCCGTGGCTTCTGCTCATCGGTCTCGTGCTGATGGTGCTGGCCCTCGTCATCCTCAAGCTGACGGCGTCCGTCGCGGTTGCCCCCGCCGTCGTCGCCCCCGCGGCGGGTGCCGCGTGAGCGCGATCGCTCCACCGGTGCCCGACAGCCAGCCCGCGCTGAGCGTGCCGTCGCCGTCGCGCCCGATCGCGCGCCCGCCGCGGATGCCGCGGCGACCACCGAGCGCGCCGCGTACGCCGCTCACGATGAGGCAGGCGCTCGTTCGGGGGCTGCTGCTCATGCTGGCCTCGTTCGTCGTGATGTTCCTGCTCACGCTTCTCGTCTTCGGCAACATCACCTACCACGCCGACCAACAGCAGCTGCGGGACCGATTCCGCGCCGAGCTCGCAGACGGCACCGCGCCCGTCAGCGAGGGCGACTTCGAGGACGTGCTGCTCGCCGACGGCGACCCGGTCGCGATGATCGACATCCCCGCGATCGGGCTGACGGACGTCGTCGTGGAGGGAACCTCCGGCGGCACCCTCATGAACGGACCCGGCCATCGTCGTGACACGGTCCTCCCGGGTCAGGTCGGTGTCAGTGTGCTGATGGGGCGATCGTTGGCCTACGGCGGTCCGTTCGGCGGGCTTTCCCGTCTCGTCCCCGGTGATCGTTTCCTGGTGACCACCGGGCAGGGCGAGTTCGTGTTCGAGGTCATGGGCACGCGCTACGCCGGCGACCCCGCGCCGGCCAATCCCACGTCGGGGGAGAGCCGCCTGATCCTCATGACCTCGCGCGGCGGTCCGTTGACGCCGGTCGGCGTGCAATACGTCGACGCGACTCTCGTGGGTGACGGCGAGCCCCGCGGGGCACGCATGACGACGGCGGCCACGCTTCCGCTCGAAGACAAGCCCCTGGCCACCGACACCCGCCAGGTGTGGGCGCTGGTGTTCGGGTTGCAGTTCCTGCTGCTCGCCGAGGTCGGCGCCGTGTGGTCGCTGCGCCGGTTCGGGTGGCAGAAGACGTGGCTCGTCTTCGTGCCGCTGCTGCTGCTGGCCAGCCTCATCACCGCCACGCAGGTGGCCATTCTTCTTCCGAACCTCATCTGACCGGAGCTTGACCATGTCCACACCCCACGACGACACCGCACCGGTCGACGAGACCATCACCGAGCTGTCCTCACCCGTGCTCGCGGACGAGCTGGCCGATGAGCCGGCCCCCGGCCCGTCCGCACCGGAGGCGCCGATCGAGCCGGTGACCGAGGTCGTGTTCGAGTCCGCGCCGTTCGTCGCACCGGGCTCGGATGCTCCGGCATCGCGGCGTGATCAGCGGCAGAAGGCTCCCCGTTTCCTCGGCCGCGCTCTCGGCCGCAAGTCCGAGTTCGCCACCGGCGCCGCGCCGGCCCTGCCGCCCGAGCAGCTCGCCGCGGGCATGCCCGGTGCCGTGCCGGTGAACGTGCGGAACGCGGTGTCCGCGGTCGTTCTCACCGGAGGCGCGGCCGCGACACGCGACCGACTCGAGGCGGCTCAGGCCCAGCTGACGCTCGCAGGCCCGCTCGTCGCCCCCGCCCAGCTCGACGCCCGCCTCATCTCGGCCTGGTTCGGCGAGCACCAGGTGCTCCAGGACGTGTCGCTCTCGATGCCGGCGGGGCAGATCACCGCCCTGATCGGGCCGTCCGGATGCGGAAAGTCGACGTTCCTGCGCATCCTCAACCGTATGCACGAGCTCGTGCCGTCCGCGTCGCTCGCGGGTGAGGTGCTCATCGACGGTGAGGACATCTACGAGCCGACGCTCCCTGTCGTCGAGGCGCGCAAGCGCATCGGCATGGTGTTCCAGAAGCCGAACCCGTTCCCGGCCATGTCGATCTACGACAACGTGCTCGCGGGTCTCGCCCTCACCGGCATCCGCGCCGATCGCGACCGCAAGGACTACCTCGTCGAGACCTGCCTCACCAAGGCCGGGCTGTGGAACGAGCTCAAGGATCGTCTGCGCTCGCCCGGCGGCGGTCTTTCGGGCGGCCAGCAGCAGCGACTGTGCATCGCGCGCTCGCTGGCGGTGCGTCCCCGCATCCTGCTCATGGACGAGCCGTGCTCGGCCCTCGACCCGACCTCGACGCGTGTCATCGAAGAGACCATGCTGGAGCTCGCGCACGAGGTGACGATCGTCATCGTGACGCACAATATGCAGCAGGCGCAGCGCGTCTCGCAGCAGTGCGCGTTCTTCCTCGCCTCGCAGGGCCAGCCCGGTCACATCGTCGAGCACGGCGACACCGACGCGATGTTCGCCGATCCGCTCGACCCCCGCACCTTCGACTACGTGAACGGCCGATTCGGATGAAATAACCCAAATGCTTATTATGGCGATTAATTAGCTATTGGCTTATTCTTGCGGTATGGCAACCGTCGTGACCGCAGACATCGTCGGATCGCGCGCGCTCCCAGACCGCACAGGGGCGCAGCGAAGGATCGAGACCGTGTTCGCCTCGGTCGAAGCCGACCTGCCTCTGGCTGATCGGATGCTGAGCGCGACCGTGGGCGACGAGTTCCAGGGGGAGTACCCGGATCTCGGTGCGGCTCTGGCCGGCATCCTGCTGATCACGCTGGCGCTCCCGGACGGCCTCGAGTGCCGATTCGGGGTCGGCGTCGGCGAGGTGTACACCGTGGCGGCGGCCGCGGGCGAACTCGCGGAGGGGCCGGCGTGGTGGGCGGCACGCGCCGCGATCGACGCCCTGCACGCCAAGCAGGTGCGCGCGATGCCGGCGGTGCGCACCTGGATCGAGGCCGCCGAGGACGAGGACGTGGCGGTGCACGAGCAGGTGCGTCTGGCGAACGCCTACGTCTGGGCCAGAGACGAACTCGTGAGTGCGATGAGCGAGCGCGCGCGACGCCTGGTCTACGGACGATGCATGGGGCTCACGCAGCGGGAGCTGGCGGAGCGCGAGCAGATCACGCAATCCGCCGTGTCGCAGCTGCTGACCGCGTCGGGGGCCGCAGGACTCGTCGAGGGCTTCGCGCAGTGGCGTCGGTGAGGCACCTCAGAAGATCGCGAGACGCACGAGAGCGCCGACCACACCGGCCCACAGCAGGCTGGCGAGCGTCCCGACGATGAAGCGCTCGCGCGCAGCGGAGGTGGCGAGTTCGGAGAAGCGGCCGATGCCCTTGATCGCGACGACGACGGCGATGGCCTCAGGAAACCCCGCCAGCAGCGACAGCGCGACCGCGAGCCGCTCGAGGTAGCCGATCGTGGTGCCCCCGCGCAGCACCTCCTCGAGCCCCGCCTCCGCGCCATCGACGGTGCGCGACCGGAAGACGAGGATGCCGCCCGCGTCGCCTTCGCGCACCTGACCGTGTGTGGCGATGTCGAGGATGCGGCGGGTCACGGGGTCGCCGCCGGTCACCGCGAGGGCTGCTCCGAGCAGAGCGAGGGGGAGCCCGATGACCAGCGGGATCTCCACGGGGAGCACGACGACGCTCACGAGCCCCACGAGCACCAGCCCCGTGGCCACCGCGAGGGCGGCGTCGGCGGGACGACGTCGCGCGACGAGCACCAGGATCAGCGCCCCCGCCAGGGCGAGCAGCAGCGCGAGGCTCGTGACGCCGGCGACGATCAGCTCGGGGGAGAGGGTGAACATGGTGCCAGTGTCCCAGCCGCCTCCGACGCGGACCTCCCTCCCGCGCCGGGGAGGCGGTGGAGCCTCGGCCAGTTGCTACGCTGGCACGCGTGTCTACGCCCGTTGTGAGCGCGACCGCCCCCGCCAACGACCCCTCGTTCTCGAACGTGTGGGACGAACTGGTCTGGCGCGGCTCCGTGCATGTGTCCACCGATCCCGAGGCGCTGCGCGCCGTGCTGGGCGAGGGGCCGATCACGTATTACTGCGGCTTCGACCCGACGGCGCCGAGCCTGCACCTCGGCAACCTCGTGCAGCTGATCGTGATGCGCCGGCTGCAGCTCGCGGGCCATCGTCCGCTCGGACTTGTCGGAGGATCCACCGGGCTCATCGGAGACCCTCGTCCCTCGGCGGAGCGCACGCTCAACACCCGCGAGACCGTCGAGGAGTGGGTCCTGCGCCTGCGCGCACAGGTCGAGCGCTTCCTCAGTTTCGAGGGTGAGAACGCCGCGCGGATCGTCAACAACCTCGACTGGACCGCGCCGCTGTCGGCGATCGACTTCCTCCGCGAGGTGGGCAAGCACTTCCGCGTCGGCACGATGCTCAAGAAGGATGCGGTCAGCGCACGCCTGAACTCCGAGGCGGGCATCAGCTACACCGAGTTCAGCTACCAGATCCTGCAGGGGCTCGACTACCTGGAGCTGTACCGCCAGTACGGCTGCGTGCTGCAGACGGGCGGCTCCGACCAGTGGGGCAACCTCACCAGCGGCACCGACCTCATCCACCGTGTGGAGGGAGTCTCGGTCCACGCGATCGGAACGCCGCTGATCACCAACAGCGACGGCACGAAGTTCGGCAAGAGCGAGGGCAACGCGGTCTGGCTGGATGCCGAGATGTGCAGCCCGTACCGGATGTACCAGTTCTGGCTGAACACCGACGACGCCGACGTGATCGACCGTCTCAAGGTGTTCACGTTCCTCACGCGCGAGGAGATCGACCGCTACGCCCAGCAGGTGCAGGCCGAGCCGTTCCGCCGGGCGGCGCAGAAACGCCTCGCGCTGGAGGTGACGGCGCTCGTGCACGGACTCGAGGCGGCGGAGGCGGTTGTCGCCGCATCCGAGGCGCTGTTCGGGCAGGGCGATCTGACGGCGCTGGATGCGGCGACGCTGCGCGCGGCGATCGACGAGCTGCCGAACGCCGAGATCGAGCCGGACATGACCGTGGCGCAGGCCCTTGTCGCGACGGGGCTCGTCTCCTCGTTGAGCGAGGCGCGGCGCGCCGTCGCGCAGGGCGGAGTGAGCCTCGACGGCGAACGCGTCGCCGACGAATCGGCGACGATCCACGCCGGCCTTCCCGGTGGCGTATCGATCATCCGCCGCGGCAAGAAGACACTCGCGGGACTCGTTCCGCGCGGCTGACCCATGCCGTTCACCCCGAGCCACGCGGTCGTCGCGTTGCCGTTCGTGCGAACGCCGCTCGTTCCCGCCGCGATCGCGGTGGGGGCGATGACACCGGATCTTCCGCTGTTCGTGCGCGGGCTCCCCGTGACGTACGGGCTCACGCACGATCTGCGGTGGCTTCCCGTGACGCTGCTCGTGGCGCTCGCGCTCTTGCTGCTGTGGCGGGCCCTGCTGCGTCCGGCCACACGGGAGCTCGCGCCCGGACCATTGGCCGAGCGCCTGCCGGCGACGTGGGATGCGCCGGTGCGCACGATCTGGCGGGAGACGTTCGGCGCATCGGTGGGCACCGTCCTGCTCCTGGTCGCCTCGCTCGCGATCGGCGTCGCCAGCCACATCGCCTGGGACGCGTTCACGCACGAGGGGCGGCTGGGCTCGGAGATCTTCCCGGCGCTCGAGGAGCCCTGGGGGCCCCTCGCCGGCATCAAGTGGCTCCAGCACGGCTCCAGCGTCCTCGGCCTCGCGATCATCGCGGTGTGGGCGCTGCTGTGGTTGCGGGCTCGGCCCCGTGTCCCGCACGTGTCGCGGACCCCGCGACGGGTAGGCGCCGTGTGGGTCGGCGCTCTTCCCGTCTTCCTCGTCGCGGCTTGGGTGATCGGCCTCGCGGTCTACGGTCCGCTCACGTCGGAGTTCACGATCGCCCATCTGGCCTATCGCGTGCTGCCGCCGGCCTGCGCGATGTGGGCCGCGGGCACGCTCGCGCTCTGCGCGGTCGTCGTATGGCGCCGATCTCGCGCCACGGCGACGCGATAAGGAGCAGAATCGAGGGGTGACTGCTGCGCTGCCCGCCCTGACCGAGATGCCCGAACCCCGCTACGTGATGGTGGGTGAAGGGCATCGCATCGCCACCTACTCCTGGGGGGAGCCGGACGCACCGACAGCGGTCGTGGTGCACGGCTTCGCCTCGAGCACACGCGACAACTGGGTCAGCACCGGATGGGTGCGCGACCTGCAGCGGGCGGGATTCCGCGTGGTCGGTCTGGACCAGCGCGGGCACGGCGCGAGCGACAAGCCGCACGAGGCCCGCGACTACGACCTCCGCGAGCTCGCCCGTGACGTCGAGGCCGTGATGGACACGTACCTGATCGACGACGCGGTGTACGTGGGGTACTCCCTCGGTGCGCGGGTGGGGTGGGAAGTCCTGCGTGATCTCCCCGAGCGCGTGCTGCGGGGAGTGCTGGGCGGCGTACCCGACGGAGTCCCGCTCGCGCGCCTCGACCTGGACCAGGTGAGCGGCCTCATCGAGGACGGGACTCCGGTCACAGACCGCGTCACCCAGAACTACATCGCCCTCGCCGAGCGGGTGCGGGGAAACGACCTGCGCGCGCTGTGGGCGATCGCGCAGGGGCTGCGGTCCTCGGGGACCGCCGACCCGGATCCAACGCTGGCGCCGACGCAGCCCCTTCTGTTCGCCACGGGTACCCAGGACGCGATCATCGAGGGATCACGCGCGCTGGCGGCCGCCGCACCGCGCGGCACGTTCGTCGAGATCCCGGACCGGCACCACTTCAACGCACCCGGCTCTCGCGTGTTCCGCGCGGCGGCGATCGAGTTCCTGACGGGGGAGTGACCTCGCGCTCGACCGCGGAAAGACGCGCGACACGCCCGGGAGGCGCGCTCGAGTTGGCAGATGGCCGGAACCCACGTAACTTATTACTTGTTCGCCCCACAGGGAAGAGCGGAGAGGCCGAGAGGCCCGGCGCCCCCTCAAGCGGAGAACCACCCCTCATCTTGAAGATCTCGACTTGAGATCTTGTCGCAGATGCGAGTAAGATGAGGATCCCGAACTCCACGAGTCAGATCTTGGGACCACTGCTCTGTCAAGAGCGAAGCGCCGATCCGACAGTGAGCCGGGAGAAACGAATAGTTGCCCCATGGTGACGACCGAGAGGTCCGATGGTGGGAGCATCCGTTCCTTGAGAACTCAACAGCGTGCACTTGTCAAATGCCAAATAACCTCGTTCCAGCTTCGGCTGGGTGAGATTCCTTTGGATCAAGTCCAACCCTTTGGGGTTGGCGTTATGGATTG
>JASCPH010000082.1 GCA_029959545.1 Microbacteriaceae bacterium PS02066 | reverse complement strand
TCCGCGTCCCACGGGCGTAGGGCGGCCGCTGCGCTGAACGCCGCGGCGGCTGCGTCGACCTGCCCGGCGGCGCTCGCCCGCATCCCCTCGTGCACCCGGGCGTCGGCGACGGCGCACAGCCCGAGCCACAGCAGCCACAGCCCCACGGCGACGCTGCCGATGGTCCGGGCGAGGCGTCCGAGCGGCGCACCGGCGCCCACGGCGACGAGCGCTCCGCCGAGCACCGCGAGCGGCAGCAGGGTCTTCGGCGAGGTGGGCGAGAAGAGCAGCGCGACGCCCCCCGCGGGCACGACGGCGAGCGCGGCGATGAGCAGGTCGCGGCGTGGCCCATCGGCGGCACGCGCGTGCCGGAGCCCGACGACCCACAGCCCGACGAGCAGCCCGAGGGCGAGCAGTAGCAGCGGGATGCCGCCTGCCAGCGCCACCTGCAGCAGCACGTTGTGCGGTGAGGTGAGGATGCTGTCCACCGTCGCCGTGCGGTACCAGTCGTCGCCGAAGACCGTCGGGACGGCGTCGACGTATCCGCTCGGCCCGAGGCCGGTCCACGGATGCTGCGCCAACAGCTCGAGTGCGTCCCCCCACATGGTGAACCGGTCGCCGATGGTCTGCGACGCGAGCCGGTCGATGGCGAGGATGCGGTCGCGCACGGCGGGGATCGCGAGCACGCCGCCGACGACGGCGACCGTGCCGACGACCGCGATGAGCGAGGCGCGGCGCCGGCGACGGGCGCCGACGACGGCCCGGACGACGAATGCCGCCGCGACGATCGCGGCGGCGAGGAACGCGGCGCGGGATGCGGAGGTGACCACGGCGACGACCGCGCCGCCGGCGCCGGCGACCGCCCACCACACCATGACGCCCGTGCGCCGCCGGGCGCCCCAGACGGTGTGCGCGAGGATCCCGGCGAAGACGACCCCGAGGACGCCCTGGTCGGGGGCGTTGCCGCCGAGCGAGCCGGGTCGGGAGAGGTCGGTCTCGATGGGGCGCAGGCCCAGGGCCTCGAGCAGCGCGAGCCCGCCGAGCAGCAGCGCGGCGACCGACACCGCCTGCATCGTGGTGCGGACGGCCGCGGCGCCGGTGTACGGGCCGAGCAGCCGTGCACCGACCCACAGCGCACCGACCAGCACCGGGATGCCGACCAGCCCCTCGTACCGCGGTGCGCGCCCGAACAGCGCCCCGAGCGGGTCGACGGCGAGCGTCGCGGCGATCACGGCGACGAGCGCCGCGGCGCCGAGCCCGGCCCACAGCCACCGGGGCAGCCGCCCGGCCGGCGTCGCCTGGAGCGCGGCGAGCACGGCGGCGACGCCGAGGATGAGGGTGGGCCACCCCCAGCGCTCGTGCAGCCCCGGCAGCACCGCGATCGGTGCGAGCCAGATCAGTGCGAGCGCGAGGGTGGGGCAGGTCAACCTGTCACCAGTTCGTTCCTCACGCCCCAGCGCACGCCTGACCCGGGCGCGCGCCCCAGAAGGGCGCTGGACCCTCCGCGGGGGGGGCACCGGACCATCCGCGGGAGGGCGCCGTACTACCCGCGGGCACCCCACCCCATCCGCCCGAGCGCGCGCCGACCTAACCCAGGGAGACCACCGGGCCCGACGATGCACCGGCGCGGGTGGATCCGCGCACGATGACCCGGGGTGCGGGCGCCGTACGGCGGGGCACCGGCGCGTCGTCCAGCAGCGCGACCAGCATCGCCACGGCGATCCGGCCCATCTCCGGCAGGTCGAGGTCGAGGGTCGTCAGCTGTGGGCTGCACGCGGCGGCACGGGGCCCGTCGTAGTTGGTGGCGATGCGCACGTCGTCCGGCACGCGGCGCCCGGAGGCCGTCACCGCCTGCATCGCCCCCACGGCGAACGCGTCGAGCGGGGCGTACACGGCGTCCAGGCCGGGCTCGCGGGCGAGCAACTCAGCGGTGACGCGGGCTCCCGCATCCGTCCCGTCCGAGGCTCGCGCCCGCGCGAGGATGATCTCGGCGTCGCCGCGACGCCATCCCCACGCCGCGAAGGCGTCGGGCAGAAGGGCCGACAGGGCGTGCTGCTCCTCGGAGACGATGACGCCGATACGTCGGGCGCCCTCGGCAACGAGGTGGTCGATCATCGTCTCGGCACCGGCGAGCCCGCGCTCGAGCACGCCGTCGGGAACGACGCCGCGGGCTTCTCCGATCGTCACCACCGTGATTCCCCGCGCCGAAAGCGCCGCCCAGTTCTGGTCGTCCTCGCGCGGGTCGAGCACGATGGCGCCGTCGATGTCCAGTCCGTCGAGGTGCTCGGGCGGGGCGCCCGGAGGCACGAGCAGCATGGCGTACCCGTGCGCGAGGCATGCTCGCGCGGCGGGGACGGCGAGGTCGATGAGGAATCCCATCTCGGAGTTCTCGCCGACGATCGACGGCGGCAGGGCCGACAGGATGGCGACCGTCTTGGAGCGCCCGCCGCGCAGCCGCTGCGCGCGGACGTTCGGACGATAGCCCAACCTCTCGGCGGCATCCGAGACCCGCGCGCGGGTTGCGGGGTCGACACGACCCTTGCCGGTCAGCGCGTGCGAGACGGTGGTGCGCGAGACGCCCGCTTCGCGCGCGACGTCGGCGATCGTGACCGAGCCGCGTGCCGATGTGCTCATCCCGGCGCCCTCCCTCGCTTATGCTAATCAGCCCCGGCCGCCGACGCCCGCGCCACGTGACGGTCGGATTCCCGCCGTGTAACAGTCTCGTTTCCGCGGCGGTCGGTCGCGCAGCGGCGGCGTAGGTTAATGCCAAATCGATTTGGCGTTTGCCATCGTCTCATGACCGACCCGCAGGAGTCCCGTGTACATCATCGACACCGACCCCGGCCTCGACGACGCCCATGCCCTGGCGATGGCGTGCCGGACGCTGCCGCCCGAGCAGCTGGTCATCACCACCGTCGCGGGCAACGTCGGCCTCGGGGCCGTCACCGAGAACGCGGCCTGGCTGCTCGAGCAGTGGGCTCCCGAGGTGGCGCTGTACGCCGGAGCCGCGCTCCCGCTCTCGGGTGCTCCGGTCGACGCCGCGCACATCCACGGTGACGACGGGCTCGCGGGATTCCCGCGCGAACGCGCGACGCGCCGGCCGCACTCCGAGCACGCGGCGGTCGCCATCGCGAAGCTCGCCCGACAGCATCCGGGCACCCTGCGGATCATCGCTCTCGGTCCGCTCACGAACCTCGCCCTGGCCCTCGCGCTCGAGCCCGGGCTTCCCGACCTGGTCGCCGACCTCACGATCATGGGCGGCAGTCCCGCGCAGCACGGGAACGCCTCGCTCAACGCGGAGTTCAACATCTTCGCCGATCCGGTCGCCGCCGAGGTCGTGTTCGCCCGGATGCGTCACATCACCCTGCTGACCTGGGATGCGTCGCTGGCGCACCGCTTCTCACGGGCCGAGCTCGAGGGATTCTGGGCGGGCGACAGTGCGCCCGCGCGCACCCTGCGCGCGCTGCACGAGCACCGCATCTCGAGCGATCCCGGGTACGCGGGGAACGCGGACTTCGGCCGCCCCGACCCCCTCGCGATGGCCGCCGCCCTGGCGCCCGGGTGCATCGCATCCGCTCGCGAACACCGTGTGCGCGTCGTCCACGACGGCGGGCTCGCCCACGGCGTCACGGTGGTCGACGAGCGCGATGCCACCTCGGACCGCGCACCAGTGCGTCTGATCGACGCGTTCCACGCCGACGCGCTCCGAACGGCGCTCACCGTGTGACCGCTCCGGCCTCCGGATCCCCCGAGGCCGGCCACAGACCCCCATCCGCTCCACCCGACACCGCACCCACACCTTCGGAGGAACCATGCCTGTCCCCTTCATCCGCCCCGCCCGCCGCACGGCTCTCGCGGCCGGCGCCCTGCTCGCCGTCGCCGGCGTCGCCCTCGCCGGTTGCGCCGGCGGGACCACCACCGACGACGGCTCCGCGCAGACCCTCACGCCCGTCTCGATCCAGCTGGGCTGGACACCGAACGTCGAGAACATGGCCACCATCGTCGCCGCCGAGAAGGGCTACTTCGCCGACGAGGGCATCGACATCACCCTGCTGCCCGGCGGCCCCGACGTGACGGCCGACGCGCAGGTCGCGGGCGGCAACGCCCTCATGGGCGTGCTGTCGGCAGAGGCTCTCGCACGGTCCGCGGCCGCGGGATCGGGCCTGGTCGGTCTCGCAGCGACCTACCAGACGACCTCCTCGGCGATCGTCACGCTCGCGGACTCCGGGATCACCGAGCCGAGCGACCTCGTGGGCCACACGCTCGGCATGTCGCAGACCGACCAGCCGGTGTACGACCCCTTCTTCCGGCTCGTGGGCGTCGACCCGGACCAGATCGAGCGGGTGATGGTCGGCTCCGACCCGGCAGCGCTCGCCTCGGGTGAGGTCGACGCGATCACCGGCACCCTCGCCAACCAGCCCGTCGCGCTCGAGCAGCAGGGTCTCGACGTGGTCAGCATCCCGCTGGCCGACTACGGCTACGACCGCTGGAGCGGCGTCTTCGTGTCGCGCGCGTCGTCGCTGCAGGACGATGAGGAGCGCTCGCTGATCACCTCGATGCTGCGGGCCGTGCGTCACGGCGCCGAAGACGCGGCCGCCGACCCCGAGGCCGCCGGCCAGATCGTGTACGACACGTACGGCGCCGACCTCGGTCTGGACCTCGACGCGCAGATCGCGGGAGCGAAGATCTGGGCGGAGCTCTCGGAGGAGAACATCGGCGAGCACGGCCTGCTGTATGTCGACGAGGCGGGACTCGCGCGGCTCCAGACGTTCTTCGACACCGTCGGCATCGACTCGGACACGTCCGAGCTGTTCGACCTGTCGGTCGAGGACGAGGCGTTCGAGTGACCACCGGCCTGAACGCCGCGCACGTCGGAAAGCAGTTCCGCACGCGCACGGGCACGGTCGAGGCGCTCCGTGACGTCTCGCTCAGCACGGCGGCCGGCTCCTTCACGGCGCTGATCGGGCCGTCCGGATGCGGCAAGTCGACGCTGCTGCGCATGTTCGCCGGACTCGAGTCCCCGACCGGCGGCTCGCTGAGCGTGCTCGGCGTCCCACCCGAGCGCGTGCAGGCGCAGCACGAGATCGGCGTTGCCTTCCAGGACTCCGCTCTCCTGCCCTGGCGGTCGGTGGAGGCGAACATCGCCCTGCCGCTGCAGGTGGCCGGGCGGCGCACGGACAAGAAGGCGATCGCCGACCTCATCGCGCTGACGGGACTGGGAGGCTTCGAGCACGCTCGACCCTCGCAGCTGTCGGGCGGGATGCGGCAGCGGGTGGCGATCGCGCGATCGCTCGTGCTCGAACCCAAGGTGCTCCTGCTCGACGAACCGTTCGGCGCGCTCGACGACATGACGCGGCAGAGCATGAACCTGGAACTGCAGCGCATCTGGACCGAGCGCCCGACCACCACACTCCTGGTCACCCACTCGCTGGACGAGGCGGTCATGCTCTCGGACCGCGTGTTCGTGATGGCCGCCCGGCCCGGTCGCATCGTCGAAGAGGTGCCGATCGACCTGGACCGGCCGCGATCGGCGGCGCAGCAGCGGAGCCCGGAGTTCCACTCCCTGCGCGACCGCCTGTCGGATCTCCTGTTCGCCGCGCGGTCGGGAGCGGCCGCGTGAGCGTCGCCCTCCCCCGCGTCCGGCGCGGCGGGGGCGCGACCGGCGGCACGCTGCGCAGCCTCGCGCTCGGCACCGCGGCGGTGCTCGTCATCCTGGCCGTGTGGTGCGCCGTGGCGTTCGCGTTCTCCTCGTCGGGGATCGTGCCGTACCCGACGACGCTCGTCGCCCAGCTGATCGCCGATGCCGACCTCCTCCTGCGGGGAGCGTCGGTCACGCTGCAGGTGGCCGGCAGCGGTCTGCTGGCCGCGGTCGCGGTCATGGTGCCGCTCGCCGCGCTGTGTCTGCTACTTCCGGTGAGCGAACCGGTCGTGATGCGGGTCGCGATCGTGATCCACGCCATCCCCTTCGTCGCGATCGCGCCGATCCTGATCGTCGCGCTCGCGCCCGACACCTCCCGCATCGTGATCACGGCCCTGCAGGTGTACTTCCCGCTGCTGGTCGGCCTGCTGCTGGGACTGCGGTCCACGGATTCCGCGGCGCTGGATGTGGTGACCGCCAGCGGCGGACGCAACCTCGCCCGGCTGCGCTTCGTGCGCGCGGCGAGCGCCGTCCCCCAGCTCGTCGCCGGACTGCAGATCGCCGTGCCGGCGGCGGTGCTCGGAGCGGTGATCAGCGAGTTCTTCGGAGCCGACAAGGGGCTCGGGGCGATCATCGTGAACTCGCAGCAGGCGTTCCTCACCGACCGCACCTGGGCGGTCGCGGTGTTCATCGGCGCGATCGCGGCGCTCGGCTACGGCGTCATCGCACTCCTGGCGCGCGTCCTGCTGCCGTGGGCCGGCCGCGGCGCCGGAGTCGGCACGGGCGTGGCCGGTTCCGAGACGTCCCGCCTGCCGCGGTGGCAGGCCCTCATCGCGGCGGCAGTGTCGCTCGTGCTTCTCGTCGGGTTCTGGCAGGCGCTGCGGTCGGTGTTCGATCTGCCGGCGTTCTTCACCAAGACGCCGGGCGAGATCGTGGAATTCCTCGTCGCAGGCAATCCGCTCACCGGTGAGCCGGCGTCGGCGTTCTGGGGCGCGTTCGGCGGCGGACTGGGACAGACGCTCCTCGATGCCGTCGTCGGGTTCGCCGTCGGCACCATCCTGGCGGTCGCTGCGGCCGTGCTGTTCGCCGCCCTCCCGGCGCTCGGGCGCACGCTCATGCCCTTCGCCATCGTGCTTCGCTCCATTCCGCTGCTCGCCCTCACGCCGCTGCTCATGGTGGTGTTCGGGCGGGGTCTGCTGGGCGTGACGGTGCTGGTCACCCTCGTGACGTTCTTCCCGACGCTCGTCACGGTGTCGGCCGGACTGCGCTCGGCGCCCGACGGTGCGCTGGATGTCATCCGCGCGTCGGGTGGCTCGTCGTCACGGGCCGCCGTGCTGGTGCGCATCCCGTACGCACTCCCCTCGATCACCGCCTCGGCGCGCATCGCCGTGCCCGCGGCGATCAGCGGCGCGACGCTGGCCGAGTGGCTGGCGACCGGCAAGGGCCTCGGCCAGTTGCTGACCCAGTCATCCATCAGCGCGGACTACTTCGCGCTGTGGGCGGCGGGCGTGCTGCTGGTCGTCGTCGCCCTGGTCGCCTACGCCGCCATCGGCTGGCTCGATCGGGTCGTGACCGCCCGGCTCGGCATCGCCGCCTGATCCTCCCCCGTCCTCCCGAACCTCAGGAGTCCCATGTCCACGCCCCGTTCCATCGATCTGCTCCTCGAGCACGCGTTCGTCGTGACCTTCGACGACGACCGCGCCGTCCACCGCGACGGAGCGATCGCCGTGCATGACGGAGCCATCGTCGCGATCGGCGACACCGCCGACCTGCGCGCCCGGTTCTCACCTGCCGCACGCCGCGATCTGCAGGGGCGCATCGTCATGCCGGGCCTGGTCGACGCCCACCTGCACACGGCGCAGACCATGATGCGGGGACTCATCTCGACCCTGCGCCGATCGCGGGCGCTGCGGGTGCCGACTTGGCGGGAGTACCTGGTGCCCTTCGAGGCGGCTCTCAGCGAAGACGACGTCGAGCTGTCGGGGCTGCTGGCATACTCCGCGATGCTCGCCACCGGGACGACGACGTTCTTCGAGGCCGGGGGTCCGCATCCGGAGGCGATGGCGCGCGCCGCCTGGCGCACCGGCATCCGTGGATCCGTGTCGGTGAGCACGATGGACGGCGGTGGGCGCATCCCGGGTTCGATGCAACAGACGACCGAGCGGGCGCTGCAGCAGAACATCGATGTCGTCGAGGCGCTGCCCTCGGCGGCGGACGGATCGATCCGGGTGACGGGTGGGATGTCGCTGCGGCAGATCATCGCGTGCTCGACGCCGCTCGTCGTCGACGTGCATCGCGAGGCACGCGAGCGGGGCGTCAAGGTGCACACGCACCTCGTCGAGGGCACGTACGAGATCGACTACGCGCTGGAGAATTTCGGCCACCGACCGGTGGAGTACCTGGAATCCATCGGGGTCTTCACGCCCGCGCTCCACGGTGCCCACTCGGTCCTCGTCGGCGACGAGGACATCACGGCGTTCGCACGCGCGGGCGTCTCGGCGGCGCATTGCGCGAAGGGCAACTTCGGCATCGGCCCGGCTCCGGCGGTACGGATGTGGCGGCGCGGCGTCGACATCGGCCTGGGCACCGACGGCGTGGCGTCGCTCGGCACCCTCGACCTGTTCCGCGTCGCGATGATCGCGCGGGTCGGTCAGCAGCTCGTCGAGGGCGTGCACCGGCACAACCGCAACGAGATCGATCCCGCGGAGCCGCTCGAGATGGCGGTGCGCGGCGGGGCGCAGGCCATGGGCCTGGGCGCGGTGATCGGGTCGCTCGAGACCGGCAAGCGCGCGGACCTCGTCGTGATCTCGATGGACAGCCCGGATGCTGCCGGCTACGCCTCGGAGGAGTCGTTCCTGTACGAGTGCGCCAGCGGGCGCGACGTCGTGGAGGTCTATGTCGAGGGCGCGCAGGTCGTCTCCGATGGCCGCGTGACGACGGTGGATGCTGCCGACATCAGCGCACGGGCCCGTCGCCGTCAGCGCGAGCTCGCCGACGTGATCGCCTGACCCGCGCGCTTCCCTTCCGCCGGGCTACCACGCGCCTGCGCTACGTCAACCCGATCGCGCGATCCGGTCCGGCGGGCCTACGGCGCGCCGCAAGAACGGAAGGACGCGACCATGAGCGACGCGCAGCGGGGCTACACGAAGCACGGGCCGAGGCTCGACGAGCAGATGGAGCAGGAGACCCGCGGGATGGTGCAGGGCAGCCCGGGCGCCCCGCAGGCTCAGCGCCCGAACCGTCGGTACCCGCAAGGTCCGAGGTGTCGGCGTCGACACGTGCCTACGAACCCTCCTGCGGTGCGGGCGCGGAGTCCGTCTCGCCGGCCTGCGGGGGCGCGTCGGATGCCGGCGGCTGTTCCGTTCCGGAAACGGGGTCCGTGACCTCAGCCCGCCGACGGCGAGTCGGTCGGCTGCGGGGGCGCGTCGGGCGCCTCGCCCGCAGGGGCCGTATCCGCCGACGGCGCGGTCTGGCTCGGCGCCGCATCCGGGCTCACCGTGTCGGCGGGCGCCGTCT
>JASCPH010000081.1 GCA_029959545.1 Microbacteriaceae bacterium PS02066 | reverse complement strand
GACGTGGCGCGGACCACCGCGCCACGCGCCCGGAGAACACCGACGCCATCGGCGCGGAGGCTTCTGCGCAGGTACTCCTCCAGCGAGCTCGCGTCGGCGCGTTCGGGGGCGGCGGGTACGTACGCGGCTTGCGAGGCTACCGCCGCCCGTTCGAAAGGCAACACGTGCCCGTGGACGACGAGATCGCCCTCGATGTCCGCCGCACGGCCGGCGACGGCGGCCACGAAGCGCGCTGCGACCGCCGTGGAGCCCTCCACGAGCACGACCGAACCGCGGGGCGCGACGAGATCGGAGACGCTCTCGACACCGATCGTCACGCCGTGCGCGAGCACCCCGTCGCCGGCGGCACCGCCGTCTGCCCGCGCAGCGAGCCGGGCGCGCTGCGCCCGCATCCGCTCGACGGCCTCGCCCTCGATGTCGGCGTCGGGCAGCACGCGAGCGAGCCACGCGGGCAGCCACCACGCTCGGTGACCCAGGAGCGCCATGACGGCGGGGATGAGGGTCATCCGAACGACGAAGGCGTCGATCAGCACACCGACGGCGAGTGCGGTCGCGAGCGGCTGGATGATCGCGCTGCCTCCCGGCACGAACGAGAAGAACACCGAGAACATGATCAGCGCCGCCGCCGTCACGACTCGGGCGGAGGCGCTGAATCCGCCGAGGACGGCGCCGTGGGCGTCTCCCGTCGTCGCGTACTGCTCCCGCATCCGCGACACGAGGAAGACGTGGTAGTCCATCGCCAGCCCGAAAAGCACGGCCATGACGAGGATCGGCAGGAAGCTGATGACGGGACCGACCTTGCCGACCCCGAGCAGATCTGCGCCCCAGCCCCACTCGAACACGGCGGAGGTCACACCGAGGGCGGCGACGACGGACAGCAGATACCCCAGCGTCGCCGACAGCGGCACCGCGATCGAGCGGAACATGATCGTCAGCAGCACGAGGCACAGCCCGACCACGACGATGCCGAAGGGCACCAACGCCGCGCCCCGCCGGTCGGAGATGACGATCGCGAGCGCCGTCTGCCCCGTCACCGCGTATCCGAAACCGTGCGCGGCGGCGAAGGCGGGTTCGTCGTCGCGGAGCGTGCGCACCAGGTCCGTGGTGGCGTCGGAGGAGGGCGAGCTCGCCGGGGTGATACTGAGGACGGCGAGGTCCACGGCCTCGTTCGTGAACGCCCTCGAGACGACCGCGACGTCGGGGAGGTCCGAGAAGGCGTCGTCGAGGGCATCGAGCGCGTCCTGCACCTCCAGAGTGCGCGAGATGTCGGCGGTGATCAGCAGCGGGCCGTTGAACCCCGGGCCGAAGCCTTCGTCGAGCAGGTCGTAGGCGATGCGCGCCGGCGACGACGGCGGGTCGTAGCCGGCATCCGGCAGGGTCAGTCGCAGGCTCAGCGCCGGGGTGGCGAGAGCCATCAGGGCGATCACGACCACTCCAATCGTGACCGCCGGCACCCGGGTCGCGAGCCGCACCCAGGCCTGCGGGCGTGAGGTGCGCGTCCTCCCGCGACGTCGCCGCTGCCGCGGACGCACCGCGCGGCCCAGAACCGCGAGCACCGCGGGCAGGAGCGTGACGGCGACCGCCAGCGCAGCGAGCACCGCGCCCGCCGCCCCCAGTCCCATGACGGTGAGGAACGGGATCCCCGCGACGGCGAGACCGAGCAGCGCGATCATGACCGTGAGCCCCGCGAACACGACGGCGCCGAAGGTGATCGCCAGCACGATGAACGCGATCCCCATGCCGGCGATCTCCGTCCCATCGACACCGCCTGCCGCGCTCGCCACCAACCCCGAATACGCCAGCGTCGCCCCGCCGGCTGCGGCCGGTTGCGCGGCCTTCTCGATCGCCGCGACGAGGGCGTCGTCGATGTCGGTGGCGGCGACGCGCAGTTGCACGGTGATGAACGCCATCCCGCCGGTGCGCGAGATCTGCGCAGGCTCCCCCGCGGATGCGGGGGTGGTCCCCGATGCCGACATCGCCACGGGACACGTGACGCCGGCCACGCCGTCGACGACGGCGAGGTGCTCGCAGGCCGTCGCGATCGCATCCGCCTGTGTGGTGACCGACGTTCCGCTGGGCGCGACGATGACCACGCGCGCGCTCGCGCCGCTGAGCTGCGGCAGGCGCTGCTGTAGCTGGTCGAGCGCCTGCTGCGACGGCGTGCCGGGGATCTCGAACGTCGACGCGAGGGTCCCGCCGAGCGCCTGTGACAGTGCCCCGCCACCGATGGCGAGCACGAGCCAGGTCGCGATGACCGCCCACCGAAAGCGCACGGCGAAGCGCCCCACGCGGAAGAGAAACGATGACATCCCCAGGCGCCCTGCCCCCGGGCACGCGCAGCTTCGCGCGTGCACGTGCTCAGGGTAGCGGCACCGCCGGCGGGGCCACGGCATGTGACGCCCGCCGGGGACGGCGCTCAGTCGCGCAGGACGGCTCCGAACCGCTCGGCGGCGATCGCCACGCCCGCGAGCTTCGCGTCGGTCGCCTCCGCCGAGGTCAGCGTGCGATCCTCGGCACGGAAGCGCAGCGCGAACGTCAGGCTCTTCGAACCCTGATCCACCCCCTGGCCGCGATAGTCGTCCACGAGCCGCGCCGACTCGAGGAGGGCACCGGCTCCGTCGACGAGCGCGGTGCGCACATCCGCGGCAGCGACGTCGGCGGGGACCACGAGTGAGACGTCCTGCGTCGCCGCGGGATACCCCGACAGCGATGCCGCGACGACGCGCGAACCGGCGATCTCGACGAGGAGGTCGAGGTCCAGTTCGGCGACCGTGATGCGACCCGGCAGATCGGCGGCCTCGGAGACGGCGGGCAGCAGCTCTCCCACGTAACCGACGGCGGTGCCTGCGACCGAGACGATGCCGGTGCGACCCGGATGCAGGGCAGCGCGCTGGCCCTGCGAGATCGTCACCTCCACCCCGGCTGCGGCCGCGATCACGCGCACCGCGTCGAGCGCCTCCGTCAGGCCCGCGGCCTCCGCGGCGCGCCCCGGCTGCTTGGGAGCGACGGCTCCCGCCACGAGGACGGCCACGTGGCGGCGCTGCGGCGGGATCGAGCCGTCCAGCTGGGCGAGCGTCGCCGCATCCGGGCGCACCGCCAGCGGTGGGACGAACGAGGTGCCGTACGGGACACCCGGCTCCGGGAGGAAGACGGACCCGGCCTCGAACAGGCTCAGATCCACGAGTCCGCGGGAGATGTTGCGGTGCGCGACCTGGAGCAGGCCCGGCACCAGTGAGCGGCGCAGATACGCCGCCTGGGAGTCGAGCGCGTTGGCGAGCTTGATGCTCGGCAGCGACGACCCGTCGGCGCTGCCGTGGAGGTCGTTCTGCTCGCGCGCGACGAAGGGGAACGAGGGCGTCTCCACGTACCCGGCGGCGGCGAGCGCGTTGGAGACGCGGCGCCGACCCTGCTGGGCCGCGGTCCACCCGCGCCCCGAGGGGGCGACCGGCAGTACCGAGGGGATGCGGTCGTAGCCCTCGATGCGGGCGACCTCCTCCGCGAGCGTCCACGCGTCCGTCAGGTCGGGACGCCACGTGGGCGCATCGACGAACCATGCCGAGCCGGTGTCGTGCACCGTGGCACCGATCAGCTCGAGGGCGGCGACGATCTGCGCGCGCGTGTAGTCGACGCCGATCAGACCCGGCACGAAGTCGTACTCGAGCGCGATCGCCTCTCGCTCCAGCTCCGCCCCGAGCACGGCACCGGTCGCGTCGGCGGTGCCGCCGGCGTACTGCACCATGAGCTCGACCACACGCTGCGCGGCAGCGTAGGGCACCGCGGGGTCGACGCCGCGCTCGAAACGGCGTGACGCCTCCGACGGCAGCTTGTGGCGCCGCGCGGTGCGGGCGATCGAGACCTGGTCGAAGATCGCCGCCTCGATCAGGACGTTCGTGGTGGCATCGCTCATCTCCGTGACGGCGCCGCCCATGACGCCGGCGAGGCCGATGGGACCCGAGTCGTCGGTGATCAGCAGGTCCTCGGCGTCGAGCGTGCGGACCGTCCCGTCGAGGGTCTCCAGCTTCTCCCCCGCCCGGGCCCGGCGCACGGTGATCCCGCCGGTCAGTTTGTCGAGGTCGTAGCCGTGGATCGGGTTGCCGAGCTCGAGCATGACGTAGTTCGTGATGTCGATCAGGATGCCGAGCGAGCGGATGCCGGCGAGCGTCAGCCGCGTGATCATCCACGGCGGGGTGGGGCGGGAGGCGTCGACGCCGCGCACGACGCGGGCGACGAACTCCGTGACGCCGGCACGCCCGCGGATCGGGTTCTCGTCGTTCACGGCGAGTGGGAAGCCCGTTCCCGGCTCGTCGATCGGCCGATCGGCGGGATCGCGGAACGCGGCGCCGGTGGCGTGCGAGTACTCGCGCGCCGCGCCGCGGATCGACAGCGCGTAGCCGCGATCCGGGGTCACGTTGATGTCGACGGCGATGTCGTCCAGACCCAGCAACGAGATCGCATCGGTTCCGACGGGCGCGTCGATGCCGAGCTCGACGAGGCGGAGGATGCCCGAGTGCTCGCTGCCGAGCCCGAGTTCCTTCGCGGAGGCGATCATGCCGTCGGACACGTGACCGTAGGTCTTGCGCGCCGCGATCGGGAAGGGCCCGGGAAGAACCGCGCCGGGCAGGGTCACGACGACCTTGTCGCCCGGGAAGAAGTTGTGCGCCCCGCAGACGATGCCATGGATGTCGGCCCCGCCGTCGGCCGCCGTCTCACCCTCGGGCGCGACCCGCACCTGGCACCAGCGGATCGTCTTGCCGTTGGACTGCGGCTCCTCCTCGAAGGAGAGCACCTCGCCCACGACGATCGGTCCCTGCAGCTCGAAGCGGTGGATGTCCTCCTCTTCGAAACCGACCCGCACGAAGGCGGCCAGGACGTCTTCGGGAGATGCCTGGGCGGGAACCTCGACGAACTCACGCAACCACGACAGCGGAACGCGCATCACACCACCATCCCGAACTGCTCGCTGAATCGCACATCACCCTCGGCCATGTCCCGCATGTCCTGCACGTCGCTGCGGAACATCAGCGTGCGTTCGATACCCATGCCGAAGGCGAACCCGGAGTACTCCTGCGGGTCGATGCCCGCGGCGCGCAGGACGTTGGGGTTGACCATGCCGCACCCGCCCCACTCGATCCACCGGGCGCCGCCCTTGAAGGTGGGGTGCCAGAGATCGAGCTCGGCGCTGGGCTCGGTGAACGGGAAGTAGTTGGCGCGGAAGCGCGTCTTCGCCTCCGGTCCGAACAGCTGGCGCGCGACGTGGTCGAGAGTGCCCTTCAGGTGCGCCATGGTGATGCCCTTGTCGATGACGAGTCCTTCGAACTGGCTGAAGACCGGGAGGTGTGTGGCGTCGAACTCGTCGGTGCGGTAGACCCGGCCGGGGCAGACGACGTAGATCGGAAGCTCGCGCTCGAGCATCGAGCGCACCTGCACGGGGCTCGTGTGGGTACGCATGACGAGGTGGCGATCGACGGGGTCGACGAAGAACGTGTCCTGCATCTGGCGCGCCGGGTGATCGACGTCGAAGTTGAGCGCGTCGAAGTTGAACCACTCGTGCTCGAGTTCCGGCCCTTCCGCGATCTCCCAGCCCATTCCGACGAAGATGTCGCCGATCTGCTCCTGCAGGAGGGTCAGCGGATGCCGCGCACCGACGCGCGTGCGGACCGGGATCGCCGTGATGTCGACGCGCTCGGCTTCCAGGCGCGCCGCCGTCTCGGCCGTCTCGATCTCCGCTTCGCGGGCCGCGAGCGCCTGGTTCACGCGGCCGCGGGCCTGACCGACGAGCTTGCCGAACTCGGCCTTGCGCTCGTTCGGGACGTCGCGCAGGCGGGCGTTGAGTCGCGCGAGGGGCGAGCCCTCTCCGGCGTGGGCACTGCGCGCGGCCTTCAGGGCGGCGGAGTCGGCAGCTGCCGCGATGGCGGCCAGCGCCTCGTCGACCGCGGCGTTCACCGCATCGGGCGTGATCTCGTTCTGGGGTGCGTCGGACACGGTGATCGAGTCTACCGGCGCGCTGGCGGCTCCGAAGCGGCGGGAAGATCCGCCCCGGCCGTGATGAGCGCGAGCGCCGCGGCGAAGGGGTCCGGGCGCCGGCTCGTCACGTCGTCGGGCGTGAGCGCGGCTGCGCGCGCGGCGACTCCGAAGGCGTCTGCGGCGGTGCGCTGCTGCTCATGGAAGGTGTACCCGACGACGAAGTGCGTGACGGCATCGGCCACGATCTGCGGCGCGTGCCCGGCATCCGGGTAGCGCTCGGCGAGCACGAGGTGAAGGGGCGAGTCCACGAGACCGAGCGCAAGAGAGCTGGACACGACCTCGGCGCCGTCGCGGTGCGCGAGCAGCCGGTCGTGGAGGCGCTCCCCCAGCATCCGCGCCGCCTCGCCCAGACCCCGTGCCGCGGTGAGCGCGGCATCGGCGGCTATGGGGCCGATGATGCGGGCGCTGAGGGCGGCGAGCAGTTCCTGCTTGCTCTCGACGTGCCAGTACAGCGCGCTGGGCTGCACGCCGAGCTCGTCCGCGAGCCGGCGCATCGACAGATCCGGCAGCCCCACGCGATCGAGCAGCGCGAGGGCAGCATCCACGACATCCGTCTTCGAGCGACGAGGCGCGCGGGAGGAGTTTGAGCCGTCGGCCATCATGCGGGTACTGTACCTGAACAGTGTTCACATGAACGCCGTTCAGGAGGATCCATGACCGCGCTCGTCCCCTCGGTGCGCCGCCGGCTCGACGCCACCGACATCGCCAGAGCCGGCGTCTTCGCCGCCGTCATCGCCGCGCTCGGCGTACCCGGCGCCTTCACCGTCTTCGGCGCGGTGCCCATCACCGCCCAGACGCTCGGGGTCATGCTCGCCGGCGCGATCCTCGGCCCCGCCGTCGGGGCGCTCTCGGTCACCGCGGTGCTGGCGCTGGTCGCCGCCGGCCTCCCGCTCCTCGCGGGCGGGCGTGGGGGGATCGGGGTCTTCTTCGGACCCACGGGCGGCTATCTGCTGGGGTGGCTGGTCGGGGTCGTGGTGATCGGTCTGATCGTGCACGCCGCCGGACGCCGGCCGGTCTGGTGGCGCACTTTCCTCGGCACCCTGGTGGGCGGCGTGCTCGTCGTCTACGCCGTCGGCATCCCGGTGCAAGCCCTCGTGCTGCGCATCGGGCTCGGCGAGGCGGCACTGTCGAGCCTCGCGTTCCTGCCGGGCGATCTCCTCAAGGTCGTCGCGACGACCCTGATCGTCGGCACCCTGGTGCGCGGGTACCCACGGGCCTTCCGGCGCCAGTGGCGCGCTCGCCCGACCGCCGCCGCGTGAGTGCCTTCGTCGTTCCGGTCGAGGCACGCGATGCGCTCGCGCGACTCGATCAGCTGAGACGGTCGGGGCGCGTTCCGCTGGTGCTCGATGACCGCTGGCCGCCGGAGGTGCGCACCGGCATCCTTTCGCTCCTCGCCCGCACGCGGCCGCCCGCCGGCACCCAGTGGGCGGCTCTCACCTCCGGCAGCTCGGCCGCTCCCCGTGTCGTGGTGCGCACGCACACATCCTGGGCGGACTCCTTCCCGGTCGTGGATCGGCTCCTGGGCACACTTCCCGGAGACGTCGTGCTGCTGCCCGCGCCGCCGAGCTCGTCCCTGACGCTCTTCTCCCTGGCCCACGCGCTGGCCGGCGGCCCCGCACCCGAACTCTCCGCCCGCAGCTCCCGGGCGGCCCTGTTCCACGGCACCCCGACCCACTTCGCCGCGGTGCTCGCCTCGGGCGGCGCACCGATGCTGCGCGCAGCTCTCGTCGGAGGGATGACGCTGCCCGCCGACGTCCGCACCGACGCGGAGTCCCGCGGCATCCGCGTCGTGGAGTACTACGGGGCGGCCGAGCTGTCGTTCGTCGCCTTCGACGCCGACGGGCACGGCCTGCGTCCGTTTCCCGGTGTCGAGATCGCGGTGCACGACGGCGTCATCTGGGCCCGCTCCGCGTACACCGCGATCGGGTACCTGGACGGGCCCGGTCCCCTGCGGCGCGATGGTGCGTGGGCCAGCGTCGGCGACCGCGGGAGGATGGAGGGCGACCGACTGTACGTGGCGGGGCGGGAGGACGACGCCATCCAGACGGCAGGCGCGACTGTCATCCCGTCGGAGATCGAACGAGTCCTGCGCACCCTGGACGGCGTCGCGGACGCCGTCGTCGTCGGCATGCCCGCGCCCGGTGTCGGCCGACTCGTGGCCGCCCTCATCGAACCCGTCCGCCCCGGCGCCGTTGACGCGCCGACGCTCCGCGCGGCGGCACGCCGCCTGTTCGCGCCGGCCCACCGGCCGCGTCTGTGGTTCGCCGGTACGATTGCCCGCACCTCCTCCGGCAAGATCGCTCGCGCCGAGGTGGAGCGACGACTGGCGTCAGGAGAGGTGCCCCGTGTCTGACGTGCTGATCGTGTCGGCGCGCCGCTCCGCGCTGACGACACGGGGACGTGCATTGGCGGGGGTGAGTGCCGACCGCCTGGCCGCACCTGTGCTGCGCGCCGCCGCCGACGACGCCGCGCGCACGATCCGCGCACCGTTCGAGGTCGCAGATGTCATCCTCGGCAACTGTCGCGGTCCGGGCGGCAACACCGCCCGCCTCGCCGCATTGGCCGCCGGCTTGAGCGCGCAGACGCCCGGCGCGACGGTGGACCGGCAGTGCGGCAGCGGACTGGCCGCGGTCATCGATGCCGCGCAGGCGATCGCCGCCGGCGACGAGCGCCCTCGGCTGGCGGGCGGGGTCGAGAGCGCGTCAACGGCCCCCGAACGACGCATCGACGGGATCCCCTTCGAGCGCGCACCGTTCGCGCCGACCGGGTGGCCCGACCCCGACATGATCGACGCCGCCGACGCCGTCGCCCGTCTCGACGGCATCGACCGTGAGCGTCAGGATGCGGCGGCCGCCCGCAGTCACCGACGCGCGACCGCCGCCCGGGAGTCGGGACGATTCGCGGCGGAGATCGTCCCGATCGCCGGCGTGAGCACCGATGACAGCGTCGGGGGTGCGGCGGCGCTGCTCCCCCGACTGAAGCCCCTGCGTGAGAACGGGACCGTGACAGCGGGCACGGCCACGCGCATCGGCGACGGGGCCGCCGCGGTCGCCCTCGTCAGCGCGCCCCGGCATGCAGGCCTGCCGGGGCTGCTCGTCCGCGCGCACGCCGTCGTCGGCGTCGACCCGGCCTACCCCGGCCTCGGCG
>JASCPH010000080.1 GCA_029959545.1 Microbacteriaceae bacterium PS02066 | reverse complement strand
GGCGGGGCGCAGGCGTTCGGTGCGCTCGGCGAGCAGCAGGGCGAGCTCGTCGTCGGCCTCGCCCGGATCCTCGCGGGCCGCCTCCACCGCCGCCGCGGCGGCCGTCACGCGTGCGCGGCGAGACCCCAGCGCGTCCAGTGGCCAGTGCAACGTGCGCGCCGCATCCGCCAGCGGGTTCTCTCCGGGATCGATGCGGGGATCGTCCTGTCCGAGCGCTTGTGCGATCTCGATCGTGAACCGGCTCAGCTCCCGCGGCCTCGTCGTACCGGCCCAGGGCGATCCGGTCAGCAGCAGGTGGTCGCGGGCACGCGTGACCGCCACGTACGCGAGACGCCGATCCTCCTCGAGCGCACGGTCCCGGTGGGCCGCCACGAACGCGGCCCGGCGATCGCGCAGCTCCTGCTGACTCTCGGCGCCCTGCCACGGATACCGGGGCAGCCAGGCGGAGTCCCCTCGGAAGGCGTAGGGCAGCACCCCCGCGCCGAGCCAGCCCCGCGTCTCCTTCGGCGTGGAGGGCAGTTCACCCTCGACGAGCCGGACGACAGCGACCGCATCCCACTCCAGCCCCTTCGAACCGTGGATGGTCAGCAGTTGAACCACGTCGGACTCCGGCGGATCGGTCCGTGGGGCCAGGTCGTCGCTGCGCTCGGCGTGCTCGAGCCAGGCCAGCAGACTCGTCAGAGATCCGTGCTCGTCGGCCGCGAGAAACGCGTTGACCTCGTCGACGAACGCGCGCACCTGGGCTGCGGCCGTCCTCGCCGGTCCGCGACTCTCGTTGGCGGCGAGCTCGACGTCCAGCCGCAGCTCCACCTCGATCGCCCGCACCAGCTCCGTCAAGGGCAGGGTCGCTGCGACCTGCCGAAGACCGGCGAACACCGCCGCCGCCTCTCGCAGTCGGTCGCGGGCGGCCGGTGTGAACGTCTGAAACCAGGCGTGGTCAGAGCGGAGCCTCGTGAACAGATCCAGGGCATCGATGAGCGATCCGGTCTCGCTGCGTGCGCTCTGACGCAGCCGCGCCAACAGGTCCGGCTCGCTCTCGCCGGCGGCCTGAGCACGCACCTGGCGCCGGGCGAGATCGTTCAACGCGGACATGTCCGCGAGCCCGATCGCCCATCGCGGTCCGCTCAGCAGACGGATGAGGGCGGAGCCCTGCGTCGGATCGCTGACGACGCGCAGGGCGCTGACGATGTCGACGATCTCGGGCGTGCTCAGCAGTCCGCCGAGACCGAGAACGCGATGCGGGATGCCGTGACGTGCCAGTGCCTCGGCGAATCGCGGCATGTGCTTTTTGGCCCGGAAGAGCACGGCGCCCGTCGTCGAGCGCCCTTCAGCACCGCGCTCGCGGATGACCTCGGCGAACCAGCGCGCGACCGCATCCGCCTCCCGCTCCAGGTCGGGCACGGTCACGATCTCGACCCGCCCGTCGTCGGCGCCGGGCCTGGCGCGGAGCGTTCCCACGGCGACCGCACTGCGTTCGGCGAGCGGCGCCAGCACGGCGGTGGCCGCCTTCAGCACGGCCGGTGCGTTTCGCCAGCTCGTGAGCAGGTCGAAGCGGGCGCACGTGCCGTGTGCCGAGAACGCGGCCCCGAAACCCGCCAGGTTGCCGGCGCTCGCACCGCGCCATCCGTAGATCGCCTGGTGAGGATCTCCCACCGCCATGACCGCCGAGTCGGCGAACAGCGTCGACAGCAGCAGGCTCTGCACCACTGAGGTGTCCTGATACTCATCCAGCAGCACCACTCGGTACTGGTCACGCAGCTCTTCGACCAGTCGCGGATCGCCTCGCACGATCTCGTAAGCGCCGGCCACCTGATCCGCGAAGTCGATCACCCCGGTCCGGCGCTTGTTCCGGTCGTACTCGCGGGCGAGGCGTGCGTAGAGCGAGAGCTTGCCGACGGCGGCGACGTCGTCCAGCACGTCCTTGTAGACCGTGGTGCGCGCGTTCTCCGAGGGGATGTCGACCACGCGCGCGAACGTCTCGGGGAATCGCTCGAGGTCATCGAGATCGACGAGGTTGTCGACGGCGTCGCGTGCGATGCGCAGCGCACGATCGACGAGGGTCCGCAGCGACTCCTCCGTCGTCTCGAGCTCCGGATCGTCCGAGGCGAGCACGGTGCGCCGCATCAGCAGCCACGCGGCGGACTCGGACAGCACGACGGCTTCCGCGTCGCGCCCGATGCGGGCCGCGTGTTCGCGGACGATGCCGTCGGCGAAGCTGTTGTACGTCGAGACCGTGGGCCGGTCGAGCAGATCGTCGGCGTCCTCCGCGGTCGCGGCGGCTGTCATCCGATGCTCGGCGAGACGGTCCAGCAGCCTGCGCCGCTGATCGTCGGAGCCGCCGGACCGCTCGATCTCACCGAATCCCGCGAGCTCGCCGCGACGGTGGAGATCCTCGAGACTGCCGAGCAGGCCGCGCCGCTCGAACTCCGCGAGACGCGCCAGCCGGCGCTGGATGCGCTCGGCCAGCTCCCCCGCCGCTTTGCGCGTGAAAGTGAGCCCCAGGATCTGGTCGCGGCGGACGAGACCGTTCGCGACGAGCCACACGACGCGTCCCGCCATCGTCTCGGTCTTGCCGCTGCCGGCTCCCGCGACCACGAGAGCCGGTTCGAGATCGGACTCGATCACGGCCGCCTGTTCTTCCGTGGGCGGGAACTGCCCGAGTGCGGCGGCGATCGCCGCCGCACTGATCAACGCGGTCACGGCGCGCTCACCGGCGCGACGGTGTGGATGCGGCACACGCCGTGCGAGAAGTCATCGCGACAGTGCGTCTCATAGTGCGCCTCGAAGGAGCGCGCACTCATCACCGTCGCCGCGGCGTTCAGGCGGCCGAGGAACGCAGCACGCGCCGCGTCATCGAGGGGCGGCTGTGTGGGCGTCGCGAAGATCGACCGCGACGACGTCGGCTGCAGCACCAGCAGCTTGGCGCCCGCACAGTCACGCCCTTGCGCGTCGGGCACCATGCCCGCATCCACCGCGAGCTGGTAGGCCGCCAACTGCGCATTGTCGGCCACCTTCTCGTCCGTGCTCGGCACGGAGCGCCCGGTCTTGAGGTCCACGATCTCCACACGGCCGTCGGGCAGGAGCTCCACGCGGTCGATGGTTCCCGACAGCACCATGGGATGCGCGTCGTCGCCCGCCGGGTGCGGCAGCGGCACCTCGAACCGCGACTCCGCTCCGAGGAGCGTCCCGCCGCGGGCCTCGAAGTCCCGGAGGTAGGCCGAGAGCCGCCGCACGAGGTCGCGCGCGCGGTCGCGTTCGACGCGCTCGCGCCACGGCGCATCGAACTCCAGTTCGTCCCAGCGCTCTTCGACCGCCCGACAGAGAGAGTCCTCGTCCGGTCCCGCGGTCTCCATCGCGTGGTGCAGGAGCGTCCCGAGGCCGGCGGTCGTCTGGGTGCGCGCTCCGCCGAGATCCGCGATGACCCAGTCGAGTTGACACGTCTCCAGCGCCTCGAGCCGAGAGGGCGAGAGTCGCACGGACGTCTCGGAGGCGTCGTGCAGCGGTGCCCGGGAGGTTGCCGCAGCCATGCCGTACCACTGCGCGGGCGCAGCGCCGGCGACCCGGGCGTCGGCCAACAGGACGAGTTGCCCGGCGGCGTGCGAGCGGACCGCCGGAACGGTCGCCGTGGTGAGCGAGCGGCGATGCGCGGCGACGAGTCCGCGCAGGGAGAGTGGATGACGGGTAGGCGCCGGCTGGGCGTCGGGCAGCAGTTCCAGGAGAGGGCTCGGCACCGATGCGTCGTCCGAGACCGCGGTCACCACCACGCGACTGCGTGCGCGGGACAGCGCCCGGGCGAACAGACGCAACTCGTCGTGCAGCACCTCTCGCCGCCGATCGCGCGTGCTCGCGGCCGCCGCGCCCATGCGCGCCTCCGCGAGCCGCCACGCCTGCAGCAGGGTGCCGCGCAGACGCGTGTTGGGCCAGACGCCCTCCTGCATCCCGGCGATCACGACGGTGTCGAACTCGGTGCCCAACGCCGCCGCCGGCGTGAGCACCTGCACCCGCTCCCGGCGGCTCGGCGGGGCGAAGAGGTCCTCCGCCACGTCGCTGTCGAGGACACCGCGCACGAAGACCATCGGGTCGCGGGGACCCCCCTCCTCGGCACGCTCGCCGAAGCGTTTGGCGGCTTGGAAGAGCGCCACGACCGCATCCAGGTCACGGTCGGCCTGCTCGGCGAGCGGACCCGATCCGCGCGCGAGCGTCGACCAGGCGGCCTCGAGTCCGCTGCGCGACCAGGCGGTCCACAGCAGCTCGTGCGCGGTGGCACCGTGGCGGAGCTCGTCTCGCAGCTGCGCGAGCGTCGCGGCGATGGTCGCAGCGCGTGACCCCTCGCGCGTGCCGAGCGCCTCCAGGCGCGCGGGCTCGTGCAGTGCGTCCGCAAGCAACTGTGCGGCGGGTCTCGCACCCGCAACCAGCACTTCGGCACGACGCAGCGCCGCACGGAGCCTGCGCAGGTCGACGGGGTCGAAGCCGGCGGCCAGCAGGGTCTCTGCCGGATCGATGTCCTCCGCCGCCGCGCGAACGACCGTGAGCAGGCGCCTCACACTCCCCCGCGTTCCCAACGGTTCGACGAGACCCGGCGCGCGGGCAGGCACCTCCCGCGCGCCGAGCTCCGCCTCCAGGGCGGCGACCTGCCGCGAATCGTGTGCGATCACGGCGCAGTCCGCCCACGCCACCCCGTCACGCAGGTGCCGTTCGCGCAGCACACGCGCGATGAGATCGTGCTCCTCGGGAGCAGAGCGTGCGAGATAGACGCGCAGACTGTCGTCCGCGGGCGCGCCCTCAGGCGCCCGCCGGTGGGCGACGACCCCCGCGGCGCCGATCCTGCTCGTGACCCGCCGCACGGCATCCGTCTGCGGCACGGTTCCGCGATGAGCCCGCTCGAGCACCGCCGTGCGTCCGAGGGATGCGGCCAGACGCGAGAAGTGCTCGGGACGCGCGCCGCGGAAGGCGCCCGAGCCGATGTCGGGATCACCGAAGGCCGTGACCGCGATCCCCCGCTCGCGCAGAGCCTCCAGCAGGGCGACAGCCCCCGGGGTGAGCTCCTGCGCGTCGTCGACCAGTACGGCTCGCAGGCGCCGCACCACCGCGAGCGCCGGGTCTGCGGCATCGAGCCGACCGAGCAGCGCCACGGCCTCGGCGACCAGCCCCGCCGCGTCACGGTGTGAGGAACGCAGGTGACCGCGAGCGTCGTCGTACTCGACGAGGAACGAGCTGAGCGCGGCCCAGACCGGTATGCCCTCGGATGCGGACAACGCGGCGAGCTCCGCCGCGTCTATGCCCCATGTCGTGCACTCGGCGAGGAAGGCCCGCAGCTCGCTGCGAAAGGCGCGCGACGAGCGCACCGCGGCGCCGAAACCCTCCGGCCAGCGCGATGCGACGCCGTCCTGCTCGTCGAGCTCGTCGCCGCGCAGCAGGTCGTGCACGATCTGATCGTCGTCCGCTCCCGTCAGCAGCCGCGGAGCCGGTCGCTGGCGGAGCACCTCGTGCGCGCGCACGATCTCGAAGGCGAGAGACGCCACCGACCGCGCGGGCGCGCCCGATCGGGCCCCCGTCATCGCCAGCGAGAGGCGGTCGCGCAGCGCGGTCGCACTCTGGCGCGTCGAAGTGAGCACCAGCACCTCGTCCGGGTCGAGGCCCCGAGCCGTGAGCTGCGCCGCGCGAGCGATCAGCAGGGTGGTCTTGCCCGACCCCGGCGCACCGACGACCACCAGCGACTGGTCCGGGTCCGCATCCAGCACCGCTCGCTGCGAGGCGTCCCAATCGGGCGCCTCGAACACCGGCTCGGCGTCGGCCGCGGCGCTCGCGGAAGCGGAGAGAAGAGGCATCGGCAAAACGCTAACGCGCCCCGGCGACACCGGCCCGGTGCGACGCGTTCGCCCACAGCGTGCACCGGCACCGACCCCGCCGGGCGTCGGCATTCTGCGGTGCCGTAGAGTCGGAACGTCCCCGAAGACAGACGAGAGAGGCGACATCCGTGGAGATCCGCATCGGCATCGCGAACACCGGCCGCGAGCTCAACTTCGAGACCGACCAGGCCGCCGACGACGTGAAGAAGTCGCTCGCCGACGCGCTCGGCTCGGGAGCTTCGTTCGTGTCGTTCGCCGACACCAAGGGCAACTCCTACATCGTCCCCGCCGCGAGCCTGGCCTACGTCGAGCTCGGCACCGAAGAGGCCCGTCGGGTCGGCTTCGTCGCCTGAGCGATGGAGATCCTGCTCGCGCTGATCTACGGCGCAGCCGTGGGTACCGCGGCGCACTTCGCCCTCCGCGGTCGTGAGCTGCGCGGCGTCGCCCTCGCACCGATGATCGGCGCGTTCGTCGGCGGAGCCGTGTGGCTCGCGCTGACCTGGGCCGGGGTCACCACGGCGGAGCCCTGGCTGTGGCTGGCGACGCTGGTCGCCGCACCGGTCGTCGTCGTGCCCGTTCTCGTGGTGCTGGAGCGCGTCCGCTCAGCGCACGACGCCCGCGAGCGTCAGCGCCTGCACATCGGCTGAATCGATGAGCGCTTCCGCCGTGCGCCTCATCCGCGCGCAGCAGTTGAGCGATGTGGCCGAGTACGCCTACGCCGCCGGCGCCGGACTGCACGACGTCGTCAGCACCCGCGTGCTGGTCGCCTCGGCACGCCAGAGCGACCTCGTCACGGCGTGGGAGGTCGTCCGGGACGCGTTCGGTGATCACGATGCGCCGAGCACCCTGATGGGCGTGACGGTTCTCGGCTACGACGATCAGCTCGTCGAGATCGAGGCGGTCGCCGCCGTCGCGGACTGAGGCCGGCCGCGTCGCCGGTCAGGAGGACAGGCCCAGCGACTCCATACGGCGCGCGTGCGCCGCCATCAGCTCGGTGAACACGGGCTCGACCGTCTCCTGGATCGCCGTCGTGTTCTCGGTGCCCTTGAGCGCTGCACGCGCGATCAGCAGCGTGTCGCCGACGAGACGACGTCCCCACAGTGCGAGCAGCGATGGCCACTCCTCGCTCTCGCCGAGGGTCTCGAGCAGGATGTCGACGAGCGCACTGCGAGCATCATCCGCCTCCAGCGCGCGGGCGACGCGGAGCCCCGTTTCGCCGTAACTCGCCGAGAGCGCAAGGTAGAAGTCGTCGAGCATGCCCGCGGTCAGATGAACCGAGAGCATCGTCTCCGGCCAGCGCACCCCGTGCACCTCGGCGCGGAACGCGTCGAGCGGCTCGCGGAAGGGAAGCATCAGGGCCGTCGGATCCTCGTCACGATCCCGGATGACGGCGACGAGCTCCTCGTGCTTGCGCAGCGCCGCGCCCGCAGCACGCGAGATCGCCTCCTTGCGAGCGAGTTCGGGAGTCAGCGCGATGAGTTCGGTGAGGGTCTCGAAGAAGCCGAGCTGGAGATAGGCGGCCTGCCCGAGGAAGGTGTCGGTGTCGGGGGCGAGCTCGGCGAAGTCGACGCGTGTGATGCCGTCGTACTCCCCGCGCGAGCGCAGGCGCAGCGTGCGGCCCGCGGGCCTCGAACGACGTCGGAACCATTCCCACACACGACCAGCCTAGAAGGTTCCTCGCCCGCGCGCCGGAGCGCCAGGCGGAGCCGAGGGCGCGCTCCGGTATCCTGGTGGGGTCCCGGCATCGGATCGGGACCTGCGCGCCTGGGGCTGACAAGGGCGCGGACATCCGGCGGCGCCTTCCGCGCCCACAACCAGACAGGTGCATATTGTGACGACTTTCGCCGAGCTCGGCGTCGACCAGGACATCGTCGACGTTCTCGCCGCTCGCGGCATCGCCGACGCGTTCCCCATCCAGGAGCAGACCATTCCGCTCTCCCTGCCCGGGCAGGACATCATCGGCCAGGCCAAGACCGGCACCGGCAAGACCTTCGGCTTCGGCATCCCCGTCGTGCAGCGCCTCGGCGCCTCGCCGGAGCCCGGCGTGAAGGCTCTCATCGTGGTTCCCACCCGCGAGCTCGCGGTGCAGGTCTACGAGGACATGGACCTGCTGACCTCCGGCCGCAGCACCAGCGTCGTCGCCATCTACGGCGGCAAGGCCTACGAGGGCCAGATCGACCAGCTCAAGGCCGGCGCACAGATCGTCGTCGGCACGCCGGGTCGGCTCATCGACCTCGCGAACCAGCGTCTGCTCGATCTCTCCCACGCGACAGAGGTCGTCCTGGACGAGGCCGACAAGATGCTCGATCTCGGCTTCCTGCCCGACATCGACAAGATCTTCTCCAAGGTTCCCGCCGTGCGGCACACGCAGCTGTTCTCTGCGACGATGCCCGGGCCGATCGTCGCGCTCGCGCGACGCTTCATGTCCAACCCCATCCACATCCGGGCCAACGACCCCGATGAGGGGCTGACGCAGGCGAACATCCGCCACCTCGTCTACCGCGCGCACAGCCTGGACAAGGACGAGATCATCGCCCGCATCCTGCAGGCCGAAGGTCGCGGCAAGACCGTCGTGTTCACGCGCACGAAGCGCGCGGCGCAGCGACTGGTGGACGAGCTCAACGACCGTGGCTTCAACGCCGGCGCTGTGCACGGCGACATGAGCCAGGAATCGCGCGAGCGGTCGATGGCGGCGTTCAAGGCGGGCAAGAAGGACGTCCTCATCGCGACGGATGTGGCCGCGCGCGGCATCGACGTCGACGACGTCACCCACGTGATCAACCACACCATCCCCGACGACGAGAAGACCTACCTGCACCGCGCCGGCCGCACCGGGCGCGCCGGCCGCACCGGCATCGCGGTGACCTTCGTCGACTGGGAGGACCTGCACAAGTGGGCCCTCATCAACCGCGCACTCGAGTTCGGGCAGCCCGAGCCCGTCGAGACCTACTCGTCGAGCCCGCACCTGTTCGCCGACCTCGACATCCCCGAGGGAACGAAGGGACGTCTGCGCAAGGCTCCCGCCACGGCCACCGTCACGACCGTATCCGGTCACGCGCCCGCCGCAGACGGTGCGCCGCGCAAGCGTCGCCGGCGCCGCACGGCAGCGAGTTCGGACGCATCCGCCGCGCCCGCCGCATCCGGTTCCGAGGCACCGCGCACGGACGGCGGCGGCACGCACGACGGTGGCGGTGCCGAGCACCACGACGGAAAGCCGGCCGCACGGCGTCGCCGGCGTCGCCGCGGCCCCCGCCCCGACGCATCGGCCCCGTCCGCCTGACGCTTCGCAGCGCCCCGGTCCCCCTCAGCGGTGGATCGGCGCGCTGCCGCTAGCGCGGGCGA
>JASCPH010000007.1 GCA_029959545.1 Microbacteriaceae bacterium PS02066 | reverse complement strand
CTGGTTCGGCTGACCATCACCCCCGCCACGACGAAGCCCGCCCCTCGAGCGAGGGGCGGGCTTCGTCGTGGGAGGCCTCAGCCGATGATGCGCTCCACCTTGTCCCAATCCAGCACGATTCCCAGAGGGCCGTCACTCGCGCTCACACGCGCCGGTGCTCCGAGGGCCTGCGCGGGGCCGTCCAGGTCCACGAAGGCACTGTCGTCTGCGTTGCGCAAGGAGAAGTCGAGCTTGTCCCCGCCGAGCGTGTTGTTGGCTCGGATGATCTGGAGCATCTGCCGCAGGTCATCCGGTGACACATCCTCGCGCGAGGACGTCCCGCCGACATTGAGCACGACGGCGAAGCCGTCGGTGCTCCGACTGGCCCACACGTCGGAGAGTCCGAGGTTTGCCGTCTCCAGGGCCGCCGGAATCTTCTCCTCGTACGAAGAATCGAGCGATGGTGCCGCGAAGCATCCCGTGAGAGCCGCCGGAACAGCGACGACCGCGGCCATGGCCGCCGTCACGCGGCGGAGAAACCTCGAGCGCATGGCGCCCCCCTCTCAGTGCCGTCCGACCGGGCGGCGTCGGTGAACAGCATCATCGACCCTCGGAAGCGGTGAACATGCTGTGCTCGACCACCTCTCCCGTGAGCAGGTCGAGTCCCGGAGGCGCGGTGCCGTAGATCTCGCGGTACTGCGCCTCCCATGCGGCCACGGAGTTCGTGTAGTTGTCGTTGTTGTGCGCCTCGATCGGGTTGCTCATCGGCGGCAGGATCACGCGGTTCACGTTCGTCCCCGTCGCACCGGAGACGTTGCCGTCGAGCATCGGCACCGCGTCGTTGGCGTGCTGGAACGCGTAGACGGGGATGTTCGGCGGAATGTTGAACGTGTCGATCGGAGAGCCGTTGGTCACGACGCCGACCGTGTTGTACGGGAAGGTCGCGTCCGAGGCGAGGTTGGCCGCCATGATCCCGCCCTGGCTGAATCCGGTGAGCACGACGTCGTCTCCGGGGGAGACGCCGGCGTCCTTCATCGCTTCCAGCACAGCCCGTTCGTAGACCGTCTTGAACGCCGGATTGTCCATCATCAGGGCGACGTTCGAGTCGCGATCGTTGAGCGCGCCCGTGTCTCCCATCAGCTGCCAGTCCTGCGTGGAGGGCAATGAGACGACCCAGTGCTCCTTGCCGTCCGGGCCGACCACGCGCTTGATGTCGATGACGGACGCGTCCTCGCCGCCCATGCGGTCGGTGGTGCCGTTGACCGACACGAGATCGGAGAGGGAGTCCAGGCTCCGTACCCCCTGGGCCTCCTCCCAGGCCTTGCGCTGCTCCTGCGTCATGTTCGCCGGATCGAGCTCCTCGACGTCGGCGTCGTTCTGGAGGAAGTTCTCTCCGGCGCCGCCCAGAATGGAGCCGACCAGGCTGCCGGCGAGAGGCCCGAGGGGGCCGAACGCCGTCCCCAGCACGGAGCCGATCGTGCCGCCGACGGCCGGTAGCATCTGCGCGATGATCTCCTGCAGTTCGGCGAGTGCTTCGGCGACGAGCGGCATCAGACGTTGGATGAGCGACGCGAGCGCGAAGAGGGCCTCGAGCAGGTCGTTGACCAGGCGGGATGCCGCCTGGACCAGTTCGTAGGCCGACTCTGCGAAGTTCTTGATCCGGTCGGCCGCCTCGAAGGGGTTGAGCGTGAAGGAAAAGAGCTGGTCGGCGAAACGCGACAGCCGCACGAGCAGATCGCAGACGAAGGAGCGGGTGGCATCGACGATGCGGGCGGCCAGTCGGAGGGCGCCGGCCGTCGCCGAGGTCCACTCGGCCGCGTCGGTCGCGACGACGGAGAGATCCTCGTATCGCTCACGGAGCGCCCGCACGGTCCGGCCGTCCAACTCGGCCAGCGCGTTCCGCGCGCTCGTGAACTGCGGGGCGAGCTGCGCGAGCTCGTTTGCGGAGTCCTCCCACGTCGCGGCGAAGCCTGCCACCTCGGCGGAATTCCCCAAGAGCTGGTCGAACAGTTCCCTCAGCGGAAGGACATACTGAAGCAGGAGTCCCGCGAAGCCGGGAATCTGCGCGCACGCGTCGCCTCCGGGGCCCGATGCGGGAACGCCGCCCGCCCAGCTGCCGCTGCGGATCTCGCCCGCGATCGCTGCGGCGCCGCTCACGACTCGTCTCCCTTGTTGAATGCGTCGACGGCGTCCTCTTCGAGCGTTGAGAAGGCCTTCAGCGCCGTCTCAGCGCCGTCGGCCATCTTGTCGGTGAGCTCGCGAGCGCTGTTCAGCAGCTCGCGGGAACGGCCGGCGAGCGCCCGCACGGCGGGCACGAGGATGCCCTGACTCAGCAGGCCGAACGCGTCGCCGGACAACGGCGCGTCGACCGCGCCGGACACCGTCGAGAAGGTGCTCGATGCCTCGCGAAGGATGGTCACCTGCGATTTGAGGATCTCGCCATCGAGGACGATGCGCTGGTTCGCCGCCCCGCTCACGATGTCGCTCCCAGCGCCCGCGCGCTCTCGAGGTCGATCTGCGAATAGCCGTCTGCGAGCGCCGAGAGGGTGGCGCAGATCTTGCGTACCGCCTCCGTTCGGCTCTCGAGCGCGTCCGAGAAACGCAGGCGCGACGCGTCGAAGGCGATCTGCGCCTCGCCTGACCATTCGGCGCGAAGCGTCTTGGCCTCGTCATCGAGCCGCTCGAGGATGTCGTCGATCGCCTGGGCTGCAGTCCGGATGTTGGTGGCCGCGTCTGCAAGGCGGATGGGGGTGACGGTCAGCTGATCCAGCATCGTGTCACCGCAGATCCGTGCCGGCGCCGAACTGGGCCTGCACCTGCTCGCGCGTCTGTGCGACGACGGGGGAGTCGGCGCCGAGCGACTCGGCCATCCGGTTCAATGCGACCTCCGCCGCGGCGCGCTGCGCCTCACGAACGGTGTCGGTCACGAGACGCGACAGCGTTCTGGCATCCAGGTCGAACGCTTCGGCCGCGATGTCGATCTGCTCGATCGCACCGCCCGCGCGGGCGGTGACGGTGACCTCCCGGCCGACCGAGGTGATGCTCGCCCGTGCGTCACGGACGTCGTCGGCCATACGGGCCGCGTCGTGGGCCGCGGTGCGCGCCCGCTCGGTCTGTGCGATGACGCGCATCCGTGCCGCTTCGAGCGCGGCCAGGCTGTCTGCTTCCAGTGACATCGAGTTCCCTCCCCTGACTCGCCATCACCCTAGCGAGCCGGAGAAATTCGTCGGGAACCCTTGTGGACAGCGCCCCGATCAGACGAGCGTGGCGAGCACGTGCAGGCGCGTCTCGGCCAGTACGGCGATGATCGCGTACGCCACGACCGCCATGAGCGGCACCCAGGCCGACAATGAAGCGGCGACGTCACGTACCCGCCCGCTGACGGGTGCGGATCCGTTGCGCAACACGTGCAGGGTGACCGCGAAGAACGAGGGGATCGTCACCGACCAGGTGACCATGCACCAGGGGCAGAGAGTTCCGAGAGAGAAGATGCTCTGAGCGATCAGCCAGCAGACGAAGGCGAAAGCGAAAGCCATGCCGGCCCAGAACGTCAGCCAGAACCAGCGGTTGAAGCGTGCGCCTGCGAGGAGAGCGGCGCCGACCACGATGGGTGCGACCCAGCCGGTCAGGCCCAGGATCGGATTGGGGAATCCGAACACGCTGCCCTGCCACGACTGGAGGTTGGCTGTGCACTGGACGAGCACGCTGAAGTCGCAGGATGCGGTGGCGTTCGGGTCGGCCAGGAGATGGAAGCGCTCGATCGTGAGCGAGAACGCCGCGATCCAGCCGACGACTCCGGCGATGATGAGCCAGACGGCCAGAGCGATCGGGCGTGCGGGAGTCTGGGAGTCGGACATGTTCGGATTATGACACCGCGTTCTCAGGTGCACGCTGAGGGTGACGACGGGTCGGGCGTCGCGCCTGACACGGATCGGCGCGGGAAGTGCGATAATGGCTGACGATGCCCTGCGCGGCCGCGCTGTTCGGGACATCGACGCAGACTTCGGGCAATGATCGCCCGCGCAGCCCGTGCCGTGTGCCGGCTGCAGACCGAATGAGCCGACGGCACCGCTGGTGCGGCGCCGCACGAGATTTTGCCGGGCGACGCGCGGTGTCGCCCCGGTGAGGAGTACGCCGGTGAAGGCCGATCACGCAAACCAGTCCGATGATCGCAATGAGCATGTCGACGAGCAGCTGACGTTCCCCGTGGACGAGGCCGCTCCGGCGGACGAGTCACCCGGTGAGCTCTCGCCGGCTGCGGACGCGGCTGACGGGCCCGAAGCGGCCGCGCCGGTGGATGACGCCGATGCGGATGCGGTTGCCGAGCAGCCCTCTCATGCGGTGGAGACTTCGGCCGACGCAGCCCCGTCCGCTGACGCCGCGCCCGGCGAGTCGATGACGGATGAGTCGACCGCGGTTGCGGCGGAGTCCGCATCCGACGATTCGGTCGCCGCCGTCGAGGAGCCCGCCGCCGCCGAAGAGCGTGCCGTCGTCGAGGAGAAGCCGGAGGAGCCCGCGGAGAAGCCCGGTCCCGTCACGGCGGTCTCGCTGGGACTGCTCCCCGAGGTGTTTGTCTCGGCCGTCTCCACGCAACTGCACTTCTACGCCCCCGAGGTGGTGCCGCTGCCGGCACTCCCGGAGCCGGAGGACGAGGACACGCCGTCGTCGTCGAGCCGTCGGCGGGGGCGCCGACGGGGCTCTGAGCGCGACGGGGCCGACAGCGGCGAGTCCGCGCGCGCGCCGCGTCAGCGGGCCGTCGAGGTCATCACCGAGCCGCAGCGCATCAAGGGCTCGACCCGACTCGAGGCCAAGAAGCAGCGCCGTCGCGACGGTCGTGACGCCGGACGGCGCCGCCCTGTCGTGACGGAGGCGGAGTTCCTCGCGCGCCGTGAGGCCGTCGACCGGGTGATGGTCGTCCGCTCGAAGAACGGCCGCATCCAGATCGCCGTGCTCGAGGACAACGTGCTCGTCGAGCACTACGTGGCGCGCAATCAGGACGCTTCTCTCATCGGCAACGTCTATCTCGGTCGCGTGCAGAACGTGCTGCCCAGCATGGAGGCGGCCTTCGTCGACATCGGCCGCGGCCGCAACGCCGTGCTCTATTCGGGTGAGGTCGACTGGGATGCGGTGGAGACCGGCAACCAGCCGCGACGCATCGAGCTCGCGCTCAAGAGCGGTGACAAGGTGCTGGTGCAGGTCACGAAGGACCCCGTGGGGCACAAGGGCGCGCGCCTGACGAGTCAGATCTCGCTGCCCGGTCGGTACCTCGTGTACGTTCCCGGTGGCGCGATGAACGGCATCTCTCGCAAGCTCCCCGACACCGAGCGCGCACGCCTCAAGCGCATCCTCAAGGAGGTGCTCCCCGAGTCCGCCGGTGTCATCGTGCGCACCGCGGCCGAGGGGGCGACCGAGGAGCAGCTGACGCGCGACGTGCAGCGACTCACCGCGCAGTGGGAGCACATCAGCCGCCAGAACGAGTCCGTGCAGGCGCCCGCCCTGCTGCACTCCGAGCCGGACCTGCTCGTGAAGATCGTGCGCGACGTCTTCAACGAGGACTTCACGAAGATGCTCATCCAGGGCGAGGAGGCGCAGCACACCATCGAGGGTTACCTCGAAGCGGTGGCGCCCGACCTGCTGGAGCGCGTCGAGCGTTACGAGGGCGGGGGAGACCCGTTCGACGACTTCCGTGTCACCGAGCAGATCGAGAAGGCCCTCGACCGGAAGGTCTGGCTGCCCTCCGGCGGTTCGCTCGTCATCGACCGCACCGAGGCGATGACGGTCGTCGACGTCAACACCGGGAAGTTCGTCGGATCCGGCGGAAACCTCGAGGAGACCGTCACCAAGAACAACCTCGAGGCCGCGGAGGAGATCGTCCGGCAGCTGCGCTTGCGCGACATCGGCGGCATCATCGTCGTCGACTTCATCGATATGGTGCTCGAGTCCAATCGCGACCTCGTGCTGCGCCGGCTCATCGAATGCCTGAGCCGCGACCGCACGAAGCACCAGGTCGCCGAGGTCACCTCGCTCGGCCTCGTGCAGATGACCCGCAAGAAGCTGGGTCTCGGCCTGCTCGAGACCTTCAGTGAGGCCTGCGAGGTCTGCGCCGGGCGTGGGGTCATCGTGCACCACGACCCGGTCGTGAAGCACCGCGGAGGTGCCGGCAACGGCAACGGCAACGGCGGCAACACCAACGGCAACGGCCGTCGCTCGCGGCAGAACACGCCGCCGCCGGCCCCGGCAGGTCAGGCGCACGTCATCACCGCGGGGGTGAAGTCGGCTCTGGCTCAGATCGCCGCATCCACGATCCACCCAGGTTCCGAGGAGGCGATCGTCTCCGACGTCGAGGTATCGGTCGCATCGGTCGAAGTCGTCGAGCAGGTGGAGGAGCGTCCTCGCGCAAAGCGCAAGAAGCCGCGCCAGGAGGCCAAGCCCAAGTCGGAGAAGGAACTGCTGCTCGACTCCGTCCTGGACGCGCTACCCGAGCCGAAGGCTCCGGGACAGGGGCGCGGGCGTCGCCGCGTGACGACCGCCGCGCTCACCGGCACTCCGGTCGTCCACGTTCCAGACGGCGAGTGAGCTCGGCGTCACCGTCCGCGGCGTTCGCGGGCGGTGACGCGCAGCCCTGAGCCGATCAAGGCTCGAACGAGCGTGTGACCGTCGACCGCGTGCGCGCCGGCGGACACGAGCCGCTCGTGCGCGTCATCGGGGACGTCGTAATGATCGAGATCGAAGCCACGCCGGGGGATTCCGTTGGCGGCGGCGAAGGCGTGGAGTTCATCGAGGTCGCTGTCGCTGATGAGGTGCGACCACAGACGGCCGTGGGCGGGCCAGCGCGGGTCGTCGATGAGGATCGCCATCCGACGATCGTAGGGCGCTGCCGAGGGCGTCCGGGCGCATGCGACACGCGCTCCGGCTCCTTTTGCCACCTCGGCCCTCGATCGGGTAAACTCTTCCTTTGGTGCGTCGCCCTATCGCTGGGCACCCGGCTTGACGATGTGCGAGTCGATGCATCACCGGACTTCTCCGCCCCTGGCGGAGTCCCTCCAGACAATCGGAGCCGAGCGCTCCCAAGACGAAACAGGTGTGAAGTGGTTTACGCAGTTGTGCGCGCCGGCGGCCGGCAGGAAAAGGTCGAGGTCGGCACGATCGTCGTTCTCGACCGCCAGCAGGCGAAGATTGGCGAGACCCTCGAGCTGCCGGCCGTCCTGCTCGTCGACGGCGACGCGGTCACGACCGACGCGGCGAAGCTCGCCAAGGTGACGGTCACCGCCGAGGTCCTCGGTGAGGAGCGCGGCCCGAAGATCGTGATCCAGAAGTTCAAGAACAAGACCGGTTACAAGAAGCGCCAGGGGCACCGTCAGGACCTCACGCGCGTCAAGGTCACCGGCATCAAGTAAGTCCAGGAAGAGGCGAAGAAATGGCACACAAAAAGGGCGCGAGCTCGACTCGTAACGGTCGTGACTCGAACGCACAGCGCCTCGGCGTGAAGCGCTTCGGCGGCCAGGTCGTCAACGCGGGCGAGATCATCGTCCGTCAGCGCGGCACGCACTTCCACCCGGGCGCCAACGTCGGCCGCGGTGGCGACGACACGCTGTTCGCGCTGTCGGCCGGTGCTGTGCAGTTCGGCACCAAGGGCGGCCGCAAGGTCGTCAACATCGTGGGCGCCGCGGAGTAATCCGCCGTCACACGCAGACGTCGGCGAGGGGCGGGCTTCGGCCCGCCCCTCGCTTCATATCCAGGAGGGCGCACACATGGTCACGTTCGTCGATCGAGTGACGCTTCACCTGCGCGCGGGCAAGGGCGGCAACGGCTGCGTGTCGGTGCGCCGTGAGAAGTTCAAGCCGCTCGCAGGCCCCGACGGCGGCAACGGCGGCAACGGGGGAGACATCATCCTCGTCGCCGACCCCCAGGTCACCACGCTCCTGTCGTACCACCACTCGCCGCACCGCACCGCTGAGAACGGCGGCTTCGGGATGGGCGACAACCGCTCCGGCGCGATGGGCGAGCCCGTCGAGCTGCCGGTGCCGGTCGGCACGGTCGTGAAGGACGAGGACGGCACGGTCCTCGCCGACATGGTGGAGCCCGGCATCCGCTTCGTCGTCGCGCCCGGCGGACGTGGCGGCCTCGGCAACGCGGCTCTTGCCACGACCAAGCGCAAGGCCCCCGGGTTCGCGCTGCTGGGCACCCCCGGGTGGGAGGGGGACGTCCGTCTCGAGCTGAAGACGGTCGCCGACGTCGCACTCGTGGGTTATCCTTCCGCGGGCAAGTCGAGCCTCATCGCCGCGGTGTCCGCCGCGCGGCCGAAGATCGCCGACTACCCGTTCACCACGCTGCATCCGAACCTGGGCGTCGTGCAGGCCGGCGATGTGCGCTTCACGGTCGCCGATGTGCCCGGGCTCATCGAGGGCGCCAGCGACGGCCGCGGACTCGGGCTGGAGTTCCTGCGCCACGTCGAACGGTGCACCGCGCTGGTCCACGTGCTCGACTGTGCCACACTCGAGCCCGGCCGCGATCCGTTGTCCGATCTCGACGTGATCCTCGCCGAGCTCGCCGCCTACGAGGTGCCCGAGGGTCAGGTTCCGCTCCTGGAACGCCCGCAGGTCGTCGCGCTGAACAAGGTCGACGTGCCCGAGGCGCGCGATCTCGCGGACCTCGTGCGCCCCGATCTCGAGGAGCGCGGCTATCGCGTGTTCGAGATCTCGACGGTCAGTCGCGCGGGTCTGCGAGAGCTCACCTTCGCGCTCGGCGAGATCGTCGAGAAGCACCGTGCAGAAGTCGCCGCGGAGCCCGCGCCCGAGCGCATCATCATCCGACCCAAGGGTGCCGAGAAGGAGTTCTCGGTGCGGGTGGAGGGCGGCACGTACGGTCCGGTGTACCGCGTTCTCGGCGAGAAGCCGGTGCGGTGGGTGCAGCAGACTGACTTCCAGAACGAAGAGGCCGTCGGCTTCCTCGCCGACCGCCTCGACAAGCTCGGCGTAGAGGACGAGCTGTTCCGCGCCGGAGCAACGCCGGGGGCGACCGTCGTCATCGGCGAGGGCGACAGTGTCGTGTTCGACTGGCATCCGTCGCTGTCCTCCGCCGCGGAGCTCATGACGGCGCCGCGTGGCACCGACCCGCGCTTCAACCTCGACGGCCGTCGAACGACCAACCAGCGCCGCGAGCGCTATCACGAGCGGATGGACGCCAAGGCTGCTGCACGCGCCGAGCTGGAGGCGGAGCGCATCCGCGAGGGCGAAGAGTGAGTGTGAACTCGCGGGCCGACCTACCCGCGGCCAGGCGCCTCGTCGTCAAGGTGGGCTCGTCGTCGATCAGCGGCGACAACGCGGTGAACATCCAGCCGCTCGTGGAGGCTCTTGCCGCCGCGCACGGTCGTGGCACCGAGGTCGTTCTGGTCTCGTCGGGAGCGATCGCGACCGGGATGCCGTTCCTCGCGCTCGATGCCCGGCCCTCCGACCTGGCCACGCAGCAGGCTGCCGCTGCGGTGGGCCAGAACATCCTCGTCTACCGCTACCAAGAGGCCCTGCGTCCCTTCGCCGTGGTCGCGGGGCAGGTGCTGCTGACCGCGGGCGACCTCGAGAACGCGACCCACCGCTCGAACGCCCGACGGGCCATGGAGCGCCTGCTCGGGCTGCGCATCCTGCCGATCGTCAACGAGAACGATACGGTCGCCACGCACGAGATTCGCTTCGGTGACAACGACCGCCTCGCTGCGCTGGTGGCCCAGCTGATCAGCGCCGACGCGCTCGTGCTGCTCAGCGACATCGCATGCCTCTACACGCGTCCGCCGGACGAGCCCGGCGCCCGACCCATCACCGAGGTGCCCTACGGAGACGATCTGTCGAGCTACGAGTTCGGCTCCGGCGTCGTGAACAGTGTCGGCACCGGGGGAGCGGCGACGAAGGTCTCGGCCGCGCGGCTCGCAGCGGCCGCCGGTGTCGCCGTGCTGGTGACGAGCATCGACCTGGTCGACTCCGCCCTCGGCGGCGGCGAGGTCGGCACGTGGTTCGCTCCGAACCCGCATCCGGTCGAGCATCCGTTGACCGGACCGGTGCTGACGCGTCGCTAAACTGAGCGGATGAGTCTGACGACCGTCACCGCAGGCGAGCGGATGCTGCTGGCCAAGACCGCTTCGCGCGAGATCGCGCGGCTCTCGGACACGCAGAAGAGCAGGCTGCTCGATCGCATCGCCGACGCGTTGGAAGCGGCGACGGACGAGATCGTGGCCGCCAACGGCGAGGACCTCGATCGCGGACGCGAGCAGGGCCTGTCCGCTGCGCTGCTGGACCGCTTGGCTCTCGACGCCGGGCGCGTGCGTGCTCTTGCTCAGGCCGTGCGGGAGGTCGCTCTGCTGCCGGACCCGGTCGGGCGACTGCTCGAGGAGAAGACCCTCGCGAACGGGTTGAACCTCCAGAAGATCTCCGTCCCCTTCGGTGTGGTCGGCTCGATCTACGAGGCGCGTCCCAACGTGACCGTCGACATCGCGGCGCTCGCCCTGCGCTCCGGCAACGCCGTCGTGCTGCGCGGCGGGACCGCCGCTGAGCTCAGCAATGCGGCTCTCGTACGCGCCATGCGCGCCGCGCTGGCGGAGGAGGGCGTCGACCCCGAGGCCATTCAGACGCTCGATGCCTTCGGTCGGTCGGGCGCCAACGAACTCATGCATGCCCGCGGGATCGTCGACGTGCTCGTTCCCCGCGGCAGCGCGCAGCTGATCGAGACCGTGGTGACCGAATCCACCGTTCCGGTGATCGAGACCGGCGCGGGCGTCGTGCACGTCTATCTCGACGAGAGCGCGCCGCTCGAGCGGGCCGAAGCGATCGTGGTGAACGCCAAGGCGCAGCGTCCCAGCGTCTGCAATGCGGCCGAGACGGTCCTCGTGCACCGCGCGGCCGCGCCGCGTGTGGTCGGTCCCGTGGTGGCCGCCCTGCAGGAGGCGGGCGTGACCGTGCACGGCGACGAGACGGTGGCGCAGCTCGCGTCCGACATCGTCCCCGCCGACGAACGGGACTGGGAGGCGGAGTACCTGAGCCTCGACATTGCGATGCGCGTCGTCGACGACCTGGATGCGGCACTCGATCACATTCGGCGCTACTCGACGCACCACACCGAGTCGATCATCACCGACGACGAGGTCAGCGCCGAGCGATTCCTCGCTGAGGTGGATTCCGCGGTGGTCATGGCGAACGCCTCCACGCGCTTCACCGACGGCGGCGAGTTCGGCTTTGGTGCCGAGGTGGGCATCTCCACCCAGAAGCTGCACGCCCGAGGTCCCATGGGCCTGCGCGAGCTCACGAGCTCCAAGTGGGTCGTCCGTGGCTCCGGGCAGGTACGCGGCTGACAGACTAAGCTGGGAGCGCCCGTGCGCCCCACCGATCGATCGGAGAACCGATGAGCCTCGCCCCCTTCCTCACCCTTGTCGCCGAGGAGGCCGAGCACCACGGTAACGTCGCCGCGGAGACCGTCGGATACGGGATCATCGCGCTCATCGTCTTCACCGCTCTCGCGCTCGTGACCCTGTCTTACCGCAACGTCGCCAACCGTCACGCGCACAAGGCGGAGGCGTACGCCAAGAAGCACGCGGCCGATCTCGAGCCGCGCGGACACGGCCACTGACTCTCGGGCAGATGAGCGCAGGTCGAGCGCCGCGCATCGGGGTGATGGGCGGAACCTTCGACCCGGTTCATCACGGTCACCTGGTCGCGGCGAGCGAAGTCGCCGCATCCTTCGACCTCGACGAGGTTGTCTTCGTGCCCACAGGCGAGCCGTGGCAGAAGTCTCAGGTCACCGAGAGCGAGCATCGCTACCTGATGACCGTGATCGCCACCGCCTCGAACCCCGACTTCAGTGTGAGCAGGGTCGACATCGACCGCTCCGGGCCGACCTACACGATCGACACCCTCCGCGACCTCCAAGCCCAGCGTCCGGATGCCGAGCTCTTCTTCATCACGGGAGCCGACGCCGTGGCGCAGATTCTCAGCTGGAGGGACCATGATGAACTGTGGGACCTCGCCCATTTCGTGGCGGTCTCCCGGCCCGGGCACCCGCTATCGGCGGCCGGACTACCGAGCAAGAACGTGAGTCTGCTCGAGATCCCGGCCCTGGCTATCTCTTCGACGGACTGTCGGAACCGCGTGCACAACGGACAACCGGTGTGGTACCTCGTTCCGGATGGAGTCGTCCAGTACATTGCGAAGCACCACCTCTACCGGAGTAAGGCATGAGCAACCCTGACCAGCCCAGCACTCCGCCGCTGACCCGGCGCCAGATGCGCGACCTGCGCAACACCGGATCGACCCCGATCCAGAACCCGCAGGACGCTCCCGCCGGCGCGCCCGAGCCGAAGCCCGAGCCGGTCGCCCCGCTTCCGCGCGCCGCCGCGCCCGCCGTCGTCCCGCCCGCGCCGCGAGCGGATGCCAGCGTCGATCTGGGTGTCTCTCCGCTGACCCGGCGCCAGGCGCGCGAGCAGGAACGCATCCGCACCGCGTCGGTGCCGGTGATCACGCCCGACACCGCCGCCGAGGCGCAGGCGTCGACGGTGAAGCCCGCCGACGAAGACTCGTCGTCGCCGGAAACCGGTGGGATGACGGCGCTCTTCACGCCCGCCGCCGATGAGCGGCCTGCGGACGAGACGCCGCTGGCCGCGGCCGAGGCGGCTCTTGCCGACGAACCCGCGCCCGTCGTGTCGCCGCAGCTCGGTTCCGCGCTGCTCGAGAGCGGGGTTCCCGAGGTCGCTCTGCCGCCGTCCTTCGACCACCTGCTCACGCGGGAGGGATCGACCGGCAGCATCTCCACGCCGAACGCTCTGATCCTTTCGCAGACGCCGTCGGCGGATGCGTTCACGTCTCCCATCGCGGCGACCGGTGAGGTGCTCATCACCGGCACGTTCGCGCTCCCCGAGGGACTCGGCTCGCGTGGCCACGCGCCCGGCACCACCGACGGCAAGGAAGCCGACGCGGTACTCGTGGACGGTGAGCTGCCGCCCGCATCCTCTCCCACCCCCATCGCGGCCAGCGCCGCGATCAGCACCATCAAGAGCGCGGACGAGATCATCCGTCCGCCGGCGCCCGAAAAGGGCAGTCGCCTCATGCTCGTGCTCGCCATCACCGCCGGTGCGCTTGCGCTCGCGCTGGTCGGTGTGCTGGTGTTCGCCGTTTCGACAGGACTCTTCTCATGACCCTCACCGACGCATCCGTCGAGGTGCTGCAGATCGCCGCGCGCGCGGCCGACGCGAAGGGCGGCGAGGACCTTGTGGCCCTCGACGTTTCGGAGCCGCTGCCGCTCGTCGACATCTTCCTGCTCGTGACGGGGCGCAACGAGCGCAACGTGGCAGCGATCGCCGATGAGATCGAGGAGCAGCTGCTCGAGCACGGCGTCAAGCGTCTGCGCCGTGAGGGCCGGGAGGAGTCGCGCTGGATCCTGCTCGACTTCGGTGACCTCGTCGTGCACGTCTTCCACGAGCAGGAGCGCGTCTTCTACGGTCTCGAGCGCCTCTGGAAGGACTGCCCGACCGTTCCCATCGACCTGCCGGTGCCGACGCGCCCGGAGTGACCGGGCTGATTTCGCTCACGACTCATCCGTGTTGTAAGCTGAATGAGTTGCCCGGACGGGCGACAGAGGGCCTGTGGCGCAGCTGGTAGCGCACCTGCATGGCATGCAGGGGGTCAGGGGTTCGAGTCCCCTCAGGTCCACCATAAGAGGCTTACTGCAATCGGCGTCCTCGTAAACGCCGCGAGGCAGGTCAAGCCAGAGGTTCTGTAGTTCGGCCAGGCCGCCCTTCGGGGCGGCCTTTGGCGTTTCTGGGCCACTGTGGCGCACAATTGCGTTGACGTGCGGATCAAAGAGCATCTCGAAGAGCCGGTTGTACTCGACCCGCAGCTCGTTGTCCTCGTCGACGAAGACCTTCGTGAAGAACGCCTGGTTGCACAGCCGCCGGTTGGAGTCGTCGCAACGGGCGTAGATGTCGGCGCAATTGGCGAGTAGGCAAAGGGCGTCGTCGAGGTGGGCGCGGGCCTCGGCGTAGTGGGCGTCGATGCGGTCTTGTTCGCGCTTGAGCACGGAGAGCGGGGTCGCGTCGGCGTAGTGCGCCTGCATGAGTCGGTCCTGCTCGCTTTCGAGCCGGTCGCGGTTGGTGGTGAGGCGTTCCAGCTCCTCCGTCTCGGCAGCCATGATCCGATCGAACTCGTGGTGGAGCATGCCCAGCCACGTGACGGACCGCGCTCATCATGTTCGGGGGCTCCGGCCGTGGCTCCGCGAGCATCCGCAACGCACGCTCATGCATCTCCGGCGAGCACCTCCTGTTCATCGAGTTCCACCCTTGCTTGAAGAACGGAACGAAAGTCAGGCCGATTCACTCTCGATGGCGCCACAAAGTCGGTGTCCCGAAAAGCGGGTCAGGATCCGTTCGTCAGGCAAATGACTTGCGAGATGTCTACGTAGGGTCCAGTCTGGCCAGAGTCACCAGTTCGTTCCTCACGCCCTTTCATCGTTAACGTGCACAGAGCTGTGCAAATTGCGTATGCTTGCGAGGTGCGGATGAGCTGGCGGATTTTCAGGAGGGACGTCACCCGACTGATCCGTGTCCGGAAGACATGGATCATCGTGATCGGCGTGCTGATCACTCCGGCGTTGTACGCGTGGTTCAACATCAACGCGTTCTGGGACCCGTACGCGAACACCGAGAACATCGACGTCGCGGTGGTCAATCTCGATGAGGGTGCATCCTCGGACCTCACCGGCTCGCTGAACGTGGGTGATCAGGTCAGCAAGCAGCTTGAGGAGAATGATCAGCTCGGCTGGGTCTTCATGGGCGAGCAGGAGGCCATGGAGGAGGTCAAGCGCGGCGACGTGTACGCGGCCATCGTCATCCCTGCAGACTTCAGTGAGGATCTCCTCAGCATCACCAGCGGAGAGTTCACCCAGCCGGCGCTGCAGTACTACGTCAACGAGAAGGCCAGCGCGATCGCGCCGAAGATCACTGAGGTCGGCGCGTCCCAGCTCGATCGGCAGATCACGGCTGCCTTCACCGAGCAAGTCGCCGAGGCCGCGACAGACGCGGTGCGGGACGCGGGGGACGACGTGGAGTCGCGGTTGCTGACGGCGAAAGACAACGCGCTGAACGCCTTCGACAGCACTTCGCAGTCGCTGGCATCGGCGCGGGACAGCATCACCGACCTCCAGAATCGAATCGCCGCTTCCCGAGTGACGCTGTCCGATGCCCGCGACACGCTCACGGATGTCGATTCGACGCTGGCGGACGTTCAGAAGGCCGCCGGGGAAGCACGGTCGATCATCGCCGAAGCACAGGACCAGGTGATCGAGTTCGCCGATGCCGCGACGGCCGCGTACCTCACAGGCACGTCGCTGTTCGCGGAGGCCTCTGCCTCCGCGAACTCCTCGGTGAGTCAGGTGACGGAAGCTCTGACTTCTGCACGGCTACGGGTGGACACGGCGATCGGCGACGTCGAGACCGTCCTCGAGGCGAACGAGGCCGCGATCGCACAGGTGCAGGCTTTGCTCGATGACGCCGACCTCGATCCTGAGACGGCGCAGCGTCTGTCCGGGGTGATCGAGGCACTGCAGGAGCGGAACGCTGCAGATCAGCAACTCGTCGCGGATCTGTCGCAGTTGAGCACCGGCACTTCAGACGCCGTCGAGGGGCTGCAGGCGGCTTCGGATGCCCTCGACGAGGCGGCCCACGGTACACAGACTGCGGCATCTGATCTGCGGACGGTGCTGACCGAGAACCTTCCGGCGCTGAACAGTGCGATGGCGCGGCTGTCCTCGAGTGCGGGAGAATTTTCGGCCGCGGTTGCCTCGCAGAGACAGGTCCTCACCCAGGTCGGGGATGTGCTGCGCGGCGCGGATTCGCAGCTGGCATCCACCTCGACGGCGCTCGACAGCTTCGACGCCGACATCGCGAGCATCGAGTCGAATCTGCAGGCGGCTCGTACCGATATCGAAGCGGTCGCCGCCGCGGCGGAGTGGGGTGCCCTCGGCACGATCACCGGACTGAACCCGGACGACATCGCCCGTTTCATCGCCTCGCCGGTCGCTGTCGACGAGCAGATGATGTTCCCGGTGTCCTCCTACGGGTCTGCGATGGCGGCGCTGTTCACGAACCTGTCCCTCTGGATCGGCGCGTTCGTGCTGATGGTGATCTTCAAGATCGAGGTCGATACGGAAGGCGTCGAGGGAGTCACGGTCCGAGAGGCCTACGTGGGACGCTTCGGCCTGTTCGCGCTGCTCGCCGTCGGGCAGGCGCTGGTGGTGTCGATCGGCAACCTCATCATCGGCGTGCAGACCGTGAGCGCCGTCGCCTTCGTGGGGACCGCTGTGCTGATCGCCTTGGCGTACGTGAGCATCATCTACGCGCTCTGTGTCGGTTTCGGGCACGTCGGGAGAGGTCTGTGCATCCTGCTCGTAGTCATGCAGATCCCGGGCGCGTCGGGGTTGTACCCGATCGAGCTGATGCCCGACTTCTTCCGCGCAATCTATCCGCTGCTGCCGTTCTCTTACGGCATCGACGCAATGCGGGAGACGATCGCGGGGTTCTACGGCGGCCACTACTGGCGGTTCCTCGGGACACTCGCCGTCTTCGTCGCCCTCGCATTCTTCTTCGGACTGGTCCTGCGGCGCAGGCTCGCCAGCTTCCACATTCTGTTCAATCGCGAGGTGGCCGCGACCGACCTGCTGATCGGTGAGAACGTCCAGGTCGCCGGTACGGGCTACCGGCTAAGTGAGATCATCCGCGCGCTCTCGAATCGCCGTGCATACCGGGTCGAGCTCACCCGCCGAGCGCACTCGTTCACTCACCGTTACCCCGTGCTGCTGCGGGCGACGCTGATCGTCGGACTGGCGGGACTTGCACTGGTCTCCGCGGCAGCTCTGACAGTCGCGGACGCCAAGGCGCTGCTGCTGGGTATCGGAACCCTCTGGTGCCTTCTGATCATCGGATTCCTTGTCGCCATCGAGTACATCAGATGGAGCTTCGCGCAAGCCGGAGAGATCGCCGGGCTTGATGACGCCGACCTGCGTAAGGCGGTCCTCGCCGGGGGCGCGGATGCGCACGCCGCCGTCGCCTCCACGGAGTCGCGCACGGCACGCCAGTCCGTTCCCGGCGCACAGCACTTGCTCGCGGAGGACCTCAGCTCCGGTGATTCTCTCGACGAGGGTCACTCCGCTGACGCCGCTGCCACTGGTGATGCGGATGAGCACATCAGTGACGACGCGGATGATGTCGTGGCGAAGTGGTTCCAGGATGCGCCCGAAGCCGACGAGTCGCTCGAGGCTGACGACTCCGCCCAGCGGGACGTCGACACGCCCGAGACGAAGAAGAAGGCGGCGAGCCGGGTTGAGCCCGCCGAAGCGGAGGAGAGCGAAGGCGTAGCTCAGCAGGAGGACGACCGCGCTGCGGGGAAGGGGGAGCAGTCGTGAGGGTCATCCTGCGGCTGGTGGCGCGAGACGTGCGTCACGCGACACGGAATGTGATGGCGTGCATCGTCATCTTCGGCCTCGTCGTCATCCCGTCACTGTTCACCTGGTTCAACGTGATCGCCAGCTGGGATCCTTTCGCGAACACGAGCAACTTGAAGGTCGCCGTCGCCAGCACCGACACCGGCTACGAAAGCGATCTGGTTCCCCTCCGGATCGACGTCGGCGAACAGGTCTTGTCCGCGCTGCGCGCCAACGATGACCTCGACTGGGTCGTCACGACGGAAGACGACGCAATCGACGGCACCAAGTCGGGTGCCTACTACGCCGCGATCGTGCTTCCGCCGTCCTTCAGTAGCGACATGATGACCTTCTACGTCGACGGTGCGGAGCACAGCGACATCGCGCTCTATACCAACGAGAAGAAGAACGCCCTCGCTCCGAAGATCACCGGCCAGGGCGCCGACGGTGTGTCTGCGCAGATCTCCGAGACGTTCACCCAAACCCTCAGCGAGATCGCGCTCGGGCTGCTCTCCTCCCTCTCCGACTACCTCACCGACGACGACACCCAGGCTGCGCTCGCCCGGCTCCAGGCGCGTGTGTCCGGTCTGTCGACGCAACTGCGTGCCGGTGCGCAGACCGCCGACATGTTCTCCGCCCTCTTCGACTCCAGCATCCCCCTGGTGAACAGCGCCTCCCAACTCGTCGACGCCGCAGGAGGTGCGTTCAACGACGCCGCCGGCGCTGCCGGCAGCGGGCGCGATGCGGTCGACTCCGTCGCCTCCGCCCTGCGTAACGCCACGGGGGGAGTCTCCGACGCACTGTCTGCGACCACCAAGAGCTACAACGCGGTGGGCGATCGCATCGACGACCTCTACGCGGACATCGATCGTCTCAATGGCGACCGCGTGACGGTGCTCACCGACATCGCGGCACGAGTCCAAGATCAGATCGACCGATACAACACCATCCGCGACACCCTCGACACTGAGGTCCGGCCCACGCTCCCCGCAGCCGCGGAAGGCGCCCTCGACACCGTCATCGCCGTTCTCGATGACGCGATCGCCCGACAGCAGGCCGTCCACGATCGCCTCGCGGAAGCTGCAACGGACCTTCAGGGGGACAACGCTTTCGCTCAGGACTCCCACCAGGAGATCCTCGTCGCGATCGCCGAAGCGAAGACTGCTGTACGGAAAGCGCAGAGCGCGTACACCGACGATCTGAAGCCGCAACTGGATCTCCTGTCGTCGACGCTCTCGCGCCTCGACTCGGACGTCTCAGTCGTGCGTAGTGACCTCGCCGGCGTATCCGCCAGCTTGTCCGGTTCAGCGGACTCCGTGCTGACGGCCATCGATCGCGGCAAGACCGTCGCCAGCGGGATATCCACCTCACTGGACGAACTGGCCGACCGATTCGGCGACCTCGATCAGGCGCTCGGAACCGCAGCTGACACCGGTGATCTCAGCGAACTCCGCGACATCATCGGAGGCGACCCCGGCGTCCTCGCCGCCTCACTGGCAGAACCCGTCCGGGTCGACCGCACGGCGGTATTCCCCGTCGCCGGCTTCGGCGCTGCCATGGCGCCCCTGTACACCATCCTCGCGCTCTGGGTCGGAGCGTTGCTGATGACAGTCACCATCCGGGTCGACGTCAACCACAACACGCTTCCTGGCGCCCCAGCACTCACGACGACCCAGAAGTACCTCGGACGATATGGCATCTTCGGACTCGTCGGCCTCGCCCAGAGCACACTCCTCACTCTCGGGCTCATCCTGTTCGTCCGCATCGAGCCTGCACACCCACTGCTCATGGTCCTCGCCGGATGGCTGACTTCCCTCGTCTTCACCCTCATCGTCTATACCGCGGTCGTCACGTTCGGCAATGCCGGAAAGGCGCTGTGCGTACTCCTCCTCGTCATCCAGATCTCCGGATCCGGCGGCGCGTACCCTCTCCAGCTGCTGCCGGATTGGTTCCAGAACATCAGCCCGTTCTTGCCAGCCACCTATGCGATCCAGGCCATGCGCTCGGCGATTGCCGGCGTCTACGCGGCGGACTTCTGGATCTCGCTTCTCCTCCTCGCCCTCTTCATCGTTCCGGCCTTGCTGCTCGGCCTGGTGCTGCGGCGGCCCCTGATCGCATACAACCGGGGCATGTCGGAGGCGCTTGAATCAACCAAGCTCATGTGAGCGTCCGCGAGAGGTGATCATGTCCACGCAAGAGTCCCCCGCCCGGCCGGACTCGGTTCCTACGCGCGAGCGCAGAAGTGACGCCACAACCAACCACAAAGCACTTCTGCACGCTGCGCAAGCCGTGCTCGCCGAAAATCCACAGGCATCCCTCGACACCATCGCGCAAGCAGCCAGCCTGTCGCGACGGGCTCTCTACGGCCACTTCCCCGACCGGGAGACCCTGCTGAAAGAGGTCATCGCGCTCGGCGCTGAGCGGTTCAATGCGATCGCCGACGTCATCGAAGACACCGACCCGCGCGTCGCTCTGGCCCGCCTCGCCGTGCGCCTTTGGCGCGAAGCTTCAGCAGTGCGCGCCGCCGCCAATATCGCCCTCAGTGAAGCCCATGTCGCAGAGACAGTCCGTTCGCTCGCGCCCCTTCGACGACGTGTCCGCGAGCTCTCAATTACCGGCATTGCAGCGGGGGTCTTCCGAAGAGACGTCTCGCCCGAAGTCCTCGCCATCCTCATCGAAGAGACAGCCCGCGCCACTCTGCGCCAGACTCACCTGGACGCGGAGAGTGGTCCGTCAGCCATCGCGCGAGTCGTGCTCAGCATCGTGGGCCTGTCGTGGACCGAGCAGGCCGAGCTCATCGAGTCGAACCCCGACATCGTGGCCCAAGCGTGATCGGAACCGACCGACGTGATCGTTGTGAAGGCGAGCCGGACAGCCGACGGCTTCGAGAAGTTTCAAGCGCACGATGACTCTGCCATCGTCATCGGGTCGGTCCGCTCCATCGAGAAGAAAGGGGACTGGTTCCGTAGCTTGACTCCGCGCTCGCGGAGGAGGCGCGACAACCGCTCATGCCCGATCCCAATATCCTTCGCGATCGCCTTGAATGACCGCCCCGACAGGTACGCAGTTTCCGCCTCCTGAAGGGCAGCCTCATCCAGTCGAGACGGCTGAAGGAGGCTACGCCTCCGTGGGCGTGGTGGACACGCACGCCTCCGAATAGCTCCGTGGCTCGCGACCATTCGCGCCAGTGCCGGGGCAAGTTTCGACAAGCCTCCCGCTAGGCCGTGTTGATCAAGAGGTTTCGCTCCCGGCTGGGTGAGTCTTAAGCGGTGACGCGACAGGAGATCTCTGACGAGGTGTGGGCCGTGATGGAGCCGTTGATGCCGACGGCGTCCGGGAGGTCGAGGCCGTGGGCGGATCATCGGTTGGCTGTCGAGGGGATGGCGTGGAAGTACCGCACCGGGGCGCCGTGGCGGGATGTGCCGGACCGGTTCGGTAAGTGGAACTCGATCTACAAGCGGTTCAACCGTTGGGCCGTGGACGGCACCTGGGAGAAGCTGCTGGCCGAGGTGCAGAAGCGGGCCGACGCCGCGGGGAAGATCGACTGGGTCGTCTCGATCGACTCCACGATCGCTCGTGTGCATCAGCACGGCGCGACCCTGAAGCGGGACACAGGGGGCTCTGCCGAATCACAAGAATCCGTGGTTCGAGCGGCCTGATCACGGGATCGGACGCTCCCGTGGCGGGCTGACGACCAAGCTGCACCTGGTCTGCGACGGTCGCGGCCGGCCGCTGGGGATGATGATCACCGGCGGGAACATCAACGACACCACGATGATGACCGCAGTACTCGAGGACATCCGCGTCCCCCGCGACGGGAAGGGCAGGCCACGGACCCGCCCGGACCGGGTGCTCGCCGACAAGGGGTACCCGTCGAAGGCGAACCGTGCTTGGCTCCGCGGCCGCGGTATCGCGGCGACCATCCCGGAGCGTGATGACCAGGTCGCGCACCGCCGCAAGAAGCCGGGCCGGCCGATCGACTTCGGCGAACAGCAGCAGGAACGCTACAAGGGCCGCAACGTCGTCGAGCGCTGCTTCAACCGGCTCAAGCAGTGGCGCGGCATCGCGATGCGCTCCGACAAGCTCCTCCGCAGCTACCGAGCCGCCGTCAGCCTCGCCGCGACGCTCATCTGGATCAAATCAGACTTGATCAACACGGCCTAGGTCCACCCTCACGAAACGAAGGCCTCCGCAACGCGGGGGCCTTCGTTTCGTTTCCCGGCGCTGATCGACGGCGTCCCGGCCCGGGAACGCACAGTTCGTGCGCCGAAAGCGACAGGTTGTGCGTGAGCCCGATGCCGGTCGTGCCGAGCGCGTGAAATAGGACTCGGCACCGGTGCGCTGACGCCCGGGCCGTCCTCCGATGACGGAGGTCTGCACACAGAGGAGAACACAGTGAGTTCAACGACGGCTCGGAAGCCGATGTCGAACAAGAGGTTCCTCGCGATCTGGATCCCGATCGTCGCCGTGGTGGCAATCATCGCCATCGGCGCGAACATCGCGATCGGGATGTATCGAGGAGCCATCGAGTCGTACATGGGCGCGGGAACCTACGCGATCAGCAACACAGCGGACGGCGACAAGCTCGACACCGAGTACTATACGGCCGACTACGCGACGAACGAAGAGGCCAAGAGCGCGTCGTCCGAACTCGTGGAGGAGATCGCGGGCGAGGGAATGACCCTCGTCAAGAACAACGGGACGCTGCCGTTGGCGGCCGGCGCCGTCACGCTGCTCGGCCGCGGCGCAGCCGACCCCGTCTACGGCGGCTCCGGCTCCGGAACGGCGGACACCCGCACCGCTGTGAACATCAAGGCTGGCATCGAGAACGGCGGCTTCACGGTCAACGGGACGGTCTACGACCAGCTCGCGGCGTTCGCCGAGGCGAACCCGGCGGTGGAGGGCGGCCGGACGAACATCGTCATGGACAAGCCCGAGGAGTCGAACTACAACATCGGTGAGATGCCGGTCGCCGACTACTCGCAGGCCTCGCTCGACAGCTTCGCGGAGTTCCCGGAGGCCGCGATCGTCGTGATCGGCCGCGCCGGCGGCGAAGGCGGAGATCTCGCCACCAACATGGAGAAGTGGGACGAGCGCGCAGAGCCTGGTCAGCACCAGCTCGAGCTCAACGCCGATGAGAAGGACCTGCTCGAACTCGCCAAGAGCCAGTTCGAGAACGTCATCGTGGTCGTGAACGCATCGACGTCCATGGAGCTCGGTCCTCTCCAGGACGACGAGGGTATCGACGGCATCATCCTGGCAGGCTCTCCTGGCGTCAACGGATTCAACGCGTTGGGACCGATCCTGAGCGGCGACATCAACCCCTCGGGGCGCACGGTCGACGTGTTCTCGCGCGACTTCACCGCTGATCCGACCTTCGTCAACTTCGGCGACTTCGCCTACGCGAACGTCGATGACGCCTACTTCGTCGACTACGAAGAGGGCATCTACGTCGGCTACCGCTATTACGAGACCGCGGCTGTCGAGGGCTTCATCGACTACGACCAGGCGGTCGTCTATCCGTTCGGCTACGGGCTCAGCTACACGAGCTTCAACAAGGCGATCACCGGACAGCGCCTCGGCGATGTGGACGGCGACATCTCGGTCGACGTGAGCGTCACGAACACCGGCGCGGTCGCAGGCAAGGACGTCGTGCAGCTCTACTACACGGCGCCCTACACGCCGGGCGGGGTCGAGAAGTCCTCCGTCGTGCTCGGAGCGTTCGCGAAGACGAGCCTGCTCGAGCCCGGCGCGTCGGAGACGGTGACCCTCACCGTTCCCGTCGAGGAGATGGCGTCGTACGACAGCACCGGCGACGGGGCATACGTGCTCGACGCCGGCGTCTACGAGATCAAGGTCCAGAACGACTCGCACACGATCGCCGCGGGCACTGCTCCGATCACGTACACGGTCGACGAGAAGGTCACCTACACCGAGGGGCGCGCGAGCGACGAGACGGCGGCGACCAACCACTTCGAGGATGTCACCGCGGCCTTCTCCGAGGGCAAGGTGACCGCGCTGTCCCGTGCGGACTTCGCCGGGACGTTCCCGAAGGCGCCCGAAGGAGCCGACTTCGAGGCGAGTGAGGCGACGATCGCCGACTTCGCTCCGTACGATGCCGCCGCGGCCGCTGCGGCAGACACGGACTCCGAGGCGCCCGTCTGGGGTGCAGACGGCAACGTCTCACTCGTCGACATGCGCGGACTCGCGTACGACGACCCGAAGTGGGACGCCCTGCTTGACCAGCTCACGCTGGACGAGGTCGTCGACATGCTCACCTCGGGTGCGTACAACACGGCCGGTCTCCCGGACATCGGCAAGATCCGAACCAACGACCTCGACGGTCCTGCCGGGTTCAGCTCGTTCATCAACCCCGATCTGTGGACCGGAACGGCCTTCCCGTCCGAGTACCTGCTCGGACAGACGTGGAACGTCGAACTCGCCAACGCGATGGGTGTCGCGATCGGCAACGAAGCGCTCACGATGGGGGCCAACGGCTGGTACGCACCTGCCGCGAACCTGCACCGCTCTCCGTTCGCCGGCCGTAACTTCGAGTACTACTCCGAGGACCCGGTGCTGTCCGGGGCTCTCGCCACGGCTGCTGTGGACGGCGCGCTCACGAAGGGCGTCTACTCGTTCACGAAGCACTTCGCGATGAACGACCAGGAGACGAACCGCGTCAACGGCAACGGCATCGCGACGTGGGCGACCGAGCAGACGATCCGTGAGATCTATCTGAAGCCTTTCGAGATGATCGTCAAGAACGCCAGCGGCGAGCTGTCGTACTACGACGCCGACGGCACGAAGCAGAACACCGAGATCGGTGCCACCGCCATGATGAGCTCGTTCAACCGCATCGGCGGCACGTGGGCCGGTGGCTCCGCGGCGCTCATGCACGACGTGCTGCGCGGCGAGTGGGGCTTCACGGGCTTCGTGATCACCGACTTCAACCTCTATCCCTACATGTATGTCGATGAGGCGTGGGCCGCTCGCGGCACCGACCACATGCTGACCTTCGCGGGGATGAAGACGGTCGAAGACACCGAGAGCGCCTTCGCACAGTCCAACATCCGCTACGCCGCCCACAACCTGCTGTACACCGTTGCGAACTCCAACGCGGTGAACGGGATGGCTCCGGGAGCGACGCTGACGTACCAGCCCGCAGCGTGGGAGATCTGGATCACGGTCGGCACCGTCGTGCTGGCACTGCTGGTGGCCGCGGGAGTGGTGTGGATCATCGTCCGCGTCCGCCGTCACCGCAATCGCCCGGTGACGGTCAACGACGAGCTCGCTTCGTCCTGACACGGCACGTTCGGGGCCGGGCCGCCGCGTCCGGCCCCGAACGGCGATTGTCCTTCCGCGCTCGACGCGCGACGCGAACGATCAAGAAAGACCCATTGTGAAAGACACCCCCTCGCTCGTCGCGAGTCTCTCGCTGCTCGAGAAAGCCGCGCTGCTGAGCGGCGCCAACACCTGGCAGACGCGCGCCATCGAGCGCATCTCCCTGCCCCCGGTGTGGCTGGCGGACGGCCCTCACGGTGTGCGCAAGCAGGTCGGCTCCGCCGACCACCTCGGCATCAACGGCTCGGAACCCGCCACCTGCTTCCCGACCGCCGCCACGATCGCCGGAAGCTGGGACGACGAGCTGGCCGAGCAGATCGGTGCGGCTCTGGGCCGCGAGGCATCCTCGCAAGGCGTCGGTGTCCTGCTCGGGCCGGGCCTCAATATCAAGCGCAGCCCCCTCGGTGGCCGCAGTTTCGAATACTTCTCGGAAGACCCGGAGCTCGCAGGCAGACTGGCCGCCGCCTATGTCCGCGGCATCCAGTCCGAAGGCGTCGCGGCGACTCCTAAGCACTTCGCGGTCAACAGCCAGGAGCTGCGCCGCATGGTCAGCGACTCCGTCGTCGACGAGCGCACGCTGCGCGAGATCTACCTCACCGCTTTCGAGATCGTCGTCCGCGAGGCCGCCCCCTGGGCGATCATGTCCTCGTACAACCTCGTCAACGGCGTCTACGCCCATGAGAACGCCCACCTGCTGACCGAGATCCTGCGCGACGAGTGGGGCTTCGACGGCGCAGTGATCTCCGACTGGGGCGGATCCAACGACGCCGTCGCCGCCGTCGCCGCCGGTGCCGCGCTCGAGATGCCCTCGCCCGGCTTCGACTCGGCCCGCGGGATCGTCGCCGCCGTCGAGTCCGGCCGGCTCGCCATCGCCGATCTGGACGCCCGCGTCACCGAGCTCATCGACCTGGTGCGCCGCGTGACCGAGCGCGCCGCCGCGATCGTCGACCTTCCCGCGCATCACGCGCTCGCGCGCCGCGCCGCTGCCGAGTCCGCCGTGCTGCTGCGCAACGAGGGCGACCTGCTGCCGCTCGCGGCGGGGACGCGGGTCGCACTGATCGGCGCCTTCGCCACGGAGCCCCGCTATCAGGGCGCCGGATCCTCCCTCGTGAACCCCACGACCCTTCCGACCCTCGCCGACGTGCTGCCGAACTCCACCCTCGACGTCGTGGGCGTCGCGGAGGGCTTCCGCCGCGACGGCCGTGCTGACGAGGCACTGCGCGTCGAGGCTCTGACGCTCGCGGAACGCGCCGACGTCGTGGTGCTGAGTCTCGGGCTTCCCGAGATCGCCGAGTCGGAGGGAATGGACCGCACGACCCTCGACCTCCCTGCTGAACAGGTACGGCTGCTGCGCGACGTGCACCGCGTGAACCCGCGGACGGTCGTGCTGCTCAGCGCCGGAGGCGTGGTGTCGACGCCGTGGGCCACGGATGCGGCTGCGCTGCTGCACGCCTACCTCGGCGGTCAGGCCGGCGCCGAGGCCATCGTGGATGTGCTCACCGGCACCGTCGACCCGGGCGGACGACTGGCCGAGACGATGCCCCGTACTCTCGCCGACACGCCCACTGCGGAGACCTTCCCGAGCGCCGCCCGTACAGCCGAGTACCGCGAAGGGCCGTTCGTCGGGTACCGGCACTACGACACGGCCGGTGTCCCGGTCGCCTTCCCGTTCGGGTACGGCCTGAGCTACACGCGATTCGCCTACTCGGATCTCGAGGTGGATGCTGACGGCGCTCACGTCACGGTCACGAACACCGGCTCTCGGCCCGGGAGCGACGTGGTCCAGATGTACGTCGGACGAGCCGGTGAGAGTGCGCTGGCGCGTCCGCGTCGCGAGTTGAAGGGGTACGCGAAGGTGCGCCTCGGCGCGGGCGAATCGCGCCGCGTCTCGCTGCCGTTCGGTGAGCGCACCTTCCGGGTCTTCGACGCCGTCGCGAATGCCTGGGTCGTCGAGCGGGGCGCTTACGAGGTCTTCGTCGGCGCACACGTGGAAGCGCTCGAGCTGTCGACGACCATAGAACGCGACGGCGTCGCGCCCGCGCCGACCGCGCGGACGGGCGCCTCGCCGACCGATGCCGAGTTCGCGACACTCCTCGGCCGCGAGGTGCCCGATCCGCGCTGGCCTGCAGGGCCGCTCGGTGAGAACGACCCGATGGATCGGCTCGCCGAGGCGCGCAGTCCGCTCGGGCGGCTCGGCTTCCGCATCCTCGACGCAAGGCGCCGCAAGGCGGATGCGGCGGGCACTCCCGACCTGAATGTGCTGTTCCTGCTGAACGGCCCGTTCCGGGTCATCTCGAAGATGAGCGGCGGGCTCGCCACCCGCCGGCTCACCGAAGCCGTGCTGACGCTCGTGAACGGGCAGACGCTGCGGGGCCTCGGACGCGTGATCGCCGCCTACGTCGGAGGCCGCCGCGATGAGAAGGCGACGAAGAAGGCGTTCGACGCCGCTGCAGGGAACAGGAGCACACGATGATCACCGCCATCTCGAAGTGGTGGGGTCGCTTCCAGACCTCACGTCCGGAACTGTCGAAGTTCCTCATGTTCCTGCTGCTGTCCAACGGCGTCACCGTGCTGCAGCTGGCGCTCATGCCGATCTTCCGCTGGGGCTTCGCGAGCTTCACGGGACTCACGGACGTCGGCTTCCAGGTGCTGCCCGTCGGCTCGAACGTCGACGGCAGCCAGTACTACATGTTCGACTACGCCGCCGGGGCGCTTCCCGCCGGCGGCGGCGGGCTGGCGTACTTCCTGGCGGTGCAGATCACGCTGCTCATCGCCCAGGTCATCAACTTCTTCCTGCAGCGCAACATCACGTTCAAGTCGAACACCTCGGTGTGGGTCGCAGCCGGCTGGTACACGGTCGCCTACGTGGCGATCACCTTCATCGCCGCCGCGGCTCAAGGCTTCTACAAGGCGCCGATCTACGACTTCTTCATGGTGACCCTCGGATGGGGCTCGAGCGGATCCGTCGTGGCCGATGTGCTGACGATGATCATCAACGCGGCGATCTCGTTCTGGGTGTTCTACCCGATCTTCAAGGTGATCTTCCGTCAGGTGCCGACCGAGGTCGAGGTGGTGGCGGAGCCGGGCGACAAGGTCGAGCGATGAACCCCACGCCCGTCGCGCCGGCGCTGTCCATCGTCGTGCCGGCGTTCAACGCCGATGAGTACCTGGGACGCGCGCTATCGGAGCTGGACGCGGTCGCCGGCGTCGAGGTGATCGTCGTCGATGATGGCTCGACGGATGCCACCGGGGCGCTCGCGGACGACTGGGCCGCGCGGCGCCCCGCATCCCGGCGGGTGATCCACCAGCCCAATCACGGGCACGGCGGCGCCATCAACGCGGGACTCGCCGCCGCACGCGGCACGTTCGTGAAGATCCTGGATGCGGACGATTGGCTCGACATCGCTTCGCTCGCCCATCTGGTGCGTGAGCTCGTGGCGCTGCAGGCCGCGGACGTCGACGCTGTGTTCACGGACTTCGTGCACGAGCGCGTCGGCAAGTCGGCGCGTCCTGCGCGTTTCGACTCGGTGTTCCCCTCGGACGGCGTGTTCGAGTGGGCCGACACGGAACGATTCGGGCGCCGTCAGGTGCTCATGATGCACGCGATCGTGTATCGCACGGCGCTCGTGCGCGCGAGCGGGCTGCGCCTGCCCGAGCACACCTTCTACGTCGACAACCTCTATGTGATGACCCCGTTGGCGCTGGTGCGTCGGATGCGGTACCTGCCCATTCCGCTCTACCGCTATCACGTGGGCCGACCGGGCCAGTCCGTGGCGCCGGAGGTCATGGTGCGACGGGTGGAGCAGCAGCTGAGGGTGAACCGGTTGGCTCTCGCCGCGCTTCCCTCTCCGCACGCGGTCACCCGCGGTGAGGTGCCGGCGCAGCTGTACCGTGCGCTGCTGCACCACGTGGAGGGGGTCTGCGCGGTAACGAGCGCGACGTTGGCCCGTGCCGGGACCGCGGGTCACCTTGTCGAGCGCGACCGGTTCTGGCGAGAAGTGCGTGCGGAGAACCCCTGGCTGTATACGCGCATGCGTCGCAGCCTCCTCGGGGCGGTGAGCAACCTCCCGGGTCAGGCGGGTCGCCGTGCGACGAGCCTGGCCTACGACTGGGCTCGTCGCGTCGTCGGGTTCAGCTGAGACGAGCCCGGCTTCGTCACGGGAACGACGTCCCGTCTACGATCGATGGGGAGACCGGCCGAACCCGCGGACGGCTCGTCATCATCGCCGTACGCGAGGCTTACTGTCTCTGCGCGCGGCGCCGGACGGAGGGTGCCCAGGTGTCATCGCCCCTGCTGACGGTGGCCGTGCCCGCCTACAACTGTGCAGAGTTCCTCGGCCGAGCCCTCGCCGCTCTCTGCGCCGCCGACGCCCGTCTCGAGGTCGTCGTCGTCGATGACGGCTCGACGGACGCGACCGGCATGCTCGCAGAGTCCTATGCGCATACCTACCCCGACCGCATCCGCGTCGTGCACCAGACGAATGGTGGCCACGGAGCCGCGATCGACGCCGGTATCGCGCACGCTCGCGGTAGCTACCTGAAGGTGCTCGACGCCGACGATTGGCTGTCGTCCCCGGCCCTGACGCGGGTGCTCGATACTCTCGACCGGCTGGAGGAGGCCGGGGGAGTCGACGCGGTGTTCACGGACTTCGTGCACGACCGTGTGGGCAAGCAGGCACGCGCGACGCGCTTCGACACGGTCTTCCCGGCCGATCGCGTCTTCGGATGGGAGCAGACGCAGCGCTTCGGGCGTCGGCAGTACCTCATGATGCACGCGGTCATCTACCGCACGGCGCTGCTGCGCGAGGTGGGTCTGGATCTGCCGCGCCACACCTTCTACGTCGACAGTCTGTACGTCCTGCGCCCGCTCGCGCGCGTGCGCCGGATGTATTACCTGCCCGTTCCGCTCTACCACTACTACATCGGTCGGGAAGGCCAGTCGGTCGCGCCGGAGGTCATGCTGGCCCGCGTCGATCAGCAGCTGCGCGTGAACCGGCTCGCGCTGGAGACTCTGCCGAGCATCGAGGAGGTACGCGCCGGCCGTGTTCCCTCACGGCTCTTCGACGCGCAGCTGCACTACATCCGTGCGCTCTGCGCCACCGTGAGCGCGACACTTGCGCTGGGCGGCACCGCCCAGCACCTGGCGGTGCGCCGAGCGTTCTGGCGGGAGGTCAAGCGCGACAGCCCTCGCATCCACGGGCGTCTCAGGCGGAGCCTCGTCGGCGCAGGAAGCAACCTTCCGGGCTACGCGGGGCGGCGCGTCACTCGGGCCGCCTATCACCTCGCCCGTCGCTACGTCGGCTTCAGTTGAGAACAGACCAGGAAGGAGACAGAGCATGATCCGCATCGGCGTCGTCGAAGACGATCCGGCCAGCATCGACCGCCTGCTGTCGCACCTGGACCGGTTCCAGCGTGAGCACGGCGAACGCTTCCACATCGGGGCGTTCCGCGACGGACGCGACATCATCGAGGACTACCGCCCCGACTGGGACATCCTGCTGCTGGACATCCAGATGGCGCGTGTGGACGGCATGACAGCCGCGCGACGCATCCGAGAGGTCGACAGCGAAGTGCTCATCGTCTTCGTGACCGCATCCCCGCAGTACGCGGTGAGCGGCTACGAGGTCGATGCCCTGAGCTACCTCCTCAAGCCCGTCTCCTACCCGGTGTTCGCGCAGGAGCTCGGGCGCTGTCTCGTGCGCCTGCGCAGGCGCGAACGCCGGCACATGCTCTTCACCGCGGCCGACGGGGATCGTCACCGCCTCGACATCGCCGACGTCCTGTATCTCGAGAGTGCCAAGCACAATGTGCTGATCCATACGCTCGACAGCGATTACACCGTGGCCACGTCGCTGAAGGCGATGGAGGGGGAGCTGGAGGGTGAGGACTTCTTCCGCTGCAACAGCGGATACCTCGTGAACCTCCGCCACGTGACCGGCGTGGAGGGCAACGACTGCCGCATCCGCGGCGGCGTGCGGCTGCAGATCAGTCGGCCGCGCAAGAAGGACTTCCTCGCCGCCCTGGCCGCGTACATCGGCACACGCGGGATCACGGCATGAACGAGCTGTACGTCGCCGACATCCCCCGCAGCTTCACCGCCATCGCGGAGTGGGGTGCCTGCTTCGTCTTCGTGCTCATCGTCGCGCGCCGAGCGAGCTGGTGGGTCACTGCCGCCGTATCCGCCGCGGGACTGCTTGCGCTGCTCGCCGTTCAGGAAGCGGCCGGGCGCCTCTCGCTCGCGCTGTGGATCCCGGGGATGCTGGCAGCCGTCCTCGTGATGTTCGCCATGCTGTACGCGACGCTGCGGGTGTCGCCGGTGACCGCCGGCTACCTCACGGCACGCGCGTTCGTGCTCGCGGAGCTCACCGCATCCATCCACTGGCAGCTCGACCGCTTCTACCTCGATGCACCAGCCGAAGTGAAGACCACGATGATGGTCCTCACCTACGGCGGGATGCTGGGGCTCGCCTGGCTCGCCGAGCGGCGCCATTTGGTGCGGGGAGAGGTCTTCGAGGTGGGCTACGCCGATCTCGTCGCGGCGCTCTCGATCGCGACCGCCACGTTCATCATCTCGAACCTCAGCTTCGTGACGACCGCTACACCGTTCAGCGGCCGCATCGGGCACGAGATCCTGTACATCAGAACGCTCGTCGATCTCTGCGGATACATCGCCCTCTACGTGCAGCACGAGGTGCGCCGCGGCTTCCAGGCGCGCCGTGAAGCCGACGCGATGGCGAGGCTGCTGACCAGCCAGCACCAGCAGTACGAGATGTCGCGGCGCACGATCGACGAGGTCAATCGCAAGTACCACGACATGAAGCACCACCTGGACGCGATCCGCGCCGAGCAGGATCCGCAGTCGCGTCTGCGGATCCTCGACGACCTCGAGACGTCGATCCGTGACTACGCGACGCAGGTGCGCACCGGCAACGATGTGCTCGACGCCGTTCTGACCGCCAAGCTCATGTACGCGAGGGAGCAGAGCATCCACGTCGCGACGGTCGCCGACGGGCGGTTACTTGCGGGATTGCGTCCGCTGGACATCACCGCGATCGCGGGCAACGCGCTCGACAACGCGTTCGAGGCGACGGCACGGCTCCCCGAATCGCAGCGGATGGTGAAGTTTTCGCTCTTCGCGCACGACGACTTCGTGATGCTCCGCGTGGAGAACACCTTCGACGGGCATCTGCGTCGGCGCGACGGTCGCATCATCACCCGCAAGGTCGGCGATGGCCACGGATACGGGCTGCGCAACATCGAGGCGGCGGCGGAGACCTACGGCGGGTCGGTGTCGGTCGACGGGGGCCCCGAGTGGTTCTCGCTCCGGGTGCTGCTTCCCCGGGACGTCGCTGCTGCGGCGCCCTGAACCGTCCGATCAGGCAGCCAACGCCCGGCGGACGTGCCCGATCAGCTGCTCGCGCAGCGGCTGCGCTCTCCGCGTGAACGCCCGTTGTTCGGCGACGTAGACGGCCTTGCCTGCCGTCGTCTCCACGGCCACGGGCTCGTAGCCCCAGGCACGCAGATCGTACGGCGAGGCGCGCATGTCGAGCGCCCGGATGTCGCGTGCGAGCTCGAAGGTGTCCAACAGCGTCTCGCCCGGCACCAGCGGACCGAGCTTGACCGCCCATTTGTAGAGATCCATGCCCGCGTGCAGGCAGCCCGGCTGTTCGTTCGCGGCCTCGGTGGCGCGTTCGAGCGGTGCACGGTTGCGAGGTGCCGCATCCGCGGTGAAGAAGCGGAAGGCGTCGAAGTGGGTGCAGCGCAACTCGTGGGACTCGACGACGGCGTCGGTACCCGCCGATCCCAGTCGCAGCGGCACGGCGTGGCGTGCCGCGGGGGCGCGGTAGAGCATCGCCCACTCGTGCATGCCGAAGCATCCGTATTGCGCGCTCCGTCCGCGGGCGCCCTCGAGGATCGCGGCGACGCCGGTCAGCAGCAGGCGCTTCTCAGCGGCGAAGGCGCGAACATCGACCGCGAGGGAGTCGTTACCGTCGCGGACGTACCAGCGCCACCCGGCGCGAGCCTCCTGTGCCGCATCCGCCAGGGCGTAGGTCGCGCCCGGATGCCACCGGCGCAGCAGCGCCGGCTTATACCCGTAGTAGGTGAAGAGGAAATCCTCCACGGGATGGGTCTCGCCCCGAGCGGCCCGGGCGCGACGTCCGGCCGTGAGCGCATCGGCCCGCGCGGCGTGAGCACTCTCGCGGGCGCGCCAGTCGTCGGGGCCGAGAACGGTCTGCGGTGCGAGCAGGGGTGACGCGGTGCTCACGCGGGGTCGATCAGCGCGGGGGAGTCGTTGCGCACGTTGCCGACGGCGGAGGAGACCACCCGCGTCTCGAGGGTCTCGGCGAGGTCGGGAGCCGCGTCGATCGCGGCATCCAGGATGTCGCCGACGTTCTCGGTGTCGGTGTCGAGCCACGCATCGGCGAAGTCGGCGTCGAGGAACAGGGGCATCCGATCGTGGATCGAACCGAGCGCTCCGATCGCGTCACGCGTGAGGATGGTGAAGCTCAGCAGCCAGCGATCGGGGTCGTCATCGGCCTTGCTCGGGTCTTTCCACCACTCGTACAGCCCCGCGAGGAACAGCGGCGAATCGTCGGCCGGATGGATGAAGTGCGGCTCCTTGCCGTCGGCGAGCTGCTTCCACTCGTAGTAGCCGGTGGTCGGGACGACCGCGCGGCGCTTGATGAGCGCGCCGCGGAACATGGGCTTGTCTTCGAGTTCTTCCGCGCGGGCGTTGAAGGCGCGGGCACCGATCTTCGGGTCTTTCGCCCACGCGGGCACCAGCCCCCATCTCGCGGGCTCGAGCCGCCGCGTGGGCGGCTCCGTCTTGGCGGAGTCCAGCACGATCGCCGCCGTGCTCATCGGCGCGACGTTGTAGGACGGCCCGGGAAGCGAGGGGTTGATCGTGTCGACGCGGAGCACTCCGACGAGCTCCGACGCGACGTTGGCGACGACGAATCGACCACACATGCCGGTCAGCCTACGCCGGGGCGCACGACACCGGCCTCTTCGAGGCGGTCGAGCAGTTCGGCTCCGTCCTCGCCGCTGACCCACGGCACGCCCGCGGCCGAGTGATCATCGACGGCCGTCCGGCCGCCGGCGAGGACCGCCTCGGCCGACGTCAGTCGGCGGATCGCGACCGCGGCGACGTTGGCGGGATGCGTCCCCGCGAACTCCGTGTAGATGGCGTCGTCGGCCTGTCCGTCATCTCCGATGAGCAGCCAGCGGATGTCGGGGAACTCCTGCGCCAGCCGGTTGAGGTTGGTCGATTTGTGGGCGGGGCCGCTCCGGAACCACCGGTCATGCGTCGGGCCCCAGTCGGTCAGCAGCATGGCGCCGGAGGGGAAGAGGTGCCGGCGAAGGAACCGGGTCAACGTCGGGGCGACGTTCCACGAGCCCGTCGAGAGGTAGACGAGGGGAGCGCCGGGATTCTCGCGCGTCACGCGCTCGAGCAGCACCGACATCCCGGGCACGGGCTGTCTGGCGTGCTCGTTGAGGACGAAGGAGTTCCAGGCGGCGAGCATCGGACGGGGGATGGCGGTGACCATGACGGTGTCGTCGATGTCGCTCACGACACCGAACCTGGCACCGTCGGAGACGATGAACACACGCAGCGTGGTGGTCTGACCGCCCTCGACCTGCGCCGTGAGCGTCTGCCACCCGGGCTCCAGACTCACCGGCAGCACCACGTCCACGACACCGCCGCGGTCGGCGACGACGTCGTGCGTCTCGCCGCCCACCATGACCCGCACCTGGCCGTATGCGACCGGGATCGCGGCGAAGCTGCGCCACCCGCGGATGCCCGCGTACTCGCCCTTGTCCCGTCCGACCGGGGGGATCACCACGCGCGCGAGCACCCGCACCCAGCGCTGCGAACCGTAGCCGGGAAAGGCCGCCACCGACGGTGTGCGCCCGCGACGACGGGCGCCCCGTTCACGCCACGCGTGAAATCGGCGCTCGAGTCGGGCGATCCAGAGGATCTTGTCGGAACGGGTCGGACGAGAAGATTCGGCCACGCCCTCAGTCTTCCACGTCCGTCGCCCGGGGCTCAGGGGTGGACGCGGGCTCGGTCATGTGCCGACGCTCGACCCGCTCGATGATCTTCTTGCCCGCGAACACGAGAACGACGAAAACCACGATGATGGCCACGAAGATGTAGCCCGCGTAATGGATGCGCTCCGACAGTTCGCGGTACGTGCCCGCAGCGGCGGCCGCCACACCGATGTAGAGGCTCGCCCAGATGATGCACGCCGGCGCCGTCCAGGCGAGGAACCGTCGATAGGGGAAGCGCGCCATGCCGACCGTCAACGGCACGAGCGAGTGCAGCACGGGCAGGAAGCGCGACAGGAAGATGGCGGGCCCGCCGCGACGCTCGAGATAGCGCTCCGACCTGGCCCAGTTCTCCTCGCCGATGCGGCGCCCGAGACGCGACCGGCGCAACCAGGGCCCCAGATAACGACCGAGGACGTAGCCGAGCGTCTCGCCCGCCAGCGAACCGATGACGACGGCTGCGGCCAGGACGACGCCCTGTAAGGGTGTGGTGACGGCGGTTCCCGCGACGATCACGATCGTGTCACCCGGAACGATCAGTCCGACCAGGACGCTGGTCTCCAGCATGATCGCGACGCCGGCGAGAACGACGCGCAGCACCGGATCGACCTCGCGCACGGCATCGAGAATCGCGGTGAGCAGATCGTTCACGCCGTCGAGCCTAGAGGCTCGCAGTGTCGCTAGCCTGGGAGCGTGCCCGCTGCTCCCATCCGCGTGCACGGCGCGAACGATCCCGCCGCCGTCCATGCACTCTTCGCCGAGCGCGAACATACGTTCTGGCTGGATGCAGGGCCCGGTGCCGACATCGGCTACAGCTGGATCGGACACGGCATCCCCGTCGACAGCGACGAGGTCCGTGCGGTGCAGGTCCCCGCGGGCAAGGCCGCACCGCATCCCGCCGGCCCGTTCCGGAGCGGCTGGGTGGGATGGCTGTCGTACGAGAGCGGAGCGGATGCGGCCGGCGCGCCGGTGGCATCCGACGAGATGCCGCGCGAGAGCTGGATGCGGGTGCGCACCCTCGTGACCTTCGATCACGCCGCCGGGGCGACCTGGGTCAGCGGCGAGGACGCCGAGGCCTGGGCGGAACGCATCGCGTCGGCGCCTGCGGTCGTTCCGGTCGTGGTGCCCGAGCGGGGCAGGGCGATCGCGCGGGTCGACGCGTTCCGGTACGCCGACGACATCCGAAAGGCCATCGCGGCCATCGGTCGCGGGGACGCCTACCTCCTGTGCCTGACGACGCGCTTCGACGTTGCCGGCGAGGTCGATGCGCTCGACGCCTACGCGGCGCTGCGTGCCGACACGCCGTCGCATCACGGACTCCTGCTGCGAAGCGGCGGGATCGCGCTGGCCGGGGCGAGTCCGGAGCGGTTCCTGGTCGGTCGCGACGGCCGCGTGAGCACGCATCCGATCAAGGGGACGCGCCCGCGCGGCTCCACCCCTGAGGCGGATGCCGGCCTTGCGGCCGACCTCGCGGCCGACCCGAAGGAGCGCGCCGAGAACGTCATGATCGTCGACCTCATGCGCAACGATCTGGCGAGAGTGTGCGATCCGGCCACGGTGAGCGTCGACCGCCTGCTGGAAGTCGAGACGTATCCGCGCGTGCACCAACTCGTGAGCTCGGTCAGCGGCGTGCCGCATCCGGGCGTGACCCTGGGGGAGATGCTCGCGGCGGTCTTTCCCGCGGGCAGCATGACCGGGGCGCCCAAGCTGTCGGCGATGACGCTGCTGCACGACATCGAGGGTGCGCCTCGGGGCGCGTTCTCCGGATGTGCCGGTTGGGTGGGTGATGACGGTGCGTTCGATCTGGCCATGACGATCCGCACGCTCGTCGTGCACCCCGGCGGCGCGTACGTGGGTGCGGGAGGCGGGATCACCTGGTCCTCGAACGTCGACGCCGAGGTCGCGGAGGTGGCGCTGAAGGCCACGGCGCCCCTGCGGGCGGCGGGCGCGAGGCTCCCGGCCGACTGGGGTGGTTAGGGGTCGGGTATCCTGAAATTTGCGCCTTGCGCACCTTCCCGACACTCCACGATTGGTCCCTCTGTGTCTACGACCTCGACCGACACCGCAGGCGCGTCCGCTGACGGCGGCTTCGACGCCCACGCCATCCAGGACAAGTGGCAGCAGCGCTGGGCGGAAAGCGACCCCTTCCGCGCCGGCGGTGAGAACGACACCCGCCCGCGCAAGTACGTGCTCGCGATGTTCCCGTACCCCTCCGGCGACCTGCACATGGGCCACGCCGAGAACTATCTCTACTCGGACATCGTCGCCCGATTCTGGCGTCACCGCGGCTACAACGTGCTGCATCCGATCGGATGGGACTCCTTCGGGCTTCCCGCCGAGAACGCCGCCATCAAGCGCGGCGCGAACCCGGTCACCTGGACGTACGACAACATCGCCCAGCAGAAGGAGAGCCTCAAGGCCTACGGCGTCTCCTTCGACTGGAGTCGTGTCCTGCACACCAGCGACCCGGAGTACTACCGATGGAACCAGTGGTTGTTCCAGAAGCTCTACGAGCGTGGCCTGGCGTATCGCAAGGAGAGCCCGGTCAACTGGTGTACGCACGATCAGACGGTGCTCGCCAACGAGCAGGTCATCGACGGGCACTGCGAGCGCTGCGGCGCGGTGGTCGTCAAGAAGAAGCTGACGCAGTGGTACTTCCGGATCACGGACTACGCCGACCGGCTGCTCGACGACCTCAACCAGCTCGAGGGCTTCTGGCCGCACAAGGTCATCCAGATGCAGCGCAACTGGATCGGCCGCTCCATCGGTGCTGACATCGACTTCGAGATCGAGGGACGCGCCGAGAAGGTCACGGTCTTCTCCACCCGTCCCGACACGCTGCACGGTGCCACCTTCATGGTCGTCGCGCCCGACTCCGACCTGGCAGCCGAGCTCGCCGCCGGCGCCGGCCCGGAGGCGCGCGAGCGCTTCCAGACCTATCTGTCGCAGGTGCAGCAGACGACGGATGTCGAGCGTCAGAATGCCGACCGGCCGAAGACCGGCGTGTTCCTCGACCGCTACGCCATCAACCCCATCAACGGGGAGCGCCTGCCGATCTGGGCGGCCGACTACGTCCTGGCCGACTACGGTCACGGTGCGGTCATGGCCGTGCCCGCGCACGATCAGCGCGACCTCGACTTCGCGCGTGCGTTCGATCTGCCGGTGAAGATCGTCGTGGACACGACGGCGCCGATCACAGGCGCCGTGCCGGTCATCGAGCTCGACGCCGACGGCAACCCGATCGACCCGTTCGAGGGCGCCGACACCCTCGACGACATCGACCCGGTCCGCACCGGTGTCGCGCTCAGCGGAGACGGCCGCCTCATCAACTCGGGCAGCCTCAACGGCCTCAGCAAGCGCAACGCGATCGCACGCGCGATCGAGGAGCTGACGGCGGCGGGGACGGGCCGCGCGGCCAAGACCTATCGCCTGCGCGACTGGCTGATCTCCCGCCAGCGGTTCTGGGGCACCCCCATCCCGATGCTGCACGGCGAAGACGGCCGCATCGTTCCGGTGCCCGACGACCAGCTGCCGGTGCGTCTTCCCGACCCCGAGGGGCTCAATCTGCTGCCGCAGGGCACCTCGCCGCTGGGCGGTGCCACCGAGTGGGTCCAGGCGAGTGACCCGGAGACCGGCGAACCCATGCGTCGCGACCCCGACACGATGGACACCTTCGTCGACAGCTCCTGGTACTACCTGCGCTTCCTGTCGCCGGGGGATCCCGACGCCGCCTTCTCGGGTCGTGAGGCCTCGAAGTGGGCGCCGGTGGACTTCTACATCGGCGGCGTCGAGCACGCGATCCTGCACCTGCTGTACGCCCGGTTCATCGTCAAGGCGCTCTACGACATGGGCTACGTCGACTTCACCGAGCCCTTCTCCAGTCTGATCAACCAGGGCATGGTCATCCTCGACGGCGCGAAGATGTCCAAGAGCAAGGGCAACCTCGTGCTGTTCCAGGACGAGCTCGACGCCCACGGCGCCGATGCGCTGCGCGTCGGACTCGCCTTTGCCGGCCCCGTGGAAGACGACAAGGACTGGAAGGACGTCTCGACGACCGGCGCGACGAAGTTCCTCGCGCGTGCGCTGCGCATCGCGGGCGAGGTCTCCAGCCCGACGGATACGGTCTGGGCCGAGGGCGATGTGGCGCTGCGCCGCGTCACGCACCGGCTGTGGGCCGATGCGCCCTCGCTCATCGAGCAGACGAAGTTCAACGTCGTGGTCGCACGCCTCATGGAGCTCGTCAACGCCACGCGCAAGACGATCGACTCCGGCGCGGGTGCTGCGGATCCTGCCGTGCGCGAGGCCGCCGAGGCCACCGCGATGATCCTCGACCTGTTCGCGCCGCACACGGCGGAGGAGATGTGGTCCCAGCTCGGCTACGAGCCGTCCGTCGGTCTCGCGTCCTGGCGTCAGCCCGACGGAACGCTGCTGGTGGAAGACACCATCACCGCCGTCGTCCAGATCGACGGCAAGGTGCGCGCGACGCTGGAGGTGTCGGCCAAGATCGGCGGCGAGGAGCTCGAGCGCCTGGCGCGCGAGGACGTGCGCGTCCAGCGCGCGCTCGGTGAGCGCGAGATCGTGCGGGCGATCGTGCGGCCGCCGAAGGTCGTGAGCTTCAGCACACGCTGAGCGAGCTGCTCTCCCCATCGGACGGACCCCCGCGGTGCATGCACACCGCGGGGGTTCCCTCGTTCGGGCGAGGGGTGCGGGTTCCTAGCGTGGGCGTGTGAAGCCCGCATCCGATGCCTCAGGACGTGTGCGTCTGGGGGTCGGCGCCGTCGTCGTGCTGGCATTGCTCGTATTGGCCGTGACGGTCGTGGTGGGGGTGCTCCGGAGTGCGTCGGTGCCGCCGCCGGCACCGGTGGCAACGCCCACGGCGGCAGTCGAGGTCGCCGAGGTCTACGTGCACGTCTCCGGCGCGGTGACAGAGCCTGGGCTCTATGTCCTGGCGGCGGGATCACGGGTCGCCGATGCGATCTCGGCGGCGGGCGGGTTCGGTGAGAACGCGGATATGGCCGCGGTGAACCTCGCCCGGCCGCTCAGCGACGGGGAGCAGCTCGTCGTGCTCGAGGTTGGACAGGCACCTCCGGCAGGCGCGACCGGGGCCGAACGCTCGGGCGGCGGCCCGATCAACCTGAACACCGCCGGAGTGGACCAACTGGACGAGCTGCCACGCGTCGGACCTGCCATCGCGCAGCGAATCGTGGAGTGGCGGGAGCAGAACGGCCGGTTCACGAGTGTGGACGATCTGCTGGGCGTGCCCGGCATCGGCGAGAAGATGCTCGCGGGCCTGCGCGACCTCGTGACGGTGTGATGGACCGGCGCGCGTGGCGGCTCGTGCCCGCTGCTCTTCTCTCCTGGATGATTGCCGCCCTCGCGATCACGCAGCCGGCGACGGCGCCTGTTCTGGCTCTGCTCTGCAGCGCCGGTGCGGTGGCGACCGCGCTGACCGCGACGCTGATGGGGCGATCGGGTCGGTCGCGCATCTGGATCCTCGCGACGCTCGCCCTGCTGCTGGCTGCGATGCCGGCGATGTCGGTAGCCGTGCAGGATCCGCCCCGCGCCGCCGCGATCGAGGTGGGCGACGGCCATCAGATGGACGGTGAGTTCTCGATCGTCGGAAAGATCGAGACGACTTCCCTCGGCTATCGAACGGATGCGCTCGCGGTGGCGGCGTCTGCCGGACGCGAGCCGGTCGCGGCCGGGGTGCCGGTCACGGTGTTGATGTCCGAGCGTCCTGACGGGGCTGAGATCGGCGCCGTCGTGCGCATCGACGGCGGGGCCTTCGCGGCGGAGCCCGGCGACCGTGCCGCGCTCGTCCTGCGGGCGGATCGGGTCGAGCTGGTACGCCCGCCGGAAGGGGCGGCGGCCGCATCCGCCTGGCTGCGCGAACGTCTCGCTGCGTCGACAGAGGGGCTGCCCGCACCGGGTGCGGGCCTCATCCCCGGCCTCGCCGTCGGAGACACCGGCGGTGTCGACGCTGCGCTGGAGCAGCAGATGCGTGCCGCATCCCTCACCCACCTGACCGCCGTCTCGGGCGCGAACTGCGCCATCGTCGTCGGGCTCGCCTTCCTCCTCGCGGCTCGGTGCGGTCTCGGTCGGGCGGGCCGCGTGGTCGCCGGACTGGCGGCGCTCGCGGGGTTCGTCGTGCTGGTGACGCCCGAGCCCAGCGTCGTCCGCGCGGCGACGATGTCCGCGGTCGCGATGCTCGCGTTGCTGCTCGGGCGGCGGGGGAGTGGGCTCGCTCTCCTTGCCCTCGCGGTGTGCGTGCTGCTGGCCGCCGATCCGTGGCTGGCTCTGTCGCTGGGGTTCGCGCTGTCGGTCGCGGCGACGGGTGCACTCCTCGTGCTGGCGCCGCCGCTCGCCCGAGGGCTGGGCAGGTTCCTGCCCGCATCGCTCGCTCTCGCGCTGGCCGTGCCACTGTCGGCGCAGCTCGTGTGCAGCCCTCTCATCGTGCTCGTCAGCCCCGGTGTCGCCGTCTATGGGGTGCCGGCGAACCTCCTCGCCGCACCCGCCGCGCCGGTCGCCACCGTACTCGGGTTGGCCGCGTGCCTCGCGGGTCCCGTGCCCGTGTTGCAAGCAGGGCTGACCGCACTCACGTGGCTGCCGGCGGCGTGGATCGCCGGGATCGCGGGGGCCGTAGACGCGCTGCCCGCGCGGACCCTCCCGTGGGCGGAGGGCTTGCCCGGGCTCATCGGCCTGGTCGTGGTGACGGCCGCCGGAACGGTCCTCCTGCTCCCGCCGGGACGAACACGCGTCGCTCGCCTCGGCCGCGCACTCTCGGCCGTGATGACTGCAGCCGTTGCCGCGGCAACGGCGGGGATGCTCGTGATCGAGTCCGTCGTCGTTCCGATGACGACGCCGCAGGACTGGAGCATCGCGATGTGCGACGTGGGTCAGGGGGACGCCGTCGTCGTCCGTTCGGCGGGTGCGGTCATGCTCGTCGACACCGGCCCGGAACCGGAGCCGCTCGCGTCCTGTCTCGAGAGGCTGGGGATCGGACGGATCGACCTGCTGGTGCTGACGCACTTCGACGCCGATCACGTCGGCGGGCTCGACGGCGTGCCCGCCCACGTCGGTCTCCTGCTGCACGGTCCGGCCGACGAGCGCGACACCGCCCGCGTCGTCTCGGCCGGTGCGCAGGATGTCGTCGCCGCAACGGCGGGGATGGGCGGCGCGCTGGGGGCTGCGCGTTGGCGGATCCTGTGGCCGTCTGCGGATGCCGTGACACCGGGCAACGACGCGAGCATCGTCGTGGAGGTCGGGGGCGGCGACGTGCCGCGCACGCTCCTGCTCGGGGATCTCGGTGCGGACGCTCAGCGGGCGCTGCGCGCGAGAGGAGAGCTGCGCGGGCCGTACGAGGTCCTCAAGGTCGCGCATCACGGTTCGGCCGATCAGGATGCGGGGCTGCAGCGTCAGGTCGCCCCGGCGCTCGCACTGATCGGCGTGGGGGCCGACAACGACTACGGGCACCCACGATCGGAGATCCTCGACATCCTGACGGCTCAGGGCGCGACCGTGGCGCGCACGGATCTGGACGGGCTCATCCTGGTGGGGATGAGCGACGGGCGTACGACACTCTGGCGCGAGCGGGCGGAGGCGGCGTCGGCCGCCCTCGGTAGGCTGGGGGGATGGCGACCCGAAAGCCCACCCCGACGCGAAGCGCGATCCCGCAGCAGTCGTGGCGGACCCCGGAGCCGGCGCCGATCGTGTTGATCTCGGGTCCCGAGGAGGTCTGCGCGGAGCGGGCGACCGCGCGGCTCCGCGACTACCTGCGCGCAGAGGATCCGAGCCTGGAGATCTCCGACATCGACGCGTCGGACTACACCGCCGGAACTCTCCTGGCCGTCAGTGCGCCGTCGCTGTTCGGGGAGCCGAGACTTGTGCGCATCCGCAGCGTCGAGAAGTGTTCTGATGCCTTCCTCGCGGAAGCCCTGGCCTACCTTGAGAACCCGCAGGACGGAGCGACGGTCGTGCTTCGTCACACGGGTGCGAGCGTGCGGGGAAAGAAGCTCCTCGAAGCGATCCGTGCCGGATCCGGCGGCGGAGTCGAGGTGGCCTGCCCGGCGATCAAACGCGATTCCGATCGGTACGACTTCGCGGCGAGCGAGTTCCGCGAGGCCGGTCGGCGCATCGCACCCGCCGCGCTGCGCGCGCTGGTCGGGGCGTTCTCCGACGACCTGACCGAGCTCGCCGCGGCCTGCCAGCAACTGGTGAACGACGTCGACGGCGACATCACCGAGCAGATCGTCGAGCGCTACTACGGCGGGCGTGTCGAGACCTCGGCCTTCACCGTCGCCGACACGGCCATCGCGGGCCGCTACGGCGAAGCGCTCCTGGCACTCCGTCAGGCACTCGATTCGGGTGCCGACCCGGTTCCGATGGTCGCGGCGATCGCGATGAAGCTGCGCACGATGGCGCGGGTCGCGGGCACCCGCGAACCCTCTCGACAGCTCGCGACGCGACTGGGCATGAAGGATTGGCAGGTCGACCGCGCGCGGCGAGACCTCTCCGGATGGACCCAGGACTCGCTCGGTCTCGCGATCCAGGCGACCGCGCGCGCCGACGCCGAGGTCAAGGGTGCCTCCCGCGATGCCGTGTTCGCGCTCGAGCGCCTCGTCACCGTCATCGCCACACGCGCGCCGTACGCGGCCTGAGTCCTCGACAACGACGAAGGCCCGCCGCAACAGCGACGGGCCTTCGACGAGGAAGCGGCTCAGAGAGCGGAGACCTGCTTCGCGATCGCGGACTTGCGGTTCGCGGCCTGGTTCTTGTGGATGACGCCCTTGCTGACGGCCTTGTCGAGCTTCTTGGTAGCCGTGACGAGCGCCTTCTCGGCGGCGGCCTTGTCGCCACCGGCGACGGCCTCGCGGGTGCGACGCACCGCGGTCTTCAGCTCGCTCTTGACGGCCTTGTTGCGCTCGTGCGCCTTCTCGTTGGTCTTGTTGCGCTTGATCTGCGACTTGATGTTTGCCACGTGTCGTGAACTTTCGTTTCGGAGTCTGCTCGGAAGTTGCCGGTCAGCGGTAGAGGGGCGCTTCGCGGCGGTCGTGAAGAGCGGGAAAACCCTTCACGCGCAAGCCAAACAAGGAGTCTACCAGACCGGGTCCTTCGCGCCCGCCTCGATCGTGGCGATCGCCAGCGCGATGACGGCGTCGAAGACCTCCGGGCGCATGGCCGAGACGAGATGGCTCGTGCGGGGGATGACGATGAGCTCCGCGTGGGGCGCGATGCGCCGGAAGAGACGCTCGCTGACGCGCAGCTGGTCGTACTGCCCGTTGACGAACCACAGCGGCACCTGGATGCGGGCGAGAGCCGTCAACACGTCGAGCCGCGCGAGTTGCGCGAGCGCCCCGTCCTGGGCGTCGAGGGCGTAGCCGCCCGCGCCGAAGTCGTCTCGGGTGTGCTCGGGCAGCGTTCGGGAGAGCACGTACCGGGTCAGCCGCATCCCGCGATCCGGGAGCGCATCGAAACCGCGGGCCAGAGTTCGGTAAGTGCGCAGTCCCAGCCCACGCGGCACCGCGGTGCAGGATGCGGCGATGAACCCGGCGATCGGCGGGGCATCGACCTGCCCCGCGTATTCGATACACAGCAGTCCGCCCATCGAATGGCCGACCAGGAGGACGGGTCCGCGCTCGGCGCAGGCGCGCACCGCTCGGTCGATCGTCGCGAAAGCCTCGTCGAGGGTGAACGGCTCGGCCATGCGCGTGCCGTGACCGGGGAGGTCGACGGCGTTCACACCGATACCCGCGACCGTCAGGCTCTCGCGCTGTGCGCGCCACATGGACGCCGACGTACGGATCCCGTGCACCAGGACCACCTGCACCGTCATCGCTCCAGCCTAGGCTCGGGCGGCCGGCTGCTCCCCGTAGAATCGACGGAACATGTCACCGCGCGCCCTCAAGCCCCTGCAGCCGTCCGCGACTCCGCCCGAGCTGATCCGCAACTTCTGCATCATCGCCCACATCGACCACGGCAAGTCGACGCTGGCCGACCGGATGCTGCAGATCACCGGCGTCGTCGCCGACCGCGACATGCGTGCGCAGTACCTCGACCGAATGGACATCGAGCGCGAGCGCGGCATCACGATCAAGAGCCAGGCCGTCCGCATGCCGTGGTCGGACGCGAACGGCACGTACGCGCTCAACATGATCGACACCCCGGGGCACGTGGACTTCACCTACGAGGTGAGCCGATCGCTCGCCGCGTGCGAGGGTGCGATCCTCCTGGTGGATGCGGCGCAGGGCATCGAGGCGCAGACGCTGGCGAACCTGTATCTCGCGCTCGAGAACGACCTCACGATCATCCCCGTGCTCAACAAGATCGACCTGCCCGCGGCGGATCCCGAGAAGTACGCCGCCGAACTCGCGGGACTCATCGGCGGCGACCCCGAGGATGTGCTGCGCGTCAGCGGCAAGACGGGCATGGGCGTCGAGGCACTGCTGGATCGGATCGTCGAGCGCATTCCCGCACCCGTGGGGGATCCCGCCGCCCCGGCACGCGCGATGATCTTCGACTCGGTCTACGACGCCTACCGCGGCGTCGTGACGTATGTCCGGATGGTCGACGGCAAGCTCGAGCCGCGCGAGCGGATCCAGATGATGTCGACGAAGGCCACCCACGAACTGCTCGAGATCGGTGTCTCGAGCCCCGAACCCGTTCCCACCAAGGGCCTGGGCGTCGGCGAGGTCGGATATCTGATCACGGGTGTGAAGGACGTCCGGCAGTCGAAGGTCGGCGACACGATCACGAACCATCGCAAGCCCGCAACCGACGCTCTGCCCGGCTACACCGACCCGAAGCCGATGGTCTTCTCCGGCATCTACCCGATCGATGGGAGCGACTACGCGGAGCTGCGCGAGGCGCTCGACAAACTCAAGCTTTCCGACGCGTCGTTGCAGTACGAGCCGGAGACCTCCGTCGCCCTCGGCTTCGGTTTCCGCTGCGGATTCCTGGGGCTCCTGCACCTCGAGATCATCACAGAGCGCCTCTCCCGCGAGTTCGGCCTCGACCTGATCACGACCGCGCCGTCGGTGACGTACGAGGTCATGACGGACACAGGCGAGACGGTCACGGTCACCAACCCGAGCGAGTACCCGGACGGCCGCGTGGCCGAGGTGTCCGAGCCCGTCGTCAAGGTCGGCATCCTGCTGCCCAAGGACTACGTCGGCACCGTCATGGAGCTATGCCAGTCGCGGCGCGGAACGCTGCTGGGAATGGACTACCTCAGCGAAGACCGCGTGGAGCTGCGCTACAACATGCCGCTCGGCGAGATCGTCTTCGACTTCTTCGACCACCTCAAGAGTCGGACGCAGGGCTACGCGAGCCTGGACTACGAACCCGCAGGTTCCCAGACCGCCGACCTCGTGAAGGTCGACATCCTGCTGCAGGGCGAGAAGGTCGACGCGTTCAGCTCGATCGTGCACCGCGAGAAGGCATACGCGTACGGCACGATGATGACCGAGCGGCTGCGCAAGCTCATCCCTCGTCAGCAGTTCGAGGTTCCGATCCAGGCGGCCATCGGCGCGCGGATCATCGCGCGCGAGAACATCCGCGCGATCCGCAAGGACGTGCTCGCCAAGTGCTACGGCGGTGACATCACGCGTAAGCGCAAGCTCCTCGAGAAGCAGAAGGAGGGCAAGAAGCGCATGAAGATGGTCGGACGCGTCGAGGTGCCCCAGGAGGCGTTCATCGCCGCGCTGTCGGGTGACGTCGAGACGAAGAAGTAGGGGATTCACATTCGGATCGTGCATCCAGGCCGGCTCGGTACGCTGGAGACCATGCGCCGTGGGACCTTTCGGGACGAGACCGTCGACTACGCCGCCGTCGGGGCGACACAGGCTCCCGACCTCCTCCAGTACCCGCCGGAGAAGAGCATTCCGGCGCAGGAGTCGTGGAAGCTCGGCAGCGGTGAGGAGCGATTCCGCTCGGCGGGCGACGCGCTGCTGTCGTGGCGAGCCCTGCGCGACGGCGGCATCTCGATCGCCGAGGTGCGTCCCGCATCCGACCCGAGCTACTCGGGGGTGTCGTTCGACGACGAGGGGCAGCCGATCGCGCCCAGCCGCCTGGACGCCGACCAGCGCTTCGACGCCGACGGAACGCCGTACGTGGCCGCCGGCTCGTCGGTGCACGTGCGCGGACGCGTGGGCGGCTACCGCGTCGACGCCGAGCTGCGCGTGATCTTCGTGGTCGAGGAGAAGCGTCGTATCGGCTTCGCGTTGGGCACGGTGCGCGACTCGGTGGTGAGCGGCGAGGAGTCGTTCATGATCGAGTGGCGCGGCGACGACGAGGTCTGGTTCACCGTTCGCGCGTTCGACCGCCCGGTGTCGCCGCTGTACCGTCTCCTCCCCGCGCTCGTGCGCCGCCGCCGCCGCGAGCTCTTCGGTCGGTACCTGCGCGCGATCTCGCCCATGTACACGACCCCCGCCTGATGACCCCATCCGTTCTTCCCGACGGCGATCTCGCACCCGCCGACGGAGCCCTTCCCGAGGGGACGGTGGTGGATCCCGGCACCGATTTCGGCGTCTACATCCACGTTCCCTATTGCCGTGTGCGCTGCGGCTACTGCGACTTCAATACCTATACCGCCGACGAGCTGCGCGGCCACCGACGCGACGACTACCCCGACGATCTCGGCCGCGAGATCGCGTTGGCGACCCGGGTGCTGGCGGACGCACCGCGACCGGCTCAGACGGTGTTCTTCGGCGGCGGCACGCCGACCCTGCTGTCGTCGGCGGCGCTGGGCGGGATGCTGCACGCCGTCCGCGAAGGCTTCGGCATCGCGCCGGACGCCGAGGTCACGGTCGAGGCCAATCCCGACTCGGTCGCTCCCGCGTCCCTCGCCGAACTCGCCGAGGCGGGCGTGACCCGCGTCTCGATCGGCATGCAATCGAGCGTCCCGCGCGTGCTCGCCGCGCTCGACCGCACGCATGATCCCGCCAACGTGGCCGCCGCCGTCGCCGGAGCGCGGGCGGCGGGTCTCGATGTGAGCGTCGATCTGATCTACGGCGCACCGGGGGAGTCCCTGTCCGATTGGCACACGTCGGTCGATGCTGCGCTCGCGCTGGAGCCGGATCATCTCTCCGCCTACGCGCTCATCATCGAGGACGGGACGAAGCTGGCCCGCCGCATCCGCTCCGGTGAAGTCCCCGCGCCCGACGACGACCTGCAGGCCGAGATGTACGAGCTCGTCGACGACGCGATGGCGGATGCGGGCTACGACTGGTACGAGGTGTCCAACTGGGCGCGCGGCACAGACCACCGATCGCGCCACAACCTCGCCTACTGGCGCGGAACAGACTGGTGGGGGTTCGGCCCGGGCGCGCACAGTCACGTCGCCGGCGTGCGCTGGTGGAATGTGAAGCACCCGGCCGCCTACGCGCAGCGGCTCTCGCTGGGAACATCACCGGCGGCGGCCAGGGAGGTCCCCGACCACCAGGCCCGCACGCTCGAGCGCATCCTGCTGGAGTCCCGCATCCGCGAGGGGCTGCCGATCGAGGTGGTCCCGACCGACCGACGCAGCGCCGTGGCCGGGCTCATCGCCGACGGCCTGGTGGAGGGTGCTGCCGCGCTGCGCGGTCGCATCGTGCTGACGCGCCGTGGCCGCCTGCTCGCCGACGCGGTCGTGCGGGCACTGACCGACTGACTCAGCGGGTGAGCGCCGCGAGCACCTGCGCGCGCGGCAGCGGTACATCCTCGGTCACGGTGTCGTAGCGGCGCACGAGCGCATCGTCACGGAACGCGGCCAGCCGGGATCGCAGGTCTCGGCGAAGCGGACCCAGTCGGCGTGCATGCGCGTGGCCAACTCCTGCGGGGCTGCGGCCCCGGCCATCGTGATCGCACCCTCGTCGCCCAGCGCGTCGAAGACGAAGGTGATCCGGGTGCCCTCCGGAGACTCGCGGCTCGAGCGCGCTAGAATTGGCACTCCCAGACCTCGAGTGCCAGGAGGGAGTGCGCATGGTCAGCGATCGGGGACTCGACGTGCTTCGAGCGATCGTCCAGGACTACGTCGAGACGCGTGAACCCGTCGGAAGCAAGTCGATCGTCGAACGTCATTCGTTCGGCGTGTCCGCGGCGACGATCCGCAACGACATGGCGCTGCTCGAGGACGAGGAGCTCATCGCCGCACCGCACACCTCGTCCGGCCGAGTGCCGACCGACAAGGGCTACCGCGTCTTCGTGAACCACCTCGCCGAGCTGCGCCCACTCACCAGCGCCCAGCGCTCGGCGATCACGGCGTTCCTCGGGGCTCCGGCGGACTTGGACGACATGCTCGGGCGGACGGTGCGCGCACTGACCCAGCTCACCGGCCAGGTCGCGCTCGTGCAGTACCCGTCGTTCGAGCGCGCGAGCATCACGCACGTCGAACTCGTCCACGTCGGCGGTTCGCGTCTGGTCGTCGTGCTCGTCACCGACACCGGTCGGGTGTCGCAGCGTCTGATGGCAGCGCCCGAGCCGCTCGAGGAGACGGATGTGGCGACGCTCCGCGCGCAGGTGTCGGTCCTCGTGACCGGGCGACCGGTGCGCGAGGGCACGCAACGGGTCGCGCAGGCACTGGCAGAGACGCTGACCGACAGCCGGGCCGATCGCGCCCTCGGGGCGCTGCTTCGCACGGTCGGCGAGGAGCTCGACGAGTTCCGCCAGGATCGGCTCGTGATGGCGGGAACGGCCAACCTCGCTCGTGCGGAGGGCGACTTCCGCGGCAGCATCTACCCGCTGTTGGAAGCGATCGAGGAGCAGGTCACCCTCCTGCGTCTCATGGGTGAGATGGTGGCCGACGAGCAGGGGCTCGCCGCATCCATCGGGCGCGAGAACGAGGCGTTCGGTCTCGTCGAGGCGTCCGTGGTGGCCAGCGATTACGACACGACCGGAGGGCAGGCGCGCGTGGGCGTGCTCGGTCCCACTCGGATGGACTACTCCAGCAATCTCGCGGCCGTCCGCGCCGTGGCTCACTACCTGAGCCGTCTGCTGGAAGAAGACGAACGCGCGCGCTGAGCGCGCGAGACGATTCCGCGTCACGCGGACGGGAAGGCTGAAGTGGCAGACCACTACGAAGTACTCGGGGTGCCTCGCGACGCATCGCAGGACGACATCAAGAAGGCGTACCGCAAGCTCGCGCGTCAGTTGCATCCCGATGTGAACCCCGGCGAGGATGCGGCGGAGCGGTTCAAGCTCGTCACGCACGCCTATGACGTGCTGAGCGACAGTGAGCAGCGTCGTCGGTACGACATGGGCGGCGACAGCGGTGGATTCGGCGGTGCCCAGGGCTTCGGCGGGTTCAGCGACATCTTCGACACGTTCTTCGGGGGGGGAAGCGGGGCCGGACGCGTGCGTCCGCGCTCGCGCGCCGAGCGAGGTCAGGACGCCCTCGTTCGTGTGACGCTCGAGCTGCGGGAAGTGATCTTCGGGGCTCATCGCGACATCGAGGTGGATACCGCCGTGCTGTGCGAGACGTGCGAGGGCGGGTGCTGCCAGCCGGGCACGTCGCCCGTCACCTGCGACATCTGTCACGGCAGCGGGCACGTACAGCGCACGGTCCGCAGCCTTCTCGGCAACGTCGTCACGAACCAGCCGTGCGCCACGTGCCAGGGCTACGGCACGACGATCCCGTACCCCTGCGCGACCTGCCAGGGCCAGGGGCGGGTGCGTGCGCGGCGGACGGTCTCGGTCGACATCCCCGCGGGCGTCGAGACGGGCCTGCGGCTGCAGCTTCCCGGCTCCGGCGAGGTGGGCCCCGCGGGCGGTCCCCACGGCGACCTGTACCTGGAGATCACGGTGGCCGCGGACGAGGTGTTCAGTCGCGACGGCGACGACCTGCTCGCCACCCTCGACGTCTCGATGCCCGACGCGATCCTCGGAACCACCACGCGGATCGAGGCGCTGGACGGGCTCGTCGACCTGGAGCTGCGCGCCGGGGTCCAGGCCGGTGACGTGCTGACGATCAAGGGACGCGGCATCACGCCGCTGCGCGGCAACCAGCGTGGCGACCTCAGGATCGGCGTGCACGTGGTCACCCCGACCCGCCTCGACCACAAGGAGCGCGCTCTCATCGAGGAGTTCGCCAAGAAGACCAAGGCGCCGGCACCTCGTCTGTCCGAGTTCCAGCAGGGTCTGTTCGCCAAGCTCCGCGACCGCTTCCGCAACGGGTGATCCGGTGGCGCTGCACTTCCTCCTCGACGACGCCTCCGACGCCCAGCCCGGCCGCACGGTCGTGCTGACCGGAGCCGAGGCGCACCATGCCGCGACGGTGCGGCGGGTGCGCGTCGGCGAGGCGGTCACGATCGGCGACGGACGAGGAGCCTGGGCGACGGGGACGTGCACGAGCGTCGCGCCGCGCGAGGTGGCGGTCGAGATCCGTCACCGCGAGGACGTCCCGCCGCCCGCGCCGCGGCTCGTCCTCGTGCAAGCTCTCGCGAAGGGCGACCGCGACGAGATGGCGGTGCAGGCGGCGACGGAGCTCGGCATCGCCGAGGTCGTGCCGTGGCAGGCCGCCCGCAGCGTCTCTCGCTGGGACGCCGCCAAGGCGGTCAAGGGCCGCGCCCGCTGGGCACAGATCGTCCGTGAAGCCGCCAAGCAGGCCAACCGTGCGTGGGTGCCGGAGGTGAGCGAGGTGAGCACCGGCGCGCAGATCGCGCAACGCGCCGCGGTCACCCCGACGCTCGTCCTGGAGCCCGGCGCTTCCGCGTCGCTCAGCACGAGGATGCGGGAGCTGCGCGACGCGCCGGAGATCCTGCTGGTGGTGGGGCCCGAGGGCGGCATCGACGCCGCTGAGCTCGACACGTTCGCTGCGGCGGGCGCGCATCCGGTCAGGCTCGGAACCGGCGTCCTGCGCACGTCGACCGCGGGACCCGCCGCCCTCGCCGCCATCGAAGCTCTCCTGGGTCGGTGGTGAACGCGCGCGCATAGACTGGAGGAATGAGCGAGCCGTCCGTGTTCACCCGCATCCTGCAGGGCGAGATCCCCGCGGAGATCCTCGCCGAGACCGAGCGCGTCTTCGTCATCCGTGACATCGCGCCCCGGGCTCCGGTCCATCTCCTGGTGATCCCGAAGACCCCTGAGTACCGCGATGTCGTGTCGCTGGCGGCGCACGCGCCCGATCTGCTCGCCGAGATGGTCGAAGTGGCAGGCAACGCAGCTGCGGAGCACGCGGACGGTGACTTCCGCCTCGTGTTCAACTCCGGCGCCGGCGCGGGTCAGACGGTCTTCCACGTGCACGCGCACGTTCTCGCCGGCGACCTGTCGGAGGGGAGTGTCGGTGCCTGAGCAGCCTCAACCCGAAGCCGTCGAGAAGCTGATGGCCGACGGCATCGCCATGGTGCAGCTACTGGGACCACAGGACCGACTCCTGCGCGTGGTCGAGCGCGAGCATCCGGATGTCGATGTGCACGTGCGCGGGAACGAGATCACCCTCTCGGGCTCTGCCGCCGACGTCGCTGCGGCCAAGACGCTCGTGGAAGAACTGCTCGTCATGACCCGCCGCGGGCAGGACCTGGGGCCCGCCGACGTCGCATCGTCGCGCCGCATCCTCGACGCGGACGGCGGGATGCGTCCGTCCGAGGTCATGGGCGAGGCGATCCTGTCGTCGCGCGGCAAAGTCATCCGACCGAAGACGCTCGGGCAGAAGGCCTATGTCGACGCCATCGAAGACAACACGATCGTGTTCGGCATCGGTCCCGCCGGAACCGGCAAGACCTACCTGGCGATGGCCAAGGCCGTCCAGGCGCTGCAGCGCAAGGAGGTCAGCCGCATCATCCTGAGCCGTCCGGCGATCGAAGCGGGCGAGCGTCTCGGGTTCCTGCCCGGCTCGCTGACCGACAAGATCGATCCGTACCTGCGTCCGCTCTACGACGCCCTCAACGAGATGCTCGACCCCGAACTCGTCCCGAAGCTCATGGCCAGCGGGACCATCGAGGTGGCGCCGCTCGCCTACATGCGCGGGCGCACGCTCAACGACTCCTTCGTGGTTCTCGACGAGGCGCAGAACACCACCCCCGAGCAGATGAAGATGTTCCTCACCCGCCTCGGGTTCGGAACTCGCATGGTGGTCACCGGCGACATCACGCAGATCGACCTGCCGCAGGGGGCCTCGGGCCTCCGCCTGGTGACGCGTGTGCTCAAAGACATCGACGACATCCACTTCTCGTACCTCACCAGCGACGACGTGGTGCGCCACACCCTCGTCGGCAAGATCGTCGACGCCTACACCGAGTTCGACGAGCGGCGTCTCGCGTCCCGCCGCGAGCGGGATGAGGCCAGCGAGCTCGCCAATCGCGCCCAGCGGCGCGGCGGTGCACGAGACCACCTTCCGAAGCGAGGACGCTCATGACGATCGAGATCACCAACGAGTCCGGCATCGACGTCGACGAGACCGTGCTGCTGCGACTCATGGAGAGCAACTTCTCCGAGCTGCACATCAGCCCGGATGCCGACGTGGCGATCCTCCTGGTCGACGAGGGCGCCATGGAAGCGCTGCACGTGCAGTGGATGGACGAGCCTGGTCCGACCGACGTGCTGAGCTTCCCTATGGACGAGCTGCGGCCCGGTTCCGAAGAGGCTCCGACGCCTCCCGGCCTTCTGGGTGACATCGTGCTGTGCCCGCAGGTCGCGGAGACCCAGGCGCGCGAGGCGAAGCCGCCGCATCCGATGCAGGACGAGCTGATCATGCTCACCACGCACGGCCTGTTGCACCTGCTCGGCTTCGATCACGCCGAGCCCGATGACGCGGCGGAGATGTTCGGTCTGCAGCGCGATCTCATCGTCGCCTTCACCCTCGCCGAACGGCGCAGGGCGCGGGGATGACCGCTGCGCTGCTGCTGACCGCGGCCGTTCTGCTCATCGCGTTCGGCGCTCTCATGGCCGCGATCGACGCGGCGTTCGGTGTCACCTCGCGTCAGGACCTCGTCGATCTCTCGGGGTCCGGACGCAACGCCGTACCGCTCGGCCGCATCAGCGCCGACCCGGAGGCGCACGCCAACGCGGTGGCCTTCATCCGCGTGCTGGCGGAGACCGGTGCCGCGGTACTCGTGACCGCCGCGTTCGACCAGCTGTTCGACAACGTCTGGTGGGCGATCCTGGCTGCAGTCGTGCTCATGACAGGCCTCTCCTTCGTGGCTGTCGGCGTCAGCCCCCGCTCGGTGGGCCGCCGTCACGCAGAGGGCCTGCTGCGCGGAGCCGCGCCGGTGATCCGCGGCGTCCGCATCCTTCTCGGCCCCCTCGCGCACGGCCTTGTCGCGTTGAGCAGCCGGGTGACCCCCGGTGGTGCCCGCGGGGCGTCGTTCGACACCGAGGAGCAGCTGCTCAGCATGGTCGATGAGGCGGCCATGCACGACCTCATCGAGGAGGACGACCGCGAGCTCATCCACTCGGTCTTCGAGTTCACCGGCACTTACGTGCGCGCTGTCATGGTGCCGCGAACCGACCTCGTCACGCTCGCCGAGCACGACACGGCGCGCGAGGCGCTACGCATCTTCCTCGACACGGGAGTCTCCCGCATCCCCGTGCTCACCGCCGACGGCGAGGACGTCAGCGGCATCCTCTATCTCAAGGACCTGGTGCGCCGCGCGTTCCGCGACGAGCAGGACTGGGGCGCTCAGCCGGTGGCGCAGCTGGCGCGCGTCCCCGTCTTCGTCCCCGAGTCGATGCGCGTCGAGCCGTTGCTGCAGCAGATGCAGCGCGACGCCGTGCACGTGTGCATGGTCGTCGACGAATACGGCGGCATCGCGGGCCTCGTGACCCTCGAGGACGTCATCGAGGAGCTCGTGGGCGAGATCGCGGACGAGTACGACGCCCCGGCGACCGAGGTCGTCGAGCTCGGTCCCGATCGCTATCGTGTGAGCGCCCGCCTCGGTCTGGATGCGGTCGGCGAGCTGTTCGGCCTCGAGCTCGACGACGATGAGGTCGACTCCGTCGGCGGGCTTCTGGGCAAGGTGCTGGGTCGGGTTCCGCAGCCCGGTGCCAGCGTCACCTATGAGGGATTGCACCTGACGGGCGGAGCCTCGCGCGGACGCGGGCGCGGTCTCGCGACGGTCCTGGTGGAGCGCGCCCCGGAACCGCAGACGGATACCCGGACGGGCTCGATACCCGTGCCGGTGAAGGGAGAACGATGACCGACGAGCACCGCAGCGGTTTCGTGACATTCGTGGGACGCCCGAACGTCGGCAAATCGACGCTGACCAACGCACTCGTGGGCGAGAAGATCGCCATCACGAGCGAGAAGCCGCAGACGACGCGCCGCGCCATCCGCGGCATCGTGAACCGGCCCGCCGGTCAGCTCGTCGTCGTCGACACGCCGGGACTGCACCGACCCCGCACCCTGCTCGGACAGCGTCTCAACGATCTGGTCGAAGACGTGCTCGGTGACGTCGACGTGATCGCGTTCTGCGCGCCCGCGACCGAGAAGGTCGGTCCTGGCGACCGCCGCATCGCGGAGTCGCTGAACGGCTATCCCCGGGCACGCAAGGTCGCCGTGGTCACGAAGACGGATGCCGCATCCCGCGAGCAGATCACCGAACGGCTCATCGAGGTGGATGCTCTCCGCGAGGACTGGGATGCGGTCATCCCGCTCTCGGCGTTGACGGGGGAGCAGCTGGGGCTGCTCTCCGACGAGCTGCTCGCCCTCATGCCCACGGGTCCCGCTCTGTATGACGCGGACGTCGTGACCGATGAGACCACGGAGGACCGCATCGCCGAGATCATCCGCGAGGCGGCGCTAGGTGATGCCCGCGAGGAGCTGCCTCACTCCATCGCGGTGGTCGTCCAGGACATCGCCGAGCGCGAGGACTCCGACCTGACCGATGTCTTCGCCGACATCGTCGTCGAGCGCGACAGTCAGAAGGCGATCATCATCGGACGCAAGGGTCAGCGCCTGCGCGACGTGGGTGCCGCCTCGCGCGCGGGGATCGAGGAGCTCCTCGGTCGCCGGGTGTACCTGTCCCTTCACGTGCGCGTCGCCAAGGAGTGGCAGCGCGACCCGAAGCAGCTGGGGCGCCTGGGCTTCTGACGCGCCGGGTGTAAGCTGTCCGCATGCGCGCGGCCGTGCTTCTCCTTAGTCGCCGCGACGAGAACTCGTTCTAGGGCCCTTCTCGTCGCGGAGCTCGTCGACGGCCCGCATCATCCGACGAGGAAAGCAGCCATGGAGAACACTCAGAAGCCGTCCGGCATGCCGACGCACAAGTATCGTCCCTTCTACGAGCAGATCCGCGTAGATCTGCCCGATCGCACCTGGCCTGCGAAGCGCATAACGGAAGCGCCGCGCTGGTGCGCGGTCGACCTGCGCGACGGCAACCAGGCGCTGATCGACCCGATGAGCCCCGAGCGCAAGCGGGTCATGTTCGACCTGCTCGTGCGCATGGGCTACAAGGAGATCGAGGTCGGCTTCCCGAGCGCGAGCCAGACCGACTTCGACTTCGTGCGGGAGCTGATCGAGAAGGACCTCATTCCCGACGACGTCACCATCCAGGTCTTGACGCAGGCGCGACAGCACCTGATCGAGCGCACCTACGAGGCCATCGCCGGCGCCAAGCAGGCGATCGTGCACCTGTACAACTCCACGAGCGTGCTGCAGCGCGAGGTGGTGTTCCGCACCGACAAGCAGGGCATCATCGACATCGCGCTCGAGGGTGCGCGGCTGTGCCGCGAGTACGAGAAGCGCATCCCCGAGACGGCGGTGTACTACGAGTACTCGCCCGAGAGCTACACGGGCACCGAGCTCGAGTTCGCGGCCGAGATCTGCAACGCCGTGCTCGAGGTTCTGGAGCCCACGCCCGAGCGCAAGGTCATCATCAACCTGCCTGCCACGGTCGAGATGGCCACCCCGAACGTCTACGCCGACTCGATCGAATGGATGGGGCGCAACCTCAACCACCGTGAGAACGTCATCATCTCGTTGCATCCGCACAACGACCGCGGTACGGCCGTCGCCGCCGCGGAGCTGGGTTACATGGCCGGCGCCGACCGCATCGAGGGCTGCTTGTTCGGCAACGGCGAGCGCACGGGCAACGTCGACCTGGTCGCCCTGGGCATCAACCTGTTCACGCAGGGCATCGACCCGCAGATCGACTTCAGCGACATCGACCAGATCAAGCGCACGGCCGAGTACTGCAACCAGCTGCCGGTTCCCGAACGCAGCCCGTGGGCCGGCGACCTCGTCTTCACGGCCTTCAGTGGCTCGCACCAGGACGCCATCAAGAAGGGCTTCGAGGCGATGGCCGCCGAGGCCGCGGCGCGCGGGGTCTCGGTCGACGAGATCGAGTGGGCCGTGCCCTACCTGCCCATTGACCCGAAGGACCTGGGGCGCTCCTACGAGGCCGTCATCCGCGTCAACTCGCAGTCGGGCAAGGGCGGGGTCGCGTACCTGCTCAAGACCGACCACGCGCTGGACCTGCCCCGCAAGCTCCAGATCGAGTTCTCCGGTGTCGTGCAGGCCAAGACCGACGCCGAGGGCGGCGAGGTCACGAGCGACCAGATCTGGTCGGTGTTCTCGGACGAGTACCTGCCGTCAGAGTCGGACGACGCCCGCTGGGGCCGATTCGAGCTGTTGGGCACGCGCACCTCGAGCGAGATGACCGGAGACGTCGAGCTGAACGTGCGTCTGCGCGACGGCGATACCGTCGAAGACGCGGTCGGCAACGGCAACGGGCCCATCGCGGCCTTCCTCGAGGTGCTGCGTTCCCGCGGCTTCGACATCTCGCTGTACGACTATGTCGAGCACACGATGAGCGCCGGCGGCGACGCGCAGGCGGCGGCCTACGTCGAGCTGCAGGTCGACGGCGAGCGGCTGTGGGGCGTCGGCATCGACGGCGACATCTCGACGGCGAGTCTCAAGGCGGTCGTCTCGAGCGTGAACCGCGCGATCCGCACCCGCGAGCGCGAGCTCGTCGCCAGCGCCTGATCCCGATCCCCACGACCGCGAGACTGCATCTTCCGCACGAGATCACGGGTGTTACCCGTGATCTCGTGGCGAAAGTGCAGTCTCGCGGTGCTTAGTCGGGCTCGGCGGCGGGCCGCACGATCGGGATCGCGGCGGTCTCCACGGCGACCTTGCGGCGGTACAGCATCCGCTGCTCCGGGAGGGACAGGTCGAAGATCACGGCAAGGATGCGGATGATGGTCGTCACCGCGATGCCGACGATCGCCGCGACGACGAGGTTCACGCCGAACGCGTCGAGCGTCGCGAGCACGACACAGCCAGCGGCTGCGGCTACGGCGTAGAGCGATCCCACGTGCATGATGGCCACCGGCAGGCCCATGATGACGTCACGAAGCACCCCGCCGCCCACAGCGGCACAGACGCCGACGAAGACGGCGGGCACGACCGGGAGCCCCAGGGCGAGGGCCTTGCTCGTGCCGAAGGCGCCGAAGAGCCCGATGACGAAAGCGTCGAGCGAGACGATGACCCGGTTCAGACGCTGGAACAGGCCAGCCAGCAGCATGCCGATGAGGGATGCGGCCATGGCCGTGAGCAGGTACCAGTCGCTCTGCAGGGTGGCGGGAGCGACTCCGAGCAGGAGGTCGCGGATCAGACCCCCGCCCATACCGAACAGGATGCCGATGATGGCGACGCCGAGCAGGTCGAGGCGGCGCTGTCCGCGGAAGCCGGACGCGAAGAGCGCGCCCTGGACTCCTCCGAGGGCGACGGCGGTGAGATCGGCCCAGAGAGGGATCACGAAGAGCGGCTCGGTCACGCATCCATTGTCTCTGCTCCGCGGGATAATCGAGTGTGCCCACCTATCGCGACGAAGTCGTGGTCCTGCGCACCCACAAGCTGGGTGAGGCGGATCGGATCGTCACCATGCTCGGGCGCCGCACCGGCAAGATCCGCGCCGTCGCAAAAGGCGTGCGCCGCACGTCCTCCCGGCTGGGCGCGCGGCTGGAGCCGTTCATGGTCGCCGACGTTCAGCTCTACGCCGGCCGTTCGCTCGACATCGTCCAGCAGGCGGAGTCGCTGGGCACCTACGGCGCCGACATCGCCGGCGATTACGACAGCTACACCGCCGCGAGCGCGATGGCTGAGACGGCCGACCGGCTGGGAGACGCGGAGGCGTCCGCATCGCACTACCTGCTGCTGGTGGGCGGCCTGCGCGCTCTCGCTCGCGCCGACCACGCGCCGCGCAGCATCCTCGACTCCTATCTCCTGCGCGCGCTCGCCCTTTCGGGGTGGGCGCCCGGTCTCGAGGACTGCGCCCGGTGCGGTGCGCCGGGCCCGCATAACGCGTTCGTCGCACAGGCCGGAGGCATGGTGTGCCCCGCCTGCGCGCCCGCGGGATCCGCGCGCGTCGACATCGAGACCACGGGCCATCTCCGTGCGTTGCTGACCGGTGACTGGGCGTGCGTCGACGCCGCCACCGAGCGCACGCACGCTTCCGCGTCCGGGCTCGTCGCCGCCTACGCGCAGTGGCACCTCGACCGCGGTATCCGATCCCTGTCCCACGTGGAAAGAGCCCGATGAGCCCGAAGCCCTACACGCATCGGGATGCGGTGCCGTATCGACCCGTCGACTGGACGGGCGAGTACCCGCCCGCTTACCAGCGCGGCACGGTTCCCCGTCACGTGGCGATCGTGATGGACGGCAACGGACGGTGGGCGAACGGCCGCGGACTCACCCGTGTCGAGGGACACAAGGCGGGTGAGGCGGCGCTCCTGGACGTGGTCGCCGGCGCGATTCAGGCGGGCGTCACCCATCTCTCGGTCTACGCGTTCTCGACGGAGAATTGGAGCCGTTCGCCCGACGAGGTGCGCTTCCTGATGGGCTTCAACCGCGACGTGCTGCACCGTCGCCGTGACCAGCTCAACGAGTGGGGTGTGCGGGTGCGGTGGGCCGGACGCAAACCGCGGCTGTGGGGCTCGGTCATCAAAGAGCTCCAGTACGCCGAAGAGCTCACGCGCGACAACACGGTGCTCACGCTGACGATGTGCGTCAACTACGGCGGTCGCGTCGAGCTGGTCGACGCGATGCGATCCATCGCGGATGATGTCGCCGCAGGGCGCCTGCGACCGTCCGCCGTCACGGAGAAGCTCGTGCAGCGTCGGCTCTACCAGCCGGATATGCCGGATGTGGACCTGTTCGTCCGTTCCAGCGGCGAGCAGCGGACCTCGAACTTCCTGCTGTGGGAGTCCGCTTACGCCGAGTTCGTGTTCCTCGACACCCTCTGGCCAGATTTCGGCCGCCGCGATCTGTGGCGGGCGATCGACCTGTACCTGGGCCGCGATCGCCGCTTCGGCGGCGCGGTCGACGCGCCGCGCTCCTGACGCGGGCTCAGCCGATACCGAGCTCCGCATCCGTCTTCGGGTAGGAGCGCTGCAGCCACGCGCCGAATCCCTTGCGGGCGAGGCAGGCGGTGTTGTCGGCACAGGCGATCACCGGGTCCTCCTTCGCGTAGATCCGGTAAATGTCGACCTTGTGGTTGAGGACGTCACCGCTGAGATTGACGGGCAGCTTCTGTGACGGATATCCCACGAAGTATCTGATGGCGTCGACCGGATAGCCGACGCTCTGCGCCGCCGCCCGCACGATCGCCCCCGTCGCGCCGTGGTCGGGATGGTCGCCCTGCGTCAAGGGCGAGTTCGCGGGGACATGCGTGAACAGCCGGGTGGGCGCCCAGGCCGTGATGGCCTCGGCGACGGTCTGCTGCAACACCGGGGCGCTGAGCGGCGGGCCGCCGTCGATGGGAGCCAGCGCGGGGATCGCGCCGGACTCGAGCTGCGGGATGCTCGCGTGGCCGGTTGCGACGAATCCGCCCGCGTCGAGGCCTCCGTCGGGCAAGCGGAGGAATGCGACGCTGAGTTTGGGGTCGCCCTGCCGGGAGAAGATGGTGACGTGCGCGCCGGACAGCGTGGTCACGCTGGTCTCGTCCCAGAACGCCTGCGCGCCGCGCATCGTGTTGTACGCCCGGAGGATGCCCAGTTCGCGCGAACGCGAGTAGTTCGTTCCCTTACCGGCGTCGCCGGCGGTGAGATAGAGCGTGCGGACGCATTCGCCGTTGCTCACGGCCTCTTGTAGCGACGGGTTGGCGAAGATCAGGTCGTCGTCCTGGTGCGCCCAGACCGACATCAGGGTCGTGGTGTCACAGGGAAGCGCCAGCGGAGAGGTCGGTGCGGCGGGGGGCGGCGGCGGAACATCGGGTGTCTGCACCGGCGTGGGCAAGGGTGCCGGGTCCGGCGAGTGGGCCAGCGTGGGTGACGAGCTGGGTGTCTGTTCCGCCGCGAACGGGAAGGACGGCGGCAGCTGCGGCAGGACCACGGCCGCCGCGGTGGTCGCACCCACAGCGAGGACGGCGATGAGCGAGCTCACCCAGACGATGGTGCGGCGACGTCGTCGTCGTGCGTGGCGCGCGTCACGCGCCGGGGTTCGGGTCCCCACGTGCTTTCCCCATGTTGCTCAGGTGCCGGCATACCCCCACGGCAGCCTTCAGCAGTCTCGCACAGCGGGCCTCTTTTGCGCGGTCATTCTTCACAGCTTCTCAGCGTTCGTCGCTCCCGGTCGCCGGGGCATCGGAATAGTGCGGGCCGAGCCGCCGTTGCTCCCGTCATGACAGACCCGATTCGTATCGACGTGTGGAGTGACATCGCGTGCCCGTGGTGTTACATCGGTAAGCGCAATCTCGAGGCCGGATTGAAGGCCACCGCGGATGACGTGGACGCCCCGCGGGTGGAAGTGACCTTCCACTCGTACGAGCTCTCGCCCGACACGCCGGTCGATTTCCAGGGCAACGAGGTCGACTTCCTGGCGGAGTACAAGGGGATGCCGCACGACCAGGTTCGGCAAATGCTCGATCGTGTCACCGGCGTCGCAGCCGAGGCCGGGCTCGACTACCACTTCGAAAAGCTCCAGCACACGAACACGGTGCTCGCGCATCAGCTGCTGCACTTCGCCAAGGAGCAGGGCCTGCAGCGGGAGATGACGGAGCGCCTGATGGCCGCCTACTTCGTGGAAGGACACCACGTGGGTCGGATCGACGACCTCGTGACGCTGGCGGCCGAGGTGGGTCTGGATGCGGATGCGGCGCGCGAGGCGCTGGAGAGCGACCGGTACCTCGAAGCCGTCGAGGCGGACAAGGCGCAGGCCACGGCGTACGGTATCAACGCCGTGCCGTTCTTCGTCATCGACGAACGCTACGGGGTGAGCGGAGCGCAGCCGCCCGAGGCATTCGCGCAGATCGCCCGCCAGGTGTGGGCGGAGCGACAGGGCGCCGAGACGGCCTGACTCACGCGGGCAGGTTCCGCTCGATGACCCCGACGATCGCCGGGTCGTCGGGCTTCGTGGTCGGGCGGAACCGGTGCACGTCTCCGGCCGGGGTGAGCACGAACTTCTCGAAGTTCCAGAGGATCGGGCCGCGCTTTCCCTCTTCGTCCTTTGCGCGCTTCAGCGCCTTGTACAGGGGAGCGGCGCCGGGGCCGTTGACCTTCACCTTGTCGTTCACCGGGAACGTCACGCCCCATGTCGTCGAGCAGTACTCGAGGATCTCCTCGACGGATCCCGGTTCCTGGCCCATGAACTGATTGCAGGGGAACCCGAGGACGGTGAATCCCCGCTCGCCGTAGGTGCGCTGCAACTCCTCGAGCTGCTCGTACTGCGGGGCGAGCCCGCAGCGGGAGGCGACGTTGACGATCATGAGAACGTTCTGGCCGTACTCGGCAAGGGTCTTCCGGCTGCCGTCTGCGGCGGTGAAGGGGATGGCACGCAGGTCTTCGGCGGTGGTCGCGCTCATGAGCCTTACAGTACGCCGCCGCGCGCGCCGTCGGTCTGGGAGAATGATTTGGTGACCACGACAATCGCCCCCGCGCGCCCCCTGCGGCTCGGCCCCATCGAGGTCGAGGTGCCGGTGGTCCTCGCGCCGATGGCGGGCATCACCAACACGGCGTTTCGCCGGTTGTGCCGTGAGTACGGCGCGGGACTCTACGTGAGCGAGATGATCACCTCGCGTGCTCTGGTCGAGCGCAACGACACGACCATGCGCCTCATCCGCCATCACGAATCCGAGACGCCTCGCTCGGTGCAGCTTTACGGCGTCGACCCCGCGACCGTGGGAGCCGCCGCGCGGCTGCTCGCGGACGAAGACCGCGCCGACCACATCGATCTGAACTTCGGCTGCCCCGTTCCCAAGGTCACCCGCAAGGGCGGCGGAGCGGCGCTGCCGTGGAAGAGCGGGCTGTTCGGCGACATCGTTCGCGCGGCCGTGCGCGGCGCGGGTGACATTCCCGTGACGGTGAAGATGCGCAAGGGCATCGACGACGACCACCTCACCTATCTGGATGCGGCTCGGATCGCGGAGGATGCGGGCGTCGCCGCGATCGCGCTGCACGCGCGCACCGCGTCGCAGTTCTACTCGGGCAACGCCGACTGGGACGCGATCGGGACGTTGAAGCAGACCATCACGAGCGTGCCGGTGCTGGGCAACGGTGACATCTGGTCGGCCGAGGACGCGGTGCGTATGGTCGAGCAGACCGGCTGCGACGGCGTTGTGGTGGGTCGGGGCTGCCTCGGACGTCCGTGGCTCTTCGGCGATCTGGCTCGCGCGTTCGGCGGCGGTGCCGGCACGCGACCCGTCGACGCGACCCTCGGCTTCGTCGCAGACGCCTTCCGGCGTCATGCGCAGCTGCTGGTCGAGTTCTTCGAGGACGAGGATCGTGGATGTCGGGACATCCGCAAGCACGTGGCCTGGTACTTCAAGGGCTATCCCGTGGGCGGCGACATCCGAGCGCGCCTGGCGACGGCCTCCTCGTTGCAGGAGATCGACGATCTCCTCGGCACGCTGGAGCTCGACGCGCCGTACCCGGGTGAAGCGGCGGAGGGCCAGCGCGGCCGCGCGGGAACCCCGAAGCGTCCGGCGCTTCCCGACGGATGGCTCGACAGTCGGGAGCTGGCAACGGGCGCTGCCGGCGCGCTGGCGGATGCGGAGCTCGACCACAGTGGCGGCTGAACGATCCGTGACGGGGACGCGCCCCGACGGCTACGAGGCGAGCGACGCCGAACGCTTCTTCGCGGAGCAGCATCGCTCGCAGCGCGACGATTTCGCCCGTGACCGCGCCCGTGTGCTCCACTCCGCCTCGCTGCGCCGCCTCGCGGCCAAGACGCAGGTACTCTCCCCGGCGAGCCCGGCCGATTTCGCGCGTAACCGTTTGACGCACTCGCTGGAAGTCGCGCAGGTGGGGCGCGAGCTGGCGACCGCCCTGCAGCTCGCACCGGACGTCGTGGACACGGCGTGCCTGAGCCACGACCTCGGTCATCCGCCTTTCGGCCACAACGGCGAGCGTGCGCTCAACGATTGGGCCGAGGACATCGGTGGTTTCGAGGGCAATGCCCAGACGCTCCGCATCCTGACCCGTCTTGAGTCGAAGGTGATCTCGGACGACGGCCACAGCTACGGGCTCAATCTGACGCGCGCCAGCCTCGACGCGACCTGCAAGTACCCGTGGACGATCGACAACCCCGTTCCCGATCCGGGTGGGCGACTGAAGTTCGGTGTCTACCCCGACGACGAACCCGTCTTCCGCTGGATGCGCCAGGGCGCGCCGGGACGGGTGCGCTGCATCGAGGCGGAGGTCATGGACCTTTCCGATGACATCGCCTACTCGGTGCACGACTTCGAGGACGCCGTCATCAACGGATATCTCGACCCCGGACGCCTCTCTGACCCGCGCCAGCACGCGGCATTGCTGAGCGCCATCCAGACCTGGGTCGGCTACGACTTCACACGAGACGAGCTCGAGGACGCTCTCTACCGCCTGACCAGCCTGCCGGAGTGGATCGCCTCCTTCGACGGCACCCGCGCCGCGCACGCGCGGCTGAAGAACCTCACCTCTGACCTGATCGGCCGCTTCGCACGCGCCGCGACCGCCGCGACACGCGAGGCGTACGACGCACCGGCGCTCACGCGGTACAACGGCCACGTCGTCGTCCCGCGCGTGGTCGAGGCCGAGATGGCCGTGCTCAAGGGCACGATCGGGGCCTTTGTCGTCACGATCGAGGGGCGAAAGGGTCTCTACCGCGAGCAGCGGCGTCTGCTGAAGCGACTCGCGACGGCCCTCTGGGAGGCGCCGGACCATCTTGACGCTCTGCACGCGGAGGATTTCGCCCGAGCGGACAGCGACAGTGCACGTCGCCGCGTGATCGTCGATCAGGTGGCGAGTCTGACCGACCGTTTCGCACTCGGCTGGCACCACCGGCTGGTGGGCGAGATCGACACCGAGACCCTCGATGTCTGGATGCCGGGAGGGCGAACGATCGCTCGCTCCCTGTACGCCCTTCCCGAGCCCCTCGAGGGCCTCTGATGCCGGGGCGCATCGCGCAGGCCGACGTCGAGGAGGTGAAGGCCCGCACGAACATCGCCGACATCGTGGGGGAGCGCGTTGCGCTCAAGTCCGCGGGCGTCGGCTCGCTCAAGGGGCTGTGCCCGTTCCACGACGAGAAGAGTCCCAGCTTCCACGTGCGACCGCAGGTGGGGTTCTACCACTGCTTCGGATGCGGCGAGTCCGGCGACGTGTACACGTTCCTGCGGCGGATGGACCACCTGACGTTCACGGAGGCGGTCGAGCGTCTCGCGGGACGCATCGGCTACACCCTCCACTACGAGGAGGGTGGCGCGGCGCCGGAGACGTCCGGACGCGCCCGTCTCTACGCGGCGAATGCTGCGGCGGCCGAGTTCTTCCGCGCGCAGTTGCTGACTCCCGAGGCCGAGGTCGGACGTCGTTTCCTCGGTGAGCGGGGCTTCGATGCGGGCGCCGCCGCGCACTTCGGCGTCGGATTCGCGCCGCCGGGATGGTCCGGGATGCTCGACGCGCTGACGGCGAAGGGCTTCACCAAGGAGGAGTTGCTGACGGCGGGCCTCGTCTCCCAGGGGCAGCGCGGCGTCTACGACCGATTCCGTGGTCGGGTCGTCTGGCCCATCCGCGATGTCACCGGTCAGGTACTCGGCTTCGGTGCGCGACGCCTGCTCGAGGACGACAAGGGGCCGAAGTACCTCAACACGCCCGAGACGCCGATCTATCGCAAGTCGCAGGTGCTCTACGGCATCGACCTCGCCAAGCGCGACATGGCCCGCGGCGAGAAGCGTCGTGTCATCGTCGTCGAGGGCTACACCGACGTCATGGCGTGCCACCTGGCCGGGCTCACCACGGCGGTCGCGACCTGTGGCACGGCGTTCGGCGCCGACCACATGAAGGTGCTGCGTCGCATCATGGGCGACGATGCGGCCGCCGAGATCGTCTTCACCTTCGATCCGGATGCGGCGGGCCAGAAGGCGGCGGTGCGTGCATTCGCCGAGACGCGCACGGCCAACGTGCAAAGCTTCGTGGCCGTGGGCCCGGCGGATCTCGATCCGTGCGATCTGCGGTTGGCCCGCGGTGACGGTGCGGTGCGCGCCCTGATGGACACCAAAGTTCCGATGTTCGAGTTCGTCATCGACCAGCGACTCGCCGGCCTCGACCTCCGCACGGTCGAGGGCCGGCTCGCGGGCCTGAACCTCGCCGCCCCGCTGCTGGCCGAGATCCGTGACGAGCCGCTTCGTCGACGCTACGAGCACGTCCTCGCGCGCCGGCTCGGCGAAGACCTGAAAGACGTCCATCGCGAGGTGGCCCGCCAGCGGGCCCGCGCCACCGGTGCGCCCGAGCCGGTCGGCGCCCCGGTGGCCGCGCCCGACGCCCCGCAACCGCCGGCCATGCGCGTCACACTCGCCTCGCTGCCGCGTTCCGCCGATCTGGAGCGCGACGCGGTGATGGGCTTCCTGCAGTACGGGCACCGCCTCGACCCGGCAGAGCTGCGGGCAGCGCTCGACGAGACCTTCCAGCATCCCGCGCTCGAGGCGGTGCGCTCGAGCATCGCGGCGGTTCCGGATCACTCTCGTCCGGGGTGGGCCGCCGCGGCGGTCGACGCCGTGAGGGAGCCGTACCGGTCGTTGGCCGCCGAACTGCTCACGGGGGAGTTTCCGGCGCGCGACGAAGAGCACGCCGTGATCTCGGCCCGTGACCTGGCGTTGCGCATCCGATTGCGTGCTATCGACCGGCAGAAGCAGGAGCTGGTGGGAGACATCCAGCGGCTCGCCCCCGACTCGCCGGAGGGGCGCGAGGTCCGGCTGCGCCTGCGCGAACTGGATGCGGCGCGACTGCGCCTGACCCTCGATCAGTAGCGATTCAGACGCTCAGCGTGCAGGATGACTGCATGGATCAGGCCGCGCACAGCATCGATTGCAGCGACATCTCACTCGCTCATGCCGGCAGCGACGAGCGTGTGATCGACGGCATCTCCTTCCGCCTGGAGCGCGGAGCAGCCCTCATACTGGTCGGTTCGACGGGCTCCGGGAAGTCGACGCTCGCGGCCGTCCTGGCCGGGCAGGCGGATGAGGGCGTCCACGTCGTCGGCGGCGATGCCGTGGTCGAAGGGGTGTCGGTGCGGCACGGCGGTCGCCGTCGTCGCGCCCTTCCGGTCTTCGCGGGCTACCTCGGCCAGCAGGACGGTGCCCAACTCCCGCCCCGGCTGACGGTGGCCGAGATCGTGGCGGAACCGGTGACGAGCCGTGCGCGGCGGGTGAACGCCCGTGCTCTCGAGCTGCGGGTGGTGACGCTCCTCGACGAGCTCGGTCTGAGCATCGGGGCGGCGTCCAAGTTCCCTTACGAGCTGAGCTCGGGCATGCGGCAGCGCGTCGCGATCGCCCGAGCGCTTGTGCTCGATCCGCGCCTGGTAGTCGCCGACGAACCGATGGCGAACCTCGACGTCGAGGGACGGGAGCTCGTGCGTACCGCGTTCGAGGCGCGGCGCCGGGATCGGGGTACCTCACTGCTGCTCGTGGCCAACGAAGCGGAGACGCTCGCGAGCTTCGACGCCGACGTGCTCGTGATGCAAGGCGGTCATGCGGTGGGATTCGGACACGGCGTGACGCAGATGCAGTGGACGCCCTCGTCGTCGGCCGATCGTCGTCTGGTGTCGTCGTGAGCCCGCGGAGTTTGCTACGATAGTGGGGTTGCCTTCGCAAGAAGGACAGCATTCCTCGGTAGCTCAATTGGCAGAGCAATCGGCTGTTAACCGATAGGTTCTTGGTTCGAGTCCAAGCCGGGGAGCGAGAGTACTGCGTTATCTACCGCAGCTCTCACCTGAGACCCGGGCTTCCACCCCGGGTCTTTTTTCATGCGCCCTTTCAGCGCCGTGACAGCGCAGGGGGCGCCTGCGTACCGGGCCCCTGTGCTCGTCCACAACCGTCCCGGGTCCGGCATAGCCGCTGGATAGGGTGAGGGGGAGACGCTTCGGGGTGAGGCGTCCGTCGCCGCGACCGGAAGGATGCACATGGATATCGCCGCACTCGGAGCAATGGGGCTGCTGGCCATCGTCGGCGGAATCGTGCTGATCGTCGTCCTGGTCATCGTGCTGATCCTGATTCGCGCCTGGTACCGGGTCGCAAAGGCCGACGAGGCTCTCGTGATCGTCGGTAAGAAGCAGCGCAGCACGAGCGGTGACTCGCGCATCACGGTGATCACCGGGGGTGGTGCGATCGTGAACCCGCTGACTCAGCGTGGTGAGATGATCTCCCTGCGTGCCCGTCAGATCAAGATGGAGCCGACGGCGCAGTCCTCCAACGGCGTCACCGTCAACGTCAGCGGTGTCGCTCTCGTGAAGATCGGCTCCGACCCCGAATCCGTCCGCCGTGCGGCCGAGCGCTTCGCCTCGCAGGACAAGGCCATCGAGCAGTTCACGACCGAACAGCTCGAAGGTGCACTTCGCGGCGTCGTCGCGACCCTCACGGTCGAAGAGCTGATGCGCGATCGCCAGCGGCTGTCTGACCAGATCGCCGAAGGCATCAAGAGCGATCTGTCGTCTCAGGGCCTCATCCTCGACTCGTTCCAGATCCAGGGCATCACCGACCAGAACGGCTACATCTCGGCTCTCGGCGCGACCGAGGTCGAGCGCGTGAAGCGCGAGGCGGAGGTCGCCAAGATCAACGCCGAGCGCGAGATCCGAGCCCGTCAGATCGCCACGCAGGAGGCCAACCTGATCGAGCAGACCGCGCTCGACAAGAACACGGCAGCCGCGCAGGCCGAGGTCGGCCGTGCCAACGCCGAGGCGGAGCAGGCCGAGGCTCTCGCCCGTGCCGAGCGGCAGCAGGCGGTTCTGCTCCAGGAGGCCGAGAACAAGCAGGCCCGACTGGATGCCGACATCAAGAAGGTCGCCGACGCCAACCTCTACGAGCGTGAGCGCGCGGCCGATGCCGACGCGTACGCCAAGGTCAAGGCAGCACAGGCTCAGGCGCAGATCGCCGAGCAGGATGCGGCCGCCACGCGACTGCGCGCCAACGCGGAGGCCGACGCCGTCCGTGCCGAGGGTGAGGCGCGTGCTGCGGCGATCCAGGCCGAGGCGGAGGCGCTCAGCCGCAACCAGCAGGCGCTGCTCGCGCAGCGTGCTCTCGAGGCACTCGTCCCGATGATGGCCGAGTTCGCGAAGGGGTACGACAAGGTCGGTTCCGTCACCGTCCTCGGCGGAGAAGGCGCCAGCAGCCACCTCGCGGCCGAGTCGGCGCAGGGTCTGCGCGCCACCTTCGATGCGGTCAAGGTCGCGACCGGCCTCGACCTCGCCGAGATCATCCAGGGCCGTGTCGTCGGTCAGGCGATGGGAGAGCAGCTCCAGGCCGCGGCGCCGCAGGCTCGGAACACCCCGCCCGCAACGCCGGCAGCGGCTCCGGCCGCCGACACGTCGCCCGAAGGGGCGTGAGCCTCAGCCCTCGAGGTCGTCGACGCCCGGGAGCCAGGACGCTCCCGGGCGTCCCCATCCGCGCTTGCGGGCGATCTTCTGCGTCGTCTTCCAGTCAGAGTCGCTGAGGCGATCGACATAGAGGACACCGTCGAGGTGATCGAACTCGTGCTGCAGGATGCGAGCGCGCCAGCCGTCGACCTCGATGAACACCGGGCGGCCTTCGAGATCGGTTCCCGTCACGCGGACACGCTCCGAGCGGCGCAGCGGAAAGCGTTCGCCGGGAAAGGAGAGGCACCCCTCGGACTCTTCGTCCTCGTCCGGATCCCCGGGGATGAGAGGGGTCATCCACAACTCGGGGTTGATGATCTCGCCGCGCCACTCGGCGCCCTCGTCGTCCTGATACGTGTAGGTGAAGATGCGCAGGCCCACACCGACCTGGGGTGCGGCGAGACCGACGCCGGGGGCCGCGTCCATCGTCTCGTACATGTCGGCGACCAGCGTGCGGATCTCGTCGGTCACCTCCTCGACGGGGGCGGCGGGGGAGTGGAGGACGGGATCGCCCATGATGCGAATCGGAAGGACAGCCACGTGTCTGAGCCTACCCAGCGCACGCCGGAGGTTAGGGTCATAGGGTGCTCCCAGCGGAAGTGATCCTGAACGATGTCGCCAACGACCTCGTCGGCGTCTTCCGTGACCCGGGCATCCTCATCGGCATCCCGATCGCCTTGCTCGGCGCGGTGTTCATGTCGCTCGGCGCGCAGTACCAGCACCGCGGTGTGGTCAAGGTCGAGCGTCTCGCGAACGCGTCGGGCGCGAGCGGGCTCAGTGGAGGGCAGCTCCTGCAGCTGCTGCGGCGGCCGTCGTGGGTGGCAGGCACGGTGATGCTCGGCTTGGGCATCACCTGTCAGTTGACCGCGCTCGCCTTTGCGCCCCTGATCCTGGTGCAGCCTCTGGGTGCGGTGTCGCTCGTGATCACGACGCTGCTCAATGCGAGGATCTCGGGACATAAGCCGACCAAGGCGTCGGTGCGCTCGATCATCGCATGCGTGGGCGGCATCCTCATCTTCGTCACCATCGCGGCCTTCGTCGCGACGGAGCAGCCCATCTCGCAGTCGGAGCTCCTGACGATTCTCGGGCTGCTCGCGGTCGTGGTGGTGCTGACCGCCCTGGCATGGTGGCTGTGGATGCGCAAGCACGCGCGTCCGCTTTTCTACATCGTCGCCGCGGGGGTCCTCTACGCGTTCGTCGCCACCCTCGCGAAAGTCGTGATCAAGAACATCCAGGAAGGCGACTTCGGCTGGCTCTCGATCCTGTGCATCGTGGGGCTGCTGGTCGCCGTGACGCTCGGTGCCTACTTCGTGCAGACCGCGTACTCGGTGGGGCCGCCTGACCTGGTCATCGCGGGGCTCACCGTCATCGATCCGATCGTGGCGGTCGTCATCGGCCTCGTCATCCTCCAGGAGGCGGCCACCGCAGGCGTCTGGGCGATCGCGGGCTTCGTGGTCGCCGGTCTCATCGCGATCTATGGTGTGTTCTCTCTGACTCGCAACCACCCGCAGGTCATCAGCGACAGTCAGGAGCTGCCCTTGCAGCGAGGCAGCCGGGGAGACACCGCGCCGCCGCGATAAACTTCTCGTCAGAGGGGGCGGTGGCCAAGCTGGTCAAGGCAGCGGGCTCATAACCCGACGATCGTGGGTTCAAGTCCCACCCGCCCTACCCAAGCCCTCCGACAGGCAAAGCCTGATCGGGGGGCTTTTTTGTTTACCCTCAGGACCCTCGAATGCCGAGCTCTGCCCACAGTTTGCCCACGTCTGCGGAAGAGGTGGCCTGGGAATCGAGCATCGTGGCGACCTCGTCGCGGCCGTCGTCGAAGAGGTCGGCGTAGGTGTCGAGTGTCATGGCCGCGCACTTGTGGCCGAGCATCCGCTGCAGGACCTTCACGTTCGCGTCGGCTGACACCGCGAGAGAGGCGGCTGTGTGGCGCAGGTCGTGCGGGGTGAGGCGTTCGATGCCGGCGACGCGTAGCCCGGTGAGCAACCAGGACTTCGGCGTGCGCGGCTGACGGAGGTAGTGCGGTCCGTCGCTGAACACGATGTCATCGGGCCGCTTGCCGATGCACAGCGCAGCGAGGGCGACGTCGAGGAACGTGGGGAACGCGACGGTCCTCCGCTCCCACGACTTCGGCTCGCCTTCGTGGAAGGTTGTCGGCGCCGCGTGCCGGGATGCCGACATCCAGAGAGTTACAGACTTGTGATTCTCAGGTGCGCCGGAGATAATGGCCGGGACAACCGCATATCCACAGCTCGTTCGCCGAGTCAGGTCGTAGGGGAAGACGCACCTGATGATCGGAGAGAGAATGGCTGCACACATGGCGCGCGGAGTGGTCTTCATCCACTCGGCGCCACGGGCGTTGTGTCCCCACCTCGAGTGGGCCGTCGGGCGTGTCCTCGGGCGTGCCGTGAACTTCGAGTGGTCCGATCAGCCGGTGCTGCCTGGCAGCCGGCGCGCAGAGTTCTACTGGGAAGCCCCGAACGGCACCGGCGCGGCCCTCGCGAGCGCGATGCACGGGTGGGAGCATCTGCGCTTCGAAGTCTCCGAAGATCCGAGCGCGCGCAGCGACGGCGGTCGCTGGATGCATACGCCGGACCTCGGAGTGCATTTCGCGCAGACAGACACCGCAGGCAACGTGGTGATCGGCGAAGACCGTATCCGTTACGCGATGGAGATCGCCGCGGGGGACGCGGTGGAACTGCAGCGTGAGCTCAGCGTCGCCCTCGGTGGAGCATGGGACGAAGAGCTGGAGCCGTTCCGTCAGGCGGGCGACGAGGCCCCGGTGGTGTGGTTGCACAAGGTCGGCTGACCAAGACCTCGGGCGGCGGGAGCGCTGCTACCGGATGCCGGTCGACCTCGTCCCGGCGCTGGGAAGGCGCACCGCCGCCCGATACGACGAAGGCCCGGAGAGCGTTTGCTCTCCGGGCCTGTCGGTGCGAGGGTCAGACGTTCGAGAACGCGACGACGGCGTTGTGACCGCCGAAGCCGAACGAGTTGCTGATCGCGAGCTGGTCGCCGGAGCCCAGCGGCTGAGCCGAACCCGACACGCGGAAGGGCACGGCCGGGTCCTGCTCGGTGATGTTGATCGTCGGTGGTGCCTGCCGCTCGCTGATCGCGAGGATCGTGAAGATCGCTTCGAGCGCACCGGTGCCGCCGAGAAGGTGACCCGTGGACGCCTTGGTCGCCGACACGGGGATGTCGTCGATGCGGTCACCGAAGACCGCTTTGAGGGCGGTGTACTCGTTGGGGTCGCCCACGGGCGTCGACGTGGCGTGCGCGTTGATGTGGGTCACGTCGTCGACGGATGCGTCGGCCATCGCGAGCGCGAGCTCCACCGCCCGCGCAGCGCCGGCGCCCTCAGGATCGTTGGCGGTGATGTGGTACGAGTCGGCCGTGACGCCGCCGCCGGCGACGTACGCGTAGATCTTCGCACCGCGCGCGCGAGCGTGCTCCTCGGTCTCGAGGATCAGCGCCGCGGCACCCTCGCCCATGACGAAGCCGTCGCGGTCGATGCTGGTCGGCCGCGATGCCGTGGCAGGATCGTCGTTGCGCTTGGAGAGCGCCTGCATGGAGGCGAACGATGCGATCGTGATGGGGTGGATGGCCGATTCGGTTCCGCCGGCGATGACGACGTCGGCGAGCCCGTCGCGGAGGTGCTCGATCGCGTTGACGATGGACTCCGTGCTGGAGGCGCACGCGCTGGCCACGGTGCGGGCGAATGCGCGGGCGCCGAAGTGCAGCGACAGGTTGCCGGCGGCAGCGTTGGGCATGAGCATCGGGACCGTCATCGGCATGACGCGACGAGGGCCCTTCTCCCGCAGGGTGTCCCAGGCATCCAGAAGGGTCCAGACGCCGCCGATGCCGGTGGCGAAGTCGACGCCCAGACGCTCCGGGGCGACATCCGGCGCGCCGGCGTCGGCCCAGGCCTCCTTGGCCGCGATGAGAGCGAACTGAGAAGAGGGGTCGAGGCGCTTGGCGATCGGCCGCTCCAGAACCTCCTCGGGGCGGACCTTCGCCTCGGCGGCGAAGGTCACCGGGAGGGAGTACTGCTCCACCCAGTCGTGCTCGAGAGTGCGGGTGCCGGACTCTCCGTTCAGCAGGGCGGACCAGCTCTCGGGTGCCGTTCCTCCGAGGGGGGAGGAGGCTCCGATGCCGGTGACGACGATGCGGGCGGTGCTCATGTTCGGTCTCCGAGTCGGGGTGGCGGGGGGGGGGGGTGGCCCCCCCCCCCCGGGGGGGCGCCCGGGGGGGGGGGGTGGTGGGGTGGGGGGGTTTAAAAAA
>JASCPH010000079.1 GCA_029959545.1 Microbacteriaceae bacterium PS02066 | reverse complement strand
CCCCTCACGGCGCCCGACGCTCCGCCTGCGGCCGCGGCCGTCGCGGGATGGGCCGGCCCGACCGCGGCAGCGCCGCTGCTCGACCAGCCCGAGTCGGGCGAGCGCCCCACCGGCGAGCTGCTGCTGATCTTCGACACCGGTCAACGCGCCCGCCTGCCGCTGCCCGTCGCCGTCAACCTCGGCCGCAGCCCCGAGCAGACCGAGCCGACCGATCTCCTGGTGACGGTGACGGATCCGGACTCCAGCGTCTCCAAGACCCACCTGCGCCTCGAGTTCGATCACGCGGGCCTGTGGGTCACCGACACGGGTTCGACCAACGGAACCGAACTCCTCGACGACGACGGCACGGTGGCACCTCTCACCCCGCACGCACGCACCTTCGTCGACGACGACACCCGCATCCGGATCGGGAATCGCATCTTCACCGTCAGCCGACTGATCGGAGCCGCTTCGTGAGCAAGGGACCACGCCTGGCCCCGCCGTCCGTGCCGAGTGGTCGCATCGTCGTGCAGCCGCCGCCGGAGCTGGTTCCGAACGAGGGCGGCAGCAGCATGCTCACCTCCCTGCTGCCGATGCTCGGCAGCGTGGGCGCGATCGTCATGGTGACGATCTCCAACGCGGGCCCGACCGGCTTCATCACCGGCGGCATGTTCCTGCTGTCCTCCCTCGGCTTCGTCGCGGTCAACGGATGGCGCCAGCGCGCGCAGCGCAACGCCCAGGTGCTGGGCAATCGCCGCGAGTACCTCGCCTACCTCAGCGATCTCCGCGAGACCGTGCGCACCGCCGCCCGCAAGCAGCGCCGCCACGGCGCGTGGGTCACTCCCTCGCCCTCGGCGCTGCCGTTCATCGCCGAGGAGCGCACCCGTGTCTGGGAGCGCCAGCCGGGCGACGAGAACTTCCTGCTGACCCGCATCGGCGCGTGCGATCAGCCGCTGTGCATCTCGCTCGAGGCGCCCGAGCTGCCACCGCTCGCCCAGCTCGACCCGGTCGCCGCATCCGCGGCCCACCGGTTCATGCTCACCCACGAGGTCCAGCCGGACCTGCCCTTGGGCGTGACCCTGACCGACTACGCGCGGATCGAGATCGTCGGCCCCGACGAGGATGCGGTGCGCGCCCTTGCCCGTACCATGGTCGTGGGTGCGGCGACGCTGCAGGACCCCGAGGACGTCGTCGTCGCGATCCTGGCCGGGCCGGACCAGTTGCCCGCCTGGGAGTGGGCCAAGTGGCTGCCGCACGCGCTCTCGTCGCGCTCCAGCGACAAGCTGGGCCCCGCCCGCATGATCGCGTCCTCGCTGGACGACCTCGAAGACCTGCTGCCCGCCGGGCTCCGCGAACGCGCGCGTTTCGCTCGCGGCGGCGGCGCCACCCCGCACGTGATCCTCGTCGTCGACGGCGTGCAGTTGCCGATGGGCGACCCGGTCGTCGGCGGCGACGGGATGCTGGGCGTCACCGTCGTGGAGCTGCCCGGTCGCTGGGGGGAGCTCGAGAACCCCGACGTCCTGCGCATCGTCATGCCGGAAGCCACCGCATCCGATCGCCACGCCGAACTCATCGACGTGGTGTCGGGCTCGCGCACCTTCACCCCGGACACGACCTCGATCGCCGTCGCCGAGGCCACCGCGCGCCGGCTCATGCCGCTGTACTCCAACCCGGCGGCCCTCGCCGAGACGCCCGGCGCCCAGCAGGGTCAGCGCGAACTCGTCGAGCTGCTCGGCATGCCCGATGTGCGCGAGATCGACTTCGACCGCACGTGGTCGGGGCGCCTGGAACGCGACCGCCTTCGCGTGCCGATCGGCCAGGACACGACCGGCGCCCCACTCGTGCTGGATCTCAAGGAAGCCGCCCAACAGGGTATGGGCCCGCACGGTGTCATGATCGGGGCCACGGGTTCGGGTAAGTCCGAGGTGCTGCGCACGCTCGTGCTCGCGCTCGCGCTGACCCACTCCCCCGAGCAGCTGAACTTCGTGCTCGTCGACTTCAAGGGTGGCGCGACCTTCGCCGGGATGGCGGGGATGCCCCATGTCTCGGCGATCATCACCAACCTCGGCAGCGAGCTGGCCCTCGTCGACCGCTTCCAGGACGCCCTGCAGGGTGAGATCGTGCGCCGCCAGGAGCTGTTGCGCGCCGCCGGCAACTTCGCCAACGTGTCGGACTACGAGAAGGCGCGCCGCGGCGGCCGCACCGACCTCGCGCCGCTTCCGGCCCTGCTGATCGTGGCCGACGAGTTCAGCGAGCTGCTGGCCGCGAAGCCGGAGTTCGTGGAGAGCTTCATCAACATCGGCCGCGTCGGCCGTTCGCTCCAGGTGCACCTGCTGCTGGCCTCGCAGCGTCTGGAGGAGGGAAAGCTCCGCGGCCTCGACACCTACCTGTCGTACCGCATCGGTCTGCGCACGTTCTCGGCCGCCGAGTCCCGCACGATCATCGGCACCCCCGACGCCTACACCTTGCCGCAGGAGCCCGGTGTGGGTTACCTCAAGGCAGACACCGACAACCTCGTGCAGTTCCGCGCCGCCTACGTCTCGGGAACCCCGAAGACGAAGCTCACCGGTGGGCGCTCGAGCGAATCGGCCGACACGTCCGGCGAAGCCGCGCGCATCGAGGTCTTCACGGCCGCCCCCCAGCCGCTCGAGCTGGTCGAGGAGCCCGTCGACGATTCGCGCGACATCGTGGCGCAGCCGGTCGAGGAACGTTCGACCTTCCAGATCGCCGTCGAGCGGATGAAGGGTCGCGGCCCCGCCGCCCACCAGGTGTGGCTGCCGCCGCTGGAAGAACCCTCCTCGCTCGACGAGCTCATGCCCGACCTCGTCGTCGACCCGCGGATGGGACTGCACTCCCCCGCCTGGCGCGCGGCCGGAGCCCTCACGGTTCCGCTCGGAATCGTCGACGTGCCTCTCGAGCAGCGCCGCGAGAACCTCGTGGTCTCGCTCGGCGGCGCGGCCGGTCACGTGGCGATCGTGGGAAGCCCGCTGAGCGGCAAGTCCACGCTGGCCCGCACGCTCGTCTCGGCGCTCGCGTTGACGGCGACCCCGCTCGAGCTGCAGTTCTACGTGCTCGACTTCGGCGGCGGTACCTTCACGGGTCTGCAGCGACACCCGCACGTGGCCGGTGTCGCCACCCGCACCGAGGCGGAGGCCATCCGCCGCACGGTCGCCGAGGTGGAGTCGATCATCGACGACCGCGAGCGCTACTTCCGCCAGAACGGCATCGACTCGATCGACACCTACCGCCTACGGCGCAGCCAGGGCGTCGTCGACGACGGCTACGGCGACGTGTTCCTCGTCGTCGACGGATGGGCGACGCTGCGCGCCGATTACGAGGCGCTCGAGACGCGCGTGCAGACCATCGCCGCGCGCGGCCTCAGCTTCGGCGTGCACGTGATCGTCACCGCCAACCGCTGGCTCGAGATCCGCGCGAGTCTCAAGGACCTCATCCAGACGCGCCTCGAGCTGCGCCTGGGAGACCCGACGGACTCCGAGATCGACCGCAAACAGGCCGCCAACGTTCCCGCCGGTCAGCCCGGTCGAGGCCTCAGCGCCAAGCGCCTGCAGATGCTCGCCGCGCTGCCGCGCATCGACGGCTCCTCGGATGTGGCAGCCCTCGTCGACGGCGTCGACGACATGGTCGCCCGGGTCGGCGCCGCCTGGCAGGGCCCGACGGGTCCGAAGCTGCGGCTGCTGCCGGAGATGATCACCCTCGACGAGGTGCGTGCGCAGACGACGCCCGACGACGCCCGCATCCTGCTCGGTGTCGACGAAGCACAGCTCGCGCCCTTCGGCATCGACCCGCGCAAGGAACCCCACCTCTTCCTGTACGGCGACTCCGGGATGGGCAAGTCGTCGTTCCTGCGGGGCATCACGCAGGAGATCATGCGCAAGTACGGCCCCACCGAGGCGAAGATCTTCGCGGTCGACTACCGCCGCTCGCTGCTCGGCGAGATCCCGCAGGAGTACCTGGGCGCCTACCTCACCTCGCACGAGCCGGCGACGAGCGGGCTCGCCGAGCTGGCGCAGTTCTTCTCGAGCCGCATCCCGGGGCCCGATGTGACCCCCGAGCAGCTGCGCGAGCGCAGCTGGTGGAAGGGCGCAGAGGGCTTCGTGCTGGTGGACGACTACGACCTCGTCGCGACGAGTCAGGGCAACCCCCTCGCCGTGCTCCAGCCGCTGCTGGCGCAGGCCGGCGACCTCGGCCTGCACGTGGTCCTCACCCGCCGTACCGGTGGTGCGAGCCGAGCAGCCTACGACCCGATCATCCAGCGCTTCACCGATCTGGGTGTGACCGGCATCCTGCTCGGTGGAAACCCGGAGGAGGGCCCGCTGATCGGCCGCGTGAAGGCCGCGCCCGCCGCGCCGGGTCGTGCCCAGATCGTGAGCCGCGAGCAGGGGCTGCTCTCCGCCCAGCTCGCCTTCTCCCCCTCCCACCACTGACGCCTCGTCTTTCCCGCGAGACTGCATCTCCCGCACGAGATCACTGTGATTACCCGTGATCTCGTGACGGAAGTGCAGTCTCGCGGTTGGTAGTGAGGGAAGGGCGGGGCCGGAACGGCGCGCAGGCTCAGGATGCGGGCAGCAGCTCGCGGATGAGGCGCACCGCGGGCGAGTCGGTCATGCTCGCGCGCCACACGAGCGCGACCGGACGCGTCGGCTCGGGGTCGCGCACCGGCACCGCGACGACGGAGTCGGGCAGCCGCCCACGCCCCAGCTTCGGAACGAGCGCTACGGCGAGACCATGGGCCACGAGCTCGATCTGCGAGGCGAACTCGAGGCACCAGAAGTCGATGCGCGGCGGATGCGGCTCGCCCCGGAACATGTGGCAGAACCACTCGTAGCAGATGGTTCCGTCGGGAGTGCTGGACCACACGCGATCGCGCACATCGGCGGGGCTCACCGCATCCCTCGTCGCGAGCGGGTCGTCGCGGTGGACGAGCAGATCTGCGGTGTCGCGAAGGAACTCGACGCTACGCACGCTCGGCGGCAGTGTGAGCGTGACGCCCTCCCAGTGGTGCACGATGGCGAGATCCAGCGTGCCGGCGGTGACCGCCGCGACCGCATCCCACGGATCGACCTCGGTGACGGTGAGGCGAAGATCGGGCGCTTCGACGGCCGCCCGCGTGACGAGCCCCGGCACGATGCCGCGTACGGCGGTCGAGAAGACCCCGAGACGCAACGTGCCCGTGGGCCGGGCGCCCGCGTCGTGCAGTCGTGAGCGCAGTTGCTCGACCTGCGCACGCAGTTGGGCCCCTTCCTCCACCAGACGCCGCCCCGCCGCCGTGAGCACGACACCGCGGCCCTGCCGATCGACGAGTCGGGCGCCGAGGTCGCGCTCGAGCCGCTTGATCTGCTGCGACACGGCCGACGGCGTGTAATCGAGCTCGGCCGCTGCGGCGTGCACGGTGCCCGTGCGGGCGAGGGCGAGCAGCGCGTCGACGGCGGCGAGATCGATCATGGCGAGAATGTATCACCGGGCTGCACGGATCCATGCAGAACCGTGCGCTGGTGCTGCACGGATGCGCTCGCACACGATAGTCGGGTGCCCCTTCGTTCCTCTCTCCTCGCCGCCCTCGTCGCCGTCATCTGGGGCGTGAACTTCGTCGTCATCGACGCAGGTCTGGACGGCATGCCGCCTGCCCTGTTCGTCGCGCTGCGCTTCATCGCCGTCCTCTTCCCCGCCATCTTCTTCGTGCCGCGCCCGAGGGGTCGGATGCGGGACGTCCTGCTCATCGGACTCTTCATGAGCCTCGGTCAGTTCGGGCTGCTGTACACGGCCCTGGCGATGGGGATGCCTCCGGGACTCGCCTCCCTCGTGCTGCAGGCTCAGGTGGCCTTCACGATCGTCTTCGCCGCCCTGGCCCTGCGCGAAGCTCCCCGTCGCGCGCAGGTCGTCGGTGTGGTCGTCGGCGCCGCCGGTCTCGGGATCGTCGCCGCCGGACGGGATGCCGCCACCCCCGCACTCGCCCTGGTGGTGACGCTGGCCGCGGCCGCATCGTGGGCGATCGGCAACGTCATCGCACGCCGACTCGGCGGCGCAGCGAAGGGCGTGTTGCTAAAGGCCGGTCGGTGGTGTGCGGGTGAAACCGCATCAGCGTCACGGCGCGACGGTGGAGGGGTACTGGCGGCGCACCAGACCTCGCTAGAGTTCGCGGGTGGTCGATCGTTTGGAATACCTCGCGCGCACGCTCTCCCGCACGAACCGCAAGGACTACGAGAACTACGTGCTCGGCGCCGTCTGGAATCGGCTCTCGCGCGAGACGCGCGCTGTGATCAAGCCGGTGTCGCAGCAGACGGTGCGCACGGCCGACGGAGACCTCTTCTATCTCGACCTGTTCTTCCCGCAGCTCAACATCGCTGTCGAGTGCGACGAGCTCTTCCACGCCGGGCAGGCGGATGCCGACCAGCTGCGTGAAGACCGGGTGAGAGAAGTCCTGGGCCGTGTCGAGAGCCCCGACCTGTTCGCGACGCTGTCCGCGGTGAGCGTCGACGCGTGCACGATCCTGCGCGTCCCGGTTTCGGCGCCCCCGACGTCGAGCACGCGCAGCGCCGGAGCCGTTCCGCAGCACGTGCTGACCCTCGCCGAGTTCGAGGCGACGATCGACCGCCGGGTCGAGCAGATCGAAGAGGCAGCGCAGGAGGCGCGGGCGCGCGCGGGATTCATCGGCTGGGACGAGTTGGATGCCCGCGAGCAGCCGCACCGGTTCTATGCCACCCGCGACGAGTTCACCGTGGAGGACGCGGTGGTCTTCTCCGGCATCCGCGAGATCTGCAATGTGCTGCTGGGCGCGGGGTATCCGGATGATCTGTGGGTGAGCCGGGGCTACTTCACCCCGGGCTCGATGGCAGCCACGCGCGGCTCGGCGAACGACGTCTCGCGCGTGAAGCTGTGGTGTCCGCAAGACGTGCGCGTCGCCGGCGCGAGCGGCGCCTGGCACAACACGCTCTCATCCGACGGACTGGTGCTCACCGAGCGTGACGAGCGGTCAGCTGAAGAGCAGCTCAAGGCGCGCTCGAAGCGCGAGCCGCTCGCGCACCCGCGCATCACATTCCTGAAGGCGAAGGATCCCGTGACGGGGAAAGCCGGCTATCGGTTCGTCGGTGTGTTCGAGCTCGAGACGCAGGATGCCGGCATCCGAACGTATCACCGCACGGAAACCCGCTTCGCCCTCATCCGCCGCGCCGGCCGAGCGTAGACGCTCGCGGCGAGACGGATGTCGAGGGCGTACGGCAGCACACAGGTGACCAGCACCAGCGCGATCATCGCGATGATCCCCTCTGTGCTGAGGCCCAAGCCCCAGGCGGCAGACCAGGGATCCAGCGCGATCCGCACCGCGAACCAGGGCGCCGAGATGAGCGCGATGACGGAGAGCGCGAGCGTGACCACCCACGCCCAGATGCCGATGCAGACCAGGATGATCGGGCCCAGGGGGACGGCGCCGGTATAGCCGCTGCCGTGCTGATTTCCCCACTTCGCGCCGCCGGCCGTGAGGAAGAGAACGCCCACGCAGACGATGAGCGTGAGCCACCAGGGGGCTCCGCCGAAGATCATCAGGGCGGTCACGATGCCGGTGAAGCCGACGACGGCGAGCACCAGCAGCGACCAGAAGAATCGGGCGAAGAGGAGCGTCGCCAGCGTGCCCCAAACCCACGCCCAGCCGCGTGCAGGAAGGGCCGCCGCCCACGCGACGCAGGGGAGCGCGCCCTCCTCCGTCGATCGCGCGACGATCACGCCGATCGCAACCGCGACCGCCGCCCAGCCGAGCGGAACCCACAGCAGGCTCACGATCCAGACGGTGTCTGCGGGCGCCCCGAGGAGCCCGAGGGCCATCGCGCTGACGAGGAACAGCAGCAGATAGCAGTAGGGCAGCCAGCAGAGGGAAACGAGCGGCCGCTTGCGGGCGTCGGCGAAGATGCCTGCGATCTCTCGGTTTCTCACGATGCGTACTCCGTCGGCTCGTCGATGTGGCTGTGGTCTCGGATGCCGCTGACGATGGCGTCAGCGAGATCGGCGGCCGTCCAGTCGACCACCGAGCGGCGACGGGCGAAGAGGCCTCCGCCGATCTTGACGTCGCCGTTCGCTGTCGTCGCGACGAACCAGGCGGGCACTGTTCCGGTCTGGCCGGCTCCGAACGAGTAGCTCGGTGATTGCTCGTCGCCGACGAAGAAGGTCAGGGCGAGACCGCCGCGCTCTCCTTCCTTGCGCTTGATCGTCTTCGACCGTCGCACACGCGAGACTCCCACCGCCCGGAGCTGCGCCGACGCGTCGAGCGTCTGGTTCGGCGCGAGCGTGTGACCGCCGGCGAGGATGCGGCCGACGGCGTCGATCAAGGCGATCGTGTCGTCGTACGACCGGCCCGTCTGCGCCGCTTCCTGCTTCTCGGTCAGAGCGATGGTGGGGAACCGGCGGTCGCGAGCGGCATCCGCCTCCTCAACGGACGAACGCGCTCGGCCGAACGGCCATCGCAGCGAACCGCGGATCGTCTTCCCGTCGCGGCGCCGCCAGCGGTTCCCGCCCAGTCCGAAGGCGAACTCGTCGACGCGAAACGATGTGCCTTCCGCGGAGCTCGTCCACGGCATGAGCTCGTACTCGCGGAATGCCGATTGGGGGTCGCCGGCGTGGCGAAGCGACACCTTCAGAACTCCCTTGTCTCCGTCGACCGGCAGCAGCCAGTAGTCGACGGGGTTCTCCCACCGGTCGCCGGCGGTGCCCGCGGCATCCTCTCCCGTGCCCGACGTGACGCGCTCCTGCACGGGGAAGAAGTGCGTCCCGGGCGGGATCATCGGATAGGTGTGCCGCGTCGGCGCGTCGCCCCCGGCGTGCAGAACGACCTCGACATCGCGGGCGACCTGCTCGGAGTTGTTCACGATCACGGCTCCCCGCAGTCCGGCCGAGTGCTCGCGGTCGTGCGGAACGGCAGCCCAGGCCACCACCTTGTCGGCACGATCGCGGGCCGCCTTGCGTGCCTCGAGCACGAGCGCGAAGAGGGCGAACGGCAGAGCGAGGGCTCCCACCGCTTCGATGATCAAGGTGACGTACTCGATCGTGGTCGGCGACCCTGCAACGACAGCAGACAGCACGAGCAACACAACTCCTCCAGGACGCGTGATCCGAGACCCGGACACAGTGATCCTAGCGACAGGCGGGCGGACGCATATGCGCAGTTGCGTACGTAGTGCGCGTAGCGGGTCGGCGCGGTAGCCCCAGCCCCAGCGCCGACCCGCTACGCTTTACCGCTCGTCAGCGACGCGAATCGCTTTGCCGACGATGAT
>JASCPH010000078.1 GCA_029959545.1 Microbacteriaceae bacterium PS02066 | reverse complement strand
CCTCCCGCCCGTCCCCCAGCCCCGTCCCCCCTCCCGCCCCGCCCCCACCCCCGTTCGTCTCTTCCCCGTCCCCTTCCGCCCCCGTTCGGCTGTCACAGATCGAGCCGTCGGGCTCGATCTGTGACAGGCGAACAAAACGGGCGACCCCCGACGACCGGCGCGTTGTGCTCCAGGCCCGGTTCACAGCATCCGGCACGCCGCGGGCGGCACACTGGCCTGGTGGCCCACCCGAAGGAGAGCGCCGTGCCCGCGTCCGAGTCCTCTGCGACGCCCGCACCCGTGTCCGTGCCCGAGCTCGACCCCCGGCTGCGCGCCGCGATCGACGACGACCTCGCCGCGCTCCGCCAGGGCGCCGCGCTCTGGTCGCGCTCGAGCATCGTCGAGCGCATCCGCGCGCTCTCGGCCACGAGAGATGCGGTCGGCACCGCGGCCGCGGACTGGGCCGGCATCGCCGCGCGCGCGAAGGGGCTCGCGCCCGACCACCCGCTCCGCGGCGAGGAGTGGCTCTCGGGCCCTTACGCCGTGCTCGGCGCACTCGACGGCTACCTCGCGACGCTGCGCCGGATCGCCGCCGGCGGCAGCCCGCTCGACGGGGTGCGGCTCGACCGTGCGCCGGGCGACCGCATCCGCGCGCACGTCTTCCCTCGCGAACCCATCGACAACCTCCTGCTGTCGGGATTCACGGGCGAGATCTGGCTGCGCCCCGGCACCGATGCCTCCACAGCCATCCGCCGCGCCGGGCTCGCGCAGGTCACCCCCGGCGCTGCGGGCGTGGGACTCGTCCTCGGCGCGGGCAACATCTCCGCGATCCCGGTCCTGGACGTGCTGTACGAGCTGCTCGCCTTCGACCGCGTGAGCCTGCTCAAGGTCAACCCCACCCAGGACGCCCTCGTGCCCGTCTTCGAGCGTGCGCTCGCGCCGCTGATCGGTCGGGGCCTCGTGCGGATCGTGCGCGGCGGCGGCGATGTCGGCGCCTACCTCACCGCGCACGAGGGCATCGAGCACGTGCACATCACGGGCTCCGCCGCGACCTTCGACGCGATCGTGTGGGGCGACCGCGATCGCACGACCGACGAACCGCAGCTGAAGGCTCCCATCACGGCCGAGCTCGGGGGCGTGTCTCCGATCATCGTGGTGCCGGGCGAGTGGACCGACGCAGACCTCCGCTTCCAAGCGGCCCACATCGCGACGATGCGGCTGCACAACAGCGGCCACAACTGCATCGCCGGTCAGGTCGTGCTGATGAGCGCGGACTGGCCGCAGCGGGAGCAGTTCCTGCGGGCTCTGCACGCGGCCTACCGCGATGCTCCGGCCCGGCCGGTCTGGTACCCCCGCGCCGACGAGCGCCTGCACGCGCTCACGGTGACGTATCCGAGCGCCGAGTGGTCGGCCGGGCACAGCCGTGCGCTCGTGCAGGTGGCGCCGGGCGAGGATGCCACCGGACTGGAGACCACGGAGTACTTCGCCCCCGTGCTGGGAGTCGTGGAGCTCGCCGGCACCGGTCAGGAGTTTCTCGACGCCGCCGTCGCGCACGCGAACGAGTCGCTCGCGGGCACGCTCGGCGCCAACGTCATCGTCGACCCCGACACGGAGGACGCGATGGGCGCCGGCTTCGAGCGGGCGATCGCCGAGCTCCGCTACGGCGGCATCGCGATCAACGCATGGACCGGCGTGCTGTTCGCGACGCCCGTGCTGAGTTGGGGCGCCTTCCCCGGCTCCGACGTACGGGAGGTCGGATCGGGGATCGGCGTGGTCCACAACACCTCGCTGCTGGCCGACGTCGAACGCTCGGTGCTGCGAGGCCCCTTCCGCCCCTTCCCGCGCTCGCTCGGCCCGGGACGCTTCTCGGTGCTGCCCACTCCGCCGTGGTTCGTCTCCGCACGCACGGCGGCGGCCGTGAGCGAGGGCCTCACCCGCTACCGGGTCGACCGCAATCCGCTCGGTCTCGCCCTCACCCTCATCCGGGCGATGGGAGCCTGACCCTCACGCGAACCGGTCGGTAGCCGCCCGCAGGGCCGCCGCGATCCCGGGCTCGGATGCGGAGTGCGAGGCGTCGTCCACGACCACCAGCTCCGACTCGGGCCACGCACGGTGCAGGTCCCACGCCGTCATGATCGGCGTGCAGACGTCGTAACGTCCCTGGACGATGACCGCGGGGATGTGGCGGATGCGGTCCACCTCCTCGATCAACTGGCCCTCGCGCAGCCATCCGTGGTTCACGAAATAGTGGTTCTCGATGCGCGCGAACGCGGTGGCCGCATCCGGATCCGTCATCGATGCCACCAGCTCCGGGTCGGGACGCAGCGTGAGCGTCGATGCCTCCCACCGGGTCCACGCGAGCGCGGCGGGCCGGTGCACGGCCGGGTCCGCGTCGAACAGGCGGCGGTGGTAGGCCTCGATCATGCGACTGCGCTCGAGCACCGGGATCTCGGCGACGTAGCCCTCCCACAGGTCGGGGAAGATCGCCGAGGCGCCGCCCTCGTAGAACCACTCCAGCTCGTGCCGGCGGAGCGTGAAGATGCCGCGCAGCACGAGCTCGGTGACGGCCTCGGGGTGCGCCTGGGCGTAGGAGAGCGCGAGGGTGGACCCCCAGGAGCCGCCGAACACCTGCCAGCGCTCGATTCCGAGGTTGCGGCGCAGGAGCTCGAGATCGGCGACCAGGTGCCAGGTCGTGTTGAAGCGCAGGTCGGCGGTCGGGTCGCTCGCGTGCGGGGTCGACTTGCCGCATCCGCGCTGATCCAGCAGGACGATCCGGTAGCGCTCCGGATCGAAGAAACGTCGATGCCAGGGCGAGGTCCCGCCGCCGGGCCCGCCGTGCAGGAAGACGACCGGCTTGCCTTCCGGGTTGCCGGACTGCTCCCAGTAGATCCGCTGCCCGTCGCCGACCAGCAGCTCTCCGCTCTCATAGGGCTCGATCGGCGGGTACAGGATGTCGTCGAGCTCGGAGACCGTCATATCCTCACGGTACCTTGTCACCCCATCCTGTCTACGGATGCGCTATGGCGCCCACCGGGATGTGCCCGCCTGAGCCTGCTCGTATGCTCATCGCATGAGCACAGCTGCGCCCACAACGATCACCATCACCGGCGCCGGGGGGCAGATCGGCTACGCGCTGCTCTTCCGCATCGCGGCAGGCGACATGCTGGGCCCCGACCGACCGGTCAGGCTGCGGCTGCTGGAGATCCGCCAGGGGCTGCGCGCCGCGGAGGGCGCGGCCCTGGAGCTGCAGGACGGCGCGTTCGAGCTGCTGCGCGACGTCGAGGTCACGGAGGATCCGGCCGTGGCCTTCGACGGCTGCAACATCGCCCTGCTCGTCGGTGCGCGCCCGCGCGGTCCCGGCATGGAGCGCGCGGACCTGCTCGCCGCGAACGCGGGAATCTTCGGTCCCCAGGGCGCCGCGATCGCGGCGCACGCCGCATCCGACGTCCGCGCCGTCGTTGTCGGCAACCCCGCGAACACGAACGCGCTGATCGCCTCGGCTGCGGCCCCCGACGTGCCCGCCGAACGCTTCGCCGCGCTCACCCGCCTCGATCACAACCGCGCCGTCGGTCAGCTCGCCGAGGCCGTCGGCGTCGGCGTATCCGCCGTGCGCGACGTAACCATCTGGGGCAACCACTCCGCCACCCAGGTTCCCGACGTGACCCACGCGACGATCGACGGCGCACCCGCCCTCGACGTGCTCGCCGCGCGCTTCGGCGACGAGGATGCGGCGATCCGCTGGCTCGACGACGAGTTCACCCCGCGGGTGGCGAAGCGCGGGGCGGAGATCATCGAGGTGCGCGGCTCCTCCTCCGTGGCCTCCGCGGCGCACGCGACGATCTCCCACATCCGCGACGACGTCGAGGGCACCCGACTCGGCTGGACCTCCGCCGCGGTCGTCTCGCACGGCGAGTACGGCGTGCCGGAGGGCCTTTTCAGCTCCTTCCCGGTGCGCTCGGACGGCAGCGGGTACCGCATCGTCGAGGGCCTGGAGGTTCCCGCTCGCATCCGCCGCCGTCTGGACGCCTCGGTCGCCGAGCTCGCCGACGAGCGCGAGGCCGTGAGGGCGCTGGGGGTGATCTGACGTGGAGCATCTGGCCGTCATCGTCGGCGGCATCGTCGTCGTCGCCATCGTGACGGCCCTGGGACGGCGGCTCAACATCGCCGGCCCCCTCGTCCTCGTCGCCATCGGCCTCGTGCTGGCCGCCTTGCCGTTCGTCCCCGACATCCCCGAGGTCGATCCCGAATGGATCCTCGTGGGCGTGCTCCCACCCCTGCTGTACTCGTCGGCCGTGCAGCTTCCGGCGATCGAGTTCCGCCGCGACTTCACTCCGATCGCCGGGTTGTCGGTCGTGCTAGTTGTGGGAAGCGCCGTCCTGCTCGGACTCTTCTTCACCTGGGTGATCCCGGGCCTCGACCTGGGCCTCGGCATCGCCCTGGGCGCGATCCTCTCGCCGACGGATGCGGTCGCCACCTCGATCGTGAAACGGATGGGCATCTCCACACGCGTCACGACGATGCTCGAGGGCGAGAGTCTGCTCAACGATGCAACCGCCCTGGTGCTGCTGCGCACCTCGACCGCCGCGATCGCGGCGGGGTTCTCGTTCGGCGATGCCATCCTGTCGTTCCTGTGGGCGGTGCTGATCGCCCTCGTGATCGGCGGACTCGTCGGCTGGGTGAACCTGCGGGTGCGCACGTGGGTCGGCCACTCGGCGGCCAACACCGCCATCAGCTTCGCGATCCCCTTCATCGCGTACCTACCCACGGAAGAGCTCAACGGCTCGGGACTCGTGGCCGCCGTGGTCGCGGGCATCGTCACCGGGCAGGGCGCGGCCAGACGCTTCTCTCCCGAGCAACGACTGTCGGAAGAGGCCAACTGGCGCACGATCGAGCTCGTGCTCGAAGGCGGCGTCTTCCTCGTCATGGGACTGGAGCTCACCGACGTCGTCAACAAGAACCTGACCGAGCACGACGGCCTCTGGCACGGCACGTGGCTCGCCCTGTCGGCCCTCGGCATCATCGTCGCCGTGCGCGGCGTGTACGTGGCCTTCCTCATCTGGCAGCAGGGACGAAGAGCGCGGCGGTTCGCCGGCTTCGACATCGAGCGCGTCGACAAGAGACTGCAGAGGATGGCCGACGGCACGGTGGCGATCGAGAGATCGACCCCGGAGCGGGCGATGCGCCGCATCCCGTCGATCCGGAAGCGACTCGCGCGCCTCGGCGGCGACCTGGACTATTACCGCTCCTCACCGCTCGGGTGGAAGCACGGCACGATCATCGTCTGGGCCGGGATGCGGGGTGTTGTGACCCTCGCCGCGGCGCAGACCCTCCCGCGGGACACCGACCACCGCCCTCTGCTGATCTTCGTCGCGTTCATGGTGGCGATCATCAGCCTGCTCCTGCAGGGTTTCACCCTGCCTGCGCTGGTGCGCCTGCTCCGGATCCCGTCGGAGTCCGCGGGACCGACGCGGGAGGAGCAGCGGCGCCTGGACGATGTGCTGCGCGAGGCCGCATCCGAGCGGCTTCAGGACGAGGATCTGCGCCGGCGCGACGGGACGGCGTTCAGCGAACGCATCCTCACCCGGGTGGGAGCACGACTCGTGGACCCGCCCGACGACGAGATGACGTCAGCCGCGCGCGAGGTGCTGGAGCTGCGCCTCGAGATGATCGACGCCATGCGCGAGCGCCTGCTCGAGGCAGGGTCGTCGGGGTCGTTCAGCACGGCCGCGCTGCGCCACGCCCTCGCGGAGCTCGACGCCGACCAGATCAGCCTCGAGCTGCGCCTGGCGGACGAGACCGGCGACGAGTGACACCGTCACCCGATCCGGGGGAGAATGGACGCATGGTCAGCGCGGGGACGGGCGAGAACGCGGGCGCGGGAGCCGATCCCGCGACCGCCCCACTGCACCTGCCCCACACAGCGGCCGACTGCCCCAAGTGCTTCACGGAACTGCAGTCGGACCGCAACTGGTGGCGTGCGCGGCCGACCGGTGCGCGCCTGGTGGGCCTCGTGGTGAACCGCGACGACATGCCTTCGGTGGTCGAACAGCGCGCCGAACTGACGCGCTTCGGGGTGCCCATCGACGGCTTCCGACACCCTGCCCCCGACATCCTCGAGTCGTGGGAGGAGCGCCTGGGTCGCCTGTTCGGGCGCCTCACCCGCGGCGACGTCCTCGTGGTGGCGAGCGTTCATGCGCTGGGCCGCAACATCGACGAGGAGACTCGCACGGTCGCGGAGCTTCGGCGACGCGGCGTGATGGTGAAGGTGCTGGGCCACTCCGGCCGGCACCTGTTCGACACCGGCCGCTGACGACGGCTTAGGCAGCGCGCCAGCAGCCGGCGATGTGGTCGTCGACGAGGCCGGCCGACTGCATCAGCGCGTACATCGTCGTGGGGCCGACGAAACGGAAACCCCGCCGGCGTAGCTCCTTGCTGAGCGCGGTCGACTCGGCCGTCGTGGCCGGGACCGCAGCGAAGGACGCGGGCGGCACGTGCCCCTCGGGCGAGAACGACCAGATCAGCGCGTCCAGCTCGCCCGACGCCATGGCCTCGACCAGACGCGCGTTGGCGATGACGGCCTCGATCTTGGCCCGGTTGCGCACGATGCCGGCGTCGCCCATCAACCGCTCGATGTCGACCTCATCGAAGCCGGCGACCGCATCCGGCTCGAAGCCGGCGAAAACCTCGCGGAAGCGCGGGCGCTTGCGCAGGATGGTGATCCAGCTGAGCCCGGCCTGGAACCCCTCGAGGCTCATCTTCTCGAACAGCGGCCGATCACCGTGAAGCGGAGTGCCCCACTCCTCGTCGTGGTAGCGCCGGTACTCGGGATCGGCTCCGGCCCACGCGCAACGCGCACGGCCGTCTTCTCCCACGATGATGTCGGTCATCCACCCACGCTATCCGCGGGCGCCGACACCGCTCAGCGCTTCTTCTGCAGCGACTTCTCCGACACCGGCGCTTCACCGGATGCGGCGAGCTCGGCGTAGTACGCGTGCGCCTCATCCTGTCGCTGCTGCTCCGCGCCCGACGCGATGTGCGCGCGGATGTGCTCGGGCTCGAAGCCCCACGCGTCCACGAGGTCCTGCGCGTGCGGGCGGAGCCGGGCCGAAAGGCGTCCGATGTAACGCGACACGGAACCGGCGCGCTGAGCCGAGAGGCGACCGTTGATGAGGTACCACGACAGGTGCTTCTCGATAAGGCTCATCCCGAAAAGGTCGCGCAGCCAGGTGAGAACCCGCAGCGTGCCGTCGTCGCCGACGCGGTGGACGGCGTCGGTGAAGGCTTCCCACTGCAGCAGCTCGCCGTGCGCACGCGCCGCCTCGATGAGGTCGAACTGGCACTCGTTGAACAGTGCGGCGGCCTCGGCCGCGGGCAGCTTCGCCGCGGGACGCAGTCGCGCCGCGACGTCGGCGACCATCTGCTGCACGCGTCCCGCCAGCAACTCGAACTGCTGGTCCTCGCGCAGGCCGAGCTCCACCGAACGAGCGGTCGAGCCGAAGTCGGCGAGTGACTGCCCGAGCTGACGAAGGCCCGCGCCGTGGAACACCTTGCCGGCGGTGCTGCCGACGGCGAATCGCGCGAGCGCGGCCGCATCCTTACCCTTGAACTGCGAGGCGTAGTCCGAGAGCAGACGCTTGCCGACGAGCTGGAGGAGCACGTTGTTGTCGCCCTCGAACGTGACGTACACGTCGAGGTCGCTGCGCAGACCGACGAGCCGGTTCTCGGCGAGGAAGCCGGCGCCGCCGCTCGCCTCGCGGCACTCCTGCAGGATGTCGAGCGCGTTCCACGTCGACAGGGGCTTGAGAGCCGCCGCGAGCGTCTCGAGATCTTCGCGCTCTTCGGAGGTGTCGGTGCGACCGGAGAACACACCGTCGAACTTCTTCAGGAACTCGTCGTGCGCGAACGCCTGCGCGTACACCGTGGCCAGACGCGGCAGGAGGCGGCGCTGGTGCTTGCCGTAGTCGAGCAGGGTCACCTCGGGCGTCCCCGATCCGGAATCGAACTGCCGGCGCTGGTTGGCGTAGGTGACGGCGATCTTCAGTCCGAGGGCGGCAGCCGTGGTGGCCGCGCCGTCGAGCGAGACGCGGCCCTGCACGAGCGCGCCGAGCATCGTGAAGAAACGGCGGCCGGGGCTCGCGATCTCGCTCGAGTACGTGCCGTCGGCGGCGACGTCGCCGTAGCGGTTGAGCAGGTTCTCGCGGGGGACGCGGACCTGGTCGAAGTGCAGGCGGCCGTTGTCGATGCCGTTGAGGCCGCCCTTGACGCCGTCATCCTCGCCGCCGACGCCGGGCAGGAAGTCGCCGGCCTCGTCACGGATCGGCACGAAGAAGCAGTGCACGCCGTAGTTGACACCGCCGGTGATCAGCTGCGCGAAGACGGTCGCCGCGCGCCCGTGCACCGCCGCGTTGCCGAGGTAGTCCTTCCACGCACCGCGGAACGGCGTGTGAATGACGAACTCCTCCGTGTCGGCGTCGTACGTCGCGGTCGTGCCGATCGCGGCCACATCCGATCCGTGACCGGTCTCGGTCATCGCGAAGGCACCCGGCAGCTTCAGCGTGACCACGTCGGCGAGCCACTTGTCATGGTGCTTCTTCGTGCCCAGCTGCTGGATGGCGGCACCGAAGAGCCCCCACTGCACGCCGGCCTTGATCTGCAGGCTCGGATCGGCGAGCACGAGCTCCTCGAAGCCTGCGATGTTCGCGCCGTTGTCGCCGAGGCCGCCGTACTCGACCGGGTACGCGCGCGCCGACACGCCCTGCTCGACGATGAGACCCAGCTGACCGAAGACACGGTCACGGTGCTCGGCGACCGTCTGGCCGTCGATGCGCCAGAAGGCCGGATCCTTGATCATCTCGCGCGCCTCCCGGCGCGTCTTGCCCCACGTGCCGAGCAGCATCTCGGTCACGGCGGGCAGGTCGATGCGGGGCTCGGCGGCCTCTGCCGCGGAGTGCGCGGCGGTGGGCGCACCCCCGGCGGGAGTGCGACGGTTGGTCGCAGGCTTGGCGGGACGGACGACGGCGTCGGTCATGGCATCACCCTTCGGTGGGACAGAGGAAGACGATCTCGACGGTAGGAGCACGACAACCGGAGCCCAACTCGGTTGCAGATCCTCTACAACCGGATGCGGGCACGTCGCCGCATCCGGTTGTGTGCTGGCGACATCGGCCGCGCGCGACCGCATCCGTTTGCCGTCTGGAACGCACGCTGCGCAGGAGATCTACGCAGCGCAGGACGATTCGGGGGCGCATCGTCCTGCGGCAGGGATTTCTCCTGCGCAACGAACCGGCGTGCGGGGGCCGGGCGTGCGGGGAGTCAGGCGGTGGCGATGACCTCGAGCACGGCCTCGCCGTACGCGTCGCGCTTCTTGGCGCCGATGCCCGTGATGCCGTCGAGGTCGGCGAGCGAGCCCGGGCGGTGCTCGGCGAGCGCGCGCAGGGTCGCGTCGCCGAAGACGATGTACGCCGGCACGCCCTGCTCGCGCGCGGTCTGCGCGCGCCATTCCCGCAGCTTCTCGAACAGCGACCGGTCGCCCTCGGCGACGGCGTCGGATGCGGCGGCCCGCCGCGCGCGGGGAGCCGCCGCGGGGCGCCCGATGACGTCGCGGCGCAGCCGCACCGGGGTGTCGC
>JASCPH010000077.1 GCA_029959545.1 Microbacteriaceae bacterium PS02066 | reverse complement strand
TGAACGCGGGGCGAACAGAGGGGAAGCGATACCGCCGTGCCCGGGCAACGAGCCAGGGCACGGCGAGTGGGGTGGGACGGGCACGAGGCCCGCCCCACCCCGGGAACTCACTTCGAGACGACGGTGACCGTCATCGTCGAGGTGTAGGTGCCTGCCGGGGTGCCGAGCGGCGCGGTGAGCGTCAGCGCGGCCGACAGGTCGGTCGTGCCCGTGCCGGCACCGGTCGCAGCCTCGGCGAACTTGCCCGCGGCGGTCGAGCCGGTGAGCGAGGTCACCTTCGTGACACCCGTCGCGGTCGACGTGTTGTTGATCGCCGGGGTGATCGCCAGAGCGGCGGCGTCGAACGTGTTCGCACCGCTGACGAAGGCGGCCACCGAGGTGTTCACCGTCCAGCCGGGCTTGGTCGAGTAGCGCTCGTCCTTGACCTGGAAGGTGGGCAGCGTGCCGTTCGACACGGACTTGCCCGTGCTGTCCAGCGCCGCAGCGCCCAGGGTCGCCTTGGCACCCGACGGAACGGTCAGCGAGAGCGCACCGTCGACGGGGGCGGCCACGGGTGCCTCGACGGTGATGTCACCCGTCTTCGGTCCCGAGACCTGGTCCGCCACCCACTCGGGCGTCGTGAAGGTCCAGTCTCCCGAGCCTGCGGTGATCGTCACCCAGGTGTACGAGGGCGAGCCCACGAGCGTCACGCCGTTGTTCTTCGTGTACGCGATACCGAGGCTGTAGTTACCGCCGGCGGCCTTGACCGCGCTGAACGACGCCGGGAACTGGTACAGCGACGACGTGGGCTGCAAGACACGCTTGTCCTGGTCCGTCATGAAGCCGCCCGTCTCGGAGGAGCTCCACTGCGCGATGTTGGACTCCTGCCCTCGGGGTGCGATGAAGTACTTCACACCCGTCGCGTCGGAGGGAGCCTTGTCGAACGGCTGGTCGATGTTCGTCGCCGACGGCGCGGCGAACAGGTCGGAGTCGAAGTGGAGCGTGGTGCCCGGTGTGATCTGCTGACTCGTACCGAGATCGTAGATGAACCAGGGCTCCTGGGTGCCCTCCGGAGTCCAGTGGCCTGCGTCGTCAGCAGCCATCGCCGCCGAGCCGCCTGCCAATGCGATACCGAGTCCGGCCACGACGGCCGTCAGGCCTGCCACAACCTTCTTGCTCTTGAGAAAGTACATGTTGATTCGTCCTGTCAGTGTGAGGATCAGGCTGCGGGGTATGCGTACGTGGGAGCCGTCGTCGACGGCGCGAGGAAGCCGAACTTCTTCTTGACCGCCGCCGGCGTGGATGCCGCCGAGGCAGTGGAGTTGGTCAGGCTGGCGGCCTTGGTCGGGTCGACCAGAGCAGCGAGACCTGCGTCGTACTTGGGGTTGGAGGGCGTGATGCGGGCGCGCTCCACCACCAGATAGGTGTCGCGTCCGAACGCGGTGCTGTAGAACGCCGAGTTCGGCACCATGGCGGTTCCGGCGCCGGTCACGGGCGCGACGCCCGAGATGGGCGTGCCGAGCACGACGCTCGTGCCGTTCAGCGTGGTCGGAGCAGAGCCCGTCGACTGCGCCGTCCAGCTGGCGACGGAGAACGGGATGATCTGGTTCGCGCCGAGCACCGAAGCGTCGTTCTCAGCGGTCGTGTTGTTGACGTCGATGCTGGCAGCCGGCGTGGTGACGCCGATCGCGCTGAGGAAGAAGCTGCGCGTGCCGGAACCGCTCTGCGGAAGCCGCGGGGTGATCGCGACGCCGTCGACCGTGGTCAGTGTTCCCTCGAAGATCTGCTTGAGCTCGGCAGCGCTCAGGTTCGCCCACGCAGCCGTTCCGCCGGTGTAGATGTACGACACTGCGTCGCGGCCGAACGGGATGTAGGCGAGCTTTCCATTGGTCGCATCGACGTCGGCGCTCTTGGGCGCGCTCGAGGAGCGTGCGATGTCGACCTGTCCGGTGATGTCGACGTTGTTCCACTTCGCCGAGCCCGACGTGTTGATCGAGGCGATGAGGGCGTTCACGCCGTTTCCGGATCCCGAAGGACGCAGGAAGCGCGCACCGCCGGGCTTCGTCTGGATCTGGCTGCCGACGCCGGACGACGGGAACGCATCGAACGAACCGATGGTCTCGTTGTTCGCCTTCACTCGCACCAGCGAGCCGGTGACGCGCGTGCCGTTCGCGAGCGCGTTCGAGGCGTCCTGGAGCGTGTCCGAGCCGACCAGCACGTAGCTGTTCGAGACGACCTCTGCGTTTGCTGCAGATGCCACCACGCCACCAGCAACGACGGCCGCGAGAGCCGTCGAAACGGCAACAAGCCGCTTGAGCTTCATGTTGTTCTCTTTCTGTATCGGGTTGAGGGTCGTGCAGAGGAAAGGTCAGAGACGGCGCCGAGAGCGGCCGATGAGAGGGGCGATCACGGCAGCGAGAAGCGCGGCCACGAGGGCGATCGGCAGGATGCCCGACAGGGCGCCGCTGTCGGGGTCGTCGGGTGTCGAGCCCGCCGAGAGAGCGGCCGACGCCACGCCGGATGCTGCAGGGTCGGTCGCGGGCACCGCGGATGACGGCGCCGCAGCGCTTGCTCTCGTCGCCGGAGCGGATGCGGCCTGGGCCGGCGTTTGCGCCTGCCCGACCGGAGCCGAGGCGGCGGGTTGCGCGATACGGACCCCGGCCTCGATCTGATCGGCCGCGAGCAGCGCTTGGTCACGCCAGCTCTGCGGCAGCGGGGCATAGCCCGGCGGCAACTCACCGAGACGAACGCCCGGGGTCTGCCCCGACGTGGCGGCGTACCGGACGAACTGCGCGTAGCTGGTTCGCAGATCCGATGAATTCCGTGTCACATCGGTGGCGGCGTACACCGGCATCGTCAGCGGGTAGGCAGAGGGCGCGGCTTTCGCCGCTGACGTGGTCGGATCGAACGTGCGCACCTGGGTCTGCGTCTCTGACGCCACCATCGCCGCCGCGGCCGCGAGCATCGTCTCGGTGTCGGCCGTGACGAACTGGCCGGCCGGGTTCAAGAGAGAAGCCGTCACCGTCTCGTACCGCGCCGCCGCGGGCGCCGTGGTCAAGGCCATCACCGTGCGTGCACCGACGAGGCTACGAGCGTTCCTGCTCCATTTGGGGGGCGTGGAGAACGGATCCCAGTCGCCGGCCGTCAGCCCGTCGCCGCGCAGAGAGTTGTATGCCCCGGAGGCGAGATCATTCAGATAGGGACGCCATGTCACCGAGTTCAGAACGCGGTCCTGTCCCGGATAGCCCTCACTCGGGTCGACCTTCGGAAAGTCCGATCGCGGCACCTCGAGCGCCGAGCCGGTGGGGTTCAGCTCGGGATCGATCGATGCGTAAGGGTTCACGACCATTCCCCACGGGTCCGCCCGGCCTTCCATGAAGGCACGCGCATCCGCATCGGCCAGGATGTAGTCCCAGATGGCCTCCGCGTAGCCCGACCGCCCCTGCGGCACCATGACGTCCGCGACGGCGGGATTCACGATGGCCTGCTCGGCCCACTCCGGATCATTGATCGCAAGGAAGTCGGGATCGTAGAGGAGGTTGCGTGGATTCGTGCCGAGATGAGCCTTGTCGGAGTTCGGCGCCAACGCGTCCGAGTACGACGACGTGAGCAGTTTCGCGAGGAGCCGCGGTGTGAGCTTCATGCTCGAGAAGGGAATGCGAGCGCGCGAGCGCGCATCCTCCGAGGCGTTGTAGGACGGGAACCGATCTATGGCGAACGCCACCGAGACCCCCGTCAGCGCGATCGGCGCGTACGTCAGATTGTCGGTGACGCCCTCCTCGGCGTCCAACGCCTGCGACGTCAGCGCGAGAGGGGCGTCCGAGGTGCTGTTCGCGGCTCCCGCCGCATCCGTGTCGGTCGTCGTCAGGAGGGTGTAGGCGGCGCCGCCCTCACTTCCGCAGAGAGTCGACTGCCATGCCGCGACGGCGTCCGCCGCCAGCTCCGTTCCCGCCAGCTGACGTTCTGCCGAGCCGATCACGCAGTGCTGACCGACGGGCTGAAACTGCAGGGGAACCGCGATGCGGTGTTTCCACTCATCCCAGAAGAGCGCGGAGTCGACGTTGGCACCCTCGCCGCGCGGCACGATGACCAGCCAGCACGAACGGCCGGAGGAGGCATCGACGGCCGTCTCGTCGACCGACCCGCATCCGAGCCCCGGAGCCGCCAAGGCCGTCTGCACCTCGAACGTGACCGACCCCGTGCCGTCGGCCGCCGAACCCGCCCACGGCACTTCGTTCGTCGTGTACTTCGTGAAGAACGCGTTCGTGTTCAGATTCACGCCCGGCTGGATCTTGCCGTCGACCACGGACTCGACGTTCGTCCCGGTGACGGAGCGAAAGGGAATCCCCACGTAGGACGGATCGAAGTAATCGGCACCGAGATGCGCGTAGGGCAGATCCTCCTTCGCCACCGCATCGGGCGACTCGACATAGCGATCCCGAACAGCCCCCGGCGATACGAACCCACCGAACTGGCACGTGGTCCGGTCCGGCCCGACGTCGCCCTTCGCGTCGGTGACGTCGCCCCAGCACTGCATGATCTGCAGATAGTTCTCGCCGCCGCTCTGCGAACTCGGCAGCGACGAAGGCTTGCCGCCCTTCCACGACACGGTTATCGCCTGTGCGATGAGGTTCTGCGTCTGCGAGACCGTCACCTCGAGGTCGGGGAGCGGGGCCTCGTCGACATCCGGGTCCTGCACTCGGGCAGAGACCGTCACCGCCGATCCGTCCACCGCCTGCGCCGCGCCGCTCGCGACCACGGACACCGAGATCACCGCCGCGAATGTCGCACACGCCGCCAGTGCTGCACGAACCCATGTGCGCGCACGTCCGATCCGGACCACGTCAAACCCCAGTTCTGACCGCCCCAGCGGCCTCATCACAAGTTAGGAATCTCGTGCGAATCTGCTCTGTCCGCACTGCGAACGGCTGGCGTGGACCAGCGCCCATTGCTGTTCCGGCAGGTGAACGCCGAGTGCCGGGCACCGCGCGTTCAGCCGCCGATCACCGCTTGGCGCGGGAGCGCCGTACGAACAAGGGCGGCACGAGGATGGCCCCGAGCAGCAGCACGCCGGCGACGAGCATCCCCGTCTGAGACGGCCCCCAGGACTCGGACGCCAGCGTGAACGGCGAGGACACCGCCGAGCCGCCCTGCGCCGTGGAACCGGACACGAGGTTGCCGTTCGCGTCGTACACGGCGTCGGCCGTCGAGGTTCCGCCCGCCGTGGCCGCATCGGCGCTGGCAGCCGTGCCGCCGGTCGCGGCTCCGGCGGCGGAACCGCCGCTGCCGGAGCCGGACACCTCGGTTCCCTCGGTCGCTCCCGCGGTTCCGGTTGTGCACTGGTTTCCGGTGCCCTGCTTGTCGCAGTCGGCGGGATAGGGGGCGTCACTCGCCAGCTTGTTCGACCCGTCGGCCGAGAACGTCGGGTTGTTGCACGAGCCGATGTTGAGCGACCCCGCGTTGGCGCCGGGAACGCGTGCTATCTGGGCGAACGCTGCTTGAACCAGATTCATCGGAAGCGGCGAGTATCCCAAGGCCGAGGCCTGCTGCTGGCCTTCGCAGACGACGTACTTCGTGAACTCACCCAGCGTGTAGCCCTTGTCCTCGGTGAAGATGCCGCCCAACCCCGTCGGGACGATCATGTAGGAGTAGCTGGAGAGCGGATACGCCCGTTGGTCGGCGCTGTTGTACACGCCGCTCAGGATCTGGGTCAGGTAGTCGGCCGAGCCGGCATCGGTATTGATCTGCGCCTGCAGGAGGGCCACGGCGACGGAGGACGCGGTCGGCTCGATGTAGTAGCCCGAGCTGTTGAGCACCTTGGCGACCGGGAAGCCGGACTTCAGCGCGTAGGAGTACTCGACATAGGTGATCGCGCCTTCGCCGTAGTTCTGGCTGACGTAGCCGGCCACGCCCAGCGAGCCGTTCTGCGCCTTGGCGTTCGCGACGCGAGCGGTCGGGAACTGCGACGTCATCCCGGTCGACCAGATCGCCGGATACTGATCGGACATCCACTTGGTGAACTGCGCCGTCGACCCGGAACCGTCCGACCGGACGACCGGGGTGATGCCCTTGTCCGGCATCTTCAGGCCGGGATTGTCCGCCTGAATCGCAGGATCGCTCCAGTTCGAGATCTGTCCGGTGAAGATCTTTGAGATCACCTCGCCGGACAGGCGCAGATTGGTGACCTTCTTGCCGCCGATCTTGAGGTTGTACATGAACGACGTGCCGCCGGCGACGATCGGCAGGTATGCATAGCCGCGCGACGGGATCTCCGGCGCCGATCCGTCCTCGGGCGCGCGCTGGAAGGGGATCTCGCTGACCGCGAAGTCGACCGTACCCTTGATGAAATCGCTTCGGCCGGCGGATGACCCGGTCCCCGAGAAGTTGACGGTCATCGCGTAGTTGTTCGCGACGTTGCGACGCCACTGGTCGAGTGCGTTCTGCGACCAGGTCGATCCGGAACCGGAGATCGCGACGATCGATGCGGCCTGAGCCGGAACCGCGGTCGTCATGGCCAACGCAGCGACGATGAGGGCGACGATCGCGCCGCGCAGCGAGCGGCGTCGGGGACGAGGGATCACGAGTTCTCCTGAGAACGAGATGAGGGGGCCGGGGCCGCATAGTCAGCGGTCCTGGGGCGGCGAACGATCCGCATGAGGTCCTCTCGCGACCGTCGAGCGGCGCGATACCGCTGACCCTCGGAGAGCACGCCCGCGCCACGTCCGCCGATCAGGCGCGCGACGACGAACAGGCTCAGCACGAGCAGGATCAACACGGCGGCGGTACCGAATCCGCGAGCGATCATGTTGGGCTCCGGAGACTGGACGAAGTTGAACACCTGGAGAGGGAGGGAGATCATCGGACCCGAGAACGGGTTCGTGTTCATCTCGGCCGTCACGCCTGATGTGAGCAGCACCGGGGACGTCTCGCCGATCCCGCGAGCGGTGCCGAGGATCACCGCTGTCGCCAGTCCGGAGCGCGAGGTGGGAAGGACCACCTTCCACACCGTGCGCCAGCGCGACGAGCCCAGCGCGTACGACGCTTCGCGCAGCTGATGCGGTACGAGTCGCAGCACGACGTCCGCCGAGCGGATCACGATCGGCAGCATCATCACCGTGATGGCTACCGAGGCCGCGAAACCCGAACGCTCCTTCGTGACGAGGGTGATCAGCGCCGCGTACACGAAGAGACCCGCGACGATCGAGGGCAAAGCCGTCATCGCGTCGGACACGGTGCGCACGAAACGCGCGAACCGACCGCCGATCTCATTCAGGTAGACCGCCGTCATGATGCCCAGGGGAACCGTGATCGCCAGAGCGATACCGATCTGGATCAGCGTTCCCACGATGGCGTGAGAGATCCCGCCGTCACTCAGCGGGTCGAGCGGGCCGGCGAACCGCATGGTCTCGAAGAAAAAGTTGATGTTCGACAGCGCCGGCACACCGCGGCCCACCGTGTAGATCACGACGAAGACGAGCGCTGCCAGAACCATCACGCCCGCGCTGTACAGGAGCACGGTGACGACGCGGTTCACGACCGCAAGCCGATCGGAGCGCAACGAGACCAGCACCGCATAGCCTGCGATGAACACGAGGTAGGCGACAACGACCCAGCCGACCGCACCGGTCAGCGGCGCGATCCAGCCGAAGAGGAGCGTGGCGACCGATGCGCCGGCGAGCAGCGCACCGACGACGTCGTACGCGTCCTCGAGTGCCGCCTTGCCCGGACGCCGCCGCTCCGGCCGCGCCGCCTCCGCGCTGACGGCCGGGATTCGCGTGCGGTGCGCCTGCGGGGATTGCGGTGACGCCGTCTCGGTGACCTCATCGACGAGGGACATCAGGTGCTCTCCGCTCCGGAACGCGACCGCGCGACGATGGAGGACGCGGTGAAGTTGATCACAAGGGTGATCAAGAACAGGGCGAGTCCCGCGGCCATCAGCGCAGAGAGGCCGAACTCGCTCGCCTCGCCGTAACGCAGCGCGATGAGCGCCGAGACGGAGTTCGAGCCTGTCTTGAGCACTTCCCCGTTGATGGTGAAGATCGGCGAGATGATCATGTAGACGGCGATCGTCTCGCCGAGCGCACGACCGAGGCCGAGCATCGTGCCGCCGATGATACCGCCGCGGCCAAAGGGCAGAACCACGGTGCGGATCATGCCCCAGCGCGTGGATCCGAGAGCGAGCGCCCCCTCACGCTCACCGATGGGGGCCTGCGAGAACGCCTCCCGCATGATGGAGGTCTGCGTGGGCAGGATCATCAACGCGACCACCATGCCGGCGATGAACGCCGAAGAGGTGAAGGCACTCGCCTCCGTCAGCCGATGGCCTTCGGCGTCGGTGACCGCGAAGATCGGGATGAACCCGAACATCGTCGAGATCCACTGCGCCACCGGAATGACGTTCTCCTGCAGGAACTGCACTCCCCACAGCCCGAAGACCACGCTGGGAACGGCAGCCATCAAGTCGACGATGGTCACCATGGCTCGCTTGACGCCGCCGGGGAGGATCTCGCTGATGAGCAGAGCCGTGCCGAGTGCGAGCGGGAAGGAGAAGGCAAGTGCGACGACCGCGATGGTCACGGTTCCGAACAGAACGGCTGCGATGCCGAACTCACCGGTTTCGGGCGACCACGCCTGCGTCCACAGGAACGAGAACCCGGCGGTCCCGAGCGCCTGTCCGCCGCGCGCCGTGAGGAAGATGCCCACGGCGAGCATGATCGCGACGGTCACACCTCCGGCGGCGTACGCGACCGTGCGGAACACCTTGTCGCCGAGGACCGGGCGCGACCGCAGGGTGCGCCGAGGGGCGCTCGATGCGGCCCCGGCAGGTGCGATCACCTCCGTTGTGGCATTGCTCAACGTGTCCTCCGTCTTTCGGGCAGGCGGAGCCCTCCCCAGGGCTTGCGCGTCAGCCTCTCCGGCTCAGGTGAATGAAAGATGCTGCACATGTGTCCCGCGCGTGACGTGATCGGATGCCGCGGGTGACGCGCCGCGCGCGACACGGTCACGGTGTGCTCGGAGCGGGCGTCGGGGTGGGCGGCACGGTGTGCGCGGGCGTCGGGGTGGGCGTCGGTTCGGGCACGACCTCGGGGCTGGCCGCGATGATCGAGACGATGCTGCCCACCGGCAGCGCGGTGCCCACGGCGGGCCGTGCCGAGAGCGCGACGCCCGTCGGGCCCGTGCCGGAGTATTCCACGAGCGGGTGGAAGCCCGCGGCGGCGAGCGCCTCCGCGGCGGCGGCGAGCGTGAGGCCGGCGACGCCCGGCACGGTGTTGCTGCCGGACGCCACGCGCAAGGCCACCGCAGAGCCCACCTCGCGCCAGGCGCCCGCACCCGGATCGAGCTCGAGCACGATGTCGGCCGCGGTCGCACCGTCGATGCGGGTGACGTCTCCCACACGCAGGCCCACGGCCTGCAGCGCCTGCGTGGCCTCGCCCAGTGCCAGACCGGCCACGGCGGGCACGGCCACCGATGCGGGCGCGACAGTGGGTTCGGACGTCGTCGTCGGCTCCGATGCGATGACGGTGGGCGGGGGCGTGTGGCTGGGCGCAGCGGAGGGGGCGGACCCCGCGGCGGCCGACAGGGCGACGACGCCCACGATGACCGCGGCGCCCGCGCCCGCGGCGGCCCCCGCCGCCCCGGGCTCGTATAAACAA
>JASCPH010000076.1 GCA_029959545.1 Microbacteriaceae bacterium PS02066 | reverse complement strand
CCGCCCGCGCCCACGCCCTCGTGCGCCTCGCCCGCCGAGCGGACCGACTCGAGGACCGCGCCGCCGGGCGGCGCGCGCAGCACGGCCGTGAAGTCGATGTGATCCCCGCCGACCTCACCGACCCCGCCGCTCCCGGACGGATCGCGGCCGAGCTCGCGGAGCGCTCCCTCACGACCGAGGTGCTGGTGAACTGCGCGGGGTTCGGGACCGCGGGCGCCTTCGCCGGCGAGGACCCCGCGCGCATCGCTCAGGAGATCGCGGTCGACGTGACCGCACCCACACTGCTCACGCGGCTGCTGCTGCCGGACCTCCTCGCCGCCGACGGCGGCATCCTGCTCATGGTCTCCAGCACCGCCGGCCACCAGCCCACCCCGAACCTCGCCGTGTACGGCGCGTGCAAGGCGTTCCTCACCTCGCTCACCGCCTCCATCTGGGAGGAGAACCGTGGCTCCCGGATGCGAGTGCTCGCTGTCTGCCCCGGCCCGACGGCGACCGAGTTCTTCGAGGCATCCGGATCCGAGCAGTTCAAGGTGGGCCGCGTCGGCACGATCGACGAGGTGCTCGACGCGACGTTCGCAGCCCTCGACGCCCGCCGCGGCCCCGTCGTGACCGTCGGCTGGGGAAACCGCATCCAGTCGATCGGGGCCAAGCTCGCGCCGCGCCGGCTCACGCTCAGGGTGGGACGCACCGCGACCGAGCGCGCTGGAAGGAATGCCTGATGCGCCGGCTCTCGTTCGAGGAACGTCGCAGCGAACTGCTCGACGCAGCCGTCCGGGTCATCGGCCGGGAGGGCCTGGCTGCGGCCACCACCCGCGCGATCGTCGCCGAGGCCGACATGCCGCTCGGGGCATTCCACTACGTGTTCGCCTCGCGCGACGAGCTGATCGCCGCGATCGTCGAGCACATCACCGAGCAGGAGCGCCTCGCAGCGTGGATGGATGCCGACACCGACGCGACGTGCGCCGAGGTGCTGGCGCGAGGGCTGGACGCGTACCTGCGGCTGCTCGAGTCGGAGCCCCAGCGCGAGATGACCCTGCTCGACGTCGCCACGCACGCCATGCGGCACGACCCCGAGGCCGTTCACCGCCAGTGGGCCACCTATCGCGCCGCGGCGCGCGCCAGCCTCTCATACGCCGCCGAACTCGCCGGCATCACCTGGACACGTCCGCTCGACGAGCTGGCCTGGTCGCTGGCCAGCTGCCTGGACGGACTCACCATCTCATGGCTCAGCACGCGCGACTCGGATGCGGCCCGCCGCCACATCCGCCTGCTCGCCGATGCCTTCGCCGCCTACGCCACCCCCGTGAAGGAGACCACCGATGCTGACTGAGACCGATGCCCGCGTGCTCGCGCTCACCAACGCGCGAGCCGTGCTCGGGGCCCTGCCCCGCCTGGTCGAGCTCGTACCCGAGGCCCGACGGATCCTCGGGACCCTGCCCGCGCCGACGACGCTCTCGCTCGTCGCGCCCGGCATCCCCGTGACGCGATACCGCTTCTCGTCCGAGGGCATCGCCCCGGTCTCTGAGGGCCGGGGACCGACTCTGATGTTCCGTTCCGTCGAGCACCTCAATGCCGTCATCGCCGGCACCGCGCAGCCCATCCCGCTCGCCGGCCCCGCCGGCATCCGGTTCCTGACGCGCGTGTTCACACCGCTCACGGACCTGCTCGGCGTCTACCTGAAGCCGCAGGACGAGCGCCTCGCGGATGCGGAGTTCCGCCGCCGCAGCACCCTGCTCACCCTCGAAGTGGCGGCACGCGCGATCGCCGTCGTCGGCAACGAGGACACCAGCGGGCGCTTCTCCGCCGCGCACATGCCCGACGGCGATCTCGATCTCGAGATCGGCGACGAACTGCGCTACCGCCTCGAGGTGAAGAATCACCGCATCCGCCTCGACGACGACCAGTCCGACCCGCCGCGCGCCGCCCTCCGCTTCGCCGACCTCGACGTCGCCGGGGGCGTGATCAGCGGCCGCGACAGCGCGCTGGCCTGCGTCTGCGACGGCCGACTCGCCATGCGCGGTTTCATCCCCCTCGTCGACAACACCAGCCGCATCCTCGACCGCGTCGGCGCCTACCTCGGAGCGTGATCATGAGCACCCCCACCCTGACCCCCGTCTACAGCTACACGAAGAGCAACGAGGCGTTCGCCCGTGCCGTGAAGGTCATCCCCGGCGGCGTGCCCGGCCACCTCGGCCCCTCCGAGGGCTGTTTCATTCCCCGATCGGCATACCCGCTGTTCTCCGAGCGCGCCGAGGGCACCCGGTTCTGGGACGTCGACGGCAACGAGTACATCGACTACATGTGCGGCTACGGTCCCAACGTGCTCGGCTACGGCGACGCGGATGTGGCCGCCGCCGCCCAGGCCCAGGCGCGCAAGGAGGACGTGGTCTCGCTGCCGTCGACCACCATGATCGATCTGGCGGAGCTGCTGGTTGACACCGTCGCGAGCGCCGACTGGGCGTTCTTCGCGAAGAACGGCGGCGACACGACGACGCTGGCCATCATGACCGCCCGCGCCGCGACGGGCCGCCGGCGCATCGTCTTCATCGAGGGCTACTACCACGGCGTTGCGCCCTGGACGCAGAAGCTCGACTACCCCGGCGTCCTCGACACCGACGTGCAGGGCAACATCGAGGTGCCGTGGAACGACATCGAGGCCATGCGACGGGTGTTCACCGAGCACCGCGGCGAGATCGCCGCGCTCATCGCCCAGCCGTACAAGCACGGCAACTTCTTCGACAACGCCCTGCCCGCCCAGGGGTACTGGCAGGCGGTGCGGCGACTCTGCGACGAGCACGGCGTCGTGCTGATCGTCGACGACGTGCGCGCGGGCTGGCGGCTGGACCTCGCCGGCAGCGACCACTTCTACGGCTTCGAGGCGGACCTCATCTGCTTCTGCAAGGCGATCGCGAACGGCTACAACATGTCGGCGCTGTGCGGCAAGGACAGTCTGCGCGAGGCCGTGTCGAGCATCACCTACACCGGCAGTTACTGGATGAGCGCGGTGCCCTTCGCCGCCGGTATCGCGACCATCGAGAAGCTCAAGGCGATCGACGGCCCCGCCCTGTTCCGCGAGCTCGGAACGACGCTGACGACCGGGCTCACCGAGGTCGCCGCGTCGCACGGCCTGACGCTCGTCGCCTCCGGCGAGCCCGCCCTCTTCTACCTGCGCCTGGCCGACGACGAGTCGCTCATGCTCCACCAGCGGTGGATCGCGGAGTGCGTGCAACGCGGAGCCTTCTTCAGCTCCCACCACAACCACTTCATCAACGCGGCCCTCACGAGTGCCGACATCACACGGACGCTCGAGATCGCCGACGAGGCGTTCCGCGCGATCGAGGCATGACCGCGCTGCCGGCACTGCGCAGGCGTGGTGCGGCCGTCGGCGCCGCCTACGCGGCGCAGGGCCTCGGCTACGCCACGATCGTCACCGCTCTGCCGACGATCAAGGACCGCGTCGACATCGGCGACGACGCGGTCTCGATCCTCCTGCTCGCCACCTGCCTGGCCGCCGCTGTCGGATCCGTGCTCGCCGACGTGATCGCCGTGCGGGCGGGCAGCAGGCTCGCCCTCGCGTCAGGGCTCGCGGCGCAGGCGGTGGGACTGCTCTTCGTCAGCTTCACCGCATCCCTGCCGGTGCTGATCGTCGCGATCGTGCTCTACGGCGTGGGCCTCGGCGCGGTCGACGCGTCGTCGAACATGCAGGGCTCGCTCCTGCAACGCCACCACGAGCGCCCGGTGTTCGGTCGGCTCTACGCCGGGTACACCGGCGCTGCGATCGTGGCGACCGGGGTCACCGCGGCGGTGCTGGCCACCGGCGCCCCCGCCGGTCTGACGCTCGTCATCGCGGCCGTGGCGCAGGTGGTGATCGCCGGATGGGGCCTCGGAGCGTTCGATCCCACGCGTGCGGCGCACGAGGTCGACGACTCCGCCGCATCCCGCCCGGCCCTGCCGCGCCGCGCGATCTGGGCGGTCGGCGCGATCGTGTTCGCGGCGTTCGTCGTGGACTCCGCCGTCGCGAGCTGGAGCACGATCTACCTCACCGACGGTCTGCGTGCCGACCCGGGCGTCACGCCCCTCGGCTACGGGGCGTATCTCGTCGCGATGCTGGCGGCGCGCCTGGGCACCGACCCGCTCGTGCGACGGATCGGACGGATGCGGCTGGGCATCGCCGCGGTCGTCGTGGCCGTGGCGGGCGCCGTGCTGGTGGCGGCGACCCCGTTCGTGCCGGCGGCGATCATCGGCTTCGCGGCGATGGGTGTGGCGTCGGGGGCGCTCGTGCCGATCGCGTTCAGCCGCGCCGGTGAGCTGCTTCCCGAACGCAGCGACGAGGTGATCGCGCGCGTGAACCTCTTCAACTACGCGGGCGCCGTCGCCGGAGCCGTCGCGCTCGGGCTGATCGCGGCCGGGCCGTCACTCGGGCCCGCCTTCCTCGTGCCCGCCGTGATCCTCGCCGCGCTCTCGCCCCTGCTGCGCACGCTCCGCCGCCACTGACCCCCGCCGGTTCCGTCTCCCACCCTGCTCCCCTGTCACAGATCGACGCGCCGCGGTCGTTCTCTGCCAGGCGAGCGTGGAGGTTCGGTGCTCCCCTGTCACAGATCGACGCCGACGGCTCGATCTGTGACAGGCGAGCGCGGGAGGTTCCCGCGAGCGGGGGCACGCGAGGGGAACACGTCAGCGGGCGAGGGCGGCGCGGATGCGGGCCATCGTCTCCAGGGTGAGGCGAGTACGCTCCTGATCCTCGGCCGCGGCGGTCCCGCCCGCCTCGACGAGCGCGACGAACCGCTCCACCTCGCCGCGCAGCGAGTGACGCTCGTCGGGGATCTCGACGACCTCCCGGTCGCCGTCGACGGCGTGGCGCACCACGCGGCGCGGGCTGACGAGGTCGTCGATCGAGAGGGTCGCCTGTTCCCCCTCGATCTCGCTCGGACGCCCGGCGTTCGTGATCTTGGAGTACGACACGTCCACGACGAGACCCGGGTAGCCGAGCAGGGCGACGCCGGCACCGTCCGCACCGCTCGCGATCGGTACGTCGAGCGCCTGCACGCTCTCGGGGCGGCCGAACAGCTGCACGGCCGCGTGCACGGGGTAGACGCCGAGATCGGCGAGGGCACCGCCGCCCATCGCGGGGTCGAAGATGTTGACCCGGCGTCCGGCCAGCACGTCGTCGTAACGGGAGGACCGCTTGCCGTAGTGCAGCGACGCCCGCCGCAGCACGCCGAGCGTCGGGAGCAGGTCGCGCACGACGCCGATGCCCGGGTCGTAGGCCAGCCGCATCCCCTCCATCAAGATGAGACCGCGCGCCGTCGCCTCTCGGGTGAGCGCGACCCACTCCTGTTCGGAGGTGACAGCCGGCTTCTCGACGAAGACGTGCCTGCCGGCAGCGAGCGCGGCGCGGATCTGCTCGGCGTGCACCGAGTTGGGCGAGCCGACGTACACCGCGTCGATCGCCGGATCGGCCAGCACCGCATCCAGATCGGATGCGGCGTGCGGCGCACCGATGCGCCGGGCGATCTCGGCGGCGCGCTCCACGTCGCGCGACGTGGCCGTGTGCAGTGTGATGCCGTCGACCTGGGCGACGGCGCGCGCGAAGGCCTCGGTGATGATGCTGGAGCCGATCGTGGCGACGTTGATCATCGCACCAGCGTAGGCGGGGCCGCGTGGGCGACGGTGCTCACGCGAGCGCGAGCGCGCGGTGCACGGACGCGACAGCGCTGGATCCCTCACCGACAGCCGCTGCCACCCGCTTCATGGATCCGCGTCGCACGTCGCCGGCGGCGAAGAGCCGGGGCAGCGAGGTCTCGAACGGCAGCGGCTCGCGTCCCAGCTGCTGCCAGCGGGAGATCGACTGCACGGTGACGTCGGTGCCGGTGCGCAGGAACCCGTGGTCGTCGCGGTCGAGCGATCCGAGCCAGGATGTGGCGGGCTCGGCGCCGATGAAGCAGAACAGCCCCCGCGCGTCGACGTCGCCGACGGTGTCGATCCGCACGCTCTCGAGGACGTCGTCACCGTCCAGCGCTGTCACGTTCGCGGCGGTGTGGATGCGGACCCCTGGACTCTCCAGCAGCCGGTCGACGAGGTAGCTCGACATGCGCTGGCGGAGGTCCGTCCCGCGCACCACGAGGTGCACCGGACAGCCGTTGCCGGAGAGGTAGAGGGCGGCTTGACCTGCGGAGTTCGCGCCGCCGACGACGACGGAGGGCGCACCGGACACCTGGTGCAGTTCGAGCGGGGTCGCGGCGTAGTAGATGCTCGATCCTTCGAACCGTGACCACCCCTCGATGTTCAGGCGGCGGTAGGCGGCACCCGAGGTGACGATGGCGGTGCGGGTGCGGATGAGGCGGCCGTCAGCCAGGGTGACCTCGAGCCCTTCGGGCACCTCGGCGATCGCGACGGCTTCGCACGGGGCGTAGACGCGCACCCCGAACTTGAGCGCCTGCAGCGTGGCCTGCCCGATGAGCTGGCCGCCGCTCACCCCGAACGGGAAGCCCAGGAAGTTCTCGATGCGAGAGGTCGCGGCGGCCTGACCACCCGGTGCGACAGCGTCGAGCAGGACCGTGTTCAGCCCCTCGGACGCGCCGTAGATCGCGGCGGCGAGACCGGCAGGACCGCCGCCGATCACGACGAGGTCCACCGCCGCATCCGTCTCGGCCTGGTAGCTGAGCCCCAGCCGGTCGGCGACGATGCCCGGTGTCGCGCGCTCGATCGGCTCCCCCTGCAGGTAGGCGATCGGCAGATCCTCGACCCGCACGCCGTGCTGCGTGGCGTGCACGCCCAGGTCGTCCGCAGACACCTCGACGGCGGTGTGCACGAGGTCGAGCCGCTCGGCGAAGCGGTCCAGGGCGAGGAACTCGCGCGATCCGCGCAGACCGACGAACTTGAGCGTGAGGGCGGCGGGGCCGGTCCGCAAGGACTCCCGCCTGTCCCAGAGGGCGTGCAGGATCAGATCGCAGAGCTCGTCGTCCTCCGCCATCAACCGGCGCAGCTGGGCACGCGGCACCCGCAGGATGCGACCGGGCTCAGCCACGCGGGCGGACAGGAAGGCCCCCTGCCCGTTCAGCAGGCTCAGCTCCCCCGCGAACGTGCGGGCACCCATGCGTGTGAGCACCACCTCGTCGACCCAGCCCAGACCGTCGCGCACGATCTCGATCTCGGCGGTGTCGACGAGGATCATGTCGTAGTCGTGATCGCCGGAGCGGAACACGTAGTCCCCGGCGGCCACCTCCTCGGCGGTGCCGTAGGAGCACAGCCGCTCCCACTGCGCGTCGGTCAGGTCGGAGGGACGAGTCGGCGCGGCGACGGTCTCGCGGCTCATAGGCGGGATTTTCCTCGCCGGCCGCCTCCGCCACAACTCGACCGGCGCGTCACCCGCGCTCGGGGCCCATGAGCGGGCGCAGCGCCCGCGTCAGAGCGACGATGTCCTCGCGATCGGAGCCCGCCAGCACCTCGGCCTCCCGCCTCACGAGCTCCGTCATGGCTGCGTCGACGACCCTGATGCCCTCCTCGGTCAGCAGGATGTACACGCTCCGCCCGTCGGAGGGGTTGCGCTTTCGCACCACGAGCCCCCGCGTCGAGAGATTCGCCAGCCGATGCGACATCGTCGCGCTCGTGATCATGGTCCGTTCGATCAGCTGCGCAGGACTCAGCCGGTGCGGGGGATCCGCACGACGCAGCGCTGCAAGGACGTCGAATTCCCACGAGGCCAGGCCCGCCGTCGCGAACGCCGCGGCACGCAAACGATCCAGGCGGATGGCCGCACGCCGCAGTCTCGACATCACGTCGAGCGGGGTGAGGTCGATGTCGGGCAGGCGCCTGCCCCACGCGTCGATCAGCAGATCGACTTCGTCGTCTCGACGGTCATCGCTCACACGACGACGGTAGCGTGCGCGAGCACCGCTCAGGCGGGATACCGCATGCCGCGCGGCGGGTGCGAGGATCGAAGGGTGCCCGCCCCCGCTTCCCTCGCACGCTCGCGGATCGTCTTCGCCCCGGACAGCTTCAAAGGCTCGATCGATGCGACGAGCGCCGCCGGTGCCCTGGCGGAGGGATGGCGGAGCGTCCGCCCCGACGACGACCTGCTGCTGCGGCCGATGGCGGACGGCGGCGAAGGCACGCTGGATGCGTTCGCCGCCGCCATCCCGGACGCGCAGCGAATGCCCGTCGCCGTCACCGGGCCGACCGGGCGACCGATCGGCTCCTCCTGGCTGATGCTGCCGGGCGATCGGCCCCGCACCGCCGTGGTCGAGCTGGCATGCACCTCGGGCATCGAGCTCGTCGGCGCCGATGAGACGGTCGACCCGCTGGCCACGCACACGCTCGGGTTCGGCGAAGCCATTCGCGCTGCGCTCGCGGCGGGGGCCACCCGCCTGCTGCTCGGCATCGGTGGCAGCGTCTCCAGTGACGGCGGGGCGGGGGTGCTCACCGCGCTCGGAGCGGTCGTCCGCGATGCTCACGGCCGCCCCGTCCCCTCCGGCGCCGCCGGGCTCGCGCGCGCCGCATCCTTCGATGCGACGGCGCTCATCCCTCGGCCGGCGGACGGCGTCCTCGTGCTCTCTGACGTGCGGGCCCCGCTCCTGGGTGCCGACGGCGCTGCGCGCATGTTCGGCCCGCAGAAGGGAGCCGGCCCGGACCAGGTCGAAGAGATCGAGGCCGCGCTGACGCGGTGGGCACGGATCGTCGGCGTGGCCTCGGAGGTCCCGGGAGCGGGCGCGGCCGGTGGATGCGGCTTCGGCCTGCTGGTCTGGGGTGCACAGCTCGCTTCGGGCGCGGACACGGTCGCCGAGACGATCGGACTCCACACCGCGCTCGTGGATGCGGGGCGGGTGATCACGGGCGAGGGGTCCTACGATTCTCAGTCGCTGCTGGGCAAGGCGCCCGGTGTGGTCCGCACCTATGCCGAGGCCCGGGGCGTGCCGGTGAGCGTCGTCGCGGGCCGCTTCGGCGTGCCCGCCGGGGTGGATGACCTCTCGCTGGTCGAGGTGGCCGGCTCACCCGCGGCGGCGCTGTCGAATCCGCGACGATGGCTCCGCGAGGCGGGTGCCCGACTCGCCCGCACGCACTCGGGCCGCGATAGCGTGTAGGGACGGTACAGCGAGGCGAGGAGCGCACGATGAGCCTTCACGCGCGACTGCGTCGGCGGGTCGAGCAGGATCTTCGCAGCGCCCGGGTGCTCATCGACGGCGACGCAGAGGCTCTCATCACCGGCATCCGGCGCGTCATCGGGCCCGACCAGCTCGTGCTGCCCGGCGTCGGCGATCGCCTCGCCGACCTCGGCGTCGTCATCATCGACCGCAAGGCGCACGGTTCGACCCTGCACCGTGCGCAGGAGTTCTTCTCCCGTATCGACGCACAGCTCGTCGAGTACGCACCGCGGATCTGCCTCATCGTCGGCGGCGCGAACTCGGTGGCGCCGCGCACCCTGGCACGTCTGTTGAGCGCCGAGGTCGTCCATCAGATCGTGGTCAGCACCGCACCCTCCCTGGCCACCACGCGTGACCGGGCCGACCGCCGACGCCTGCGGGCGCTGGGGTGGCTCGGAATCGACATCCTGCGACTCGGTCGCGTCTAGGCCGTGTTGATCAAGAGGCGGGGCCGGGCGCGGCCAGTGATTCCATCCGACGGGAAGGTCGCGGAGGACGGGCTTGGCGTCTTTGAGGCGCTGGGCAGGAAGATCTTGGGAGCGGGATTTCCC
>JASCPH010000075.1 GCA_029959545.1 Microbacteriaceae bacterium PS02066 | reverse complement strand
GTCGGGGGGGGGGGGGGGGCGGGGTTTTTTTTTGCGCTGTACGCCCGGGGGGGCGCGGGGGGCGCCGCCGGCGGCCTCCGCGACCACGTATCCCTGTCGCTCGTACAAGCGGATGTTGGCCTCGCTCAACCGGCCGGTGAACAGCTCCGCCGTGCGGGCCCCCGCCTCTCGACCGCGCATCTCGACCGCGTCCAGCAACGCGGATCCGATGCCCTCACCCTGCTGGTCGGGCGCGATCGCGAGGCGCCCGACCAGCAGGACGTCACCGTCGATGCGGGCGCGGATCGCGCCGATCATCCTCCCGCCGCGCCGCGCCACTTGGCCCAGGTTGTCCCGCAGCTCGTAGGCGACCTCCTCGAGCGTCTGGGTGAACACCGGCATGTCCACGTCGCGGTAGATCAGCGCCTCCTGCACGAAGGCGGCACGCTGCAGGGTCAGCACCTCTCCCGCATCCTCGGGCGAGATCGGGTGGATGTCGATGTCGTCGGCGCTCATGCGTGCTCCTGTGGGTCGAGGCTTCCCATCATCCTGCGCACATGCACCGGGGCCCGGCCAGCTGTGTGCCGACCCGGCCCCGGTGGTGTATGGCCGCCCCTAACCGCAGGTCGTAGAGGGCACGACGGCGCTCTGCGTCGTCGTGCGCCCGTCGGCGGCTCTCGCCGTCACCGTCACCGTCTGCGCGGGGGTCGCCGTCAGTCGCGCGGCGCGGGAGCCGTGGACGAACGCACGACCAGCAGCGGCGCGATGCGGTCGTGCCGCGTGTGATCCTCCCCGTCGATGGCGGCGATCACGAGTTGTAGAGCGAGCTCTCCCAGGGCCGAGAAGTCCTGGCGGACGGTCGTCAGCGGCGGCAGGAAGTGCCGCGCATCCGAAACGTCGTCGAATCCGACGACACTGATGTCCTCGGGCACGCGCAAGCCCTGATCGACCAGTCCGTGCACGAGGCCGAGCGCCATCTGGTCGTTCGCGGCGAACACGGCCGTCGCAGTGCCGGAATCGAACGCCTTGCCCACCTCGTAGCCGTAATCGGAGGTCCAGTTGCCGATGATCGCCTCACCTGCATCCAGTCCCGCGGCGGCCAGCGATTCGCGCCAGCCCTGCTCGCGCTCCCTCGCGTCGTACCAGTCCAGCGGTCCCGCGAGGTGCGCGATGCGGCGGTGGCCGAGCTCGAGCAGATGGTCGACCGCGAGCCGTGCGCCGCTGCGCTGATCCACGGCTGCGGTATGCCACACATCATCGGACTCCGCCTTGATGACGATCGTGGGAAGCCCCGTGCTCTTCTGCCGCAGCAGCTCGAGCGAGGATGCGCGGGGCGCGATGACGCAGAGGGCGTCCACGCCCTGAGTCACGAGCTCCACGACCCCCGCATCCAACTGCGCGTCGTCGTCGATCGAGAACGCGCTGATCGCGTACCCGACGTCGCGCGCCGCGGCTTCCAGGGCTCGCAGCGTGCTGTTCGGACCGAACTGCACGGGACCGTCGACCAGCACGCCGATCCGCATCGCCCGCCGCGTCGCCAGCGCCCGCGCGATCGAGCTGCGCGTGTAGTTCATCTCCTCGATCGCCTTCAGCACACGCTGACGCGTCGAGTCACGGATGTTGGGATGGTCGTTGAGGACCCGCGAGACGGTCATATGCGACACGCCCGCATGTTTGGCGACGTCGTAGATGCTGGGCCGCTGCCAGCCCCGCGTCAGCTCTGACACGCACCGTCTCCGGAATCGGATGCGGACGTCGTCCTCGCGCGGCGGGAGGGCACCCCCACCGCGGCAGCCGCGAGCGCGCTCACGACCGTGGCCAGCACCGCGCCCCAACGCTTCATGATGCTCCCACCCGGTCGGTCATCTCGTTGCGTGCCTCTTCGCGCCCTCGTTCGAGCGCATCGTCGATCATGGCGGAGATCCGTCTCTGGGAGCGTGATCGTCGCCACAGGATAGCCCAGAAGACGAGCCCCGCCCCCCAAGCAAGATCGCCAACTGCGGCCACGGTACCGCCCAGATGGTCACGTCGGCGGAAACCGGCACGATGCTCGCATCCGTGTCGGAGATCGCGAGAACCTCCGGGGCGAGGGTCACGGTCGTGGTTAGCAGCGCCCAGGGGCACACCCCATCGATCGTGACCGTGATCTCGCGACGGTCACCGGGCAGCAGCTCCTGCGCCTGCTGTCCCTCCACAGGGAAGGAGACGGTGCGACCACCCACCGACACGGTGCCCGCCGCGGCCAGGCGTGTGTTGCCCTCGTTCACGACGTCGAACGAGACCTGCGCCTCGCCCGGGCGCAGCGGGTTACACAACAGGCGGTAGTCGCCGACAAGCGCGTGGAGCGAAGCCGCCGGGGTGATATCGCCGGTCACGCGCGTCAGCACCCGGAAGCCCACCCTGCTCTCGAGAAGGCGGCGGTAGCAGCCGCATCCCTCCCCGTGAAAGGGGTGCTCTCGCCGCGGGCGGTCGCGACGTCGCGCCGAGGGCCAGCGTGCGCAGCGAGCATTGTGCACCTTTGCTGGGACCCTTGTGCTCGATGTTCGCGCGAACGCATCGCCTGTCAAGCGCGACGGCGGCCCGCTCTCTCGGCGAACACCGAGCATCGCTGCCGCCCGTCCCTCTACGCTGGTGCGATGACGCACTCTGCCGATTCCTCCGACAGTCATAGTCCGCGCGCCCGGGTGACCCCGGGCGTCTGCCTGCACATCGAGGAGGTCGGCCGGTGAACGGCGACCTCCTTCTCAATATCGCCCTCGTCATCGTCTTCGTCCTCATCGGCGGCGTGTTCGCCGCCACGGAGATGGCCCTCGTCACCCTGCGCGAGAGCCAGGTCAACGCGCTCGCGGCGCGGGGCAAGCGCGGTCGCAAGGTCGCCGATCTCGCCCGCAACCCCAACACGTTCCTCTCCGCCGTCCAGATCGGCGTGACGGTGGCCGGTTTCGCCTCGGCCGCGTACGGCGCCTCATCCATCGCACCGTCGGTGACGCCGCTGTTCGTGTCGCTCGGCCTCGCCGATTCCGTTGCGGCGACCGTCGCGACGATCGTGCTGACGCTCGTGATCGCCTACCTCTCCCTCGTGCTCGGCGAGCTCGTACCCAAGCGCCTCGCGATCCAGCGCAACGCGCAGTTCGCCTATGCCGTCGCCCCGGTGCTCGGCGGATTCGCGCGGTTCATGCGCCCCGTCATCTGGCTGCTGTCCGTGTCGACGAACGCCCTCGTGCGACTGCTCGGCGGCGATCCGAACAAGACCGCCGATGAGCTCACCGACGAGGAGCTGCGCGACATCGTCTCCAGTCACGAGGGCTTGCCGGAGGACGAGCGCCGCATCCTCGACGACGTGCTGTCGTTGCGCGACCGCCAGGTCAGCGAGGTCATGCGGCCGCGCCCCGAGGTGATCGCGCTCGACGCCCGTGAACCGATCGATGAGGCCGCCACGCGGGTCAAGGACCTGCCGCACTCGCGCTACCCGGTCATCGACACGTCGATCGACGACATCGTCGGGTTCGTGCACGTGCGCGACATCTTCGACGCCGCGTCCGCATCCGGCCGTGATGAACTGGCTTCCATCGCCCGCGAGATCTCGTACCTCCCGTCCTCCGCACGCGTGCTGCCGACGCTCACAGGGATGCGGGCGCAGGGCCACCACATCGCGGTGGTCGTCGACGAATACGGCGGAACGGACGGCATCGTCACGCTCGAGGATCTCGTCGAGGAGGTCGTCGGCGAGATCTTCGACGAGTACGACACGGATGCGGTCGCCGAAGCGCTGAGCGCGGAGGGCGGCACGGTCGACGGCCGGCTGAACCTGCAGGACTTCGAAGAGGCGACGGGCATCGCGATCCCTCGCGGCAGCGCCGACACGGTCGCCGGCTACGTGGTCGAGAGGCTCGGGCGACTGGCCCGCGTGGGCGACGCCGTGGAGATCGACGGCGCGACGATCCGCGTGAGCGCGATCGATCGCCGCCGGATCAGTGAACTGCACGTGACCCGCGCGGCGGCACCCGCGCAAGAGTTCCCGAATTGATCGCTCCTGGCGGGGGCGAGGCGCCCGGCCCCCGCCAGGTGATCTACCGTTGTAGAGGCAGGATCCGCACCCGAAGCGCCCCCGCCAGGAAGGACCCCGTGAGGATCGCATCGTCATCGGACTGGCGGCAGAACATCCCCTTCGAGACCCCGCTGCTGGTCGCCGACATCGCGCCCGGAGAACCGGGACGTTGCGCATCCTGTCCCGCCGACGCGCCCGCGCGCGAGCGCACGGAGCTGTGGGCCGTCAAGCACCGCCACCCCAACAATCACGACGGATTCGTGCGCTTCTACTGCGTCGAGCACCGTCCTGAGCGGCCCCGCGCATCCGCGCCCGCGGAGCCGGCGGCGCGCCCGAAGCGCCCCGCGGCACGTCAGGCAGCCCCCGCCCGCACGAGCGCGCCGAAGCCCGTGGTTCCCGAGCGGACCCGCGCCGTGTGTCCCACGTGCTTCCTCGAGGCGAACGCCAACGGCGTGTGTGGCATGTGCGGCGAGCAGATCGCCTGAGCCCGATCAGCGAACGCGCAACGCTCCAGGCTCGACACTGACCGCGAAGCCGCTCACCTCGCCGACCTCTTCGCCGTCGATCTCGAACGCGCCGGGCTCGGACAACTCGACGCGCAGCTGCCGGGCCTGCGCATGTCGCGCCGATTCCGTGCTCGCTGCCGGACGCTCGCGGTCGAACAGGCGGAGGATCCCGTTGTCCCACATCACGGTGCGCAGGGTCTCGAGCCAGTCGCCGACACCGGCCGCGCTCATCACGAGCACATCGAGCAGTCCGTCGTCGAGCTGAGCGTCGGGAAAGAGGGTGACTCCACCCTGGATGGCCCCGCAATTGCCCACGAGCAGCGTGTGGGCCTCCACGCTCTGTGCCGGCTCGTCGTCGAGCGCGAGCCGGACCTCGATCACACTCGATGACGACAGGGCCCGCCCCAGCGCCGCCACGTAGGCGAGCCACCCCGCTTTCGACTTCAGATCGTCGTCGGTCTCGGCGAGCATCTTCGCGTCCAGGCCGAAGCCCGCCATCACGACGAAGGCGTGACGCTCGGTGCCACTCTCCCGTGTGAGATCGACCCAGCCGATGTCCATCGATCGCGACTCCGACGTCAGGGCCCGTCGCATCGCGGCAGACACACTCAGCAGCGGCACGCCGAGATTGCGTGCCAGGAGATTGCCGGTGCCGCGCGGCACGATGCCGAGGGCGACATCCGTTCCGGCGAGTCCCTCCGCCACCGCCCGCACGGTGCCGTCGCCGCCCGCGGCGATGACAAGATCGCACCCGGCTTCGACGGCCGCGCGCGCGGGCCCCTGCCCCGGGTCCTCGGCGGTCGTCTCGAACCACTCCGGTTCGGCCTCGGCGCTGACCCCGGCCCACGCGCGCGCGAGATCCTCGCGCTTCGTCTTGCTCGGGTTGTAGACGATGGCGGTGCGGGATGCGGGCATGCACACATGCTCTCACCCTCCGCGCGGCGCACGGCTCCGCTTGCAGAGGCGGGCACGGCATGACGGTCTCCGGACGCGAGCCGTGGATAATCCACAACACCCTCTCCGCGAATGCGCGATGGGAACTGTGGAACCTCGGAAATGTTGTGGTCTGACCTTTCACTTTCATCCGAAAACATGAACAATGAACACATGACCCGCCCCGGCTATAGCGCGATCTCCAGCTACTCGCGCGTCCAGATCCTCCACGTTCTGCAGAAGCGCGGACAGCGCACGGTCGCCGAGTTGTGCGAGGCGACCGAACTCCACCCGAACACGGTTCGCGAGCACCTGCAGCGTCTGCTCGACGGCGGCTACATCGTGGCTGAGGCCGAGCACCGGACCACCCGCGGCCGCCCGCGAGTGCTGTACAGCACCACCTCGGACCGCCGGGGCATCAGCGTCGTCTCGCAGCGCAAGGTGCGCGAGGCCGCAGAGCGCGGCGACCTCATGCGCCGCATCATGCCGTGGACGAACGTGACCGACACAGGGCTCACCCCGGATGCCGTGCACCAGATCGACGCCCTCGTCGAGGACCTCGGCGACGCCGGGTTCGACCCGATCGTCGACGAGGCCGAGCTCACCGTCGACATCTCCCCCTGCCCCAACGCGGGCGCGGATCCCGACCATCGCGAAACCCTGTGCGACGTGCACCTGGGACTCATGGACGGCGTGCTCGCCGAGGCCGGCGGCCCGTTGCGGGTGGACAAGATGGCCGCCTCGTGCGATCCGCGCAACTGCGTCGTCAAGCTGATGCTCGCGCAGCGGGTGCCGCTACCGGCATGAGCGAACGGCCCTCAGCCGCCGATCGCGTTCATTCCCCGCGACGGCTGCAGGAACGAGGGGTCATCGATGGCGTGTCCCGCGAGCTTTCCGGCGATGCACGAGCGCAGCATGGCGTCGACCTGCGCGTCCGACGCGCCCCCGCGCAGCAGAGGAACGAGGTCGTACTCGGTCGTGGAGAACAGGCAATTGCGCAGCTGCCCGTCGGCGGTCAGCCGCATCCGGTCGCAGTCACCGCAGAACGGCGCCGTGACCGACGCGATGACACCCACCGTGTGAGGGCCGCCATCGAGCGTCCATCGCTCGGCGGGCGCACCGCCGCGGCCGGGCACGGGGGTCAGCTCCCACCGGCGGCCGAGCGCCTCGAGAATCTCCTCGCGGGTGACCATCTGCGAACGGTCCCACGTGTGGCCCGCATCCAACGGCATCTGCTCGATGAAGCGCATCTGCGCGTCGTGCGCCATGGCGAACTCGACCAGGTCGACCAGTTCGTCGTCGTTCACCCCGCGCATCGCGACGGCGTTGAGCTTGAGCGGGCGGAGCCCGGATGCGGCAGCCGCGGCGATCGCCTCACGCACCTCTTCGAGGCGGTCGCGCCGCGTGAGCTCGGCGAAACGGTCGCGCCGCAGCGTGTCGATGGAGATGTTCAACCGGCTGAGTCCCGCCGCGACGAGCTCGGGCAGCAGCTCGGGCAGGCGGATCCCGTTGGTCGTCATCGCGATCGCGACCGGCCCCTCGGGGGATTCGATGCGCGCCAGGCGCGCCACGACGTCAACGATGTCGCGGCGCAGCAGGGGCTCACCACCGGTCAGCCGGAAGGTACTGATCCCGTCAGCGGCGGCGATGCGGGCGACGCGTTCGATCTCGTCGGTCGTCAGGATGCTGTTGCGCGCGAGCCACTCGTTGCCCTGCTCGGGCATGCAGTACGTGCAGCGCAACGAGCAGCGGTCGGTCAACGAGATGCGGAGGTCCCGGTGCACCCGGCCGAACGCGTCGACGAGCGGATCGCCCTGTCGCTGCTGCCCCGCATCCACCGGCGGCGTGCGGCGCAGCTGGAGCGGGATCGCCGTCATCCTCTGACCTCCGCCGCTCGATCGCCCATGACACGAGGGTACGTGCCGCGCTCGGACCCCCGGCGCGGATCGGCGTGGAAATTGCTCGTCATTATTCACGGCCGCCCCCTGCGGCCATCTCATTTCGAACTGCGATACTGTGCCGCAACCTCTGATCCGACCGGTCCTGCGGCCGGGAGTCGAGGCGAGGGCTCTGAAGGGGACGCTCATGGATTTTCTTGATCCGCTCGCGCTCGCGCGCTGGCAATTCGGCTTGACCACGCTGTACCACTATCTGTTCGTGCCGCTGACGCTGGGCATGGGTCTGATCGTCGCGATCTTCCAGACCTGGTGGGTGCGCACCGGCGAGACCAAGTGGCTGCAGCTGACGCGCCTGTTCGGCAAGATCTTCCTGATCAACTTCGCCATGGGCGTGGTGACCGGCATCGTGCAGGAGTTCCAGTTCGGCATGAACTGGTCGGCGTACTCGCGCTTCGTCGGCGACGTGTTCGGCGCTCCCCTCGCCTTCGAGGGCCTGCTCGCCTTCTTCTTCGAGGCGACCTTCATCGGGTTGTGGATCTTCGGCTGGGACCGCCTGTCGAAGCGCGTGCACCTGGCCACGATCTGGTGCGCCTGGATCGGAGCGACGCTGTCGGCGTACTTCATCCTCGCCGCGAACTCGTTCATGCAGAACCCCGTCGGCTACACGATGTCGCCCGACGGCACCCGCGCCGAGATGACGGACTTCTTCGCGGTGCTCACCAACCGCGTCGTGCTCGCGACGTTCCCGCACACGATGTTCGCGGCCATCATGTTCGCAGCCACCGTCGTGGTCGCCGTGGCCGCCTGGCACCTGGCCCGCGGGCAGCACTTCGAGGCGATGCGCCCCGCCCTGCGCTTCGGGATGTGGACGGTCATCATCTCCTTCGCGGGCACCGCCATCTCCGGCGACCAGCTGGGCCTGCAGATGGTCGCCACTCAGCCGATGAAGATGGCGGCCGCGGAGGCGCTGTACAACACGGCGTGCGGCGCGGATGCGTCGTTCTCGATCTTCTCGCTCGGCACCCCCGACGGAACGAGCGAGATCTGGTCGTTGCGCGTGCCGTACTTGCTGTCGTTCCTGTCCACGCAAACGCTCGACGGCTGCGTGGAGGGCATCAACAATCTGAACGCCGAGTACACCCAGAACTGGCCCGTGTTCGCCGACCAGCTCGGCGGCGACCTGCCCTTCGCCCCCACGATCTGGATCACCTACTGGTCCTTCCGCTGGATGATCGGCTTCGGGGGCCTCGCCGCGGTGATCTCCGTGGTCGGACTGTGGCTCACCCGCAAGAAGGCGAAGCGCGCCGTCCCGCAGTGGGCGTGGCGTGTGGCGATCTGGTCGGCTCCGCTGCCCATGTTCGGCAGCCTCGTAGGGTGGCTCTTCACCGAGATGGGGCGTCAGCCCTGGATCGTGTTCGGTCTCATGCTGACCCAGGACGGCGTCTCGCCCAGTGTTCCGGGGTGGAACGTACTGATCTCGCTGATCGCCTTCACCCTCACCTACGCGGCCCTGGCCGTCGTGGAGTTCGGCCTCATCCTGAAGGCCGCGAGGAAGGGGCCCGAGCCGATCCCCGAACCCGGGGACGGCGAGAGCGCCGACGACGATGCCCACCGCATGACCACGGTCTACTGAGGAGCTCGCCATGGATCTCGCATACATCTGGTTCTTCATCGTCGGCGTGCTGTTCGTCGGATACTTCGTGCTCGACGGCTTCGACTTCGGCGTCGGGATGTCGCTGCCGTTCCTCGGCAAGGACGACATCGGCCGCCGGCAGATCATCAACACGATCGGCCCCGTCTGGGACCTCAACGAGACGTGGGTCATCGTCGCCGGCGCGTGCCTGTTCGCGGCGTTCCCGGAGTGGTACGCCACGCTGTTCAGCGGGTTCTACCTGCCACTGCTGCTCATCCTGCTCGCCCTGATCGCCCGCGGTGTCTCGTTCGAGTACCGGCACCAGCGCGACTCGCTGCGCTGGAAGAAGGGCTTCGACACGATGATCGTCGTCGGCTCCGCTCTTCCTGCGCTGCTGTGGGGCGTGGCCGTCGCGAACATCGTGCAGGGCGTGCCGCTGGATGCACACCACGAGTTCACCGGTTCGCTGCTGACGCTCCTGAATCCCTACGGCCTGCTCGGCGGCGTCACGACACTGCTGCTGTTCTTCACGCACGGCGTGTACTTCGTCGCTCTGAAGACGGACGGCCAGGTGCGCACCGATGCCCGCAAGCTCGCGCGCACCTCGGGCCTGCTGACCATCGTGGTCGCTGCCGCGTTCTTGGGCTGGACGGTCGTGAACGCGATGGGCGCCCAGGCTCCCGCGCTGCCGCTCGTGATCGTCTGCGCCGTTGTCGCGGCCGTGCTGCTGATCGCATCGGTGCTGGCCAACGCCACCGACCGCGAGGGATGGGCGTTCGCGTTCGGCGCGGGCACCGTCGCGTTCGCCGTGCTGACGCTGTGGCTCGCGCTCTTCCCGAACGTCATGCCGTCCTCGACGGACCCCGCGGGCACCCTGACGATCGAGAACGCCTCGAGCACCGACTACACCCTCACGATCATGACCTGGGCCGCCGTGGTCTTCCTTCCCCTCGTGCTGCTCTACCAGGGCTGGACGTACTGGGTCTTCCGCAAGCGCGTGATGCGCTCGCGGATCGAGAAGGCCGCGGCGGTCGTCCACTGACTGCCCTCATCCGCTCCTCCCCTTCGGAGCGGATGAGGGCACACCCCGTCGGGCCCGCGGGTGGTCCCGGGGCTCGGCCCGGCCGCCGGCCTATTGGGGAG
>JASCPH010000074.1 GCA_029959545.1 Microbacteriaceae bacterium PS02066 | reverse complement strand
GCGCTGGGGCGGCGCGACCAGCTGGTGGAACGCACGCGCGAGCGGCGTCCCGACCTGCTCGTCGACTGAGCGCCGCTCAGTCGACGCCGAGGAACCCGCGGTCGGTCAAGACGATGGGACCCTCCGCCGTGACGGCGACGGTGTGCTCCGTGTGTGCGCCGCGGGAGCCGTCGGCGCTGCGCAGCGTCCAGCCGTCCGGGTCGGTCACCAGGCGATCGGTCGTCTCCAGCAGCCAGGGCTCGAGCGCCACCACGAGACCTTCGCGCAGCGGATAGCCGCGGCCGGGCTTTCCGTCGTTCGGGACGTGCGGGTCGCCGTGCATGACGCGGCCGACACCGTGGCCGCCGAAATCCGTGTTGATGGAGTAGCCGGCACCGTGGGAGACGGCGGCGATGGCAGCCGACACGTCGCCGACGCGGTTGCCGACCGTCGCCGTCTGGATCGCGGCATCCAGAGCGATGCGCGTGGTCTCGATCAGGCGAAGATCCTCGTCTCGGGCGGTTCCGACCACGAAGGAGACGGCGGAGTCCGCGACCCAGCCGTCGACGGATGCCGCGAAGTCGAGCGAGACGAGGTCACCGTCGCGCAGCGTGTAGTCGAAGGGGAGCCCGTGCAGCACGGCGTCGTTGATCGAGGTGCAGATCACCTTGCCGAACGGGCTGGCGCCGAAGGACGGGTGGTAGTCGATGTAGCAGGACTCGGCGCCGGCCCTTCGGATCATGTCGTGCGCCCTGCGATCCAGTGTCAGCAGGTTCGTGCCGACCTTCGTCTCGTCCCGCAGTGTCGCCAGCACTTCGGCGACGAAGCGCCCGGCCGGTCGCATCTGCTCGATCTCGGCCGGCGTGCGCAGTTCGATCATGGTGCTCCTTCGTTCTCCGCTCCATTCTCTCCCGCCCGCGGCGCGAGCGTCGTGCCCGCGGCCGCGTGCTCCGCTGGGCGTCCGCCCCGAGTGTCGCTCGCGAGCGATCCTGGCGGCGGGTGCCCGCGTACGATGCAGGCATGTGGCTTCGTCGTGCCGGCTTCCACTGGCTTCTGCCCTCCGCCTTCCTGCTACCGCTGTGGCTCTTCGTCGGGTGGACGGTGACGGGCGCCGGCGGGTGGGCTCTGCTGTGGGTGCTGTTCATCGCCATCCCCTCCGTCTTCTTCGGTCAGCTCCTGCTGACGCTCTTGACCCGTCTTCGGCCGACGGCGCGTGCCGAACGTGCGCTCTCCTGGTGGGATGTGGCCGGTTACGGCCTCTGGCACGCGTTGACGATCGCTCTCGGCCTGTTCGTCCAGCAGTGGTGGGCGCCCGTCATGGTGCTCACGGTGCTGGTGGGGGTCGCGAACGTCTGGCTCCAGCTGTGGCAGCTCTGGCGCGAGGCGCGTCCGCGAGCAGCCGTGCTGCGCACCAGCGACGGCACGGCCTACATCCCGCCGACGAAGCCCTCACCGGCCGCATCCGCGCCGGCGCACGAGGTCATCGTGGTCGAGGAGACGGTGCAGCGCGAGGCGTGAAGTTGGCGCCCGGAGCGGCGCATGGCAGAATGGTTGTTTGTGCCCTGACCGGTCTCTGCCTCAGGGGAGACAGCCACGCATCCCGCGTGGTGCGGGCACCGCTCCTACTTTCGTAAACACCAGTTTCGCAGCCGACCTGTGGCGGTTGCAGGAAGAGATCACTCATGCAGATCCTCGACGCCGTCGATGCGGCTTCGCTCCGCTCCGACATCCCGGACTTCGGTCCCGGCGACACCGTCAAGGTGCACGTCAACATCACCGAGGGCAACCGCTCGCGTATCCAGGTCTTCCAGGGCGTCGTCATCGGCCGCCAGGGCGACGGCGTGCGCGAGACCTTCAACGTCCGCAAGATCAGCTTCCAGGTCGGCGTCGAGCGCATCTTCCCGGTGCACTCGCCGATCATCGACAAGATCGAGGTCGTGACGCGTGGTGACGTGCGTCGCGCCAAGCTGTACTACCTCCGCAACCTCCGCGGCAAGAAGGCGAAGATCAAGGAGAAGCGCGACCGCTGATCGCGCTCCGTCACGAAGCCCCGACCGCTCCGGCGTCGGGGCTTCGTCGTGTCCGCGGCCGCGCGCTGATGTGCGACGCTAGAGTGCGGCTCGTGCCGCCTGTATCTCGAGGAACTGCATGAGCACCGACAACCCCTCCGTCGACGACGCATCGCTCCCGCGCCGATCCCGGCCGCGCCGACGCCGCGGTGCGTTGATCTTCCTCCGCGATGTCTTGGTCATCATCCTGATCGCGTTGCTGGTGTCGTTCCTGGTCAAGACGTTCCTGGTGCGCTCGTTCTACATCCCGTCGGCGTCGATGGAGAACACGCTGATCGAGCAGGATCGCATCCTCGTCGACGAGCTGACGCCGCGTTTCGGGGGATACGAGCGCGGTGACGTCGTCGTGTTCCGCGACCCGGGCGGCTGGCTGGGCTCCTCGGTGTCCGCTCCGAGTCAGGGGCCGATCGTGGACGGAATCGAGTGGGTGCTCTCCCTCGTGGGCCTTGCCGCGCCCGACAGCGACGACCACCTCATCAAGCGCATCATCGGGCTGCCCGGCGATCACGTCGTCTGCTGCAACGACCTGGGGCAGATCACGGTCAACGGCGCTCCGATCGACGAGTCCTCCTATCTCCTGCTGCCCGACCCCGGAGCTCCCGCATCCTCGCTCGACTTCGACGTCACGGTGCCGGAGGGATCGCTCTGGGTCCTGGGGGACAACCGCTATCGGTCGAAGGACTCGCGATACAACCAGGACCAGCCCGGTCGCGGCTTCGTGCCCATCGACAACGTCGTCGGACGCGCGTTCCTGATCACGTGGCCGTTCGACCGCTTCGGCGGTATCGACTTCCACCACGAGGTGTTCGCGGACGTGCCTCGGCCGGAGGGCCAGTGAGCCCGGTCCAACCGACGCTGCGGCTGGAACGGCGCCTGTGGGCCGAGCAGCGCATCGTCATCGCGTGCGACGAGGTGGGGCGAGGCGCTCTCGCAGGCCCCGTCGTGATCGGCGCGACGGTCATGGCGCCGCGCACGCGCCGGGTCCGCATCCCCGAGGGACTGCGCGACTCGAAGCTCATCCCCGAGGCGCGCAGAGCGGATGTGGCCCGGGCAGCCCAGGCGTGGGTCGACGCGAGCGCGCTCGGGTGGGCGACCGCTGCAGAGATCGACGCGGTGGGGATCACGCGCGCACTCGGGCTCGCCGCCCACCGCGCGCTCGACGGCCTTCGCGCGCAGGGCGTGGACATGACGGATGCGGTCGTGCTGCTCGACGGCAACCATGACTACATCACGCCCGCGGGCGCGACGCCGTACGAGGTGCGCACCGTCATCAAGGGCGACCGCGACTGCGCGAGCGCTGCCGCCGCATCCGTCGTCGCCAAGGTCGCGCGCGACGCGCACATGGTCGCGCTGCACCCGGATGCGCCCGCGTACCTCTGGGAGCGCAACAAGGGCTACGCCAGCCCGGAGCACCGCGCCGCCATCGCCGCGCACGGGCTTCACACGCATCACCGGGCCTCGTGGCAGATCGCCTCGGCGCCCACACTCTTCTGAGACCGCGCCGACCCGGACCGCAGCCGTAGAATGGACGCACCATGGATGACGATGTCTTCGAAGACTACGACCGCGAACTCGAGCTCGCCCTCTACCGGGAGTACCGCGACGTCGTCTCGCAGTTCCAGTACGTGATCGAGACCGAGCGCCGCTTCTACCTCGCCAACGACGTCAACGTCGTGCGCCGCGACACCGAGCACGATTTCTACTTCGAGATCTCGATGACCGATGTGTGGGTGTGGGACATCTACCGCGCCGATCGTTTCGTGAAGGCCGTGCGCGTGCTGACGTTCAAGGACGTCAACGTCGAGGAGCTCTCGCGCCGCGACTTCCAGCTTCCCGAGGAGCTCTCGCTCGACAACTGAGCGATTCTCCTCACCGGCCGGGAGGCGGCGGGTTCTCCCCGAGGAGTGTCCGTTCCGCAGAGACGGCGCCGGCGGTTCGCCACGCTGTGCCTATGGCAGCCAAAGACGACCTGGGACGCGACGGTGAGAACCGGGCCGCATCCTTCCTGACCGAGCGCGGGTACCGCATCCTCGACCGCAACTGGCGGTGCCCTCTCGGCGAGATCGACATCGTCGCCCTCGAGGCCGGCGAGATCGTCGTCGTGGAGGTCAAGACGCGCACGAGCGAGCGCTTCGGTCATCCCCTCGAAGCGATCGACGCGCGAAAGCGGGCCCGCTTGTGGCGCCTCGCCGTCGCGTGGTGCATCGCGCATCCCGACGAGGCTCGAGGCCGCGCCGTGCGCATAGATGCCGTGTCGGTGGTGGGGGTGGATGCCGGAACCGGCCACCTCGAGCATCTGCGGGACGTGCGATGACGGTTGCGCGGACGTGGTCGATCGCGCTGAACGGGCTCGAAGGCGCCCTGGTCGAGGTCGAGGCCGATGTCAGCCAACAGACCCCCGAGTTCCGCATCATCGGGCTCGGCGATCGCGCGCTCGGTGAGGCGGTGCAGCGCGTGCACAACGCGTGCGCCAACTCGGGCCTTCCGCTGCCGCGGCGCCGCCTCACCGTCAACCTGTCGCCGGCGAGCCTGCCCAAGCACGGATCCGGCTTCGACGTCGCGATCGCGATCGCCTCGCTCACTGCGGACGGCGGGATGGATGCGGCGTCGGTGGCCGCCACGGTGCACATCGGCGAGCTGGGTCTCGACGGCCGGCTCCGACCCGTCTCGGGTGTGCTTCCTGCGGTGGTCGCCGCCGCGCGAGCCGGGCGTCGCCGGATCGTCGTGCCTGCGGCGAACGGTGAGGAGGCCCGGCTCGTGACAGGTATCGAGGTGCTCCCTGCCGCGACCTTGGCGGAGGTGGCCGCTCGGCACGGCGCGGACGTCGTCGTCCCCGACATGGTCGCGCCGACGCCGGCCACGCCAGCGGATGAGGAGCCTGAGATGCTGGACCTGTCGGACGTGATCGGTCAGCGGGAGGCCGTCGAGGCGCTCGTGGTCGCCGCGGCGGGCGGGCACCACCTGCTCATGAGCGGTCCGCCGGGGGCAGGTAAGACGATGCTCGCGCGGCGCCTGCCGGGCATCCTGCCGCTGCTCGACCCGGAGGCGGCTCTCGCCGTGGCATCGATCCGCTCGCTGTCGGGCGAGGCCGTGACCTCGCTCACCCGCATCCCGCCGCTGGAGGCGCCGCACCATACGGCCAGCGTCGCCGCCCTCGTCGGCGGCGGCTCCCGTGTCATCCGGCCGGGTGCCATCGCCCGTGCCAGTGAGGGTGTGCTGTTCCTCGATGAGGCAGGGGAGTTTCCCGCCAGCGTCCTCGACGCTCTCCGTCAGCCGCTCGAGCGCGGAGACATCCACATCCATCGATCCGGGATCAGCGTCCGTTATCCCGCGCGATTCCAGCTGGTTCTCGCCACCAATCCGTGCCCGTGCGGTAACTACGGAGTGCGCGGAGCGACGTGCGAGTGTCCGCCGGCCGCGATCCGCCGCTACCTCGGTCGGTTGTCGGGCCCGCTCCTGGATCGCGTGGACATTGACCTGCCGATGCGCCGCGTCGCGGCCGTGGGTGCCGATGCCGCGGTCGGACGCGTCTCGACGGCGGATGCGGCCAGACGCGTCGCGGATGCCCGCGCGCGCACCGCGGAGCGACTGGCCAGAACACCGTGGCGTCGCAATGTCGACGTTCCTGGGCGGTGGCTGCGTGAGGGACCCTCGGCGCCACCTGCGTCGGTGCGGGCCCCGCTCGACGCGGCACTGGAACGGGGCCAGCTGACTCTCCGCGGGTACGACCGCGTGCTCCGGCTGGCATGGACGCTGGCTGATCTCGCGCAGCGCTCCGTGCCCAACCAGGAGGACATCGGTCGTGCCCTCTTCATGAAACGGGGGATCGCCGCATGAATGTCGATGCGGTGATCGAGGGCATGCTCCCGATGCTGGGGGAGCGGGCGACACCGGAACGCGCCGCCCGCGTGTTCTGGAGCGGCGTCGTCGAGCCCGGCGACGCCGTCGCGGGCGCACTGCTCGCGCGGATACCGGCCGAGGCGGCGTTGCGCGTCGCGGACCGCCCCACGGAGATCGCGCGGATCACGGGCATCCGGTCCCGGGCTGCCGCGGACGCCTCTGCCCGGTGGCGCCCCCGCCTCCACCGCGAGCTCGTGAGCGATGCTCTGAAACGCGCAGAGCGGACGCGGGTGTCGATCCTCGTCCCTTCGGATCCCGAATGGCCCCACGCGGTCGACGATCTCGCGGATCACGCCCCCCTCGCGCTCTGGGTGCGCGGCGACCCCCGTGCGCTGGCCGGGCCGTCCATCGCTCTCGTCGGCGCACGGGCGGCCACGCCCTACGGCGAACATGTCGCGGGCGAGCTGGCTGCGGGCCTCGCCGGCGCGGGGATCTCGGTCGTGTCGGGAGCCGCCTACGGGATCGACGGAGCAGCGCACCGCGGCGCGCTCGCCAGTGGCGCGGGCGCGACCGTCGCCGTGCTCGCGGGCGGGTGCGATCGGGCGTATCCGGCCGGACACGAAGAGATGCTCGGGCGCATCGCCGATACCGGGGCGGTGGTCGCGGAAGTCCCCTGCGGCGCCGCACCGACCAAGTGGCGGTTTCTGGCGCGAAACCGCGTCATCGCCGCCCTCTCGCGTGCGACCGTCGTCGTCGAGGCGGGTGCGCGCAGCGGCTCCCTGAACACCGCGGGACACGCAGCCGCGCTGGGGCGTCCTTTGGGTGCGGTGCCCGGCCCCGTGACGAGCCCGGCGTCTCTCGGCTGTCACCGACTTCTGCGTGAGTATGACGCCGTGTGCATCACCGACGCCGCCGAGGCGCGGGAGCTCGCCGGGCTCGGCACGGCCCAGCCTCTCGCCGTCGCCGGCGCGTGGACCGACGAGCGCACGAGGGTGCGCGATGCGCTGAGCGCCCGGGTCGGACGGGAGGCGGCGGAGCTGGCGGCGCGGTCGGGGCTGGCGGTCGCAGAGGTCGAGGCCATCCTGGGGATCATGCTGATGGAGGGCTCTGTCCTGGGGGATGACGGCGGGTGGCGACGCTCCGCGGGGCGGTGACTGGCAAGCTGGCTGCATGATGCTGGCGACTGCGATCGAGGCGTGGTGCGATCACCTCGCCGACGTGCGCCGACTGTCGCCCGCGACGGTGCGCGCGTACCGATCCGATCTGCGGGACTTCGCCGCGCTGTCCGGCGTCGCAGAGGTCGAGGACGTCGACCTCGAGGAGCTGCGCGAGTGGCTCTGGCAGGCGACGAATCGCGGCGACAGCCGCGCGACGATCGCGCGGCGCACCGCATCCGCTCGGGGCTTCTTCGGCTGGGCGCGGGAGCAGGGGATCATCCAGGCCGACCCGAGCCTGCGCCTGGTCGCACCCAAGCGGGGCAGGACGCTCCCGGCGGTCGCGAGCGCCCCCGCGTTGGGCGAGATGCTGGGCGGCTTGGCTCGCGACAGCGCGGACGGCGATCCCGTGACACTGCGGGATCGGGCGGTACTCGAGCTTCTCTACGGCGCCGCATTGCGCGTGTCCGAGTTGTGCGCCTTGCGAAGCCGGGACCTCGACCGCGAGCGCCGCACCGTACGCGTGACCGGCAAGGGCAACAAGGAACGGGTCGTTCCCTACGGTGCGCCGGCCGAGGACGCCATCGATGCGTACCTCGTGCGCGCACGACCCGTTCTGGCTGCACGCACCGACGGTCGGCCTGCCGATGCCCTCTTCCTCGGTGTCCGCGGCGGCGCACTCGGTCCCCGCAGCGTCTACGATCTCGTCGCACGGACGGTCGGTCCCGTCCTCGGTCGTGCCGCCGGCCCGCACGCCCTTCGGCACTCGGCGGCGACCCACCTGCTCGACGGCGGGGCCGACCTGCGCGCCGTGCAGGAGATGTTGGGGCACGCGAACCTCGGCACCACCCAGATCTACACGCACGTGTCGCACGAGCGGTTGGCGGCCACCTACCGACAAGCTCACCCGCGGGCATGACGCGGACCCCGGCCGGCGCGTACCGTGAGCACATGAGCGTGCGTCGTCTGGGCCACATCGCGATCCTCATCGCCGCTGCGGCAGTACTGACCGGATGCGGGGTCGTCGCCGCGCCCCGGCAGACCGTCCTTCCCGCGCCGCCGACCGCGGCGTCTCCGTCGTCGCCCGCCACGCCGATCCCCTCCCACGCGGCGACCACCGCTCCCACGGCCGCCCCGCCGGCTGCCGAGGGCACGGTCGTCTGCGCGGGTGGAAGGACGGAGATCTCCGGCGCCGATCAGGACTTCGTGTTGACGGGGGATTGTGCCTCGGTGACGATCGGCGGCACCGGTCTGCGTGTCGACGCGACGCGGGCGACGCTCGGCGTCGTTCAGCTCTCGGGGGATCGCAACGAGCTGGCGTCCGCCGACGTCGCCGATCTCTCGGTGGGCGGTCAGGACAACGTCATCGACGCGGCGACCTTGTCGACGGTTGCCCTCAACGGCGACCGGAACACGGTCACCGCGTCGGGCTTCACCGCCCTCACCGTCTCCGGCAACGACAACACCGTGCGGGCGGACCGCCGGGGAGCGGTCACCGACAACGGCCAGCGCAACACCGTCGGCGGCCGCTGACTCAGCAGCACGGCAGCAGTACCGCGCGGGGCACGCCGCCCAACAGGAGCAGCGGGTTGATGTAGACCCCGTCGCGACGCGCGCCCAGGTGGAGAGTTTCCTGGGCGGCATGGCCGCCTGACGACAGTGTGCCCACGACCTCACCGGCACGCACGTGCGTTCCCGGCGTCAGAGCACTGGCGAGCGGTTCCAGAGTGCTCACGAGGCCGTCGCCGTGATCGATCGTCAGGACGGGGCGATCGACCACGACGCCGGCGAACAACACCACGCCGCCAGCCGGGGCGACGACCGTCGAGGTTCCCGCCTCGATGTCGATTCCGCGATGGCCCGCAGCGTAGTCGTGCGCCGGCTGGCGATACGGCTCCACGACGCGGCCCAGCACCGGCCACGTCCAGGAATGCGCCGCATCCACGGCGATCATCGGCGCTGAGCGAGCGGGTGCGGCGACGGCCGCAGACGCGGGAGCCGCCAGTGCGAGGAGCACGAGGGTGACGACTGTCAGGCGGCGGCCGGAGGAGGATGCGGGCATGACCCCAACGTGCCGTCGCCGAGGTGGCGGAGGGGGCGCCGAACGCGCCGATGGGGACAGCGTGCCGGGCGTGGGAGGTGGGGGAGAGGACATCGCCCCGGGCGCCGTGAACCGGTTCCCCGACTGGTACACTTGGATCGCGCCTCGCATGTCGAGGTGACTCCGCGTGCCCCGAGTGGGAACAACCCGCGGCACATCCACCCTACGGTCCCGTCCTCGGACGGGTGGGTGCGTGCCGGGCACCAGGCTCGTCGACCGATCGGTTCGACGCGAACAACCGCAACAGAAGGAGAACGGCCATGGCCGTCGTCACCATTCGCCAGCTGCTCGACAGCGGCGTCCACTTCGGACACCAGACTCGCCGGTGGAACCCGAAGGTCAAGCGCTTCATCCTCACGGAGCGCTCCGGCATCCACATCATCGACCTCCAGCAGTCGCTGTCGTACATCGACAAGGCGTACGAGTTCGTCAAGGAGACCGTCGCCCACGGCGGCACGGTGCTCTTCGTCGGCACCAAGAAGCAGGCGCAGGAAGTCATCGCCGAGCAGGCCACGCGCGTCGGCCAGCCGTACGTCAACCAGCGCTGGCTCGGCGGTCTGCTCACCAACTTCTCGACCGTCAGCAAGCGCCTCGCCCGCATGAAGGAGCTCGAGGAGCTCGACTTCGAGGACCCGGCCGCGAGCGGTTTCACCAAGAAGGAGCTGCTGCTCAAGAAGCGCGAGCTCGACAAGCTGCACAAGTCGCTCGGTGGTATCCGCAACCTCACCAAGACGCCGTCGGCCATCTGGATCGTCGACGCCAAGCGCGAGCACCTCGCCGTGGATGAGGCCACCAAGCTCGGCATCCCCGTGATCGGCATCCTCGACACGAACGCCGACCCGGACGAGTTCCAGTTCCCGATCCCCGGCAACGACGACGCGATCCGCTCCGTCTCGCTGCTGACCCGCATCATCGCGGACGCGGCCGCCGAGGGCCTGCAGCAGAAGCACAACCCCGAGTCCGGCGCCGAAGAGCCCCTGGCCGAGTGGGAGCGCGAGCTCCTCGAGCAGGGCGCTCCCGTCTCCGAGGGTGCTGACGCGGTCGTGGCATCGACCGAGTCCGCCGCGGACGAGGCTGCCGCAGAGGAGCAGGTCGAGGCTGTCGCCGCCGCCTCCGGCGAGAGCGTCGAGGCCGTCGCCGAGGCCGAGGCCACCGACAAGTAATCAGCGCGTCCCCTGGACCCGCTACGATCGGCGCGGCCGCGAACCGGCCGCGCCGATCGGGATCCGCGCGCACTCTCCCCACAGAAG
>JASCPH010000073.1 GCA_029959545.1 Microbacteriaceae bacterium PS02066 | reverse complement strand
GCCGGTCAGTCGGCCGCGGCGGCGCCGGGGATCGCGCCGATCAGCTCGCGCGTGTACGGGTCGGCCGGGGCGTCGAAGATGCGCTCGGCCGTCGCCTGCTCCAGGATGCGGCCGCCGCGCATCACGGCGACCCGGTCGGAGATCTGGCGGATCACCCCGAGGTCGTGCGAGATGAAGAGGTACGTCAGCCCGTGCTCGGCCTGCAGGTCCACGAGCAGCTGCAGCACCTGCTCCTGCACCGAGACGTCGAGCGCCGAGACCGGCTCGTCGAGCACGATGAGCTCCGGACGCAACGCAATGGCGCGGGCGATCGCGACGCGCTGACGCTGGCCGCCCGAGAGCTGGGCGGGACGCCGGGTGAGCAGGTCGGTCGACAGACGCACCTGCCCGAGCAGGTCGCGCACGATCGAGCTGCGCTCGGCACGAGGCACACCGAACGCCTGCAGGGGCTCCGCGATCAGCTTCGCCACGCTCATGCGCGGATCGAGCGAGCCGAACGGATTCTGATAGACGACCTGGATGCGGCGACGCAGCTCCCGCAGCGCCGACCCCCGCAGGTCGGTGATGTCCTCGCCGTCGAAACGGATCTCGCCTTCGTCGCTCGGGATGATCCTGGCGACCATGCGCGCCGTCGTGCTCTTTCCCGAGCCGGACTCGCCGACGAGCGAGAAGGTGGTCCCGCGGGCGACTGAGAAGTCCACCGCCTCGACGGCGCGGATGCCGCGGGCACCGCCGTAGGTCTTGCCGAGGCCCGAGACCTGCAGCAGCGGCGCGCCCGCGTCGGGGACGACGCGGTCCACCACGCTCGCCGACGGGACGAGTCGTCGCGCGTTGAGGCCGGGCGCTGCGGCGACCAGACGCTGCGTGTACGGATGCGAGGGGTCGGCCAGCACGAGCTCCGCCGGACCGCTCTCGACGATCTCGCCCTTCTCGACCACGACGATGCGATCGGCGCGGTCGGCGGCGACCGCCAGATCGTGGGTCACCAGCAGCACGGCGGTGCCGTGCGCCTCGGCGAGGGCCTGCATCCGATCGAGCACGTGACGCTGCACGGTCGCATCCAGCGCGCTGGTCGGCTCGTCCGCGATCACGAGCGCGGGCTCGCACGCCCACGCGATGCCGATGAGGATGCGCTGGCGGAGGCCGCCCGACAGCTCGTGCGGGTACTGCCCCGCCCGCAGCTCGGCGTCGGGAACGCCCACTTCGGTGATGATCTCGACGGCGCGACGGGCCGCATCCGCCCGCGACAGGCCGCGGTGGCGGCGCAGCGTCTCGGCGATCTGCTCACCCACGCGCATCAGGGGGTTCAGGCTGTGGGACGGGTCCTGCGGCACGAAACCGATCCGTCCGCCCCGGATGCGGCGCAGCGCCGACGCCGAAGCGGTGGTGATCTCGGTGCCGTCGAAGACGATCGATCCGCCGCGCACGTGGGCCTCGGCGGGCAGGAGCTTCACGAGTGCGTGGGCGATCGTGCTCTTGCCGGATCCCGACTCGCCGACGACCGCGACGATCTCGCCGGGGTTCACCTCGAGGTCGATGCCGCGCAGTGCGCGGTGGGAACGGCGTCCGGTGCCGTAGTCGACGCGCAGATCCGTGACGCGCAGCAGAGGGGCGGTCATCGGTCACCTCCGATGAAGCGGGCGACGCGGTTGACGGAGAGGACGACCGCAAGGATGACGGCGCCGGGCAGCAGACTCAGCCAGGGCGCGATGGCGACGAAGTCGCGTCCTGCCGATACGAGCGCACCCCACTCGGGCGCCGGCGGTTGGGCCCCGAAGCCGAGGAAGCTCAGCGCCGACACGGACAGGATGGCGAGGGCGAGCTCGAGCGAGGCCATCGCGATGATGGGCCGCGCCGCGTTCGGCATCACGTGACGCACCAGGATCGCGGGGCCGCGGGCGCCGAGCGTCCGTGCGGCTTCGACGTACTCCTCGCCGCGCACGCGCAGTACCTGCGAGCGCATGACGCGGGCGAACGACCCCGCCGTGCCGAGTCCGACGCCGAGGGCGATCGAGAGCGGACCGAAGCCGAGCGAGGCGACGACGATCAGCGCGAGCAGGATGCCGGGGATCGCGATGAGCACGTCGACGAAGCGCATGACCACGAAGTCGAGCGGTCCGCCGACGTAGCCGCAGACGAGACCGACGATGGAACCGATCAGCACACCGGCGACGACGGCGAGCACGGCCGAGGACAGAGAGAGCTGGGCGCCGTAGATCACGCGCGAGAACACGTCGCGCGCGAGATGGTCGGTGCCGAACAGGTGCTCCGCGCTCGGCGGCTCGAGCCGGGCGGTGCCCACCGAGTCATAGGGATCGTAGGGGGCCAGCAACTGCGGCGCGACGACCGCGACGAGGGTCAGCAGCAGCACGAGGAGGGAGAGCAGGAGGCCGGGTCTGCGAAGGATACTCATCGCGCACCCGCCTTTCGTCCGACGAGCCGCGTTCGGGTACGCGGATCGATCACGCCGTAGAGGCCGTCGACGATGAGTGTCACGATGGCGTAGACGGTCGCGACGACGACCACGACACCCAGCACGACGTTCACGTCGCGAGCGAGCACGGCGTCGACGGTGAGCCGGCCGATGCCGTCGCGGGAGAAGACGGTCTCGACCACGGCGGTGCCGCCGGCGAGGTAGCCGATCTGCAGGCCGATGATCGTGATGGAGGGCAACAGGGCGTTGCGCAGCACGTGCCGCACCACAACCGTGCGCTGCGCGAGGCCCTTCGCGTTCGCGGTGAAGACGAAGGGGCTGGCGCCCGCGTCGAACACGGCGGCCGAGAAGACCTGGAAGAAGATGGCTCCGGTCGGCAGCGCCAGGGTGATACCCGGCAGCACGACGCTCACGAAGCCGTTCGTGCCGGAAGCGGGAAACCACCCGAGGCCGAACGAGAACACGCTGATGAGGACGAGGCCCGACAGGAACGCCGGGATGGCGATGCCCAGCGGCGGGATCTGGGTGACGAACGCCCGCATCCATGACGGCCGGGCGACGTAGGCCCAGACGGTGAACGCGAGGGCCGCGACGAAGCCCACCACGAGGGCGAACACGGCGACCGCAGCGGTGTTCGGGAAGGCCCGGCCGATCATCTCCACCACGGGCTGGCCCGTGGCGATCGAGATGCCGAGGTCGCCGCGGAAGAGGGCGAGGAAGTTGACGACGTACTGCTGCCAGACCGGCCCGTCCAGCCCGTAACGCTCGCGGAGCGCCGCGAGCTGGGCGGGGTCGGTCGTGGTGGCGTCGCCGCCGCGCAGCGAGAGCGCGGCGAGGACGGGGTCCCCGGGCAGCGCGTGGATCAGCAGGAAGGCGACGGTGTAGGTCGCCCAGATCACGAAGAGGCACTGCACGATCTTCGGGATCAGGAAGCGGGCGATCGCCTGTGCCCGCCCTCCCGCTGGGGCCACGCGCTGCTCGGGAATGGTCATCAGTTCGAGACCACCGCGGCGTCGTAGAGGTGCAGACGCGAGGCCGAGTCGAAGGTGATGCCCTCGACGCCGGCGCGCGAGCCGTGCAGCTGCACGGTCTCCAGCGTCGGGATCACGTAGGCGCGCTCGGCGACGATCTGCTGGATCTCGTCGACGAGCTTCTGACGGGCGTCGACGTCGGCGGTCTGCGCCTGCTCCTGCAGGAGACCCTCGAGCTCGGCGTCGTCGACGATGCCCCAGCGGGAGGCGGACGCCGTCGACAGCAGGGTGCGCAGCGCATCGGGGTCCGTGCGGGTCAGGCCGGCGCCGAGGGCATCGTAGTCGCCGGAGGCGATGGCACCGAAGAAGTCACCGGAGGAGACCATCTTCAGCTGCATGTCGATGCCGATCTCCTTCAGCTGGATCTGCGCCGCCTCGAGCACGTCCTGCGCGTAGAAGGCCGTGACGGTGAAGGTGAGCGGCTGGCCGCCCTTCGCGTAGATGCCGTCGGAGCCGAGCGTCCACCCGTCGTCTTCGAGCAGCTTCTTGGCGGCATCCGCGTCGAACGCGAGGGTGTCGCCGAGATCGGTGTAGCCGGGGGTCGAGGAGGTCAGCACGCTCGTGGGAGCCTTGCCGCTCGTGGAGCCGGCGAGGACGTTGATCTTGTCGCGATCGAGGCCCTTGGTGACCGCCTGGCGCACCGCCTCGTCGGCGAGCACGCCGCGCGAGGTGTTGACGACGAGCGAGTTGGGGACGCCGGGGTTGGCCTTGGCGTACAGGTGGTACTTGTCACCGGCGAAGCGCGCCTCGTCGACGTAGGGCACGTCCTGGATGACGTCGTACTCGCCGGACTCGAGACCGCCCGTGCGCACCGAGGGCTCGGTGATGATCGGGAAGGTGACCGAGTCGAGGTAGGCCTCGCCCTCGTGACCGCGCAGCGACGAAGCCCAGTCGTAGCCGTCGCGCTTGACGATCTTCACGGCGTCGTTGGGCACGTACGAGTCGAGCACGAACGGACCGGTGCCGACGACGGCCTGGCAACGCGCCTCCGCGGTCTCGGCGACCGTGGCGGGCGAGAGGATGCCGAGCGACATCGTGGTGGCGCCCTGCTGGAACTGCACGTTGGGAGCGGAGAAGTTCACCGTGAACTCGGTGTCGCTCTTGACGTCGGTTCCCGCGTAACCGGCCAGGTAGCCGTTGGCGAGGGATGCGGATGCGCCGAGCGCCTTGATCGCGTCGAAGTTCGCGGCGACCGCCTCGGAGGTCAGCGGGGTGCCGTCGCTGAAGGTGACGCCGTCACGCAGGGTGAAACTGTACGTCATGAGGTCGTCCGCGACGGTCCAGTCGCTCGCGAGCCACGGCACGATCTCGCCGGTGTCGGGGTTCTGGTCGAGCAGCGAGTCGGTCAGCTGACGGCCGACGATGAGCGAGGTGGTCACCGACGACTGCTGCGGGTCGAGGCAGGTCGGGTCCTCCTTGAGCGCGAAGACGATGTCCTGCGGCAGATCGGCGGCCGGGGTCGCGGAGTCGGCGGCGGGAGCCGAGGCGGCACAGCCGGCGAGGGTCGCCACGGCGAGTCCCGCGAGAAGCGGGAGGGCGACGCGTCGGGCGCCACCGGATCGGATGAGGGTCACGGGATCTCCTTGATGCGGGGAAGGGGTCGGGTGGTGCAAAGAGGGAGGTCAGAGGGGAAGCGCACCTGCGACGAGCTCGCCGCGGGCGACGACGGCCACGAGGTTCTCGGGGCGTAGGGTCTCGATGTCCTGCCACGGCTTGCCGCGGACCACGAGGAAGTCGGCACCGAGACCGGCCTTCAGGCGACCCGTCGTGCCGGTCAGGCGCACCGCGTCCGCGGCATCCGAGGTACCCGCGATGAGCGCACGCTCGGAGCTCCACGAGAAAGCCGTCTTCATGAGGCGCAGCTCCTCGAGCTGGTCGCCGAAGCGCACCATGACGCCGTTCGCGTCTGTGCCGAGTACGAAGCGCACACCGGCCGCGGCCGCGCCCGTGAAGTTCGCGTCCCGCTCGATCACCACGGCGCGCGCCTTCTCGGCCGCCTCGTCGCTGACCGGGATGCGGCGATCGGCGATCGCGTCGTTGATCAGCAGCGTGGGAGCGATCGGCACGTTGCGCTCGATCAGGGTCTCCCAGTGGCGCTCCTCGATGCCGGTGCCGTGCTCGAGCGAGTCGACCTCGAACCGCAGGGCGATGTCCACGCCCTCCGCACTGTGCGTGTGAGCGGCCACGAGCATGCCGAGGGCGTGCGCCTCATCGACGGTCGCGGCGATCTCCGCATCCGTCTGGTTGCGCCAGCCGACCTTGTCGCCCATCGAGAGCACGCCACCGCTCGTGTAGATCTTGATGCCGTCCGCGCCGGCGCGCGCCCACTGGCGTACGAGCTTGCGGCACTCGTCGGGCGAGTCGGCCACCGGCGGGCGGTGCGGGTAGTGGGGCGGTGTGAAGAGGTCGCCGTGACCGGCGGTCATCCCGACGGGGCCGTGCACGAGCAGGCGGGGACCGGGGATGAGGCCGGCCTCCAGCGCACGTGCGACGGCGTACTGCACCTCGCTGCCGGAGAGGTCTCGCAGGGTCGTGACGCCTGCGGCGGCGGAACGTCGGGCGTGCGCCGCGACGTGGAGGGAACGCTCGGCCGCCGGAGTGATGAGAGGCCACGTGAGCCAGTCCGCACCGGGGGTCGCGGATGCGTCGAGGTGCACGTGCGTGTCGATCAGGCCGGGGATGAGGCTGTACTCGGGCGCGCCCTCGGCGCTTTCGACGGCCGTGATGCGTCCGTCCTGCCAGGACACACGCGCTGCACCGCGGTCTCGTTCGCCGTCCCAGAGGTGGAGGACGGGGGTGGTGGCAGGCGTGGACACAGCGATCTCCCGGGGGCGAGGAGGGCAAGAGGGGACGGGGTGGGCAACGCTGACCGATCGTCACGATACCCAGGAATATGGCCGACAAATCGACAAGTGCTGACATTCGGCGGAATATTTACCGAAGCGAAACACGAGCAACACGCAAGAAATCGCCGTTGGAGATGATCTGAACAGTCGATCCCGCGTCGTGGGAACGCTCACTTATCGACAAGCAGCCCGACAGGAGCTTCCATGCAGACCGCCGAGATCCAAACCGGGCGCCGCGTCGTCGTGGTGCTCGAGCCCGGGGACGAGATCCTCACCTCGCTCGCCGACGCCTGTCGTCGGCACGGCATCGCTCAGGCCGCGATCTCGACCTTCAGCGGCGCGTTCCGCACCGTGCGCCTCATCGCGGCCGAGACGCCCGCCGCGGATCCCGAAGCGCCCATGCCGACCGCCGTCGACGTCCCCTACACCGAGGGACTCGGCTCTGGCACGATCACGACCGCATCCGACGGCGCCCTCGTCGTCCACGTGCACGTGGCGGTCGGGGTGAAGGACGACGCCGCCCGCGCCTACGCCGGACACCTGCTCTCGGGCGAGACGCACTACGTCGTCGAGGTGGTGCTGGACGAGATCCTCTCCCCCACCCTCGAGCGGCACCCGCATCCGGGATCCGCGGGACTTCCGATCCTGCAGATTCCGGCCGTGACTGCGCCATGATGTTCTCAGCCGTACTCGCGACCCGGAAGGTCCCGCTGTGACGTATCTGCCGCTGCCTCGCCCGCTCGGCGATCGCGCCCACCTTCGCGTCCTGCACGGCCTGCTGCGCTTCGTGCGCGAGGCCGCCGCCAGCCGCACTCCTCTGCCGGGTGAGTTGGAGCTGACGGCGCGCCTCGAGTGCACCCGCCAGCAGCTGCGCAACGCGATGGCAAGCCTCGAGGCGCAGGGCATCGTCCGTCGACGCCAGGGCTCGGTGACCACCGTGGATCCGATCGCGCTGCGGTTGAGCGTGCGGCTGGAGGAGCAGTTCGAGCACACCGACCTGCTGGACCGCCTCGGCTACCAGTCGGAGGTCGAGACGCTCTCCAGCGGCACGAAGACTCTCGGTCCTGACGTCGGCGCGCTCATGGAGCTGGCGGCCGAGATGCCCGCACTCGCCGTGCGCAAGCGCTGGCGGGCCGACGGCGTCGTGGCGATGATCGCCGACGATCTGCTTCCGCTCGACGGCACCGAGCGTCGGTTCGACCCGGACGAGTCCGTCTTCACGGCCGCAGCGAAGGTCTGGGGCGAACCCGTGATCTGGGAGGTGTCGACGCCGGGCGTGACGACCCTCCACGGCGAACTCGCCGCCCTGTTCGAGCGGGCGGAGGGCTCGCCCGTCATGACCTCTGAGATCGTCGGAATCGGCGCGAGCGGGCGCCGCCTCATGCACAGCTTCGAATACCACGCGCCCGACATCGTGTCGTATTCGCTGGTGCGTACCGTCCGCCCGCCCTGGGGCGGCGCCTGAGCCCCGCATCCGCTCGCCCCGGCTCCGCATCCGCGTCCGGGGGATCCGCGTCCGCATCCGCATCCGCGCGCGCTCGCGTCCGCGTCCGCTCGCTCGAGTCGCGGTCGCCGTACGACGCTCCCTGAGCTCGTTCGCCTGTCACAGATCGCGCCTTACGCGTCGATCTGTGACAGGCGAGCGAGAAGGATTCGCGCTCACCTGTCACAAACGGCGCCTCGGGGCTCGATCTGTGACAGGCGAAGCAGGCCGCGGAGCGGACAGGCGAAGCAGGCCGCGGAACGGACAGGCGAGCAGGGGGCGGGGCGGAGCGGAGAGGCGGGGGCGGAGCCGGCTCGGCGCCTGAGCGGGGGTCAGACCCAGAAGCCGACGTGCGCCTTCGCGGCCTCGTCCTCGAGCAGCGGCCCGACGACCTCGATCTCGCGCTGACCGCGGGCGAACACCTCGCGACAGGGCAGTGAGAACGTCGGGTTCTCGGGGTGGTCGCCCGTGAGCTCGAGCAGGCGGTGCTCGCTGAGCGCGTAGACCACACGGTCGATGCCGCACCAGTACGCGGCGCCGGAGCACATCGCACACGGCTCAGCGCTCGTGAACAGGGTCGAGCCCTTCATCCCGTCCGCGCCCAGCACCCGGAACGCCGCGGCGACCGCCTGCAGCTCGGCGTGCTGAGTGGGATCACCCTCCGGCGGCAGCGAGTTGTTGCCGCACGACGAGACGACCCTGCCCGCCGCGCTCACGACGATCGAGCCGAACGGATGCGTGCCGTGCGCGACCGCGTCTTCGGCGACCCGGATGCTCTGGCGCAGATGGGCGAGGTCGGCCTCTGTCAGTGGATGCGTCACGAATCTCTCCTTGTGAACAAGTGCTACGAACCGACTTTCACCGTAGCGGCCGAATCCGCCAAAATCCGGGGTGAGCATTACGCGGGTGTTACAAGTCGCGAACGAGATTCGCTCCACTTGTCGACAAGTTGTGCGAAGCGGATAGCGTGCCGCTGTACCTCCCACCCGCATCCGAAAGGGACCCATGTCGCAGAACCACGTCGCACGCATCGACGAGACGGCGATCCGCGCGCTGCCCAAGGCCGAGGTGCACGTGCACCTCGAGGGCACGTTCTCGCTGCTCGACATGCTGACGCTGGCGAAGGAGAACGACGTCGCCCTGCCCGGGCCCGCCGCGACGCTCTTCGACATCTCCACGCACGACGCCTTCGCCGCCCCCGAGGTCACCACCGGCGGCGGTGCAGGAGCGGGCTCAGCCGGACTCAGCGGCTTCCTCCGGTTCCTGGACTGGCAGTGCGGGCTGGTGCGCACCCCGTCGCAGGCGGCCCGTGTGGCGTACGCGTTCGCCGTACGTCAGAGCGCGTCGGGCATCCGCTACAGCGACGTCATCGTCAACCCGACACACTGGAACGCGTGGCGCGGCCGCGAGCTCGACCTGCTCGACGCGTTCGGTGCCGGTTTCGACGAGGCGGAGCAGGACGGCCTCTGCCAGGTCGGCGTCGCCTACTCCCTGCTGCGCAACCAGTCCGCCGCCGAGGCCGAGCGCCTGGTCGGCGAGCTCGTCGCCGCACGCCCGCGGCGCGTGGTCGCCCTGTCGGTGGACGGCGACGAGAAGGTCACCGGCCGCACGGGCGAGAAGTTCCAGGGCGCGTTCGCGCTGGCCGCATCCGCGGGTCTGCACCGCACCGTGCACGCCGGAGAGTCGAGCGGCCCCGAGGGCGTGTGGGATGCGGTCGACCTGCTGCAGGCGGAGCGCATCGACCACGGTGTGCGCTCGATCGAGGATCCCGCCCTCATCGACCGGCTCATCGCCGACGGCATCAGCCTCGGCGTGTGCCCGCGCTCGAACCTCACGCTCGGCATCTACCCCGACTGGGACTCCCACCCTCTCCCGCGCCTGCTGGCCGCCGGTGTCTCGGTCACGCTGAACACGGACGACCCCGCGCCGCTCGGCACGACCCTCGAGGCGGACTGGGCGGTGGCGGCCGACCAGTTCGGCTTCGACTACACCGATCTGGTCGGCTTCGCTGCACGTTCCATCGACGCGTCGTTCGCCGACGTCGACACGAAGAGCCGGCTGCACGCCGAGCTCGCCGCCGTGAGCGAGGTGGCCCCGGTATGAGCGGTCGCCGTCGCCTGTTGCTCCTGGCCGCCGCGTGCGGCGCGGGAGCGGTCGTCGTGGCGACGGCACTGACGGGTGCGGCCCTGGTCCGCTCCGACGACACCGTCGAGCTCGCACCCCTCGTCGCCGGGTGGAACTCGCACTGGCAGGTCACCGGCGCGAAGTCCGAGCCGCTGTACACCGAACGCATCGACGTGCGCCGCGACGGCGACGCGTTCCAGGCGCGCATCGAGGTCATCGGTCAGGGCGACACCGCGCTCGGAACGCAGCTCAGCGCCGTCTCGGTGGATGCGGCCGGCACCATCGCCTGGACCGAGGGCTGCACCAAGAGCGCGGCGGACTGCGCCGACGACCCGCAGCTGCGCGGCTTCCTCGCGACCGCCGCGCTCATCTCCCTGGACCGCCAGGGCCGTCTGCCCGCCACCGGGACGGCCCGCACACTGCACGGCACCCCGGTCGTCTGTGTGTCGGATGCCGCGCTGCACCCGGATGCGGCCGCCGCCGACGTCCGACTCGACCCGTGCTTCGACCGCGCCACCGGAGCCGTGCTCGCGCACTGGTCCCCCGACAGCGCGGCCTTCGTGGGGGCCACCCTCGCCCCCGGCTTCACCGTCTCGACCTCCTGACCCGCACCACCCGAACCCGCCACACCCACCCGAAAGGACACCGCAATGCGGCTTCGCCCCCTTCTCACCGCGGC
>JASCPH010000072.1 GCA_029959545.1 Microbacteriaceae bacterium PS02066 | reverse complement strand
GACCAGCTCGCCTCCGGCGCCTCGCAGGCCGCCACGGGCGCCGCGGCCCTGCCCGGCGGCGCGCAGCAGCTCGCCTCCGGCGCGCGTCAGCTCTCCGACGGCGCCGGCAAGCTCGCCGCTGGCCTCGACAGCGGCACGAGCGATCCGAAGAACCCCGACCTGAAGACAGCCGCAGGCGCGGGGACCACAGCCGCGAACAGCGCGCTGACGCAAACGCAGGCCCTGGGCGCGAAGCTGGGCGAACTCGTGCAGGAGTGCTACGTCACGTATGGCCCCACGGCACCACTCTGCGCAGAACTGCTCGCCACGATCGGCGACAAGACGAACCCCGCGCCGAACACGATCACGGCGATCGGCACGGCGGCCGGCACCGCCGCGGGCTACGGCGCCGGCGTCGTCGCGGGAGTCACGGACGCCGCCGCCGGCGCACGCGACCTGCAGTCCGGCGCGGGCGATCTCGCCACCGGCGCCGACCAGCTCGCGGCGGGCGCTGCCCAGCTCTCGAGCGGCGTCACACAGCTCGCGGGAGGTGCGAGCTCCCTCGCGAGCGGCGCGAACCAGGCATCCACCGGCGCCACCTCGCTCGCCGACGGCGTGACGCAGCTCTCGAGCGGCGCGGGTTCGCTCGCGAGCGGGCTGGACACGGCCGTCGACCAGGTCCCGACGTACACCGACGAGCAGGCGCAGCAGACTGCATCCGTCGTCGCCGAACCGGTCTCGGCGCAGGGCATCGGCTCGAACCTCTTCGGAGCGGCAGCCATCCCGCTGCTCACCGCCCTGGTGCTCTGGTTCGGCGGTCTCGGCTCCTACGTCGCCTTCCAGGCCGTGTCCGCGCGGGCGCTCACGAGCCGCCGATCCTCGGTGACACTCGCTCTGCGCGCCTTCGCCCCCGGCGCCGTCCTCGGCGCCGTGCAGGGTCTGCTCGTGGCCGGCGTCGTGCAGCTCGCGGCGAACTACGACTGGGCGGACTGGTCGATCTTCGCGGCGATCTGCGTGCTCGCAGGCGTCGCCTTCGCCGCCGTGAATCAGGCGCTCGTGGCCGTCTTCGGCGGCGCGGGTCGGTGGATCGGAGCCATCATCGGCGCCTTCGTCGTCGCCACGGGGGTCGTCTCGACGGTTCCGGGCGTGCTGACCTCGATCGCCTCGGTGCTGCCGGTGCAGCCCGCTTACGCCGCGATGCTCGGCGCTCTCACGAGCGCCGGCGGGGTCACGGCCGGAGTCACGACCCTCGTCGTGTGGCTGCTGCTGTCGCTCGTGGCGACGACGGTCGTCGTCTCCCGACGCCGCACCGTCTCGGCCCGCGCTGCGCTGGCCTGACCCCGGGGCCGGGCCGCGCCGGCGCGTGCGTGTGCGAGTGCGTTGGGGGTGCGCCGCCCGCCGCACGTCCGGGGACCGGGCCGGCCTGCACCCCCGGTCGGAGAAACGCACGCCGGTCGGAGGATCCACGCCGCATCCTCCGACATTCGGCCGATTCTCCGACGCCCGGATGCGGGATACCTGACTGCCGGACGCGACGACGCACCGTCCCGCGCAGCTTGGGCCCGTCCGGGCCGGCCTGCGCCCCCGGTCGGAGAAACGCACGCCTGTCGGAGGATCCACGCCGCATCCTCCGACATTCGGCCGATTCTCCGACGCTCGGATGCGGCGCCCGCCGCACCCACGCAGCAGCATGCCCCGGCCGCTCGAAGGCGCCGGGGCATGTCGCAGGGATGCGGGTCAGCTGATGCCGCTGTAGACGTGCAGGCCCTTGAAGAACAGGTTCACGATCGTGAAGTTGAACATGACGGCGCTGAAGCCGATGATCGACAGCCACGCCGACCGTGTGCCGCGCCACCCGCGCGTGGCCCGGGCGTGGATGTAGCCGGCGTAGAGCACCCAGATGACGAAGGTCCACACCTCTTTGGTGTCGAAGCCCCAGTAACGGCCCCACGCGTCGTTGGCCCAGATGGAGCCGGCGATGAGGGTGAAGGTCCAGAAGATGAACCCGACGATCGCGAACCGGTAGGCGAGCGACTCGAGAGTGTCGGCTCCGGGGAGGATGCGCAGGAACCGCGGCCCCGTCTTCGCGTCGGCGGCAGCCGCCTTGCGCTCGCGTCGCGCCTGCAGCAGCTGCGTCACCGACAATGCGAAGGCGAGCGCGAAGAACGCTGTCGCCAGCGACGCCACGAACACGTGCACCACGAGCCACACGCTCTTGAGCGGGTCGGCCAGCGGAACGACGTCGACGTGGAGGAGCGTCGCCCAGCCCATGAGCACGGCGACGAGACCCGTGATGAAGGCGCCCAGGAAGCGCAGGTCGTAACGGAACAGCACGGCCAGGTACACGGCCACGATCAGCACGGTGCCCGTGAGGGCGAACTCGTACATGTTCGACCACGGCACCCGCTCGGCGGCGATGCCGCGCAGCACCGCGCCGGTGAGGTGGAAGAGGAACGCGAGCCACGTCAGCGACGTGCCGATGCGCGCCCACACCGGACGCGAGCGCTCGCGTCCGCGCGCCGAGAGGGATGCGGCGGCGCGCTCTTCGCTCGCCCGCACCTGCGAGATCGTCTCGCCACCGGCGGCGACGAGCTCGCGCTCGCGCACGACGGCGTCCTGCCGGTCGACGGCGTCGGCGGAGCGGCGGGCGAGGTCGATCGTGTACGCGATGAACGCGAGGGCGTAGATCGCGACCGCCGTCCAGACGGTGAGCAGCGAGACCGCGTCGAGCGAGAGCTGTTCGGGCATGGGGTCAGTCTACTTTCGGGTCTGCGGCGGGGGTCGGCCGATTCGCGTCGATGATCTCACCCTCCGCCGCGTCGGCGAAGGCGCGTGCATGCCGATCCGCGAGCTGGTCGACGGCGACCGCGATCTGCGGGTCCTCTCCCCGCGCGAGACCCGCGTACTCGATGAGCAGCGCTCCCTCGCGCGGAGTGACCTTCACCCACATCCGGCGACGGGGCACGAACAGGGCCAGCAGGAGCGCGGCGAGCGCGATCACCGCGAACAGCAGCACCCAGGGCGCTCCGACGTCGTGGTGGATGGAGAGCGAGACGAACCGCGGCACGGCCTGCGAGTAGTCGGCGCCCGGCGAACCCGAGTCCAGGGTTCCGTCGGTGATCTCGTTCTGGCTCGGGTCGGCCGCGTTCTCGAACGTGATCGTGCCGAGGCCGTTCGGCAGGTCGGTCGTCTGGCCGGGCAGCAGCTGGATGGAGGACTTGTCGGTGTCGATGCCGGTGAGCTTGGTCATCCCGGTGGGATCCAGCGTGTAGACCGACCGAGGCGTCCCGTCGTCGATGCCGAGGTCGCCCTCGTAGACGTCGAGGCTCAGCACCGGATAGATCAGGTCGGGGTAGACCGAGGTGTACGCACCGGTGTCCAGCGGCTGCGCGGTCGGGTAGAAGAACCCCACGAGACCGAGCTGCTGCGGCATGCCGTCGGCGATCTTGACGACGCCGAGCGAGGTCATGTTGTTGTTCTGCGGCAGGAACGGCACGGCGTCGCGGAAGACGACGTCGCCGTCGGCGTCGCGCACCGTGACGATCGGCGCGTATCCGTTGCCCATCAGGTAGACGCGGTCGCCCGCGATGTCGAGCGGGTGGTTCACGCGCACCTCGCCGTCCTGCGGATCCTGACCCGGCAGCTGGGTGGTCACGTGCGCGACGAAGTCGCCGGCCTGTCCCGCTGCCGCGGTTCCGGAGGGCTGATACGTCACGTCGAACTTGTCGAGGGTGATCGAGTACGGCGAGAGCTGGTCGGCGTCGACGAAGCGTCCGGGGTTGAACGACGAGTAGTCCGTCAGGGCATTCACGAAGCTCGTCCCCTGCACCATGGCCCGCTGGCCGGTGTACGTCAGCGCGCCGCCGACGCCCACCGCGATGAGCACACCCACGAGGGCGATGTGGAAGAGCAGGTTGCCCGTCTCGCGGAGATATCCGCGCTCGGCCGACACCGACAGAGCGCCGCGGCCGTCGTAGCGCTCGACGCGGTAGCGGGCGGTGCGCAGCTGCGCCGAAGCCGAGGCGATCGCGTCCTCCGCGGCGGCGGCGACATCCGTGCCCTCGGGCAGACGCACCACGATCTCACGATGGTCGTCGAGGCGTGACAGGCGCGCGGGTGTGCGGGGCGGGCGTGCGCGCAGCGCCTTCCAGTGGTGCCGCGTGCGCGGGATGACGCAGCCGATGAGCGAGATGAACAGCAGGATGTAGATCGCCGAGAACCAGGGCGAGCTGTAGACGTCGAACAGCTTGAACCAGTCGAGCACCGGAAAGAGGTCCGGGTTGTCGGACCGGAACTGCGTCACACCGTTCGGGTCGGCCGAGCGCTGCGGGAAGATCGAGCCCGGAACCGCGGCGATCGCCAGCAGCAGCAGCAGCACGAGGGCAGTGCGCATGCTCGTCAGCTGCCGCCATCCCCACCGGAGCCACTCGATCGGTCCGAGACGCGGCGACGTCACATCGTCGTCGCGCGCCGGAGCGGGGCGGCCGTCGACGTGGTCCGATGGCCGCAGCGGCTCCGAGACGTCGGCTCGATCAGATGGGGAGCGGGACATTGACCAGCACCCCCTGCAACTGCGACATGAGTGAGCTCCAGACGCCGGTGACCATCAGCACACCGAGAACGATGAGCAGGACGCCGCCGAAGATGTTGATGGCACGGATGTGGCGGCGCAGGAACGACACCGACTTGCTGGCCCAGCCGAAGCCTGCCGCCAACAGGAGGAAGGGGATGCCGAGGCCGAGCGAGTACGCGAGTCCGAGGACTGCCGCGCGGCCAGGGTCGCCCATGTTCCACGACAGAGCGAGGATCGTCGCCAGCGTCGGGCCGATGCACGGCGCCCAGCCGATGCCGAGCGCGAGGCCGAGCAGCGGCGCGCCCACCAGCCCCAGGTTCCCCCGGACGTTGGGCTTGAACGTGCGCTGCGCGAAGCCGAACAGACCGATGAAGATGAGCCCCATGACGATCACGACCGCACCGAGCACGCGCGTGATGATGTCGGAGTACTCCAGGAAGAACCGACCGAGCGAGCCGCCCAGCACGGTCATCGCCATGAAGACCACCGTGAACCCGGCGACGAACAGGAGCACGCTCAGCAGCAGGCGGCCGCGACCCTTGCGACCGGATGCGGTCCCCGCCGCTCCCCCGAGGAAGCCGAGGTAGCCGGGTACGAGCGGCAGCACGCACGGCGAGAGGAACGAGACGAGGCCCGCGGCGAGCGCCAGCGGGATCGCGACCCAGAGCGCTCCTTCGGCGACGATGCCGGTCACGAACCCTCCTTGAGCGCGTCGCGCACGAGCGTCGTGAGGATCGAGGCGTCACCGAGCTCACCGACGATGCGCGCGGCGACCCTCCCCTGCTTGTCGAGCACGAGAGTCGTCGGGGTGGCCGTGAGGGGGGTGGCGTCGGCGAACGACAGCTTCAGCTCGCTGTCGTCGACCGCCAGCAAGCTGGGATAGCTGATGCCGTTGTCCTTGGCGAAGGATGCGGCCGTGGGCGCCTGGTCGTACGTGTTGATGCCGAGGAACGACACGTTCTCGCCCTGGAGGTCTTCGTACGACTTCTCGAGCCGCGGCGCCTCGACGATGCAGGGGCCGCACGCGGCGTACCAGAAGTTCACGACGAGCACCTGACCGGCGTAGTCCTCGTTCGTCACCGTCTTGCCCGTCTCGCTGACGCCCGTGAACACGATGGGATCCGAACGCTCAGCCGGCGGGGTCTCGATGACCGCGACGCCGTCGGCACCGATGTAGCCCTTGTTCGAGCCTTCCCGGTACTGGTCGGCCAGGGAATCGTTGGCCGAACAGGCGGCGAGGGTGACGGCCAGCGCGCCGGCGACGAGGGCTGCGGCGATGCGGCGGGGACGGAATCTCATACTGCTCCTACATCGACGGCGCCGTCGGCGGAGGCGGGCTCCGCGTAGGCGACCTCGCGCCAGGCTCCCGGGCCGCCCTCGAAGCTCGTCACGCTCGACAGGGCGCAGCGCCGGGCGCGGGGGTCGTGCCGCAGGGGGTGGCCCGCGATCGCGAGGTGGGTGACCCAGATGGGCAACTGATGACTGACGATCACGACGTCGCCCGCGGGCACCGCGTTCCAGGCCTTCGCCATCGCCCGCTGCATCCGCGAGACGACCTCGGCATAGGGCTCGCCCCAGCTCGGGATGGAGGGCCGCGTCACATGACGCCAGTTCAGGGGATTCGCGAGGGCCCGCCGCATCCGCTTGCCCTCGAACACGTTCCACGGCTCGATCACGTCGGGCTCGACGACGGGCTCGAAACCGAAGAGCTCGGTGAACGGCTCGGCGGACTCGCGCGTGCGCTGCAGCGGCGAACAGACCAGCGCGGTGACGGGTCGCCCCGCGTCGTGCACATGCTCCGCGGCCTGGCGCGCCATCCGACGGCCCGCCGCGCTCAGCCGGAACTCGGGCAGCCGACCGTAGAGGACACGGCCGGGATTGTGGACCTCGCCATGGCGCACGAGGTGGAGGCGTTCGGCGGGCACCCCCCGATTTTACGTGGATGGCGGATATGAAGAGACTGAGCGTCAGCTGGTAGCGGTCAGTCGCGGGCGTCCACGCGGCGCCGATGGGCGAGCAGGGACCGCACGCGCGCGTAGACGAACCAGGCGATGCCGACGGCGACGGCCACGATCACGATGACCTGGAACACCTCGGCGTACTGCTCGACGATGTGCCACGACTCGCCGAGGAAGTAGCCGGCGAGCACGAAGATCGCGTTCCACAACAGGCTCCCGGCGGCCGTCAGCAGCACGAAGCGCCACAGCGGCATGCGGGTGACACCCGCGGGGATCGAGATGAAACTGCGGAACAGCGGCACCATCCGCCCGAAGAACACGGCCTTGCCGCCGTGCTTGTGGAACCAGGCGACCGTGCGGTCGATGTCTTCCGGATGCAGCAGCGGGACCTTCGCCGCGACCCGACGCAACCGGTCGATGCCGAGCCACGCGCCGATGCCGTAAAGGGCGAGCGCTCCGACCACGGAGCCCGCCGTCGTCCACAGGAGCGCCTCGGCCAGGGTGAAGCCGCCACGACTGGCCGTGACTCCCGCCATCGGAAGGATCGCCTCGCTCGGCAGCGGTGGGAAGACGCTCTCCAGGGCGATCGCGATTCCGGCCCCGATGGGTCCGATCCACTCCATCAGTGCGACCAGCGCGTCCATCAGCTGGCTCAGCCAGGATTCGCTCGACGAGGCGCGGACAGGTAGGGCGACCTGGGTCATCGGGGTCCTCGAGACTCTCGGTGATCGGGCGAAGGATGTCGTGCGTCGCGCACACGGTATCCATCCCCGGTGAACCGCGGCTGGGAAAAGACCCGGCGGTCGAGACGACTAGACGGCGGTCCAGAGCAGGACGGCGCCCACGAGCCAGCCCAGCGCGGCGAGGACGCTTCCCGCCAGCGGCACCCAGAAGGCACGGCGCCGGACGACCAGCAAGAGCACCGCGAAGAACGCGGTCAGCACGAAGACGATCCACGGCACGGTCAGCATGGTCCACACTCCGCCCTGGAGCAGTTCTGTGCGGCAGACGCGGCCGTCGGCGCCGCATCCGGTGGAGGAAGCAAGCAGGAGCGCCAACGTCGACGCGACGGCCGAGACCGCGGCGGTGGAGACCAGCAGAACGATCGTCAGGACGATGTCCCATGCCTTCCGCCGCCGACGCGGAGCAGTCGGCTCAGCGTCGCGCTGCGGCCTCGGCTCGGCGGGGTCGCGACGCGGAGCAGGCTCCTGGCGTGCGGGCGGAGCCTCCTCGGAGGCGATGCGGAACGACTCGGGCGGCAACCGGAAGATCGCGGGCTCCTCACCGGGGCGTTCACTGCTCACGCCGCCATCGTACGGGCGCCGGGCACGGCCCGTAGACTGTTCTCTCGTGAGTGAACGCGTTCTGGTCAAGCAGCTGAAGTCCCTCCCCGCGGGAGGTGTCTCGGTGTCCGGATGGGTCGAGACCGTCCGCGACCAGAAGAAGGTGCAGTTCGTCATCCTGCGCGATGAAACCGGCGCGGTGCAGCTGGTGAACCCCGCGACCCGCGAGCTCGGCGAGGAGGCGACGCCCGCGCAAGCGGCAGCGCTCGCGCTGACCGAGACGATCTCGAACCTCGCCACCGGCACGTTCCTGACGGTGACCGGTGAGCTCAAGCACGACGAGCGCGTCAAACTCGGCGGCGTCGAGATCAAGATCGCGTCGCTGGAGATCGCGGCCGCGGCGCTGCCGGAGACGCCCATCGCCGCCGACAGCGGTCTGGACAAGCGCATGGACTGGCGTTTCATCGACCTGCGTCAGCGCCGCAACAACCTGATCTTCCGCATCCAGACGACGCTCGAGCACGCCATGCGCACCTATTGGGTGGAGCGCGACTACGTCGAGATCCACTCCCCCAAGCTCATGTCCACGCCCGCCGAGGGCAACGCGGAGCTGTTCGCGCTGGAGTACTTCGGCGACCAGACGGCGTACCTGGCGCAGAGCCCGCAGCACTTCAAGCAGATGGCGCAGGCCGCCGGCTTCGGCAAGGTGTTCGAGATCGGCGACGTGTTCCGCGCCGACCCGAGCTTCACCAGCCGCCACGCGACGGAGTTCACCTCGGTCGACGCCGAGCTGTCCTGGATCGACTCCTACGAGGATGTCGCCGCGATGCAGGAGGAACTGCTCGCGGCCGCCTTCACCGCGGTCAAGGAGAAGCACGGCGACGAGATCAAGGAGCTGTTCGACATCGACGTCGTCGTGCCGACGCTCCCGTTCCCCCGCATCCCGCTCGCCGAGGCGCGCGAGATCGTGAAGGCGCGCGGCTACGACATCCCGCGCACCGACGGCGACCTCGACCCCGAGGGCGAACGTCAGATCTCCGCCCACGTGCGCGAGACCTACGGCCACCAGTTCGTGTTCATCACGGACTACCACCCCGAGATCCGGCCGTTCTACCACATGCGCAACGCCGAGACCGGGCTCACGAACAGCTACGACCTGCTGTTCAACGGCACCGAGATCACCACGGGCGCGCAGCGCGAACACCGCATCGAGGTGCTCGAGGCGCAGGCGCTGGAGAAGGGTCTGTCGCTCGAGGGCCTCGAGCACTACCTCGACTTCTTCCGTTACGGCATCCCGCCGCACGGCGGCTTCGGCATGGGTCTGGCTCGTGTGCTGATGCTCATGCTCGGCCAGGACTCGATCCGCGAGGTGACCTTCCTCTTCCGCGGGCCCACGCGCCTCGCCCCCTGACCCGCCGAAGCTCTCGGCTCCCTCTCCCGGTGCCCGAGTTGCGACGCAGGTGAGCAGATGCGCCACTTCTGCGCAGCCGCGACAGGTTGATCCTGTGGCAGGTGCGCAGAAGTGGCGCTCCTGCGTTGCAGCGGAGCCTGCGGATGCGGCGAGCCCGCGCCCGGGCCGACCGCACTGGCCACGCTGCGTACACGGCCCGTTCACCGCTGCTGTCGGCATCCGTCACCGCCCCCTCATACGTTCCTCTCGTCCCGATCCGTCGCGCCCCTCGCGCGCGGCGCATCGAACTACCCGAGAGGAACCCGCATGATCATCCGCTCCACCCGCCACGGCCGCGCCGCCGCCGGGATTGCTCTGACGGCGATCGCCGCCGTCGCCCTGGCCGGCTGCGCAGGCACCGCCGACGCAGCCTCCGACGACTCCGCGAAGGCACAGTCCGCCACGAGCGTCGCCGACTTCGGCACCTTCGCCGACCTCGAGGCCGCGGCGAAGGCCGAGGGCAAGCTCAACGTGATCGCGCTGCCGCGCGACTGGGCGAACTACGGCGCGATCCTCGACCTGTTCACCCAGCGCTACCCGGAGATCTCCATCGAGGAGCAGTCGCCCGACATCTCGAGCGCCGAGGAGATCCAGGCGGCGAAAACCAACGAGGGCCTCGACACCGCCCCCGACGTGTTCGATCTCGGACTCACCGTCGCCCTGCAGAACACGGACTCGTTCGCGCCCTACAAGGTGCAGACCTGGGACGACATCCCCGACGCCCTCAAGGAGCCGACGGGTCTGTTCGTCGGCGACTACGGCGGGTACATGTCGGTCGGCTACGACTCGTCGCGCTTCCCCGCCCCGAAGAGCCTCGACGACCTCCTCGGCGACGAGTACCGCGGCGCGGTCGCCATCAACGGCGACCCGACGCAAGCGGGCGCAGCCTTCGCCGCGGTGGGAATGGCCACGGTGCAGTCCGGCGGAACGCTCGACGACTACCAGCCCGGCATCGACTTCTTCAGCAAGCTGAACGCGGCCGGCAACATGCTCAAGCTCGACGTGACGAGCGCGACCGTCGCCAGCGGCGAGACGCCCGTCGTCTTCGACTGGGACTACCTCAACGCGACCCACAGCCAGAGCAACCCCAACTGGAAGGTCGTCGTCTTCGACGGCACCGGCTACGCCGGCTACTACAACCAGGCCATCAACAAAAACGCCCCGCACCCTGCGGCGGCTCGCCTGTGGCAGGAGTTCCTCTACAGCGACGAGGTGCAGAACCTGTGGCTCGCCGGCGGCGCCCGCCCGGCGCGCATGGACGCCATGCAGACCGCGGGCACGCTCGACGAGAAGCTCGCCGCCTCCCTGCCGGCCACGCCCGACAAGACCGTCGTGCCCACTGAGCAGCAGAGCACCGACGCCGGCACCCTGCTCGGCGAGAAGTGGGCCGCGGCCGTCTCGTGACCGCATCCGTCGCGGCCGCCCGCGACACGCACGACGCGCGCCCCGCCGCACGGGAGCCCCAGGCTCCCGTGC
>JASCPH010000071.1 GCA_029959545.1 Microbacteriaceae bacterium PS02066 | reverse complement strand
GTTCGGTCGTCTCTCGGTAGTTGCCGCTGACGGTCGCGAACACTTGCTGCTCGAGTTCATCGGCTTCGGCCTCCCAGTTCGAGTCGCAAGCGTCGCAACCGCAGACTGGGTAGTGGAAGTCGTGCAATAGTCCCGCGTGCATGTAGATCCCCGGATAAGCGGTGAAGACCAACGTCAAGGACGCGCACTTCGGATCATTAGGACGTATCCGCACCGCGCGCACCACATCATGAAACGCGGGACGCAGCAGATCCGCTGCCACCTCAACACCCTCATCGACCTCGACGTCATACGTCTCTCGGAGGTGGGCGATAAGGGCGTCAGCGACAACGTGCAGCGGTGCGAACCGCTCGGGATGCGTGTCGACCGAGTAGGTGTCTTCCGGAGGTGACCCGTGCCACCGACTCCCGTAGTTGATCACCGCGCCGTCAGCATCGCGGAACACCGGCGCTTCGATCAAAGGGCGAACGTAGGAACTCATCCCGTCATCCTGCCGCATCGGCGCGGCGCCGGCCGGCCTATGGCCAGGCCGGATGGGACAGGTCCGTCTTGATCCAGATCAGCGTCGCAGCGAGGCTGATCGCGGCACGATAGTTGCGAGCGAGCTTGTCCGAACGCATCGCGATGCCGCGCCACTGCTTGAGCTTGTTGAAGCAGCGTTCGACGACGTTGCGGCCCTTGTAGCGTTCCTGCTGCTGATCGCCGAAGTCGATCGGTCGGCCTGGCTTCTTGCGGCGGTGCGCGATCTGATCGTCCCTCTCGGGGATCGTGGCCGCGATCCCTCTCGTGCGCAGCCATGCACGGTTCGCCTTCGACGGGTAGCCCTTATCGGCGAGCACCCGGTCGGGGCGGGTGCGCGGCCGGCACTTCCCGTCGCGGGGCACGCGGATGTCCTCAAGCACGGCGGGCATCATCGTGGTGTCGTTGACATTCCCACCGGTGATGACCATGCCCAGCGGCCTTCCGCGGCCGTCGCAGACCAGGTGCAGCTTGGTCGTCAGGCCGCCACGGGAGCGTCCGATCCCGTGATCAGGCGGCTCGAACCACGGATTCTTGTGATTCGGCAGGGCCCCCTGTGTCACGCTTCAGTGTCGCGCCGTGCGGATGCACACGTGCAATCGTGGAGTCGATCGAGACGACCCAGTCGATCTTCCCGGCGGCGTCGGCCTGCTTCTGCACCTCGGCCAGCAGCTTCTCCCAGGTGCCGTCCTCGGCCCACCGGTTGAACCGCTTGTAGATCGAGTTCCACTTACCGAACCGCTCCGGCACGTCCCGCCACGGCGCCCCGGTGCGGTACTTCCACGCCATCCCCTCGACCGCGAGGCGATGATCCGTCCACGGCCTCGACCTCCCGGTCACCGTCGGCATCAACGGCTCCAGCACGGCCCACACCTCGTCCGAGATCTCCTGCCGCGTCACCGTTCAAGACTCGCCCAGCGGAGAGTGAACCCTCTTGATCAACACGGCCTAGGCGGCGCCGCGCCAACCGCAAGAAATGCGCAAGATCCGCAATCCCCGCTGAAGATTGGGGCCGTTCCAGCCGAATTCCCCACGACGCCGTCCACAGCTGAGACCGCTCTCGTAGCGTAGCTCCGGCAGCATTCCGCTGCTCTCGGTGAGCGCCCCGTCACCCGAAGGCGGGGGCGCTCACCGCCCTTAGCCACCCCGGCCGATTTTGCCTAGAGGCACAACATAATCCGCTGGGAGCGATCTCTTCCGCTGCGAGGCGAGCCGAGGAGCGCGCGAGCGAGCAGCCATTCATCGAACGAGCATTCGATGGGGTGCTCGATCGACGAACGGGTACTCACTCGGATGTGGCGCGCCGGCGAGCGCGAGGTGGTCTACCGGCGATCCATACCCCTCGCAACCCAGCACCTGGCGATCATGCAATCGCCCACCGCCGAGCGTGCGGCGGTGCTCGGCGCGGCCATGCTCGTCGTCCGCGAGGTGCTGTCCGCCGAGAACGTCAACATCCGGGTACCGCAGGCCGCGGACTGACGGCGCGTAAGCCCTGAGGGCCGCGCGCGTCCAGCCCTTCCTCCCGCGGGTGGGAAACGACCAGGGTGGAGACCGTGGACATCACGGATGAAGTCGGCACCTGGGTCGCGCAGCAGCGGTGGTACGCCGGAAAGAGCCATGAACCGCACTTCCGCGTGCTGGATGCGCAACCCGCGCCCGCCGCCATCCGCTACCTGCTGATGGACGACGCCGGCACACTTCCCGCGCTGTACCACGTACCTGTCGGCGTCGTCTCGCACGCGGACGAGGCCGACGAGGTCATCGGCCGGGCGGTCGACGGGCTCCTCGTGGATGCGGCGCGCCAGAGCGCTTTCGCGATCGGCACCCTCGAGGCGATGGGCGTCGATGTGAGCCGCGTGACGGGCTCACGAGTGCTGGCGGTCGAGCAGTCCAACACGTCGATCATCTTCGACGAGGACGGACAGCCGTCGATCATCATGAAGCTCTTTCGCACGCTCCACCACGGGGAGAACCCCGACGTCACGGTGCAGCGCGTGCTGAGCGCCGCCGGGTCGCCGTACGTTCCCCGGTTCTTCGGAAGCCTCGACGCCGAGTGGCCGGACGTGGGACACGAATCCGGCGTCGCGCGGGGCACGCTCGCGTTCGCGCAGGAGTTTCTCCGCGGGGTCCGCGACGGCTGGTCGGTGGCGCTGGAGGCGGCGCGGGAGGGGCGCGACTTCACCGAGGCGGCGCACGATCTGGGGACCGCCGTCGCCGGGGTCCACGGCGCCCTCGGCGCGACTCTCGGCGCATCCGCACCCGACCCCGACGCGGTCGCCGCCGTCGGCGTCGCGTGGCGGCGGCGACTTCGGATCGCGGCGGCAGAGGTCCCGGCGGTCGCCGACCGTCTTCCGGCGATCGAGGCCGTCTACCGCGCCGCGCTCTGGCGAGCATGGCCCCTCCTGCAACGCATCCACGGGGATCTGCACCTCGGTCAGGTGCTCGCCGTCCCGCACGGCGGCTGGCGACTCGTCGACTTCGAGGGGGAGCCGCTGCGCCCGATGACCGAGCGGGCGATCCCGGATCTCCCGCCGCGTGACGTGGCGGGCATGCTGCGCTCATTCGACTACGCGGGAGCCGTCGGTGAGGCTCCCGATGCCGCGGCGTGGTCCGCCGCGTGCCGCAGCGCTTTCCTCCAGGCGTATGCGAACGCGCCGGGTGCAGTCGCGCTCGATCCCCTGCTCCTCAAAGCCCTGGTGCTCGACAAGGCCGTGTACGAGTCGGTCTACGAGGCGCGCAACCGTCCGGGCTGGCTTCCGGTCCCGCTCGCCGGCATCGATCAGGCACTGAGCGACTGATTCAGTCGGACTCCGGCTCGGGCGCGTGGAGCATCAGGAACCGCGCACCGTACGCGGGCAGCGACACCGAGAAACTCTGCAGATCGTCGACGCGGCCCACTTCCTCGCCCGTCGCGGCGTCCGTCACGTCGCTCTGCGGCAGGAGGTGCTCCGAGCGCACCGTTCCTACGATCGGCTCGGCCGAGAAGTTCAGCACGGTCACCTGCATCGGCGCGTCGGCGGCCGCATCCCCGTTGTCGAGGCGATGCACGAGAACGAGCATCGCCGCGTGCGCCACCTCCGGCACGTCCACCTGGGTCGCGGTCGCGATGCCCGATTCCCGTCGCAGATCGAGGATGCCGGCGAGGCGGCTCGCGAACGAGTCGGGGTCGTCGAGCTGGGCGGGCAGAGGTCCGTAGAGAGCGCGACCGCGCGGCATTCCCGCCGCGGACCGCGTGGCGGCCGGATCGGCATCGAGCAGGTCATGCGCACCCCGCTCGATCCAGCGCGTATCACCCGCCGAGATGAGATCGGCGACCTCGTCGGCCGGGACGGTCAGCATCCCGACCAGGTCCCACCCGGAGAGCGCGAAGACGCCGGGCTGCCACGCGTTGTACGCGCAGAGGAGCAGGTGGGCGTCGCGGATGACCGGCACGTGCTCGTCGCGGACATCGTCGAGACGCTCGATGCCCTGCGTCGCCGCGATCAGCGAGGCCGTGGTGCAGGCGATTCCGTTCTGCGTGAAGACGCGGTTGTAGTCCGCAGTTCCCGTGATGTGCTCGGTGAGCTCGGCGCGAACGAGCTCGGCCAGCTCGCCGCCCGAGACCTCATGTCCGCGGAATCGGTAGAGATCGTCCGCGTGACGGGTCGCCCAGTGGACCAGCTCGTAGGTGAGCTCGTCGTGGTTCTGGAGCCCGTGGACGAGCTGCACCGGCGCGACGCCCAGTTCCAGAGACGAGGTCAGTGCGAGCCGCAGGAACTCGGTCTGCCCCGTGGCGAGCGCGTGGTGGTAGCCGGGGCGCCCGATGAAGTCGTACGAAAGGTCGGCGCCGACGGCTCCGGTGTCGCGGATGTCTTCGATCGTCAGGTTCAGCTCCTGGAAGGTGAAGCCGCCGACCTTTCGCACCATGCCCGCGATGATGTGGTTCGCCGCGTGCGAGAGGGGGTGGCCTTCCGACCACGCCGGCAGCCCTTCGGCGCTCTTCTCGACGCCGAGGAACCCGTTGGCGTCCAGACGCAGCGCGCTCGTGCCGAGCTCGCCCAGGGAGTGGAGGGCGTCGCCGATCACCAGCCGCATCCCGGCGAAGGTCGGATCCAGCCAGTTGATCGAGGGCTGTCCCTGCTTGAAGTAGTGCAGATACACCCAGCGTCGGGTGGCGCCGTCGGGGCCGATCACGGGCGCGGTGGTGCTCCAGTTGGTCTCCTTCACCCCCGGCGTGTAGAAGATCACCCGCTGCAGCGCCCCGATGATGTACCCGCGCTCGGCGAGTTCGTGCTCGGTAGCCGGGTCCAGGTTCACGCTGTCGACGCCGTCGGGCACCTCCGGGAGCAGCGACCAGTCCTCCCGCGGGATCTCGACCATGTGGTAGATGCCCGGGTAGTCCTTGAAGCCCATCTCCGCCAGGCGGAAGTCGGCCCCCTTGCCGGTGTGTCCGGGAACGATGTCGTCGATCACGCTGCCGCCGTACGCGTCGGCGACGTCGCAGAGGGTGCGGAACTCGTCCTCGGTTCCGAAAGCGGGGTCGATCGCCGTGCTGATGCGGTCGAAGTGTCCGTCGACACTGGGGGTCTCCCCCCATCCCGCGATGCCGCCGGCGCGCTTGACGGGGCCGGTGTGGATCGCCGTGATCCCGATGCGCTCGAAGACCGCCCACAGCTCCTCGTCACCGAGAGCCGCGAGGAAGGACTGGCCCGGTCGGGTGATGAGCGAGATCGGATACGCCGTGAACCACACGTCGCTCGTGGCGATCGCCCGTCGCGCATCGGGTCGGGCGTAGGGATTGCGCCACATCGCGGGCTGGCCCGACAGCTGCCGCGCCAAGACGTCCGCATCCTTAAGCATCGACTGCCGCACGAGCCACTCGACGTAGGACGGGTTCGTGCCATTGGCGGTGCGCGGGTCGGTGCGGATGCGGCGCACACTGCCGCCGCGGAACTGATCGCGCGGGCGCAGCCGCCGCGGACGCGCCGGGTACCGCTGTTCGTCGTAGCTGATCTCGGGTGCCTCGAGCTCGCCCTCCCCGGCCTCCGCGGCCATCCTGGGCAGGTCGATGGGGCCGGTGTAGAGGTCTTCGGGCCGGTGGTCGTCGCGCGCCATTCCTCCACGGTAGAGATTCCGCCCGCTCGCCACGAGCACTGGCGCGTATCGCGCAGAACAACTATGGATGCGGGCCCGCATGGATTCCGTCTACGAGAGCACCGGTCGCCCCGGCGCGGCGTAGACCGTGAGCATGACACTCACGTCTCTGCTTCCGACACTCCGCGACAGCATCCCCGCGCCGTTCGAGGAGACCGCCTGGCCCGCTGGCACGCACGCGTCCCCGCGCGACGTCGTCATCTCCGGGGTGTCGATGCTGCGGCTGAGCGAGATCTGCGCCACGCCGTGCATCTCCTCGGGTGCCGCCGTCATCCCGTTCTCGGGAGGAACGGCGTCATCGACCCAGACGGTGACGGTGATCGTCTCGACGGTGACGGGCCTCGACGCGACCGGGGCGGGTCTCGACGCGTGTTTCGATCTACATCGGCCGACCTGGAGCGAGGCGCGTCTGCTGGGCCGCGTCTCCCACGCAAGGGAGATCGCGCTGGATCTGCACGGTCTCGACGGCGAGGGCACCCGCGTCCGCCTCCCCGGCGACCTGCAGCCGGGTGATGTGCTCGCCGTGCCGTGCGCCGGCTGTTTCAGCGTCGGCGACGTGCGTGCCGACCGCGAGCGGTGAGTCGGATGCTGTTCGCCACCATCGTCCACTCCCACCGCTGTGCACTCATGGCGGCAACGGCCGAGCATTCCGATGACGCTACGCCGACGCCTCCATCGCCTCCGGAGATTGCTCGGACTCGGCGAGCCGGGAGGGCAGGCGAAGGGTGAAGGACGCCCCCCTCCGCGCCCGCCCCCGCAACGATCGCCGACTGGGTCTGCGTGAAGAGGTACAGCCTCGCGCGCCATGCCGAAGTGCTGTCGGAAGCCACCCCTCCTCCGATCTCCCCGTCCCCACGACGGAACGATTGACAGTAGCGCGCGAGAGGTGATCGGCGCGTCGCCCTTCTCGCACAGCGGGTGGAGGTGTACAGCCCCACCCGATGCCCGATTTGCGTCGCCTCTGCGCAACCGCGCCACTTTCCCGCATCCGCCACACTCATTCACTGACGCACCTGCGCAGAACTGTGGCGCATGCGGGAGGGTTCGGCTCAGCTGAGTCGCCGCGAGAGGTGCACCGTCACCTCGTCCCCGATGTCCTTGCCCAGCTTGCGCCGCACACCGGAGTTGAGTGACAGCATGTGCCCGCCACGCCCGGTCACCATGAGTCCCACGTTCTCGAGCGGCACGTCGTCGACCGACAGATCGACACGGACACCGCGCTTGGTGCCGAAGAAGTCTGCAGAGCCGGGCATCTCGACACACGCCCAGGTCTGCCCCTTCACCTCTACGCCGATCGGCGCGGTGAAGGTGTGGTCGAGAGCAACGGGTTCGAACGACATGGCGCCTCCTCGGCATCGGTGAGTGTCGAAGGTAAGACTGCGCGAAGCGGGCAGAATCGTCGCATGGGCCGGAATCTCGTGAACGAAGACGCCGACCACACCCGTTCGCCCCTCTCGCAGGCACGGTTCGAGAGCGAGCTCGGGCCTCTGCGTGCAGAGCTTCACGCCCACTGCTATCGCATGCTCGGTTCGGTGTATGACGCCGACGACGCCCTGCAGAACGGGCTGCTGCGCGCGTGGCGAGCCTACAGACACTTCGACGGGCGCAGTTCGATACGCACCTGGCTCTACACGATCGTCACCCGCACCTGCATCGATGAAGCGACCGCACGCGGGCGGCGAGCGCTGCCGATCGACCTCGGGCCCGCGTCCCCCGTCTCCATCGTGGATGCCGCACCGCACAGCGAGACCGCCTGGCTCACCCCGTACCCAGACCCCGCCGAGCACAGCGAGCGTGCATCAGACGTCGAACTGGCTTTCGTGGCAGTTCTGCAGCAGCTCAGCGGCAACGAGCGCGCAGCGTTCCTCCTCGCTGACATTCTCGGCTTCTCCACTCCGGACATCGCCGAGATCCTCTCAACGTCCCCCGCATCCGTGCACTCCGCATTGGGCCGCGCCCGACGCGCCCTCGCCCGGGGCGACCGGCCTATGCCACCGACGAGGCCCGATCAACTCCGCCTCGCACGCCGTTTCGCGCGGGCGCTGGCCTCCTCGGACCTCCCCGCTTTCGTGGCGCTGCTCGCTCCGGACGTGACCTGGCAGATGCCGCCGCTTGCAGCGTGGTACGCCGGAGCGGATGCGGTGGCCGCATTCGCTCACGCCGTGCCCATGACCCTCTGTCCGAGTTGGCGGACCCCGGTGCTGACCGCCAATGGTCAGCCCGCGGTCGCCTTCTACCTCGGAGAGGCCGACGGCGCGTCGCACAAGGCGTGGTCGCTCACGGTGATCACCGTCGAGCGGGGGCGCATCACGGAGATCGCCTCATTCTTGGACCCGACACTGTTCGCGCGGTTCGGGCTGCCGGACCACATCGTTTGAGCCCGCGACCCGAGTCGTGTCGAGCGCAGTCTCGTCAGGTGCTCGGCGACCGGATGCGGGAACTCGGCTTGACTCACCGCGACGCCGCCTTCACCGTCGGCGCACCGCGTGAAACGGAGACAGCCATGAGCAGCACCCCCGCCTTCAACCCGTCCGATTTCCTGATCGTTGCCGCCAAGACGTTCGAGCAGCTCGAGGTCGGCGACATCTTCCGCGCCCCCAGTCGCACGCTCACCGACGCCCACGCCTCGGCGTTCCACCAACCACGCCAGCGTGGCGACGCCGAGGTAGACCCAGACAGCGGCAGCCGGAAGCGCTGCCGATACGGATCCGGGCTGAGCGCTGCGGGGGCCACGACGAGGAAACCGATGAGCCCGATGAACGCCAGCGCCACGGGCGCCAGCGACAACCCGATGTTGACGAGCATCGGCCGGTACAGGGGGACGCCGTACACCTTCGCGCGGAGCAGGATCAGCAGCGCCGCGTAGGCGTTGAGCAGGATCACGCACGTGTCGGTCGCGGGGCTGGTCCCGATGCTCCGTCTTGCCCGTTCTGCGGGGCTTGATGAGCTCGCGCAGTCGCGATTGAGCATCCCGACGGACAAGGGTGCGAACGCCGGCGGCAAGGTGATGGCGCTGGTCGCGGGGATGCTCGCTGGCGCGGACTCGATCGACGACATGAATCTGCTGCGTCATGGCGGGATGGGCCGGTTGTTCGATCGGACGTATGCACCGTCGACGCTGGGCTCGTTCCTGCGGGAGTTCCGGTTCGGGCACGTCCGCCAGCTCGATGCCGTCGCCTCACGGACGCTGGTGAACCTCGCATCGGCCGCGCCGCTGCTGCAGATCCGGGACGGTGAGCGGGTGATGGTCGACGTGGACGACACGATCATCGAGGTCCACGGGTACCAGAAGCAGGGAGCGTCGTTCGGGTACTCCGGCGTCCGCGGCCTCAACGCCCTCGTCGCGACAGCGTCGACGACGACCTCAGCGCCGGTGATCCTCGCCCAGCGGTTGCGGCAGGGGAAGACCGGTTCCCCGAAAGGCGCGGCCAGGATCGTCGCCGACACCCTCGCCACGCTTCGCCGCATGGACCTGGGCAGCAGTGTTCGGCCGTTGCTGCGGGCGGACTCCGCGTTCTACGGCCACGCCACCATCGGCACCGCGATCAAGGCCGGCGCGGACGTGTCCGTCACCGTTCGGATGGACCCCGCGGTGAAGACGGCGATCGCGACGATCCCCGAGGACGGGTGGGAGACGATCGAGTACCCGAACGCGATCCGTGACGAGGTCACGGGCCGGTGGATCTCGAAGGCCGAGGTCGCCGAGGTGCCCTTCGTCGCGTTCCGTTCCCGGAAGATCGCCGAACGGGTTGAAGGACGACTGGTGGTCCGACGGATCCCAGACCTGAACCCCAAGCAGGTCGAGCAGCCGACCTTGTTCGACAGCTACCGGCACCACGCGTTCTTCACCACCACCGACAAGCAGACAATGGGAACCGTCGCGGCGGACAAGACCCACCGCGGGCACGCGATCATCGAGCAAGTTCACGCCGACCTGAAGGCGGGCCCGCTCGCTCACCTGCCCTCGGGAGTGTTCACCGCGAACAGCGCATGGCTCGTCCTCGCCGTGATCGCATTCAACCTCACTCGCGCCGCTGGACTCATCGCCGACCGAGGCGGGCGGCTCGCCCGGGCAACGACCGCGACGATTCGCCGCACCCTCATCTCAGTGCCGGCACGACTGGCACGGACGGCGCGCCGCATCATCCTGCACCTGCCGGACGCCTGGCCCTGGCAGACCGCGTTCGACCGACTCTTCACCGCGACGCACGCACCACCACCACCGGCCGCGGCCAGCTGACCACCGCCGCCACCAGCGGCACGACCGAGAACGAAGTGGACAACCGGGATGAGACGCCCGGAACTCACCCCTGCCCGCAGCCGATCACGCCGCGCCCATCACGCCGACGCCACCCGCCGAAGGCTCATCGGTGGATCGAGGTTAAGAGTGGAGCTGCCGCCATTCGCTGATGCGGAAACCCTCGAGACGGAAGCCGGCGAAACCGTAGATGGCCTCCTCTTCACCCTCCCAGAGCTCTTGACGAGGCGAAGGCTTGAACCTCACGTCCTCCGTGAGAAACGGCAGCACCTCGTGTGGCTCTCCTTCGTTGAGGATCGTGACGAAGTCGCGCACGATCAACTCTCGTTCAAGTATCTCGATGCCGGAGGGCGTTACCCGAACCACCACCATCCTCGTCACGGGAGACTTCGACCCGCGCGCCTTCCGCCCGGGGGTCGCCTTCACCGGCACACTGCGGAAGGCCTTTGCACGTGTTGACGCCGGCCAGGGCTGGAGCCTCCGATGAGTCCACCTAGGTGGGGGAGGCACGCACCAAGGTGCGGGTGAGGAGGGCGTCAAGAGAGGATTCGCCCGACAACTCCCCCATCGCAATCGAGGCGAGCGCCGAGGCTCGGGCGTCTTCCAGCGCGTCATGATGATCGAACGGCTCAAGTCCGAGGTGCTCGACCACCCACGGCAATGAGTACGAGGGCAGAGTGAGGATCAGCATCTACGCGAGCGGTGGGGAGCAATGGCCGTGACGACTGACGGTGGGAGAGTTTCGCCTACAACCCATCCCGGTTCATCACACCTGCAGGGTGAGGGAGCCTGACCCGGTTTTCCGGACGGGTTCTCTTAGTTGATCATGCCGCGGTTGCGGCGGGGATGTGAAGTTTCTCGAACTCCACGGGGCTGAGGTTGCCGAGCGCGGTGTGCCGTCGGGTGGGGTTGTAGAACCCTTCGATCCA
>JASCPH010000070.1 GCA_029959545.1 Microbacteriaceae bacterium PS02066 | reverse complement strand
CCGCGGCGGCGGTGGAGGCGGCCCGCGAGGATCCGGGCGAGGCCGACGACGAGCTCGCCCTGCTGCTCGCCGAGCGCACCGAACGCCTGCGCCCCGCCCGCGCCGGCGCGCCGGTGCGCATCCCCGCATCCGCGTACAAGGACTTCGTCACCGATTACGACGCTGCCGTCGCAGCCCTCGAGCGCCCTATGCCGGAGCGACCCTACCGACAGACCTCGCTCGGCACGCGGTTCCACGCGTGGGTGGAGCGCCGTTCCGGGGTGAGCGCCTCCGTCTCGCTCGACGACCCGCTCTGGTCTCCCGATGTCGAGCAGAGCGGGGACGACGCGGACTTCGAGCGTCTCGTCGAGATCTTCGAGGCGAGCGAGTGGGCGGCGCTCCAGCCGATCGAGGTCGAGACGGAGATCGACTTCCGCTACATCGGCATCGACGACCGCCCCCACGTCGTGGTGTGCAAGCTGGACGCGGTCTACCGTCGCGGCGATCGCATCGAGATCGTCGACTGGAAGACGGGTCGTGCACCGCGGTCGGAGTCCGAGCGACGTGAGCGACTGGTACAGCTCGAGTTGTACCGTCAGGCCTATCACGCCCGGCACGGCGTTCCGATCGAGCAAATCGACGTGGCGCTCTACTATGTCGCCGACGATCTCGTCATCCGCGACTGAGTCGACGTTCGCGTCTGCTCAGCCCTCGGTCCAGCGGCGCAGCGCCTCCCGGGATGCGCGCGCGGTCTCCTCGCGACTCTCGTCGTCGTCCTCCGCCGTGTCGGAGGTGTCGTCGTGCGCGGGCTGCGGCCTGGCTGTCCACTCGGACAGATCCACCGGCAGCGTCGGCATGCCCTCCGCGCCCGCCGAGCCCTGGCGATCCTCCTCCTCGGCGAGGTAGGCGCCCAGCTCGACCGGGTCGTACGCGTCGGTCTGCATGGATGTCTGCCCGCCTGCGGGCTCGGTCTCCGGCACCCTCCCGAGAAGAGCGATGGCGTCCTCGAGGTCGGCGGAGACGCCGCGCACGAGTTCGGTGCCCGCCGTCGCATCGGCGAGGGACGTCAGGAGGTTCGCGGCGTCCTGGATGACGAACTCATCACCCTGGTCGACGCCGTGCACCAGCCACTTCGCGAACTCGAGCTCGGCGAACAACCGCGCCCGGGCGATCAGGGCAGGATCCGGTGAATGATGTGACGCCGCCGTATAGCCGTCGTGGACACCCTCGACCGATTCCGGCGCGGAGCCCAGCCATCGAAGATCCGCGGCGGGGTCCCCGATCGACAAGCCCTGCCAGTCCAGGAGGGCGACCACCTCGGGTGTCCCGTCGACGTCGTCGAAGACGAACGAAGACACATCGAGCCCGTCCAGGACGACGGTGGGCTCGTAACGCCACGCTGCGTCGTCGTCGATCAGGCTCAGCCAACGCTCGCGGAGCTCGGGGACGAGGCGGCCCGTGTCGTCCGTGCGCTCGACGAGACGCCGTGCGTCGGTGCGCACCTGCTGCGCGGAGCGCACCGGGTACCCCTCGGCGCGGATGACGGTCACGGGGAGATCGTGCACCGCGGCGATGGCGCGTCCGACGAGCCCGGTGAATCCGGGGCCTGGCGGCAGATCGCTCGCGTCGACGCGGTAGCCGACGAGGTAATCGGTCACGATGACGTGCTCGGAGCCCATCGTGGTCTCGCCCAGCACCGTGGGTGCCTGGAAGGGGAGGAGGCTCCGCACGCCGGCGCTCAGCGATGACAGCACGCGGGCGTCGGCGCGCGCCGTGCGACCGGCCTCGTCGTCTCCTGCGACGCGCACCACGACGCGGCGGCCGTCGGCGAGCTCCACCAGTGCCGCGGCCGTGCCGGTCTCGTCCGTGCTTCCCAGCCGTCCCGCGCTCACGACGACGGCCTCCGGAAGAGCCGCCGTCACCGACGCGGCTAGAGTGAGAGGTGAGCGTGGCATGCACTCAGGGTAGGCGTCCACCCCCGGCCCGAGCCGGTCGCCACGCCCGTCGAGGAGGTATCGGTGAGCGTTTCCGACACCGGTGCACAGGCTCTGTTCCCGCTCCGGCGCGCCGCGGAAGAGCGGCAGGACCCGGCGCTGGTCGACACCCTGCGCGCTGACGAGACCACCCTCGCCCTCGCTGTGGCGGGAGACCTCGTGTCGGTCTCGGGCAGCGCTGAGGACCCCCGTCTGCGCCTGGTCGCCGCGGCCGGACTCACCGCGTCCGAGTGGGCCTTCCTCGGGCGCACGGTCGACGGGCGCGGCGTCCTGGCGGCGGTGACCGAGGCGGTTGCCGAGCCGTTCGCCCGGTTGCGGGAGATCGGCGGACTGCTCCCGGAGGCGGAATCGGATGCGGCGACCACTGCTGTGGCGCTGGGCGTGTGGCTCCGCGAGCAGGGCTACTGTCCGTTCTGCGGCACGCGCACCGAGCTGCGACAGGCGGGCTGGGCCCGTCACTGCCCGCACTGCGGGCGTGAACACTTCCCGCGCACGGACCCCGCGATCATCGTCGCGGTGCATGACGCCGACGACCCGGATCGGTTGCTGCTGGGCAGCAATGCCGCGTGGCCCGCCGGAAGGTACTCCTGCTTCGCGGGCTTCGCCGAAGCGGGCGAGTCGCTGGAGGACGCGGTGGCCCGCGAGGTCGCGGAGGAGGCGGGGGTGGAACTCGTCGGGGTGCGCTACCGCGGATCTCAGGCCTGGCCGTACCCGCGTTCGCTCATGCTCGGTTTCCACGCGGCGGCAAGGATCGCGGATGCGGCTCGCCCGGACGGCGACGAGATCGTCGAAGTCCGCTGGTTCACCCGCGAGGAGATCGGGGACGCGCTGGAGGGCAGGGGAGAGGTCGTGCTGCCCGGTTCGGCATCCATCTCCTGGCGTCTGATCCGTGACTGGTATGAGGAGCGCGCATGAGCGTGGACATCCTGGCCGATCTCGACGAGCAGCAGCACGCCGCGGTGATGGCGGTGCGCGGCCCGGTGCGGGTTCTGGCGGGAGCCGGCACGGGCAAGACCCGCGTCATCACACGGCGCATCGCCTACGGCGTCGACAGCGGCACGTACTCACCGGGTCGCGTGATGGCGCTGACCTTCACGGCGAAGGCGGCGGGCGAGATGCGCGGGCGTCTGCGCGCGCTCGGGATCGTGGGCGTCGCCGCGCGCACGTTCCACGCTGCCGCCCTCTCCCAACTGAACTACTTCTGGCCACAGGTGGCGGGAGCTCCGGCTCCGCGCATCGTCGACAACAAGGTGCGACTGCTCGCGCAGGCGGCCGAACAGCAGCGACTGCGTCTCGACACCGCGACACTGCGCGATGTCGCCTCGCACATCGAGCAGCGCAAGGTCGCGATGCAGCGGATCGATGAGATCGGAAGCACGCGTCCTGTCACGATCGGAACACTCGACACCGGGCAGATCCGCGATCTGCATGCCGCCTACGAGAAGCTGAAGGACGAGCGTCACCAACTGGACTTCGAGGACGTCCTGCTTGCCTGCGCCGGCATGATCGAGGCGGAGCCGCGCGTCGCCCAATCGGTGCGTGAGCAGTACCGACACTTCACCGTGGACGAGTTCCAGGACGTCTCGCCGCTGCAGAACCGGCTGCTCGAGCTGTGGCTCGGCGAGCGACGCGACCTGTGCGTCGTGGGCGACGCGAGCCAGACGATCTACTCCTTCGCCGGGGCGCGCGCCGACTACCTCCTGGACTTCCCCAGGCACCACCCCGACGCGCGAAGCTTCACGCTCGAGCACAACTACCGCAGCGACCAGCCGGTGCTCCGTGTGGCCAACGCCCTCATGCGCGGTCGTCCGGGCGCGCTGCAGCTCGTCACCGACCGCGGTGTGGACTCTCCCGTGCCCACGGTGACCCGCTTCGACGACGACGCCCACGAGGCGGCGGGGGTTGCCGCCCGCATCCGTGCGCAGCTCGACGACGGCGTGGATCCCCGTCAGATCGCCGTGCTGTACCGAGCTCACGCCCAGTCCGCGGAACTGGTGACGGCGCTCGCGGATGCGGGCGTTCCCACCAGCGTCATGGGCGGCAAGCGCTTCTTCGACCTGCCGGAGGTGCGGCAGGCCGTCATGGCGCTGCGTGCCGCGACGGTGGCCCCGATGCAAGGGGGCTTCCGTGACTCGGTGCGCGACGTGCTCCGCGGATGCGGATACACCGACCAGCCGCCCGCCGTCGGGGGCGCACTGCGCGATGCGTGGGAGGCGCGCGCCGCACTGTTGGCGCTCGCCGAAGAGCAGCCCGAAGACACCACGCTGCGCGCGTTCACGGACGATCTGATGGCCAGGGCGCGCGACCAGCACGAGCCCTCGCTGGCGACGGTGACTCTCGCGACGCTGCACGCGGCGAAGGGTCTCGAGTGGGACCACGTGCATCTCGTGGGGCTGTCGGAAGGTCTGCTGCCGATCTCCTACGCGCAGGGATTCGAACAGATCGATGAGGAGCGGCGGCTGGCCTACGTCGGCATCACGCGGGCCGCGCGAACACTGTCGCTCTCGTGGGCATCGCAGTCGGCGCGGCAGGCTCGGCAGCCGTCGCGCTTTCTGCAAGAGATCGGCACGCGCACGCTGGATGAACGACCGGCCAGGCCGACTGCCGGTGGGGCGAGGAAGCAGCGAACGTCATCCGGCGCCGCGCGGCCGACGGCGGCAGCTGACCGGTGAGCAGACGCGCGGCGTAGGCGACCGCCTCTCCGATCAGTGCCGCCGCGACCGGCGGCGCGGGCTGTGACATGAGCTGCGCCGCGATGCCCGGCCACGCGGCATCCTCGTCACGACGGTGCGCCGCATCACAGGCGAGGCAGGGTCCGTCGCCGGGGGTGATCAGCGGCCCCACGTGCACCTGGTCGCCAGCGAGGGTGATCGGCAGATGCGATCGCTCGTCGCGCAGGTGCCCGAGATAGCGACCGGGGTCGGCGACGAACGACTCCAGCATGACGACCGTGCAGTGCTCGTCGGGGTCGGTCACGAGCTCCACGGAGGTGTCGAGCAGCCGGATCACGGCGACAGCGACGGCACCGTCGATCGCGTCGGAGACCTCGAATCCCACTCGCGTGCGGGGAGCGTCCGAGCACAGGACGGGAGCGAGGTGTTCCAGCACCTCGGTGACGGCCGCACGGTCCGCCCCGAGCGAAGCGGCGAGAGTGATCGCGTCGTTGGCGCTGATGCCCGTGCGCAGCGCATGCACGAGCCATTCGTGCCACGGCTCGGCACCGGCGATCACAGCGCGCGCCTCGTCTCCGAACTGCAGCGTGCGCTCGTCGCGCCAGACCGGCGGATAGGCGGGATCGAGTCGGAGCATGCCCCGATTCTGTTCCCGCCGACACCGACGCCGTAGTTGTCCACACCGCCGCCTCGCCACGCGGACCGGCTGGGGAGGAGAGATCAGACGGGGCGGGGGCCCTCGGGCCCCTCGCCGCCCTCCTCCTCGGCGAGCAGCTGCTCGAGGGCCTCGTCCATCGCATCGCGCTCCGGGGCCTCGCCCCGCGCGCGTGCCGACAGGCGCTCGATCAGCGCGGTCGGGTCGTCGATGTCGGCCGCGCCCGGAAGCAGGTCCGGGTAGTCCCAGAGGGCGTCGCGACCGGCGACACCGACGGCGTCGGTGACCTGTCGCCACATGGCGGCGGCCTCCCGCATCCGTCGCGGACGCAGCTCGAGGCCGACGAGGGAGCCCAGTGCCTTCTCGGCGGGACCGCCGACCGCGCGACGGCGCCGGACGACCTCCGCGATGCGGTCGGCGCTGGGCAAGCGGTGGGTCGCGTCGGCCGTCACGATGTCGACCCAGCCTTCGATGAGAGCGAGGAGGGTCTCCAGGCGGGTGAGGGCAAGGTCCTGCTGCTCCGTGCGCTCGGGAAGCAGCGCACCGCTCTCGAGGGCCTGGCGCAGTTCCTCGGGCTGGCTGGGATCGAAGCGCTCCGCGAGCTCTTCGATCCGGCTCGTGTCGACGTGGATGCCGCGGGCGAACTCGGTCACCTGAGCGATGACGTCCAGGCGCAGCCACCGGGCGTGGCGGAACAGACGCGCATGGGCGAGCTCACGGGTCGCGACGTACAGCGCGAGCTGATCCTCCGGGATCTCCAGGCCCTGGCCGAAGTCGGCGAAGTTCTGCGGCAGGATCGCCGCGGCACCGGCGGGCACGACGGGAAGTCCCACGTCGCCGCCGCTGACGACCTCCATGGACAGACGCCCCACCACCTGGCCCAGTTGGGTCGCGAACAGCGAGCCGCCGATCGAGCGCATCATGCGTCCCGCGCCCTGGAGCATGGACTGCATCTCCTCGGGGGCCTGCTCGGCCAGCGTGGCGGTGAGGGCATCGGCGATGCTCGTGGCGACCGGTTCGGCGAGCTCGCGCCAGACCGGCATCGTCGCCTCCACCCACGCGCCGCGGGTCAGAGCGCGCGGCGCCTCGGCGAGCTCGGAGATCGTGGTGGCCTCGCCGAGCCACAGAGTCGCGAGGGAGAAGGCCTGGTCGAGATCGCTGCGCGAGCCTGCGCCCACGCCGAGGTCGCTCTGGTTCGCGATGTGCAGGGCCTGTCGCTCAGCCGCATCCCACGCGATCGAGCCGTCCGAGCTCGTGAAGGCGCGCTGCATCTGGCCCATCATCTGCTGCATCATCGCGGGGTCGATGCCCATCTGCTGGAGCTGTCGCAGCTGCTCCGGGTCGAGACCGTCCGCTCCGAACAGCTGGCGCAGCAGCTCCTGGAACTGGTCTTCGGGGCTCCGGTCGTCCTCGTCTGCCACGTCAGGCGCCTTTCAGCCGGGGGATAACGTCCCGTTCTACGCTAGTCGCAGGGATACATCGCACAGCCGGGCGAGCACGACTTCGCCGTACGCCGGCCGCGAACGGCCGACGGAAGAGGCACAGTGACATTGTTCGAGACCCCGGGCGTGATCGCGCCCGAGCCGCCGCGTCGACGCATGCCGCGGGGCGTGGTGGCCGGTATCTGGGCGCTGGTCGTCGCCCTCCTGGCGTTGCTGGCGATGTCGTTCTTGCCCAGCCCGTACGTGATCGAGCGTCCCGGTCCCGTCTACAACACGCTCGGGGAAGTCACCGACGCCGACGGCAAGGACGTGCCGTTGATCGCCATCGACGGCGCCGAGACCTATCCGACGGACGGATCGCTGGACCTGCTCACCGTGCAGGTCGTCGGCTCACCCGAGCAGCGGCTGTCCTGGCTGGACGCGGCCGTCGCCTGGTTCGACCCCACCAAGGCGGTGGTCCCGATCGAGCAGATCTTCCCGACGGGGCAGACGAGCGAGCAGCGATCGGAACAGAACACCGCGATGATGGTGGACTCGCAGGCGGATGCCACTGCCGCCGCGCTCACGCATCTCGGCTACGACGTGAGCCCTCAGCTGCAGGTCACCGCCGTCGCCGACGGATCACCCGCGAGCGGTCAACTCCAGGCGGGGGATCGCGTCCTCCAGGCGAACGGCACGGCCGTCACGACGGCCGACGGCCTGCGCCGCATCATCAACGACGGTGCGGGCGCGCCTGTCCAGATCCTCGTCGACCGCGGCGGCGCCCAGGAGAGCGTGACGGTCACGCCGCAGGAGGGAACCGGTGACGCGACGGGCATCTGGCAGGTCGGGATCACCCTGACCGTGTCCTACACGTTCCCCTTCGACGTGCAGGTGCAGCTCAACAACGTGGGCGGGCCGTCGGCGGGCATGATGTTCGCGCTGGGAATGATCGATCAGCTCACTCCGGGCGAGCTCAACGGAGGCGCGCAGGTCGCCGGCACCGGCACGATCACGGCCGACGGCGAGGTGGGCCCCATCGGCGGCATCCGCCAGAAGCTCTGGGGTGCGCACGACGCCGGCGCGCAGTACTTCCTCGCGCCCGAGAGCAACTGCGACGAGGTCGTGGGACACGTTCCGGACGGTCTTCGCGTCTTCTCGGTGTCGACGCTCGACGATGCCGTCGATGTGCTGGACGCGATCTCGTCCGACGCCGATCTGGACGCGCTGCCCACCTGCAGCTGACCGATCGCCCTGCATAGCGGGCTCACGGCGGCCGCTGGCGTATGCCCCTCGTAGGATGAGGGGGTGACTTCGACCGCAGCGCCGACGCCCGTCCCTGTCAACCGATCCCGGCGGGTGATCGCGATCTCGCTTGCCGTCATCGCGGCGCTCGCGGTGGGGTTCTTCCTCTTCGCGAGCCTCTACGCGGACTGGCTCTGGTACGACCAGCTGGGCTACTCGACGGTTCTGACCACGCAGTGGCTCTGGCGCGCCGCGATGTTCGTCGTCGGTTTCCTCGGGATGGCCATCCCGATCTGGATCACGATCCAGCTCGCCTACCGGCTGCGACCGGTCTACGTGCGACTGAGCTCCCAGCTCGACCGTTACCAGGAGGTCGTCGAGCCGCTGCGCCGTCTCGCCATGTGGGGGATCCCGGTCTTCTTCGGCTTCTTCGCCGGTTTCGCGACCTCGGCGCAGTGGGAGACCGCGGCGCTGTGGCTCGGCGGCGTCCACACCGACACCGCCGACCCGCAGTTCGGTATGGACACCGGCTTCTACCTGTTCGCGCTGCCGTTCTACCAGGGGGCCGTCGGCTTCGCCTCGGCCGTCGTCCTGGTGGCACTGCTGGTCACCGCGCTCGTGTCCTACCTCTACGGTTCGGTGCGCATCGGCCAGCGTGAACTGCGCATCTCCAAGCCCGCCCGCATCCAGCTCGCGATCATCGCGGGTCTCTACCTGCTGCTGCAGGGTGCGAGCCTGTTCCTCGACCGCTTCGGCACCTTGACGCAGGCGGGTGACCGGATCACGGGTGCGAGCTACACGACCGTCAACGCGACGATCCCCGGCCTCACGATCCTCTCGATCGTCGCCGCCTTCGTCGCCGTGCTCTTCTTCGTCACGGCCGTCATCGGACGCTGGCGCTACCCGCTGATCGCGACCGCCCTGCTGGTGGTCACCTCGCTCGTCGTGGGGGTCGCGTACCCGTGGATCCTCAACACCGTCCAGGTGCGCCCCAACCAGCGCACGCTCGAGATGCCGTACTTCGAGCGGAACCTCGAGGCGACCAAGACGGCGTTCAACATCGAGGGTCTCGACACGACGTCGTACGACGCGAAGACCGATGCCGAGCCAGGTCAGCTGCGCTCGGACGCCGAGACGACCGCATCCATCCGCATCATGGACCCGGCGATCATCCAGCCGACCGTGCGCCAGCTGCAGCAGTACCGCCCGTACTACCGCTTCGAGGACCCGCTCGATGTGGACCGGTACAAGATCGACGGTCAGACGCAGGACACCGTGGTCTCGGTCCGCGAGGTGAACACGGCGGGCCTCGGCGATGCGGCTTCCTGGCAGAACTCGACCCTCGTGTACACGCACGGTTACGGCCTCGTTGTCGCCAAGGGCAACGAGCGCACGACCGACGGCGACCCCGTCTTCATCGAGGGCAGCATCCCCGCATCCGGGTTCCTCACCGACGAGAAGTACGAACCGCGGATCTACTTCGGCGAGAACTCGCCCGCGTACTCCATCGTCGGTGCGCCCGAGGGCACGACGCCGATCGAGCTGGACTATCCGTCGGCGAGCGACGGCGGCAATGACACCCGCACGACCTTCGACGGCGACGGCGGCCCGTCCATCGGCAACATGTTCAACCGCCTCATCTACGCGCTGAAGTTCCAGTCGGAGCAGATCGTGTTCTCCGACTCGATCAACGAGAACTCGCAGATCCTCTATGACCGCGACCCTGCGGTGCGCGTGCAGAAGGCGGCGCCGTACCTGACGCTCGACTCCGACCCGTATCCGAGCGTCGTGGACGGACGCGTGGTGTGGATCGTCGACGGCTACACGACGAGCGACCAGTACCCGTACTCGACGGCGACGAGCATGTCGCAGGCCATCGAGGATGCGAACAACCCCACTCCCCGCGTCGCGCTCGACAACGTCAACTACATCCGCAACTCGGTGAAGGCGACGGTCGACGCCTACGACGGCAAGGTCACGCTCTACGCCTGGGACGACACCGATCCGCTGCTGCAGGCGTGGCAGAACGTGTTCCCGACGACGATCAAGCCGGTTTCGGACATGTCCGCCGACCTGATGAGCCACGTGCGCTACCCGACCGACCTGTTCAAGGTGCAGCGCGCGATGCTCGGTGAGTACCACGTCGACACGGCGCAGTCGCTCTACGAGCGCGACAACGCGTGGTCCACGCCGGCCGACCCGCAGAACCCCGACGTCAACCAGCCGCCGTACTACCTGAGCATGAAGATGCCCGGTCAGGACGAGCCGAGCTACTCGATGTTCACGAGCTTCATCCCGCAGTCGACGGGCACGGAGTCGCGCAACGTCCTCATGGGGTACCTCTCGGTGGACTCGGATGCCGGCAGCCAAGCGGGCGTGAAGAGCCCGGACTACGGCAAGCTCAGGCTCTTGGAGATCACGGCGGGCGCTACCATCCCCGGTCCCGGCCAGGTGCAGAACACGTTCAACTCCGATCCCGGGATCTCCGCGCAGATCAACATCCTGAAACAGGGGCAGTCGAACGTCATCAACGGCAATCTGCTGACCCTCCCCGTCGGCGGGGGACTGCTGTACGTGCAGCCGGTGTTCGTGCAGGCCTCCAGCGGTACGCAGCTGCCGCAGCTGCAGAAGGTGCTCGTCGCCTTCGGTACGGAGGTCGCGTTCGAGGACACCCTGAACGAGGCGCTCAACGCCCTGTTCGGCGGCGACTCCGGCGCCAACGCGGGTGATCAGGACGTCGCGCCCGATCCCGGCACGACGCCCTCGCCCGAGCAGACCGGCGGCAGCGATGGCTCGTCGGGCGGCAGCACGGGAAGCCCGGACTACCAGGCCGCGCTGCAGGATGCCCGTCAGGCGCTGCTCGACCGGGACGCGGCCCTCAAGGCTGGCGACTGGACGAAGTACGGCGAGGCGGACAGCCGGCTCACCGCCGCGGTCGACAAGCTGATCCAGCTCGGCGGCTGACCCGCATCCGCTTTCTCTTCGCGCCGGTCCCGCATCCCGCGGGGCCGGCGCGCTTGTCTTCACCTCCCCGGGGGCCCGCCGGGTGCGGGGCCGCGCGGCCGGGGGCGATGGGGGGTGAG
>JASCPH010000006.1 GCA_029959545.1 Microbacteriaceae bacterium PS02066 | reverse complement strand
GCGGGTGATCGTGAAGCCGCCGTCGACCATCGCGTCGAGACCGACCTCGCGAGAGTCACCCTGCGCGACGGTGTTGGTGGCGATGAGGCCGAGCGTGCCCTTCGCCTGCAAGAGCGAGGTCGCACGCCGCCGACGAAGGCCGATGGACTGACCGGATGAACCTCAAGCAAGTACGTCGATGTGTCCTTTACGCCCGCCTCAGTGTCACTAAGGAGGAGTCCGTCTCGATCGCTCGTCAGCTCCAGTCGTGCCGTCGCTATGCCGAAGCCCGCGGTTGGGAGATCGTCGGCGAGTTCGTCGACGACGGCGTCTCTGCCACCGCCAATCGCCCCGAGGAGCGACTTGGGTGGAAGTCGCTGCTCGCGGCTCGCGACTTCGACGCCGTGATCATCTGGAAGGTCGACCGGCTCGCACGCAGGGTGCTCGACTTCCTCCACGCAGACGAGACGCTCCAGAAGCGCGGCGCCGGTCTAGTCGCCGTCGAGGACCCGATCGACATGACCAGCCCCCAGGGGCGCGCGTTCGCGGTCATGCTCGCGGTCTTCGGTGAGATGGAGGCCGAGGCGATCCGCGCTCGCGTCCGCGCGGCACGTGCGCAGATTCTCAAGGACGGCCGTTGGCCTGGTGGCGGCATCCCGTACGGCTACCAATCGGTGCCGAACCCCGACGGCCCCGGGCGAGTTCTGATGAAGGACGTCGAGCGAATCGGGTGGCTCTCGGACGCCGTCGCCAAGGCCCTACGGGGTGAGACGGTGAACGCGATCGCCACGTGGCTCACCGAGAGCGGCGCGCCACTGCCCGTGCGTCGCGCCGAGCGGACATCGGGGAGCACATCGTGGAATCGACAGACGGTCGACGGTCTGTTGCGCAACCCAGTGCTCGCCGGAATGACCCCGCATAACCCCGGCCGCGCCAAGAGCACGAAGCGCGTCGACCCGTTCGCAGTGCTCCGAGATGACCGTGACCGTCCAGTGGTCAACGAGGCCCTGGCGATCGTTTCCTTCGACGAGTTCGAGTCACTGCAACGACTCCTTGACGCCCGCACAGTGCCGCAGGCCCGAAAGCAGTCTGAGCGTCAGGCCACGAGCCCGTTCCTGTCGCGTGTCGCACGCTGTGACGAGTGCGCTGTCTTCCTCTGCCGAGGCACGAACCAGAAGCGACCGGTGCTCTACTGCCCAAACTGCCGCCAGACCATCGGCCGCACCGCACTCGACGCGTACCTGATCGACCGGCTCCTCCTCGAGCGTGGCAACGCGATGGTTGGCGACCTCGCTGTGGAAGAGGCATGGGCGCGCGCCGGCCACGACGACAAGGCGCGACGCACAGTACTCGTGTCTCAGCTCGACGCCCTCGTCGTCCGCCGCGGCGTTGTCGGCCGCTACTTCGACGAGGATCGTGTGCTGCTGACGTGGAGGTGTGAATTGTAGGCACCGACCCGGAATACGTTCTCAGCATTTCCGCGTTGAGCACGGCATGGCGAAGGGCACCGAGCTCGACGTACGCGAGAGGCGCGCTTCGGCAGCCATTCTGGGCGTGCTCGGCGCCGATGGCCGCCACATCGTGCCGCGGGATGTTCAGGGAGCCCCCTCGGGTAGCCATGACTTCGACATCGTCACGGATCTAGCGACGACTGCCGTCGAGGTGTCGACGCTCGCTGACCACCGGGCCGTCGGGGCGTACGCGGGATGGTTCAAGATGGCGCCCGATGGGCTGCTCGAGGTGAGCGGTCTTGCGCGCGGATGGCTGCTGATGGTGGACGCCACCGGTAGCTCACAGGCGACGGCGGCAGGGGTTCAATCGTGGCTCGCAGACCTGGAGTCGCGCCAAGAGTTCTCGGTGAACACTCGCTCCTGGCAGCGCCATCTCCTCGAGCCCGTGGGTAAACGTCCGGCGAATTTCGAGACGCTCCGGAGCATGGCGGCCGCCGGAATCACGCTCGGTTCGGCGCTCGAGACGGCGCCTGCCGGCCAGGTTCACATCGCGATCGGCGACGGCGGATACACCTACGACCCCACCGATCGTGGGATTCTCCCTCGGTTTGTCTCGGAGCAGCTGGCTGGCGCCCATCGCTCGGATGTCGACAAGCTGGGAGGGGCGGCTGCGGACGCGCGCATTCTCTTCCTGTGGCTCGATGCGCAGAGCTTCTTCCCGATCGTCCGCTCGCTCGACCAAGGGCCGCCCGACGGAGACCTCACCAACGTCGGCGCCCTGAACGAAGTATGGATCGGTCGACACTTCCGTGACGACGCCGTAACGGTCTACCGTTGGCGTCGAGACCATGGCTGGACCCGACACGACGTGCCGCCCATCCAGTCCGAGACAGCGGGCGTACGCGTAGTGAAATAGGGAACGCTCGTTAGGGCGCGACACCAATCGAACGTCAGTGGTCTGCGGCAGACTGGTGCCCATGGCAGAGAGCACGGACGCGCCCACCCCAGCGGACTCGGGCTACGTGCTCAACTTCCCGACGGAGGGCACCTCGTTCGGGGTGCGGGAGAACCTCGTCGATATCGTCGAACGCGAACTGCTCGGGCCGATCCATGGCGAGAACGAGTTGCTGCCGTTCAGCCCGAAGCAGATGTACCTCGTCGGCCTCATCGCACCCGTGAAGCTCACGGGCACCGACTCGTCGGCGCTCGACCAGCACGACGCCGACGACCTGGCCGAGGTGCGTCTCGACCAAGACGGTGCGACCGAAGGACGGGGCGTTCCCACGGTTGCGGCCGACGAGAGCGAAGCCGATGCCGATGAGGATGACGTCGAGGATCGCGCGCCCAAGCAGGGGTTGATGATCCCGGCGTCGATGGGTCTACGCTTCCAGGTCCCGAACGGCCTGCCGTCGTTCAATGTCACCGCGTCGTGGGGCACGTACGAGACGGTCGAGACCGATGAGGTGACGAAGACCGGCCGACCGGTGCGCAAGTACCAACGCACGCCGGTCGAGGAGACGCGGACGATCACGCTCGCGTCGCTGACTCCGGGGCGCACCGAGACGGTCGTTCTTCGCGATGCGATCTGCCTGCGGATCGACCGGTACGACGACGCGGAGTACGGGCGCGTCCTCGTGGAGATCGCGTTGTGCAATGACCGCGAGACGCCGTTGCCGATCCCGTCCAACATGTGGATGTTCCAGACGAAGCTGCTCATCGACGCTGGCGGCGACGAGGCGTTCCTTCCCGTGCGGGACGTGCTGGAGCAGGACTGGCCCGAACACGACGACGAGGTGCGGCGGCTCGACCTTCAGTACAAAGACCGGCTGGAGTTCGCGATCGGCCGTACCTGCTCGGCCGACTGGGTCGTGCGCAAGGGCTCGCGCCGAGCGACGTCGGTGTCGACGACCTGGCTGCCGAAGGCTGAGACTCCACAGACTAGGGCCGGCGAGGTAGAGGGCGCGACCCTGTCGATGAAGGCACTGGCATCCGCCACCCCCGACGAGCTACGCGCCGGGCTCGCGCCCTTGGTGTCCGGGTACGGAGCGTGGCTCGACCGGCAGGACGGCGTCGCGGCGCAACTCCCCGCCCATCTGCGTGAGACCGCCGATGTGGCGCTGTGGGAAGCGCGTCAGGCCCACCACCGTCTCGTGACCGGTCTGGGATTCGTCGCATCGGATGCGACCGCGCTCGAGTGCTTCCAGTTCATGAACCGTGTGATGCGTGACCAGCGCCTCGCCTCCCAGGTCGCTGAGGCCCGCAAGTCCGACTCCACGCTGTCGATCAAGGACGCGCGGGCGAACCTCGAGGCGTCCGAGGCCAACGGAAAGCCGGTGGCCTCGTGGCGGCCGTTCCAGCTCGCGTTCATCCTCATGCAGCTCGGCGCGCTCATTGACCCGACGAAACCTTTGCGCAGCGCGGAGCATCAGGCTCGCGTCGAGCTGCTGTTCTTCCCGACCGGTGGTGGCAAGACCGAGGCATACCTCGGTCTTGCTGCCTATACGTTCGCGATCCGCCGACGCCAGGCCGTCGTGCAGTCAGCCGACGGGCCGCTCAACGGTGGCGACGGCGTGGCCGTACTCATGCGCTACACGCTGCGGCTGCTGACGGCACAGCAGTTCCAGCGTGCCACCGCACTGATCTGTGCCGCCGAGCTCGCGCGCCGTGAGGATGAGGCGACGTGGGGTGCGGAACCGTTCCGCATCGGCCTGTGGGTCGGCACGGATGTCAGCCCCAAGCGGTTCGAAGAGGCGGACGAGCAGCTCAAGAAGGTCAACGACGGGGCCTCGCACCGGCTCACGGTCCTTCAGATTCAGCGCTGCCCGTGGTGCGGTACCGAGATCACCCCGGCAAACGTAAAGGGCGACGCTACGAGCCGTCGCGTCTTCGTGCATTGCGGCGACGAACTGGGCCGCTGCCCGTTCTCCAAGGGCGGCGGTGTGCCGGAAGGCCTCCCCGTGCTGACGGTTGATGAGGAGATCTACCGGCTCACCCCGGCATTCGTCATTGCCACCGTCGACAAGTTTGCCCGGCTCGCGCGCGAGGGCGAGGCGGCATCGTTGTTCGGCTTCGTCAGCAAGCGCTGCGGGCGGCACGGGTACGTGCATTCCGACTACACCGGCTGCACGGTGCAATCGCACCCGGCGAACAACGGTCATCCGGCCGCGACCGTCATACCCGTCAGCCGTCTGCGCCCGCCAGACCTGATCATCCAGGACGAGCTGCACCTCATCACCGGAGCGCTCGGCACCGCAGTGGGCCTGTTCGAGGTCGCGGTCGAGACGCTGTGCTCGTGGGAGACCCCCGAAGGCAAGCCGGTCAAGCCGCTGATCGTCGCCTCCACGGCGACCGTGCGGAACGCAGTCGAGCAGGTGCGTCAGCTCTACGGCCGCAAGGTGGAGATCTTCCCGCCACAGGTGCTCGACGTCGCCGACACGTTCTTCTCCCGCGAGGTCGAGGTCTCCGATCAGAACCCTGGACGGCGCTACATCGGCGTGAGCGCGCCGGGCGTACGCCTGTCGAGTGCCGAGATCCGCCTCGCCGAGGTGCTGCTCCTGGCCGGACAGTTGCTGCTCGACCGAACCGGCATCGAGGCCGACCCATACATGACCCTCGTCGGGTACTTCAACGCCACCCGCGAGCTCGCCGGTATGCGCCGCTATGTGGACGACGATGTGAGCACGCGCGTGGGCAACCCACGGCGCGACTCCAGTTTCCCGCGCCGATATGGAACTGCGTTCGGGAACCTCAACGTAGCCGAGCTGACCTCGCGCATCTCGGGTGCCGATATCGGCAAGACGCTTGACAAGCTCGGGCTGGAGTTCGACCCAGGCTACGACACGACCGCCGCGTTCCAGACCCGCATCGCGTTGCGGCGCGAAGACAAGGCTGCGCCCAAGCGTGACGGCGACGCCCCGTTCGATGTGGTGCTCGCGACGTCGATGCTCCAGGTGGGCGTGGACGTTCAGCGGCTCGGCCTCATGCTCGTGGTCGGCCAGCCGAAGAACACCGCTGAGTACATCCAGGCATCTTCACGCGTTGGCCGAGACGCGGCCCGCCCCGGCCTGGTCGTGTCACTCGGGAATTGGGCTCGGCCGCGTGACCTCGCCCACTTCGAGCAGTTCCGGCACTACCACGACACCTTCTACAAGCAAGTCGAGGCCCTGTCGGTCACGCCGTTCTCGCCCACGTCGCTGGAGCGCGGCATCGACGGATTGCTGGTCAGTGCTGCGCGCGTCGCACAGGCGACCATCACCGACGGCCTCTCGCCCGAACGGGAGGCAGGGAAGATCAGCTCGCAGCACCCCGCCGTCGTGGCGATCATTGACCGACTAAAGGGCCGCATCCTTGCGGCGTCGCAGGACGACGACCTCACCAAGAAGGCGAGCGACCTGCTCATCAACCGCGTCGACCGCTGGACAAGCCGGGCCGGGTACGCCAAGGAGCGGCACCAAACCCTCGTGTACGAACGCACGGGTGAGGGCGACAAGTACCTGCCTCTGATCATCAGCCCCGAGAACCACCGGGCCAAGGTCGGCAGTTCGACCGAAGCACCGTTCGTGATCGCGAACTCGATGCGCGAGGTGCAGCCCGAGATCAACATCCTGGTCTCGCCGATACCAGACCGACTCTTCGCCAGAACCCCCGCGGGTGTGGACGACTGGGCGATGCCCGCCGGGGAGGACGACTGATGACTGACACCACCATCGCCGCACTGGCCGACAACAACGACGCCCTCGACCCGCTCGGCGACGCCGACGAGGGCTTGGCGAAGAACCGGGCCAAGGTCGGCTCGGCGCGGCCCTCGTCCCTGCTGTACACATACGGTCCGGGCGCGATCATGGACCTGCCGAGCTTCTCAGTGATGCCCGCCGGGCTGGATGACTGGGAGCCGATCTGGAAGCGCCGCGAGGTCGTCCCGACCATCCTTGAACCGCGCCTACTCAACGTCGTCCGGCTCCATCTCGGCCCACAGGTCGACGCGCTGCGTCCGTTCCCGTGGCAGCCGAAGAAGGGCTCGATGTCGACCGAGGGCTCCGACCTCGGTCTACCCGCCCGGGTGTTCCCGCAGTGGTTCCGCTGCACGGGCTGCGACTACCTCGGCCCGCTCACGCGGTTCACCTACACGAACACGCACCCGTTCCGGCCCGACCTCGCCCAGTTCACCCACAAGCCCTGCCCCGGGCGCGGCGGGCGAGGGCGGCGCGAAGGCGGCCCGGCCGTCCCGGCGCAGCATCTGCTGACCTGCACCAACGGACACCTCGACGAGTTTCCGTACACGCTGTGGGTGCACAAGGGTCAGAGGTGCCCCGTCGCAGAGAACCCCGACCTGAAGATGCGTGACGCCAACGTCGGCAAGAGCGTCGGCTCCACGATCATCTGCCAGTCCTGCAACGCCACGCGCGGCATGGCTGAGGCCCAGGGCGCGAAGGGCAGGGAGAAGCTTCCCCAGACCTGTCGCGGTCGCCATCCGCACCTCGGCGCGTTCTTCCCCAGCTGCAAGGCCCAGCCCGCGCTGATCATGATGGGCGCCTCGAACCTCTGGTTCTCTTCGACCCAGAGCATCATTGTCATGCCCCGGTCCGAGGCCGAGGAGAAGGAGGCACTCGCCGATCATCTGCGGGTCGAACTCGGCGTCGACCAGATCAAGCAGTTCGCCGACCAGATCCCAGTCATCCGCGCACTCGCCGGAGCACACAACATCGACGTCACCGGACTCTCCGACGTCGACATCGCCACCGCCGTCGCCGACGTGCTGGCACCTCCCGAATCGGAAGAGGCCCGCGAAGAGCGCCGCGCCAATTGGGACCCGATCGAACTACTGATCCCCGAATGGCGGTACCTGCAAAAGCCGGCACTGTTCCCCGAACAGCAGAACAACACCGGACTGATGGTCACCGAGATGCAGCGCGGCCCGGACCTGCATCCGCGCATCCAACGGGTCGTCGGCGTAAACCGGATGAAGAAGGTCAACGCGGTGCTCGGCTTCACTCGCCTCGATGAGATGGACCGGGTCAACGACGTCGCCTCACGCCTGGTCGAACTCACCCGCAACGGCAAGCCCACCTGGGTACCTGCAACCGAGGACCGCGGCGAAGGCATCTTCCTGCAACTCGACCTCGACGCCGTCGGACAGTGGGAACGACACATCGAATCCACCCCGCTGTGGGACGCCCACGTCGAGGCCCACCGCCGCAACTTCGCTCGGCGTTTCTCCGAGACCGCCGCCGCCGTCAATCCTGACACTCGACTGCCCGGTCCCCGGTACTGGCTCGTCCACACGCTGTCGCACATCCTCATCCGCGAGATGGCGATGTACTCCGGCTACGGCGCCGCCAGTCTCACCGAGCGCGTCTACGCCTGGCGCGAGGAGCCCGGGCGTGAGGCGGCAGCAGGGCTGCTCATCTGTACGACCGCATCCGACAGCGAGGGAACGCTCGGCGGGCTGGTTGCGCTGTCGGAACCGGCAAAGCTCCAGAACATCGTTCTATCGGCGCTGCGCCGGGCCGCGCGGTGCTCCTCCGACCCGGTCTGCGCCCAGCGCACCCCATCGGACCCAGAGGACTTCCTCCACGGCGCGGCCTGCCACACCTGCTCCTTCGCCTCGGAGACCTCCTGCGAGAAGGCCAACCGATTCCTCGACCGCCGATTCCTCCTCGACCTCCCGACCGCGAACGGCCCGGTCGTCCCCGGGTTCTTCGGCAGCATCCATGGCCTCTGACCCGCTCACCGAACTCGGCAGGTTCCTGACCGCGACTGAAGCGGAACGGCTCGCGCTGCAGTTCGAGAGCGGTACGCCAGTCAGCGTTGCCGTGCGCGAGATCGCGATCAGCCGGCGCGATCAAGTCAGGATGTTATTGACCGACGCGGGACTCAGCCCGGCCGAACGGGAGAAGGCCGGGAGCGTGCTGCGCGCAATCGCCGGAGCGAAGACGATGCTGCGCGAGCTAACACCTGTGTGGACGATGCCAGGCAACGAGGCCAACACCGGGCATCTCACCAGCGAGTTCCACCGCATCGTCGGAGCGGCTCGTCAATCGGTCACAGCGGCGACCTACAACTTTCAGGACACGTCGAACATGTGGACCGCGTTGAAGGCTGCCTCCGAACAGCCCGGCGTCGTCGTCACCGTGTACGTGGACGCCGGGGTTGCCGACGGCGCCACAGTCAAGGCCCAGCTTCCGAAGGCCACTGTCTACCGCTCAGCGGTTTTGCCGAACGGCAAGCCAGTGGTCAGCCACGCCAAATTCATAGTGGTCGACCACGAGCTTCTACTCATCACGAGTGCGAACTTCAGCTACTCCGCCGAGAACAAGAACATTGAGTTTGGAATCCTCGTCCGTGACACCGCCCTCGCCACCTCGGTCGAGGCGATGATGATGACCAAACACGGTTCGCTGTTCGAGCTCATCACGGTCTGAGCATCCGGTTATGGGCGACCGCTCACCGGCGCCTTGGCATCGAGAAATGTCCAGATGGACATCGCGTGGACATTTCACTCGCGAAACGGACATCTCAGAAAAATCCCTACAACCCGCTACATCCCCGCGGCCATGTCGGTGAAGCGCGAGAAGTGACCCTGGAAGGCGATCTCGATCGTCGCGGTGGGGCCGTTACGGTGCTTCGCGATGATGAGGTCGGCCTCGCCGGGGCGCACGTCCTTGTCGTACACCGAGTCGCGGTGCAGCAGCATGACCATGTCGGCGTCCTGCTCGATCGAGCCGGACTCACGCAGGTCGCTCACCTGCGGGCGCTTGTCCTGGCGCTGCTCGGAACCACGGTTCAGCTGCGAGAGCGCGATCACGGGAACCTGCAGCTCTTTCGCGAGCAGCTTGAGCGCACGCGAGAACTCGCTGACCTCCTGCTGGCGCGACTCGACCTTCTTGCCGCTGGTCATCAGCTGCAGGTAGTCGATGATCACCATCTTCAGTCCGACGCGCTGCTTCAGGCGGCGGCACTTGGCGCGGATCTCGACGAGCGTCATGTTGGGGCTGTCGTCGATGTACAGGGGCGCATCGTTGATGCGGCCGCGGGTGGCGGCGACGGTGGTCCAGTCGCGCTGGTCGAGGGTTCCCTTGCGCATGTTCTGCAGCGGGATGGCGCCCTCGGCGCTCATCAGACGCATCGCGATCTCGCTGCGGCCCATTTCGAGCGAGAAGAAGATCGCGGGCATGTTGTGCTTGATCGCGGCCGCACGGGCGAAGTCGAGCGCGAGCGTCGACTTACCCATGGCAGGACGGGCGGCGACCACGATCATCTGACCGCCGTGCAGACCGTTCGTCAGCTCGTCGAGCTGCGCGAAGCCCGTGGGCACACCCGTCATGGAACCGTCGCGGCCGCGAGCAGCCTCGATCTCCTCGACAGCCGCATCCACCGCCGTCGTCAGAGGAACGTAGTCCTCAGTGGTCTCGGTTCCGGTGACCGAGTAAATCTCGGCCTGCGCCGAGTTCACGATCTCGGTCGCCTCACCTTGCCCGGCATAGCCCATCTGCACGATGCGAGTGCCGGCCTCGACGAGGCGGCGCAGCAATGCGCGCTCGGAGACGATCGACGCGTAGTAGCCGGCGTTCGCCGCCGTCGGAACGATCGAGGTCAGCGTGTGCAGGTAGTCGGCGCCGCCCGCGCGCTGCAGGTCGCCGGTCTTGATGAGCTCGTCGGTGACGGCGATGACATCGGTCGGCTCGCCGTGCGAGTAGAGCGTGAGGATGGCCTCGAAGATCAACTCGTGCTTGGGGACGTAGAAGTCCGCACCGCGCAGGCTCTCGATGACATCGGCCACCGCATCCTTCGACAGCAGCATGCCGCCCAGGGTGCTCTGCTCGGCAAGAACGTCGTGCGGGGGCGTTCGCTCGTACTCGCGTCGGGGCTCGAGGCGGTCCGCTGGGATGTCGGCGATGGACACGAGTGCCCACACTCCCCTCTGGCGCCGGAAGGCGTCGCTGTTCGAACGTGATCGACCCGCGTTCCGCGCACCCGCGCACACGGAAACGGAACGATGTGCAAGCACATCACCCGCCTCCGACACTGCGTCTCCCCTGACGCGCACGGGGCCTTTTTCTCGGGCCGGCTCTGAAGCCTCCCCCACGCTAAAGTCGGCCCATTTCCCACGCAAATGACCCTGTGGATAACCCTGTGGGGAAACTGCGCGAAACGCCGCGCACCCTGTGGACGGAGTCTGTGGATAAGTGGATAACCGCATCGCGCATACGTCACTTTTCCGCGTTTTGATCGGGGCTTTTCTGTTACCCACACCTGCGGAATGTCATGTCGTTGAAGTCATGCTTTAAGGTTGCGAATCGACCCGAGTTGTGCACAGGTCCACGCTCGGGATGACAGCTGCGGCACGCGATTGCTTGCCACGTTTTCTTCCATTTGGCAAGCCCGCTCACCTCAGGCCGGCCCGTAAGTAAGTTCCCGGGCACAACTGGCCCTGCCGGTGACGCACAGGGGGTGACGTGGACGAGTCAGTGAACGGATCATCGCGACGCGCGGGCCGGATTCTTCTGCTCGCCGCCGGCGTCGGCCTGCTCTGGGCGGGCGTTTCCGTGCTGACCTCCACCTCTTCCGCGCACGCGGACGACGACGATCGCGGCGGCCTCATCGGGCTCGTCGGCGGCGTCACAGGCGCGACGTCAGACCTTGTCAGCGCGACCACGGGCGCGGTCGGCGACATCCTTGCGCCCGTCGCCCCCGTGACGGATGCGGCCTCGCAGACGGTCTCAACCGTGACGACCGCCGTGTCGGACACCGTCGCCTACGTGCCCGAGGTCGTCCCGGAGCTTCAGCCCGTCGTCGAGCCCGTCGTCACGGAGATCGTGCAACCCGTCTTGACCGACATCGCGCAGCCGATCGTCAACGGGGCAGGTGCGCTCGTGGAGCCGGTTCCCGTCGTCTCCGACGTCGTCGGCGCGATCGACCTACCGAGCGTGGTGGGCGCCGTTTCCGGCGTGGTCGGCGCCGTTCCCGGCGTGATCGGCTCGGTGGATGACACGGTCGGCACCGTCATCGGCACGCCAGGCTACCCGACGAGCGGCGGAGCCCTGCCGACGACGCCGCTTCCCAGCGCCGACGGCGCCCTCTCGACCCCGCTCACACCGCAAGAGGCTGCGCACGCAGCCCTGGTAGCCGCGCTGACGGCGGACGCGCGCTACGCGACCGTCGCGGGAGCGGGCGGAGCCGTGTTCGCCACAGCGAGTGCGGCCGCGCCCGCCCGCAGCCTGGATCTCTTCGGCGCACCGCCGTTGCCCGGCCACTCCGCTCCGTGGGAGGGCTCTGCGCCCTCCGGCTCGTCCTCCTCGGGGTCCTCTTTCGGCTCACTGAGCTTCGCCCTCGGATGGGTCGACAGCTCCGCGTGGCCTGGTTCTGCAGGCTCGGCCGTTGCTCCCCGCGACGGCGACGATGATCTTCCCTCCTCCCCGGTCTTCGACACCGACATCTCCCCCGACTGACCGATTCGGGTCGCGTCCCGCACGCGACACATCCCTGCACGCTCGCGTGCATCCGCGCTTCCGCGCGGTCCGAATCGATCAATCAGGAGACAGAGTCATGCGGACATTCGCAAAGCGAGTGCTCCTCGGAGCACTCATCGGCGGCGGCATCGCCATCGCCGGAGCAACGGTCGCCAACGCGGCCGAGACAGACGGGCAGGACGGACTGCTCTCGGGAACCCAGGGGCTGATCAACGTGGCGGTCCCCGTCACCGTCAGCGGCAACGCCGTCTCACTGCTGGGTGACTCGGCGTCGCAGGATGCGGCGACCGAGGTCGCTGCGCCCACGCCCGGCACGGGGTCGAACGAGACATCCGGCAGCGACGGAGTCGGCAGCGGCACTCAGGCGCTGGTCGATGTGACGATCCCCGTCACCGTCAGCGGCACGAGCATTTCGCTCACCGGTGACAGCACGTCGTCCGGCGCCGAGACGGCTCCCGCCGCACCCACGTCGGATGCGGGCGCGGCTGCGACCACGGACGGCACCGACGGCGTCGCCAGCGGCACCCAGGTCGTCGCGCCCGTCTCCGCGCCGGTCACCGTCAGCGGGAACGCCATCTCGCTGCTCGGCGACAGCGAGACCAGCGACGCCACCACCGCCACGGGAACCACCGCATCCGGCAGCACCGACGGCGCGATGACGGGCGGGTCCGACGGCACCGCCAGCGGCACCCAGGTCGTCGCGCCGGTCACCGCGCCGGTGACGGTCGGCGGCAACGCCATCTCGCTGCTGGGCGACAGCACCACCAGTGACGCCGCCACGGCGCCCGCATCCACTGGCTCGGCCGGCGGCAACGGAGCCACGACGGACGGCACGGACGGTGTGCTGGGCGGCACTCAGGCTGTCGCTCCGATCACGGCTCCCGTGACGGTCGGCGGCAACGCCATCTCCCTCACCGGAGACAGCACCACCACTGACGCCGCCACGGCTGCCGGCACCACCGGCACCGGCAGCACGGACGGCGCCATGACCGACGGCACCGACGGCATCCTGGGCGGCACGCAGGTGCTGGCACCGATCACGGCTCCGATCACCGCAGGCGGCAACGCCATCTCGGTGACGGGCGACAGCACCTCCACCGACGCCGCAACGGTCGCTCCGACCGGCAGCGGCACGGTCCCGGTGCTGACATCGGGCGAGGACGGCATCCTCGGCGGCACCCAGCTGGGTCTGCCCATCACCGCGCCGATCACCCTCGGCGGCAACGCCATCTCGGTGACCGGCGACTCGACCACCGAGAACCCGGGAACCACGCCGGGCACCCCCGGTGAGCCCGGCACCCCCGGTGAGCCCGGGACCCCCGGTGAGCCCGGCACGCCCGGTGAGCCCGGCACACTCGGTACTCCCGGCACTCCCGGCACCCCCGGCACTCCCGGTACGCCGGGAACACCCGGTGCGAACGGTAGCCCCGCTGCCGTGACCGGGGTCGTGAGCGCCGGTGCGCGAGCGGCTGACGGCTCGCTCGCGATGACGGGCGGAGCGGATGTGGCGGGCCTCGCGCTCGGCGCCTTCCTCCTGGCAGGGTTCGGCGCGCTCATCGCGCTGATCGCCCGCCGCCGTCACGCTCGGATCTGAGGGTGAAAACGGCGGATGGCGGGGAGTCTCATCGACTCCCCGCCATCCGGCATGCCCTGAAGGCGTTACTTCGCGGCGACCACCTGGAGGGAGATCACGGCGGTCACGTCGTCGCGCAGACGAACCGTGGCCTCGTGCACACCCACCGACTTGATCGGCGACGTGAACTGCACCTTGCGCTTGTCGATCTCGCCGATACCGGCGGTCTTGACGGCGTTGGCGACGTCCTCGGTCTTGACCGAGCCGAACAGACGCCCCTCGGCGCCCGCCTTGACGGTGAGCTTGACCTTGTCGGCCTCGAGAGCGTTCTTCAGTGCGACGGCGTCCTCGTGGTCGTGGATCGCGCGAGCCTCGCGGGCAGCGCGGATCGACGCGACCTGCTTCTCGCCACCACGGGTCCACGCGACAGCGAAGCCCTGGGGGATGAGGTAGTTACGGGCGTACCCGTTCTTGACCTCGACCACGTCACCGGCGCTACCGAGCCCGGTGACCTCGTTCGTGAGAATCAGCTTTGCCATGTCGGTACCCCTTACCGGCCTGCGCCAGCGTAGGGCAGGAGCGCCATTTCACGGGCGTTCTTGATCGCGCGGGCGATCAGACGCTGCTCCTGCACCGAGACACCGGTGATACGACGGGCGCGGATCTTTCCACGCTCCGAGATGAACTTGCGAAGCGTGGCGACGTCCTTGTAGTCAATGACGCCGACGCGGATCGCCTTCGCGGGAGCAGCGTTCTTCGCGCCCTTCCGCGGCTTGCGGCGGTCGCCGCTCGACTTTCCAGCCATGTTGTTTCCTTAAAAGAAGTGTGTTGTCAGAACGGGGTGTCGTCGCCGTAGGCGCCGGGGGCGCCCCACGCGTCGGCACCGTTCGCCGTGTTGTTGCCGCCTGCGGGCGAGCCGGGGGTCGCCCACGGCTCGTCGGCGACCTGGGCACGCGACTGTCCGCCGCCACCACCGCTGTTTCCACCGGCCGCGCGCGTCACCTGAGCGGTGGCGTAACGCAGGCTCGGGCCGATCTCGTCGACCTCGAGCTCGATGGAGGTGCGGTTGTTGCCCTCACGGTCCTGGTAGGAGCGCTGCTTCAGGCGGCCGGTCGCGATGACGCGGCTTCCCTTCGTCAGCGAACCGGCAACGTGCTCGGCGAACTCACGCCACACCGATGCACGAAGGAACAGCGCTTCGCCGTCCTTCCATTCACCCGACGCGCGATCGAAGTTGCGCGGCGTGGAGGCGATCGTGAAGTTCGCGACGGGGAGCCCGTTCTGCGTGTAACGCAGTTCGGGATCGGCCGTGAGGTTACCCACGACGGTGATGACGGTTTCGCCGGCCATGAGCCTTAGGCCTTTGCTGCCTTCGCGGGAGCGGCGGCCTTGCGGGCTGCTTTCTCCTCGGAGCGCTTGGCTTCGGCGGCGACCTGAGCGATCGCCTCTTCGGCGCGGAGGACCTTGGTACGCAGGATCGACTCGTTCAGCTTCAGCTGACGGTCGAGCTCCTGGGTGGCCTCGCTCGTGGCGACGAAGTTGACGACGGCGTAGATGCCCTCGGACTTCTTCTGGATCTCGTACGCGAGACGACGACGGCCCCAGACATCGACCTTGTCCACCGAACCGCCATCGTTGGTGATGACCTTCAGGAACTTGTCGAGGTTGGGGGCAACCTGACGCTCGTCGATCTCGGGGTCGAAGATGACCATGAGCTCGTACTGGTGCGAGTGCGTCACTAACCCACCTCCTTCGGACTAGAACGGCTACCGGGCACTTCCCGGTAGCAGGAGGGTGTAATGCACGTGCCCGGACACAGACGTATCCAGACAACCTTAGAAGTCTAGCGGATGCGGCCCGCCGCCGCATCCGGGCCGGATCGCGGCCGGTAGCGTGGCCGCATGGAGTGGACCCCGGACGTCTCTGTCGGCGATTGGCTGCGCGAGCGGACGGACGATCCGTGGCAGGGGACGATGCATGATGTCGTTCCTCGCGGCTTCGCGGCCTATGCCCGTGTGTTCCACCCGACGACGCGGTCGCGTCCGGTCGGGATGGCGTGGCCGCCGCTCCCACAGGACGAACATCGCCGTGAGTGGGACGCCTTCGCCGACGCGCAGCCCGAGATCGACACCGAGGCCGCCCGATGGCGCGACGCCGCCGCATCCTTCGGCACCGAGTTGCACCCGACGGCGCAGTGGGGCGCGCTGGTCGGCCGCGCGCCGGTCGACGGCCCCATCTACGGCGCACGCTCGCGCTCCGACGACGGGTGGGAGTACGACGCCCCGCGCGAGGGTGAGTTGGATGCGGCGACCCTCGCCGCCATCGGCCGACACCTCGCCGCCCGCGGAACCGGCGTCGGATACGCCGCGGTGTGGGAGGGATGGGGCGGGCTGGTCGGTCATCTCGGGATCGCCCCGTCGCGTGCGTTCCTCTCTTCCTCGTCCGACGCGCCGGACCTCGAGCGCCATCAGGAGATGCTCGCCCACGCGATGCAGGACCCCTTCAACCACCCGTACGCGAAGGAGAGCTGGCAGCCCGGCATCCTCGACGACGGCGTCTCGCGCGGGCCGCGGCTGTCGCTGCCCGGCCGCGACTACGTGCTGTTCTGGGGCCCGCTGGACGTCTTCGCCGACCCGCGGTGGCCGCACGAGGTCCCGTGGCGCGATGCGGAGATGGAGCGCGCCGGATTCACGCAGTTCGCCGCATCCCCGTCGCTGATGTGGCCGTCGGACCGGTCGTGGGTGCTGGCGACCGAGGTGGACTTCGACTCCACGATCGTCGGCGGCGACGCCGAGCTCATCGCCGCGATCTGCGCCGATGCGGCACTGGAGGCGCTGCCGTTGCCGGCGGACTCGTCGCTGCAGTGGGACGCGGACGCGGTGAACGGATGAGCTTCGACCCGACACCGCTGACCGCTCCGGTCGATCGCGCCGCCGTGCGCGCGCACGCCCGGAGCACGGGCGGCGGGATGACCGCGGGCACCGTGGTCGGCATCGTCATCGGCGTCATCGCCGTCGGCGCGGCACTCGTGGTCGTGCTGCCGACAGTGGTCGTCGTGTTCGCGGGCTTCGACGGCGGCCAGGGTTCGGCCTGGGGCCTCGTGCCGCTGCTCGTCGTACTGGCGCTGATCGGGCTCGGGGTGTTCCTCGGCATCCGCGGCTACCTCGGCCTCGGCGAGCGCGCCTACCGACTCGCGACCTTCGCCCGCGCGAACGGCCTCTCCTTCGTCGGCGCGGTGCCGAACCCGCCGCTGCCCGGCCTGATCTTCTCCCAGGGCAGCTCGCGCGCCGCCTCCAGCGCGCTGCGCGGCGAGCATCCCCGGTTCGTGGAGTTCGCGAACTACCGGTACACGACCGGATCCGGCAAGAACCGCACGACCCACCGCTGGGGCTACGTCGCGATCAAGCTCGACGCGCCGCTGCCGCACATCGTGCTCGACGCGCTGGGCAACAACGGCCTGTTCGGCTCGACGAACCTGCCGATCGGCTTCGACCGCGACCAGCGGCTGAGCCTGGAGGGCGACTTCGACCGGCACTTCGCGCTGTACTGCCCCGCCGGCTACGAGCGCGACGCCCTTTACCTGTTCACGCCCGACGTCATGGCCCGCTTCATCGACAACGCGGCGGAGCTCGATGTCGAGATCGTCGACGATTGGCTGTTCCTCTACGCCAAGCGCGACCTCGTGACCCTCGACCCGGCGACGTGGGCGTGGCTGTTCGGCGCCGTCGGCGCGCTGCTCGACAAGCTCGCGCAGTGGTCGCGCTGGCGCGACGAGCGCCTGGCGGCTCCGCCAGTGCCGGATGCGGCGGTGTCGAATCCGTCGACGGCGCTGCCGTTCGACGCGCCCACTGGCGTGCTCACCCCGCCGCCCGGTGTCGCGACCGGCGGGCGGCGGCTGCGCCGGGGCGTGCCGTGGCTGGCGATCGTGATCCCCGCCGTGTTCTTCCTCGGCTGGGTCTTGATCAGCAGCGGGCTCTGGTCGAACCTGCTGCCCTGACGGCGCTCAGGCGAGAGCGCCGCCGCGGCGTTCGCGCTCGAGGAACCGGATCGTCTCCGGATGCTGCGGGGCGTCGAACACCTGCGCGGGCGTGCCCTGCTCGATGATCGTGCCGCCCTGCATGAACACGATCCGGTCGGCCACCTCGCGTGCGAACGACATCTCGTGCGTCGCCATCAGGATGGTGGAGCCGCGGGTCTTGAGCTCGCGCACCAGATCGAGCACCTCGCCGACGAGCTGCGGGTCGAGCGCGCTCGTGATCTCGTCGAGCAGCAGGAGCTCGGGATCGGTCATGATCGCGCGCACGATCGCGACGCGCTGCTGCTGCCCGCCCGAGAGGCGGTCGGGGAACTCACGCGCCTTCGCACCGAGACCCAGCGTCTCGAGAAGCTCCATGCCGCGCGCACGCGCCTGCTCACGCGGCACCCCGTGAACGCGGCGCGCCGCAAGCGTGACGTTGTCGATCACGCGCAGATGCGGGAAGAGATTGAAGTGCTGGAACACGACGCCGATGCGGGCGCGCACCGCATCCTGATCGACCGTGGGATCGGTGATGTCGTCACCGCTGAGCAGGATGCGGCCGTCGTCGACCCGCTCGATGAGGTTGATCGTGCGCAGTAGCGTCGACTTGCCGGAGCCGGAGGCGCCGATGAGCACCACGACCTCGTGTTGGGCGAGGCTGAGATCGATGCCGCGCAGCACCTGGTGGTCGCCGAAGTCCTTGCGCACGCCGATGACGTCGAGAACGCTCACACGACACCTCCGGTCTGCTCACGCCGGGCGAGGCGGGCCGAGACCCAGTCGGTGAGCCGGATCATCGGCAGGCTCATAGCGACGAACAGGAGCCCCGCGACGATGTACGGAGTGAAGTTGTAGGTGGCGGCGACCTGGATCTGTGCGGCGCGCACGGCGTCGACGGCGCCGAGGACGGAGATGAGTCCCACATCCTTCTGCATCGATACGAAGTCGTTCATGAGGGCGGGCACGACTTTGCGCACGCCCTGCGGGATGACGACGATGCGCAGAGTCTGCGCGTGGCTGAGGCCGAGGGAGCGGGCGGCGATGCGCTGCGAGGGATGCACCGCCTCCATGCCCGCGCGGAGCACCTCGGCCACGTACGCGGAGTAGGTGAGCACGATCGCGATCGTGCCCCAGAGCACCACCGGCACGCGCCCGAAGATGCCGAGGGCGGGGATGCCGAACCCGACGAGGTACAACACGATCAGCAGCGGCATCCCGCGGAACAGGTCGGTGTACACGGTCGCCAGGGCGCGGAGCGGGAAGAAGACCGGCCCGCGCAGCGAGCGCATCACCGCGAGCAGGGTGCCGATCACCGCGACCGCGAGGGCAGCGACCAGCAGCACCTGGATGTTGACCCACAGCCCGGCAAGCACCGAGGGGAAGGCGGCGAGCGCGATGTCGACGTCGAAGAAGCTGCGGCGCACGTCCTCCCAGCCGGGGCTGGAGACGATCGCGTAGCCGACGACGGCCACGAAGACGACGGTGCTGGCGAGGGCGATCAGCACCGATTTCGTGGACTGCCGGCGCCGCGTGGCGCGCCGGGCGAGCTCGAGCTCGCTCGGCTGCCACGCGGCGTCGGTCGTGGTCATGTTCAGCCGAGCACCGGAACGTCGACGGCTTCGCTGAGCCAGGTCTTCTGCAGCTCGTCGAGCGTGCCGTCCGCGCGGAGCTCGTCGAGCGCCTTCGACACCGGGTCGGTCAGCTCCGAGCCCTTGGGCAGCACGTAGGCGAGCTGGTCGCCGCCGGTCGTGTCGGCGAACTGGCCGAGGATCTTGCCGCCGTCGAGCTCGGCGTTCGCGAGGTAGAAGGCGGTAGGCAGGTCGATCACGAACGCGTCGATCTGGCCGGACTGGAACGCGAGCACGACGTCGTCGTTGTTGTTGAAGACGCTGAGCCTGTCGGTGCCGAGCTCCTCGGCGGCGACGGTGTAGCTGGTCGTGCCGCTCATGACGCCGACCGTGTACCCCTTGAGCTCGTCGATCGTGGTCGCGTTCGCCGCAGCCGAGCTGTCGGAGGTGACGACGGCCTGCGAGGTCGTGTAGTACGGCGAAGAGAAGTCGACGGCCTGCTTGCGCTCGTCGGTCACCGAGAACTGCTGGATGTTGAGGTCCCAGTCCTTGGGCCCGGGCGCGATGGCGCTGTCGAACGTGGAACGCACCCACACGACGTCGTCGGCCGAGAAGCCGAGCTTCTCCGCCAGCGCGTAGGAGACGGCCGACTCGAAGCCCTTCTGGTTGGAAGGGTCGTTGTCGACGATCCAGGGGTCGTAGGCCGGCTCACCGGTCGCGATGGTGAGCTTGCCCGCGGTGAGGGTCGGAAGCGATCCGTCCTCAGATGCGGCGGGAGCGGAATCCCCCGCGAAGGCGCAGGCGGTCAGGGCGAGCGCTGCGACGGCGGCGAGGGCGGCGCCGACGGTCAGACGCCGGAGACGGGAGGTCGTGATCACAAGGACTCCAAGCAGGAAGGGGGTGTCGGGTGGGGCGTCGGCGGGTTGCTGTGTCCGACGCCGCGCTCAGCCTAAATCACGCGCGAGGCGCCAGTCCTCGAAGCTGAAACCTGGCGAAACGACACAGCTGACGAGCGCCTCGACCTCGCCGTCGAGGCGGGCCGACTGCCACGTGCCTGCCGGCACCGTCACCTGCGCGAGGTGTCCTGCCGAAAGGTCCGGGCCCAGCGTCACGGTGCGCTCTGCGATCGGCTGGTCGCCGTCGCCCCCGAAGCTCAGCTCGAGGGTGCCGGGTCCGTGCCAGAGCCAGATCTCGTCGCTCGTGACGACGTGCCACGCGCTGTGCTCGCCGGGGGTCAGCAGGTAGTGGATGCAGGTGGCCGCCGGCCTCGGGCCGGCCGGCGTCTCCACGCCCGCGGTCGCGGTCCACATCCGACGGAACCAGCCGCCCTCGGGATGCGGGACGAGATCGAGGGTGACGGCGGTGGCGGGGCGGATGCTCATGCGCTGACTCCGGTGTGCTCGGTGAAGGACGGGGTCGTGTGCCGGAACCCGCCGCTGATCACGGTGGCGGCGGCGTGACCTGCGCCGTCGGTGGCGAGATGCTCGATCGTGTCGTCGATCGTCGTCACCGGGATGTCGATGAAGGCGAGGTCCGCGAGGGCTCCGACCGCGAGGTAGCCGGTGCGATCGGGGCCGGTGTCGATGCCCATCGCGTGCGCACCGCCGAGGGTCGCCGCCCGGAGCAGTTGCGCCGCGAGTCCGCGGTCGGAGTAGCCCTGCGCCCGGGCGATGCGGTGCAGCGCCGCCACATCCGCCAGCAGGTCGAGCGAGGGACTCGAGGAGAGCGAGTCGGTGCCGACGGCGATGCCGTTGCCCTCGGCGAGGTAGGCCGCCACGGGAGGCTCGTCGAGGCCGATGACCGCGTTGGAGCGGGGGCACAGCGCCACCGAGGTGCCGCGTGCGCGCAGCAGCGCGCGGTCTCGCGCGGTCATGTAGACGCCGTGCGCGATGTGACAGTCCGGCCCGAGCACACCCAGCTGGTCGACGAACTCCGTGGCGCCCGTGCCGAAGCCGTCGCCGCGCAGCTCGCGGAAGCTGCCGGCGCGACGCTCCTGCCACGGCATCGGATGCGGAGCGCCCGACTCGCGCTCGAACGCGGCCTCACCGAGGTGCAGATGGATGCGGCCGCCGCGCTCACGCACGATGTCGGGGATCTCCAGCAGCGGCTCGACGTCGAGCGAGTACGGCGCATGGGGTGAGAGCCCGGTGCCGGGTGGCGAGGGGAGCGCGTCGAGCGCCGCCTCGACCTGAGCTCTGCCGGTCGCCGCCCAGTCGGCGTTCGTCCAGCTCATCACCTCCCAGTAGGTGATGCCGTGAAGGCCGGCGTCGTGCAGCACACCGGCGGCGGGCGCGTCGGTCACGATGTCGGCGACCGCCGTCGTGCCCGCCTCGATCACCTGTCGCGCTCCGGCGTCCGCATCCGCCTTCCAGTCGTGCCCGCGCTCGTAGACCGGGTCGAAGGCCGCCGCCCAGTCTTCGAAGCCGCGGTAGCTGCCGCGGCCGACCTCGGCCATTCCCGTGTACTGCAGGTGCGAGTGGGCGTTGACGAGTCCCGGCAGGAGCACGCCCGGCCAGTGCACCTCGGTGAAGGAGGCGCCGCGGGCGGTGAGCTCGCGACGCACCCAGTCGCGGTCGCCGACGTGGCGGATGCGGCCGCCGCTGACGGCGATCGCCCCCTGCGGGATCGGCGGCGCAGTGATGGGCAGCACCAGATCGGCCGAGTACAGCACCACGCTCATCCGCGGGTCCCCTCGTAGCGGGCCGAGCGCCAGTCCGCCTCCGTACCCGCGGTCGCGGCGGACTCGTCGATCCGCACGCCGCGCGCGGCGAGCGCCGCCAGGCCCACACGCTCGTCGATCTCACGTGGGAGGGCGTGCACACCGATGCCCGGGCGGGTGCGCAGCAGGTGGTCGAGGGCGGCGAGCTGCACCGCGAACGACAGGTCCATGATCTCGATCGGGTTGCCCTCGGCGGCGGTGATGTTCACCGCTCCGCCACCGCCGAGCACGAGCGCGGCGGATGCGGCGGCGGCCGCCGTCACCTCCCCCGGGACTCCACCCGCGACGGCGACCGCCACCGCACGCTCGGCGATCGCCGCATCGATCGTGCCCGCGACGCCCGTGGCCGACACGACGAGCGCGCCGTCCGCCAGCTCGGATGCGGGGCCGACCGCATAGCCGTCGTGGCGCGCGGTGAGGGCCCGCACCGGGTCGACCTCGGCCACCGCGACGGTCGCGCCCAGGGCGCGCAGGTATGCCGCGACGCCCTCGCCGACGGGGCCGTAGCCGATGACGAGAGCCGGTTGATCGCGAACCGTCAGCCCGCGCTGCTCGAGAAGATCCGTGATCGCCAGAACGCAGGAGAACCCGGTGCCGTAGCGGTTGTCGAACCGGGTCTTGGCGGCGGCGTCGTTGACCGCCAGGACCGGGGTGCGCAGCAGCCCCGCCGCATCCATGCGCCGCAGCGGAGTGAGCCCGGAGGTCGTCTCCTCGTTCGCGCCGATCCAGGATGCGGCGATCGCGGGGTCGATCTCGTGGGCGAGGCGGATGAGGTGCGAGCCGTCGTCGATGAGAATGTCGAAGCCGCGGCGCAGGAAGCCCTCGGCCGCCGAGCGCTCCTCGAGACCCGAGAGATCGGCGCCGCCGTCGACCGGGATGCCCATCGACGCGAGCGCCGCGGCGACGGCCGCATCCGTCTCGTCGGGGTGCCCGTAGACCGCGACGTCGGCTCCGCGAGAGCGCAGCAGAAGCGCCAGCTGGGCGGTCTTCGGCTCGAGCACCATGCACACGCCGATGCGGAGGCCGGTGAGGTCGATCTGATCGGCGAGGGCGGCGGAGACCGGCATGTGGGCCGCGGCGAAGGCGATGCGTGCGGCGGCATCGGGGCGTTCGGGCAGCGACGCACCGCCCAGGAGCACGGGCACGTCCGTGGGATCCGCGTCGGCGGGAAGAGCCGTGAAGTCGAACCGCAGCATCCCCGCATCCGAGGCCGAACCCGTCGTGAGGACCGCACCCAGATCGTGCAGCAGAGCCGTGAGTCGCTCGGCGACGGCGCGATGTGCGGGCGAGGCGTCGACCCGTGCGGTGCGCGAGGCGATCATGAGATTCGTGCGGCGGGCGAAGCGACGCACGATCGCCTCCGCGATGCGCGTCGTATCCACCGCCATAGCCTACGTCGATCCTTAGCGCAGAATGAGATCCCTCTCACGGGGGGACGTCGGGCAGGGGCGCCCCTCTAGCGTGAAGAGCGGGGGCGTCTTCCGTGATGGAGGCGGACCCACGTCCGCACACGCAGCACTCGGAGGATCCTCATGCGCAAACTCGCACCCATCGCCCTTTCGGCCATCGCCCTTCTCGCCCTCGCCGGTTGCGCGGGCGGCGGCAACGGCGGCGGCGGAGATGCCGGCGCCTCGTCGCAGTCCGTCCAGGAGGCGTGCTCCATCGCCCAGGACAAGCTCAGCGACGCCCAGAGCAAGCTCAGCGAGTCGATGTCGGCTGCAGCCTCCGGTGACAGCGGGGCCACGACCGACCTGTTCGAGACCGTGCAGAAGGGGCTCGACGATGCCCTCGCCGAGATCACGAACGCCGACGTGAAGAAGCCGCTGCAGGCCGTGTCGGACGAGTACAAGACCATCGGGGAGTCGATGTCGGCTCTCGCCGCCGCGGGCTCCGACCCCTCCAAGCTCGACGAGCTCACCAAGATCAACGACGACGTGCAGGCCTCGAGCGAGCGCCTCAAGACGGCGTCCGACGAGCTCACGAAGCTCTGCGCCTGAGTCTCGCGCTCGACAACGACGAAGGGATGCGGCCCACTGGGGTCGCATCCCTTCGTCGTTGTCGTCGGTGACCGTTCGTGCGGCGGAACCGACAGATTCTGCGCCCGCGGACGTCGAAGGCTCCCCCGTCTGGTGGACTCGCTGCGGCTTCGTCGCGCGAGACCGGGATGCAGGTGCGCGGCGGAGCCCTCGGAAGGAGCCACGGATGTTCGCAGGAATCCGACGGGGATGGACCCGTTTCGCCGACGCCCGCCCCACGTGGGCGCAGCTGATCGTGTTCTCGCTGCTCAACGTCGGGATGACGGTGCTCCAGCTCGTGCTGATGCCGGTGTTCAAGGCTGTCTTCGCACTCACGCCGCTCGTCGACACCGGCTTCCAGGCACTGCCCGTCGGCTCGGACTACTTCATCTTCGACTACGCCGCCGGCGCGCTTCCGGCGGGCGGGGGCGGGCTCGCCTACTTCCTCGCCGTCCAGCTCACCCTCGCGATCGCGCAGGTCGTGAACTTCTTCGCTCAGCGCAACATCACCTTCAAGTCCAACAGCAACCCGTGGTGGGCGGCGCTCTGGTACACGCTGGCCTACGTCGTGATCACCTTCGGCGCCGCCGCGCTGCAGGGCTTCTACAAGGCGCCGGTCTACGACCTGTTCATCACCGTGTGGGCGATGGGCGCGACCGGCGAGACCCTGGCCGACGTCGTCACGATGCTCATCAACGCCCTCATCTCGTGCGCCGTGTTCTTCCCGATCTTCAAGATCATCTTCCGCCGCGATCCCGACCCCGAGATCGTCGTCGCGCCCGCGCCCGTGCGCGAGCGCGTCGGCGTCTGATCACCTCGCCGCGAGGCCGAAGGCTTCGAGTTCGGCGGGATCCAGCATCCGGGAGCGGATGAGAAACCGCATGCCCGTCGGCGCCTCCACGCTGAATCCGGCACCGCGCCCCGGCACCGCGTCGATCGTCAGATGCGTGTACTTCCAGTACTCGAACTGCGACTCGGACATGAAGACCTCGATCGGCGCGAGGCCGGCGACGCGCAACGCGCCGAGTCGCACGTCGCTCGGTCCGGTCAGGAACATGCCGACGGGGTAGCACATGGGTGCGGAGCCGTCGCAGCATCCGCCGGACTGGTGGAACATGAGCGGTCCGTGCTGCGCGGTCAGCTCCATCAGCAGGGATGCGGCCGCATCCGTCACCGCGACGCGCTCCGCCACCGGCTCGATGGGCGTCCCATCCATCCCTCTCCCCTTCCCTGCATGTCCCACTTCCCGCACCCCATGTCCCACTTCCCGCAGGTTTCACCCCTGATTTCTGCAGAAAGTGGGACACGGATGCGGCCAGCCTGCGCGAAGCGGGACATGCATCCGCGCGGCTGGGCCAGATTCAGAAGAAGCCCATCGGCCCGTCGGCGTAGGAGACGAGCAGGTTCTTCGTCTGCTGGTAGTGATCGAGCATCTTCAGGTGGTTCTCGCGTCCGATGCCCGACTGCTTGTAGCCGCCGAAGGCTGCGTGCGCCGGGTACTGGTGGTACGTGTTCGTCCACACGCGCCCGGCCTCGATGCCGCGCCCGGCGCGGTACATCGTGTCGGCCGAACGGCTCCAGACCCCGGCGCCGAGCCCGTAGAGGGTGTCGTTGGCGGTGTGGATGGCGTCGTCGAAGTTCTCGAAGCTGGTGACCGAGACGACAGGGCCGAAGATCTCCTCCTGGAAGATGCGCATGCTGTTCTGCCCCTCGAACACCGTGGGCGCCACGTAGTAGCCCTCCGACAGATCGCCGCCGAGGTCGACGCGCTCTCCTCCCGCCAACAGCTTCGCGCCCTCCGCCTTGCCGATCTCGATGTACGACAGGATCTTCTCGAGCTGGTCGTTCGAGGCCTGCGCGCCGATCATGGTCGCCGGATCCAGCGGATTGCCCTGCACGATCTTGCCGACGCGCTCCAGGCCGTCGCCGAGGAACTCCTCGTAGATCGAACGCTGGATGAGGGCACGGCTCGGACACGTGCAGACCTCACCCTGGTTGAGCGCGAAGAACGTGAAGCCCTCCAGCGCCTTGTCGTAGTAGGCGTCGCGGTCGCGGGCCACATCCTCGAAGAAGATGTTCGCGCTCTTGCCGCCGAGCTCCAGCGTCACCGGGATGAGGTTCTGCGAGGCGTACTGCATGATCAGCCGCCCCGTCGTGGTCTCGCCGGTGAAGGCGACCTTGCGGATGCGCTTGTGCTGCGCCAGCGGCGCTCCCGCCTCGATGCCGAAGCCGTTGACGATGTTCACGACGCCGGCCGGCAGCAGATCGCCGATGAGATCGAAGAGGAAGAGGATGGATGCCGGCGTCTGCTCGGCGGGCTTGAGTACGACGCAGTTGCCGGCGGCGAGCGCGGGGGCGAGCTTCCAGGTGGCCATGAGGATCGGGAAGTTCCACGGAATGATCTGACCGACCACGCCCAGCGGCTCGTGGAAGTGGTAGGCGACGGTGTCCTCGTCGATCTGGCTGAGCGAGCCCTCCTGGGCCCGCAGGACCCCCGCGAAGTAGCGGAAGTGGTCCACGGCGAGCGGGATGTCGGCGGCGAGCGTCTCGCGCACCGGCTTGCCGTTCTCCCACGTCTCAGCGACCGCGATCTTCTCGAGGTTCGCCTCGATGCGGTCGGCGATCTTGTTGAGGATGACGGCGCGCTCGGCGGGTGTCGTCCTCTTCCAGCTCTCGAACGCCTGCCACGCCACATCCACGGCGCGGTCGATGTCCTCGCTCGTGCCGCGGCCGACCTCGCAGAACGGCTTGCCGGTGACGGGGGTGATGTTCTCGAAGTACTGGCCCTTGATCGGCTCGACGAACTCGCCGCCGATGTAGTGGCCGTAGCGGCTGCGATACTCGGCGACCGATCCGCGGGATCCGGGGGCGGCGTAGACGCTCGAGACGCCGTCTTCAACGATGGTCATGTCATCTCCTTCGACGATCAGGACGGAGGCGGCATCCACGCCGCGCTCGTTGCCCGACACCGTAAGCGCGCCCGGGTTGCATCGGGTTGCGCGTCGGGACGACTACGCGCCGAGCTGCTCCAGGCGCGCGACGATCGGCGCGCGCCGCGGCGAGCGCGGGGCGAGCATCTCGAGGCAGAGCCGCAGCGCATCCGCGTCCTCTCGTCCCTCGTCGGTGTCGACATAGGCCAACAGCACGTCGAGCCCCGCCCCGGCGAGGAGCGATTCGCGCAAGGCGGCCTGCACGCTCTGCCGCAGCTCCTCCACCCCCGGCGCGCGGGAGTCCGGCAGAACGGGGCCGCGATACGCCGTGAGGGCCACACGGTGCGCGCCGCGATCGAGCAGCGACACGACGTGGTCGGCGTCGGTCTGGAGGGGACTCGTGAGCCGGTAGGGCCGGGATGCGGGGATCAGCGCGGGGGCCACCGCGTCGAGTACCCGGCGCAGGCGCACCATCTCCGGGCGCAGGGTCTCCACCGGCGCGCTCTCGCCGTACACCAGGGCGGCCAGTCGCTCCGCGGAGAGTCCCTGCTGGTGCACCGCCAGCATGAGCAGGATCTCCGCGTGCCGCGCGCTCAACTCGGTCACGGTGGCACCCCGGTCGTCCACGACGTCGAGAACGGCGAGGTCACGCCCCAGGACGCGGAGCGTGGCGTGTTCGGCCGCCCCGCGCGTGCGCCGTGCCGAGGGGCTCTTCGCAGCCGGCTCGGCGCGAGCCCGCAGCCTGGCCACCAGCAGCTCCCCCTCGATCGCCCGCGCCGTCGCGTCGACCAGCAGCTGCGCCTGCGGCGTCGTGGCCTCGGCGCCGCCGGTCACATCGATGACACCGAGCACGCGCCGGCTCTCGGGGTCGCGCACCGGCGCCGCCGTGCACGACCACGGCTGGACGAGCCGGTTGAAGTGCTCGGCTCCGCGGATCTGCACGGAGCGCTCGAGCGCGAGGGCCGTGCCCGGCGCCGAGGTGCCCACGGCGTCCTCCGACCAGTTCGCCCCCGCGATGAAGCCCATATCGCCGGTGAGATCGCGGATGCGGCGATCTCCCTCGACCCACAGCAGGCGGCCCGCCGCATCCCCCACCGCGACGACGACGCCCGACTCGTCCTCGTCGCCCGGCAGCAGCAGCTGACGGATCATGTCCATGACGCTCGCGAGGGGATGCGTGCGCCGGTACTCGTCGAGTTCGTCCGAGATGAGATCCAGGGGAGGCACCGCCTCCACGCCGACCAGGCTCCGGGCCGAGCGTTGCCAGCTCTCACGGACCAGACCGCGCACGGCCGTGACCCGTGGATCCTGCGCATTGCCGCCGACGAACTCCTCGTGCGCACGCTCGATGAGCAGGCGCGAGCTCTCGGCCGACGCCTCGCGACGCAGGGACCAGGGCGAGGGCACAACGACTCCGATCGACGGTGATCAGGTGGCTTCAGTGTAGGCACGCCACACAGGAGACGACAGGGCGGTTGTGCGACACACGGTACCGTACTGCTCGCACTACTGTGCAGTGCGTGGTACCTTGCTTCGCAGACGAGAGAGGGGCGCGGATGGACACCACGCAGCTGTTGAAGGGGGTGCTGGATGCCGCCGTGCTCGCGGTCGTCCAGCACGAGGACGCTTACGGGTACGACATCGTGCGGCGCCTGCGCGACGCCGGCCTCGGAGAGGTGGGAGACGCATCCGTCTACGGCACGCTTCGCCGGCTCTACAGCGCCGGGTCGCTCTCGAGCTACGTGGTGCCCTCTGACGGCGGTCCGCACCGCAAGTACTACGCCATCAACCCGCAGGGGCGCGCGGCCCTCGATGCGCAGCGCGAGGACTGGGCCTCGTTCTCGCTCGCGCTCAGCACGCTGCTCGACGCCTCTCGTAAACCCGCCGCGCTGCGCACGATCGGAGAAGGACGATGAACGCCACGACTGAGCCCCGGGTCGACATCCCGGCCTTCGCCGCCGCCGTGCGTGCGGAGCTGAACGATCTACCCGCCGACGAGGTCGACGACCTGATGGACGGTCTCGAGGCAGACCTGTCCGAGCAGGCCGAGGACAGCGGCGAGGCCTTCTCCCTGCCGGATGCGGCGACCTACGCCGCGGAGCTCCGTGCGGCCGCGGGACTTCCCGAGCGCAGCGCCGGTCAGGCAGCGAAGGTGCCGGTGCGCGAACGTCTCGAACGAACCCGGCGGGCGGCGGCGACCCGCATCCGCGCCTCTCGGTTCGGATCGGCGACGCTGGATCTGCTCGTGTCGCTGCGTCCAGTCTGGTGGATCGCACGCGGGGCGGCGTTCTACCTCTTGCTGGTGTTCTTGACCGTGCCGTTCACCGGCGGCGTGGACTACGTCCCCGCGAACGTCGTGGCGTGGGTGGTCCTCGCCGCCCTGGTGCTCGTCAGCATCCAGTGGGGTCGCGGGATGTGGCTGCCGCATCGCTGGGTGCGGGGTCTCCGCGGGGCGCTCAACGTCGTGGCGAGCATTGTGGCGGCGATCGCTCTCATCGCGGCACCGACCGTCCTGCCGCAGTACTTCGCCGCACAGGCGGCGTACGCCTACGCGTACCCGGCCGATACGAGCCAGCCCGGTCTCGTGCTCGACGGCCAGCGTGTGCGCAACATCTTCGCGTACGACGCCGCGGGCGACCCGATCACGGACGTCCAGCTGTACACCGATCAGGGCACACCGTTGACGACCGTGGGCAGCGAAGGGCTCGCGAACGGATGGTGGTGGGACGAGTACTTCCTCGGCGGCGGCGGGCCGGTCACATCCGCCTACCAGGGCACCGGGCGCGCCCCGCTGTGGAACGTGTTCCCGCTGCGCGAGTCGGTCGGAGTCAGCTCGTGGGATGTGAACTCGGCGATCCCGATCGAGCCGAAGGAGCCGTTCGCCCAGGTTCCCGCGGTGCCGGCACAGCCGGAGTCGCACGACGCCTCGACCCCGGAGCCGAGTCCGACGCTCGGGGCCAGCACCGGGACGGACACGGCACCGGTTCCCGAGCCCGCTCCCGAGACGGAGGTGACGCCGTGAGCATGATCGGTCAGGGTCGCCCGGATGCGTCCGCCAACGGCGACGCGCCCGCCGCTCCGCCGCCGGCACCCGCCGGACCCTCGCGGATCGTGAGCATCGACATCAGTCATCTCGTGCGCGAGGCCCTCGACTCCTCGCCCCGCGACTGAGAACCCTCCCGCCCGAGGTCCCTTCCGGCGCCGAGGGCCTCCCTCGCGGGTCCCACCACCCCTGTTCCCCTGTCATAGATCGACGTCTTCCCGTCGATCTATGACAGGGGAACGTTGGTGTGTGCGGGGTCGTCGACGACCATGTCCCACTTTCCGCGGTTTCGAGCCCCGATTCCTGCGGGAAGTGGGACATGCCCTGCGGGAAGGCGGACATGCCGACGGGCAGGCGCACCCGGAGGGTGCCGGGGGGAGGCGCACGGGCAGGAGCGGGTGCGTAGGGCGGGGTCAGCGGGAGGCGGAGAGGTTGCCGTCGGCCCAGGCACCCAGCTGGGCGAGGATCGGCACGAGGCGAGCCCCGGCATCCGTCAGCGTGTAGGAGACCGCAACCGGCGGACCCGCATCCACCTCACGGACGACCAGGCCGGCATCGGCGAGCTCGACGAGACGATCCGAGAGCACGGCGTCGCTGATGCCGGTGACGGCCCGGCGCAATCCCACGAACGACAATGCCCCCTCGCCCAGAACGTCGAGGATCATGCCGTTCCAGCGCTTGCCGAGAACCGAGAAGGCGCGCGAGACAGCGGCGTCGCACTGACGCTCATCGTGCTGGTCTCCGGCCACGCCCCTCAGTCTAGCCGTGCTAGCGTTCACCTAGCCACTCTCTTTTTCATAGCCGCTAGGTCGATTGGAGCATTATGTCCCTCTTCCGTCTGGATGCGAGCATCCTTCCCCCCACCTCCGCCAGCCGCGCCCTCGGCGACATCGTCGAGACCGAGTGGCTCGCCACGCACACAGACCAGACCGTCGTCCGGCGCGACCTGTCTGCCGAACCGATCCCCGCCACGGCATGGGCGGCAGCGGTCACCGGCAGGAACGTCCCCGAAGCCGACCGCACCGCCGAGCAGCGCGAGGCCCTCGCCCTTGCGACGCGCCTCGCCGACGAGCTCATCGACGCCGACGCCCTCCTGCTGACGATCCCTCTCTACAACTACGGCGTCTCGCAGCACGCGAAGACCTGGTTCGACCTGGCCTACACCGACCCGCGCATCGACCCGCAGGGCACGGCGCTGCGCGGCAAGCCCGCCGTGTTGGTCACGGTGCTCGGCGGCAACTACGACGCCGGCACGCCCAAGGAGGGCTGGGATCACTCCACCGCGTGGCTGCGTCGCGTGCTCGAGGACGTCTGGGGCCTCGATCTGCGGGTCGTGCAGCGCTCCTTCACCCTCGTGGGAGTGAACCCCGCGCTCGATCAGTTCTCCGAGGTCGCCGCCGACATCAAGTCCGCCGCCGAGGAGGCCGCGCGCGAGGGCGGTCGTGCCATCGCGGAGGCCGCGTCCGCCACGGTCTGAGCCGGCGCCGCATCCCTCCCGCAGGAGATATCCGCCCATCAGGACGATCCACGTCAGATCGTCCTGATGGGCGGATCTTTCCTGTTCAGCGGATGCGGCCACGTCAGCGGATGCGGCCACGTCAGCGCATGCGGCCACGCACCCGCCACGGCGGGTCAACCGCGCGCAGCCCACCAGTCGCGCAGACGGCGCTCGCTCTCCTCGGCCCCCAGCACGCCCTCATCCAGCCGCAGGTCGAGCAGGAATCGGTACGCCTCGCCCACCTCTCGGCCGGGTGAGATGCCGAGGATGCGCTGGATCTCGTTGCCGTCGAGCTCCGGACGGATGGCGTCCAGCTCCTCCTGGGCCCGCAGCTCGTCGATGCGCCGCTCGATGTCGTCGTACGCCAGACGCAGTCGCGTCGCCTTGCGCTTGTTGCGCGTGGTCACGTCGGCGCGGGTCAGGATGTGCAGGCGCTCCAACTCGTCGCCGGCGTCGCGCACGTAGCGGCGCACCGCCGCATCCGTCCATGCGCCCTCGGCGTAGCCGAAGAAGCGCAGATGCAGCTCGATCAGCAGGGCGACGGAGTCGATCGTCGCCGAATCGAACCGCAACTCGCGCAGGCGCTTGCGCGCCATCCGCGACCCCTTCACATCGTGGTGGTGGAAGGTGACCGCACCGCCCGGCTCGAGCCGGCGCGTCGCGGGCTTGCCGATGTCGTGCAGTAGCGCCGCGAGCCGCAGGGGAACGTCAGGCGCGGAGTCCGGGTGTCGGGTGCGCTCGAGTTCGATCGCCTGCCGCAGCACGGTGAGCGAGTGCTCGTAGACGTCCTTGTGGTGGTGGTGCTCGTCGACCTCGAGACGCAGCGCGGGCACCTCCGGGAGGAACTGGTCGATCAGCCCCGTCTCCACCAGCAGCCGCAGGCCGCGCACCGGATCGTCGGTCTGCAGGAGACGCACGAGCTCGCTCTGGATGCGCTCCGGGCTCACGATCCCGAGCGTCTCACGCAGCTCGGTGATCGCTGCGACCGCGTCGGCGTCGACCGTGAAACCGAGCTGCGACGAGAAGCGCGCCGCACGAAGCATCCGCAGGGGGTCGTCGCCGAAGCTGATCCGCGCATCGGTGGGGGTGCGCAGCACACCCGCGACGAGGTCCTCGATGCCGCCGTGCGGGTCGACCAGCTGCGGTCCGGGCACCCGCAGCGCCATCGCGTTGACGGTGAAGTCGCGGCGGACGAGATCGGACTCGAGCGAGTCGCCGAACGCGACGACCGGCTTGCGGGTCTCGCCGTCGTAGGCGTCAGCGCGGTAGGTGGTGATCTCCACCTGCTCGCCGCGGATGCGGGCGCCGATCGTGCCGAACGCCCGGCCGATGTCCCACTGTGCGGTCGAGATCGGCGTGACGATGCGCAGGATCTCGTCGGGGTCCGCATCCGTCGTGAAGTCCAGGTCGTGTGTCGTGCGACCCAGCAGCGCATCGCGCACCGGGCCGCCGACGACGGCGAGCTCGCGCCCCGCAGCGGCGAAGGCGTCGGCGAGCACGACGACGACGGGTGAGGAGGCGAGAGTGCCCAGCCGCGCGAGACCCTCGGCCATGTTGAGCATGCAAAGAGCCTAATCGGCCACGTCGTGCGGCACTTCCAGCATCCCGGTCAGCACGAGCTCGCGAACCCGCGGAAGCAGGTCCGCACGCAGCGCTGCGGCATCGACCTCGAGCAGATCGGCGATCGCGTCGATGAGCACGCCCACGGGCAGTTCCCCGTCGCTCGCTCCCACGAGTGCGGCGAGCGCCGAATCGGCGGACACCGTGCGCGCAAGGCCGCCTCCCTGTCGCAGCTCGATCACGCTCGGCGCCTCCGCACCGGGAAGATGATGCCGCGCCTCGGTCACATCGGCCGCGACCCGCAGCACGGATGCGGCGAGCACCATGTCGTCGGTGCGATCCAGCCACGCCGCCGCCCGCCACACAGCGGCGGTGTGCGCGGCGAGCACGGCGGGATCGACCGCCTGCGCCACCCTCTCGAAGCGGCGCAGCCTCGAGCCGCGCATGAGCTGCACCCACCCCAGCCCCACGCCCTCGACGCCGCGGGTCTCGAAGTCGTCGAGCCAGGCGCCCATCAGCGCCTCATGCTCGTCGCTGCCAGGCCTCGTTCCGCCATCGCGCACCCAGTGCTCCGCGTAGCGGGCCGGGTCGAGCTGCTCACGCTCGATCACCCACGCGCCGACGCCCTCGGTCCACGCGCGCACCCGCTCCAGCCCGGACACACCATCGCGCTCCTCCCAGTTGCCCAGCATGATCGCCCGGCCGCCGTCGACGAGATGGGATGCGGCGCCGGTCACGACCTCGCGCATGAGTTCGTCCCCTGCCCGGCCGCCGTCGCGGTACTCGTAGGCGGGCACACCGTCGGCCCGCGGGGTGATGACGAACGGCGGGTTCGAAGCGACCAGCTCGAAGCTCTCGTCGCCGACGGGCTCGTACAGACTGCCCTCGCGGACGTCGATGCCCTCCAGGTGGTTGAGCGCCGCGCCCAGCTTCGTGAACCACAGCGCGCGCGGCGAGATGTCGGTCGCGACGACGTCGAAACCCCTCCGACGCAGCTCGAACGCCACCAGGCCGCAGCCGCATCCGAGGTCGAGGGCGCGCCCGCTTCCGGATGCGGGCAGCAGAGAGACGAGCGTCCGGCCCGCACCCCCGACGCCGAGCACATGGTCCGGACGCAACGGGAAGACGCCTGCCAGCTCGTCCAGATCGCTCGCGATCCACCCCTCGCCGCCGTCGGCGAAGACGTGCGGGCGCACCGCCACCGTGGGCGCCACAGCCTGACCGCGCCGCTCGATCACGCCGAGCCGTTCCGCATCCTCGAGTCCGGTGCCGGGCAGTGTCGCAGCGACGGATGCGGCGTCGACCACATCCCCCAGCACGAACAGGCGCGCGAGCACGGCGACGGCATCGTGCGGATGCCGCGTGAGGGCCCGTCGGGCCGGCACGGCGACAGCCCGAATGAGCGCCGACTCCGCGTCCTCGCCGATGAGCGAGCGAAGAGCCTCGGTCGTGAAGCCAGCGGCGCGCAGATCATCGGCGAGGCGGTGGGCGATGGCGGTGTGCATGAGTCCATTCAACCCGGGCGTGCGCTCGGTGAATCCCAGGCCGGGGCCCGTAGACTCGCTCCCGACCCTGCGGACTCTCCGCACAGGAGCCTGCTCAGCTACGAATGATTCCGACTTCGGCCCGCACGGGCACCCCCGCATCCCGGCGGCGACGACTTCTGCTCGCGCCGCTCATCGCCGTCGCGATCGTCCTGGGGATCGCCGCTCCCGCAGCGGCCGCCACCCCGACGCCGTCGCCCTCTTCGACAGGGACCGTCGACGTCTCCGTGGCACCGCTGTCCGGTGGGGTGCTGGCGGCGGGCGAGGCGCTCACGGCCCTCGTCTGGCTCGAGAACAGCACGGCTTCACGAACTCCGGCGTCAACGGCGGAGCTCATGCTCGGAGATGCACCGCTGGACGGTTCCGCCGCTCTCGACGCCTGGCTTTCGGAGTCAGCCGATGCCCCGGCGGGGCGTGTCGTCGGATCCAGCGCGGTCGAGGAGACCCCACCCGGGCAATCGAGCTCGGCGAGCGTGATCGTCGCGGCCGACGACCCCGCACTCGCGGGTCGCGGCGCGGGGGTCTATCCCCTGTGGGTCAGCCTCGCGGGCAAGACGGCGCGCTCTGTGGTCACGATCGGTACCGGCCCCTCAGGTACCGTCGCGGTGATCGTGCCGATCACGGCTCCCGCGCTGACGGCGGGGATGCTGTCGACCGATCAGTTGAGCTCGCTCACCGCATCCGACGGCGCTCTGACGGCCCAGCTCGATGCCGTCACCGGCACCTCGGCGATCCTCGCGGTCGACCCCGCGATCGTGGCCTCGATCCGGGCGCGCGGCACGTCCGCTCCGGAGTCCGCGCGGGCATGGCTGCAGCGGCTCATGGACCTGCCGAACTCTCGGTTCGCGCTGCAGTACGGCGACGCCGACGTGAGCACGCAGTTCGCCGCGGGGCTGGGCGCACCGCTCGCGCCGACGTCGTTGAACGCTTACGTGGATCTGAAGGCGCAGCCAGCCGCTCCCACACCGGCGCCGACGGACCAGCAGCAGTCCGCGTCCACGACCCCGACACTCGAGGCGCTCCTTGACGTGGGCGCAGGCGCTGAGCCGACGATCTACTGGCCGCCGTCGGGCACAGCCTCACCGGAACTCGTCGGATGGCTCACTGCGGCCACTCCCGGCGCGCTCACGATCGTCGACAGCACGCAGGTGTCGGCAGCATCCCCGTCGCACGCGCGCACCGGTGGCGGAGAGCTGCTCGTCGCGTCGGCCGGCGCGTCCGCGGCACTGCAGGCCGCATCCACCTCCACCGAACTCACGACGCGTGCGGATGCGGCTGCCGCGGCCGCGCATCTGACGTTCGCGTCGGCGGCGGCACAGGGCTCCCCCGTTCTCGTCACCCTGGGACGATCGGCCACGCGCGACCCGCAGGGCCTACGCGGAGCGATCTCCGCGGCGACCACGGGCATGACTGCGGTGGGGCTGTCGAGCGTGCTCGGCGCCTCCCCGACCGACATTGAGGTCTCGGCGGGCGCGGTCGACCCGGCGCGCCCGGCAGCGCTGACGAGCATGCTCGCCGGTGCGGCACAGATCGACAGCTTCGCCACGATCCTCGACGACCCGTCCTTGCTCACCGGACGCGAGCGCGCCGCCATCCTCCAGGTGTTGGGCGGCGCATGGCTCGGCGATCCGTCGGGGTGGCAGAGCGCCGTCGACGCGCACGCGGAGGCCACCACCACGACGCTCGACTCGGTGTCGATCGTGCCATCGACCGCGCTGAACCTGCTGACGGCGGGAACCAACCTGCGCTTCTGGGTGCGCAACGATCTGCCCTATCCGGTGAACGTCGTACTCGTCGCCGCCCCGGACGATCTGCGCGTCGACGTTGAGCGTGAGAACGCCGTGGTGGCCGCGGCCGCCGCCAACACGCTCGTCGAGGTCCCCGTGAACGCGCGGATCGGCAACGGCGACGTCAAGATCGATCTCAGCCTGCGCAGCCCCACGTACGTGCCCATCGGACAGACGCAGACGGTCGACGTCAACGTGCGCGCGGACTGGGAGGGCATAGGTCTGGTGGTGCTGGTCGTGCTGGCCACGGGCTTTGTCACGATCGGCGTCATCCGCACCATCCGTCGCCGCAAACGAGACAAGGCGGATGCGGCGCGCACCGACGACGACATCGAGGAGAACGCGTGAGCGGTCTGGGCCGGGCGAGCGTGCTGCTGGGAGCGGGAACGCTCGTCTCCCGCGTCACCGGACTCATCCGCACCATCGTGCTGGTCGCCGTCCTGGGCACGATGTCATCCCGGGCGGGGGATGCTTTCGCGCAGGCCAACCAGCTGCCGAACAACGTCTACGCGATCATCTCGGCGGGTGTGCTCACGGCGGTCATCGTTCCGCAGATCGTGCGCGCAAGCGCGAGGGAGGATCGCGGCCAGCGCTTCATCTCCGCGCTGTTCACCGCGGGGATCGTCGTCCTGCTCGCCGTGACGGCCGTCGCGATGCTGCTCGCACCGGTGCTGATCACGCTCTACGCGCCCGCCTACAGCCCCGAGCAGCACGCCCTGGCGACCGCGTTCGCCTACTGGTGCCTGCCGCAAATCTTCTTCTACGGTCTATACTCCCTCCTGGGAGAGACGCTCAATGCCCGACGCATCTTCGGGCCGTTCACCTGGGCACCGGTGCTCAACAACGTCATCTCCATCGCCGGGTTCCTGCTTCTGATGCTCGTCATCGGTGGTGATCGCTCCGCGGTCTCGGACTGGAACGCCGCCTCCATCGCCGCCCTGGGGGGCACCGCCACCTTCGGCATCGCCGTGCAGGCGCTGATCCTGCTCGTCTCGTGGCGACGCACGGGGCTCCGACTACGCCCCGACTTCCACTGGCGCGGGCTCGGATTTCGGAACATGGGCCGTCTCGCCGGCTGGACCGCGGCAATGGTCGTCGTCGGCCAGATCGCCGGCCTCATCCAGAGTCGAGTGATCTCCGAGGCGACCGGCGACGGTGCCTCGACGCTCGCCACCCAAACCGCGTGGCTCATCTTCATGCTCCCCTACTCGGTGATCGTCCTCTCGATCGGAACGCCGTACTTCACGCAGATCAGCGAGCACGCCTCGGCCGGGCGCGACGACGAGGTGCGCGGTGACGTCTCGCGCAGCATCCGCATCATCAGCCTGCTGATCGTCGTGGCGACGGCTGCTCTCGTGGTGGCGTCCGTCCCGGCATCCCGCATCATCGTGAACAACGCGGCGGATGCGGCCGAACTCGCCCCTGTGCTCATCGCCTACCTCGTGAGCCTGCTGCCGCTGTCGGTGCTCTTCGTGCTGCAGCGCACGTTCTACGCGTACGACGACACGCGCACCCCGTTCGTGTTCACGACGGTCCAGGCCGTCCTCGTCATCGTCACCGCATTGGCGGCCGCGTGGCTCGCACCCACCCCCTGGCTCGCGGCCGCGGTGGCTCTTGGGCAGTCGATCGCCATCACCGTGCAGGCCGTACTCGCCGCCGTCCTGCTGCGCCGACGCATCGGTTCGCTCGGGATCCGATCGTGGTTCGCGGCGATCGGGCGGTACACGATCGCCGCGATCCCCGCTGCCGCGGCCGGATGGGGGGTCTACCTCCTCCTCGGCGGCGACACCGGCTGGACGACTTCCGACAAGGTCTACGGCGCCATCGGCACCGGCATCATCGGGGCGGCCACCCTCGTCGTCTACCTGGGCGTGCTCGCGGCGCTGCGCACCCCTGAGCTCGCCCCGGCGCTGCGACCGCTTCGCCGCATCCTTTCCAGACGCTGACAAACGGACCGCGGGAATGTCCCGCGATACCATATGTTGAGCACTTTGAAACCACGAGGGAGAACGCACGTGCGTCAGCTCATCATCATCGGCTCCGGCCCCGCGGGCTACACCGCCGCCATCTACGCGGCCCGGGCCAACCTCAAGCCGCTGGTCATCGCCAGCTCCGTCGAGGTCGGCGGTGAGCTCATGAACACCACCGAGGTGGAGAACTTCCCCGGCTTCCCTGAGGGCATCCAGGGCCCCGAGCTCATGACGAAGATGGAGGAGCAGGCGCGCAAGTTCGGCGCCGAGATCCTCTACCAGGACGTCACCGAGCTCGACCTCTCCGGCCCCGTGAAGCGTGTTCAGCTGGGCTCCGGCGCGGTCGAGGAGGCCGCGGCCGTGATCTTCGCGACGGGCTCCGCGTACCGCAAGATCGGCCTCCCGAAGGAAGAGCACCTCTCCGGCCGCGGTGTGTCGTGGTGCGCAACCTGTGACGGCTTCTTCTTCCGTGAGCGCACGATCGCCGTCGTCGGCGGCGGCGACTCCGCGATGGAGGAGGCCACCTTCCTCACGCGCTTCGCGACGAAGGTCTACGTCATCCACCGTCGCGACGAGCTGCGCGCCTCCAAGATCATGCAGGAGCGCGCGATGGCGAACGAGAAGATCGAGTTCGTGTGGAACAGCGAGGTCGTCGACATCCTCGGTGACGAGGCGGTGACCGGTGTCGTCCTGAAGGACACGGTCGACGGTTCGACGCGCGAGCTCGACCTGCAGGGTGTGTTCGTCGCGATCGGCAACGACCCGCGCACGAAGCTCGTCCACGGCCAGCTCGACCTGACCCCCGAGGGCACCATCTGGGTCGACGGCCGGTCCTCGCGCACGTCGGTGCCCGGTGTCTTCGCCGCCGGCGACGTGATCGACCCGACCTACCGTCAGGCGGTGACCGCCGCCGCATCCGGAACGATCGCAGCCCTCGACGCGGAGCACTTCCTCGCGGCGCTGGACGAAGCGGGCGCACCGGAGCCGAACGCCGACCAGATCGAGGGTCTGCCGGTCGTCTGAGGGAACATCCGAACCCCGTCGGGTGTTCGGTACGAGTAAGACTTACGAAGGGAAATGACAATGAGCGCGAAGGCGACCAGCTCGAGCACCTGGAACCAGGACGTCCTCGAAGCAGACGGTCCTGTCCTGGTGGATTTCTGGGCGGAGTGGTGCGGCCCGTGTCGCATGGTGGCCCCGGTTCTCGATGAGATCCAGGCGGAGAACCCCGAGAAGATCACGGTCCTCAAGCTCAACGTGGACGAGAACCCCGACCTCGCGATGAAGTACCAGATCACCTCCATCCCGGCGATGAAGGTGTTCCAGGGCGGCGAGGTAAAGACCACGATCATCGGCGCGAAGCCGAAGTTCGCGCTCGAGCAGGATCTGGCCGCGTTCATCGGCTGACCCTCCCCTCACAGAGAAAGGCCCCCGGAGATTCTCCGGGGGCCTTTCTCTGTGCTGTTCAAGATGCTTCGGGGCGCACGGTGGCGTCCCAGCGACGTGAAGTGTTCGTCTCGCCGAGGAGACGCCAGACGGCGCGGGTCAGCGGCGGATAGTCCAGGGCGATCTGACGGAGCACACGGTAGTGACGTGCCTCGGACGGCTTGCTGCCGCCGGCTTCAGCGATGTTCTCTGCGCGCAGGAGGAACACGACCAGTTCATCGACCGTGGGGAGGTCTTCCATGAAGTCCCACGGATCCTCCCCCTCGCGAAGTCGCTCGTGGATGAGCGCCGCCAGTTCGTCCGCCGCTTCCGCCCGCAGCAATTCGAGACTCGCTCGACGGCGTGGGGATTCGGAGGTCATGATTCCAGCCTATGTTTTGCACAACGCGTCGGGGTCCCGAGCGCGTCGTTTCCGTTTCGTCTCGTCGCTGCGCTCCTCGCTCAACGACCGGGGTCACGAGCGTTTCGTGCGCTCCTCGCTCAACGACCGGGGTCACGAGCGTTTCGTGCGCTCCTCGCTCAACGACCGGATATCCTCACTGGTCGTTGAGCGAGCGAAGCGAGTCGAAACGCAGAGTCGAAACGCAGAGTCGAAACGAGCCGAACCGACCGATTTCGGTTCGTCAGGAGCGATTCTGCGCTTCGATCAGCGCGAAGTTCCGAGCTCTTCTTCGCCGAGCTCGCTGAGAATGCGATTCAAATCCTGAATCGTCGCGAAATCGATCGCGATCTGGCCTTTTCGTGCTGAGATGGAGATCTTCACGCGGGTGTTGAGGCGATCACCCAAGCGCTCCGCGATCTCATCGAGATGTGCGCGACGCGCCCCAGCCTTTGGTGCCGGCCGCTTCACCGCGGCGGCACCCTTGGCCGCGGCCTCAGCCGCACGGACGGAGAGATCCTCGTTCACGATCTTGTCCGCGAGGCGCTGCATGCTTTCGCCGTCCTCGACGGACAGGATCGCGCGAGCATGACCCGCGGAGAGGACACCGGCGGCGACGCGCTGCTGCACCGGCACCGGCAGGCGCAGCAGCCGGATGGTGTTGGAGATCTGAGGGCGCGAGCGTCCGATGCGTGTCGCGAGCTGCTCCTGGGTGATGCCGAAGTCTTCGAGCAGCTGCTGGTAGGCGGACGCCTCCTCGAGCGGGTTCAGCTGTGAGCGGTGGAGGTTCTCGAGCAGCGCATCGCGGAGCAGGTCCTCGTCCGCCGTCTCGCGGAGGATGGCGGGGATGGTCTCCAGGCCTGCTTCGCGTGCGGCGCGGGTGCGCCGCTCCCCCATGATCAGTTCGTACGTGCCGTCTCCCGTATCGCGCACGACGACCGGCTGGAGAACGCCGAACTCACGCACGGAGTGCACGAGCTCCGCGAGGTCGTCGGGGTCGAAGTTCGTCCGGGGCTGACGAGGGTTCGGGACGATGGCGTGGGGATCCACCTGGATCAGGCGCGCACCCGGGACGGCCAGGAGCTCCTCCTGAGGAGCTTCTTCCTTCGTCGCATCCGACTTCGGTGCGGAAGCACCGGGGAAGAACACGTCGACCGGACGCGCCTCCGACGCCTCCGACGTCGGAATGAGAGCGCCGATTCCTCGACCGAGTCCCGTTCGCTTGGCCATCAGTGTTCTCCTTCGTTCGTGGTCGAGGCAGCCTCATCGGCTTCGCGTGCCAGCAGTTCGACGGCGGCTTCTCGGTAGGCGACCGCGCCCGCCGACTGGCCGTCGTAGGCGATGACGGTCTGACCGAAACTCGGTGCTTCGGACACGCGCACCGAGCGCGGGATCACCGTTTTCAGCACTTCTTTCGGGAAGTGCGCGCGCACTTCCTCGGCCACCTGCTGAGCGAGCCGGGTGCGCCCGTCGTACATCGTCAGCAGGATGGATGACACGTGAAGCGGCGGATTCAAGTGCTTCTGGATCATCTGCACGCTGCCGAGCAACTGGCTCAGACCCTCGAGAGCGTAGTACTCGCACTGGATGGGGATGAGAACCTCGTCCGCCGCGGTGAAGGCGTTGATGGTGAGCAGCCCGAGTGAGGGCGGACAGTCGATGAGAACGACGTGGGGCGGCTCTTCAGCCGTGGTGAGATACTCCTCCAGTGCCCGACGCAGTCGATGTTCGCGTGCAACCTGCGAGACGAGCTCGATCTCTGCGCCCGCGAGGTGAATCGTGCTCGGTGCGCAGGTCAGCAGCGGAGACTCGGGGCTCGTCTGGATGATGTCCGCGAGAGGAAACTCGTCGATCAGCACGTCATAGACGCTCGGGATGTCGGCGGTATGCGGCACACCCAGGGCGGTGGATGCGTTGCCTTGCGGATCGAGATCGATCACCAGCACACGAGCGCCGACGCTGGCCAGCGCGGCCGCCAAATTGACGGTGGTCGTCGTCTTACCGACGCCGCCCTTCTGGTTCGACACCGTCAGCGTGCGCGTCCCAGTCGGCAGGGTCACGGTGGAGTCCTCGAGCGCACGCCGTCGCGCGCGCAGATCCGCGAGTTCGCGAGCAAGAGGGGTGTCGTCACCGAAGTCCGTCGCGGTGTCGTCGGATTGTTTCACGTGAAACACTTCGCCTTTCGCCAGCATCGAACTCTGTCCACTCTAATCGTCGGCATCGACAGCCACGCCGCGATGTTTCACGTGAAACATCTCGTCAGGAACGCTGTATCCGTCCGCGAACGACGCGGGTCGGCGTTTCCAGGATGCCCTCACCGACGACCTCTACACGCAGATCGACGACACGGTGAGAACGGGCCTGCTTTACCGACTTCTCGATCTCTGCGTCGGCCGCCGCCCCCTTGAGGAGAATCAGCTCTCCGCCGTCACGGACGAGTGGCGCCGTGATCGGAAGAAGGGTGCGCAAGGCACTCACCGCACGAGCGGTCGCGGCATCGAGCACCGCTCCGTGCATCCAGTCCTGCGACCGACCGCGAAAGACCTCGACGTTGTCGAGCGCGAGCTCATCGACCTGTTCCTGCAGCCACTGGGTGCGTCGCTCCATCGGCTCGATCAGCACCCACTCGACATCAGGTCGGGCGATCGCTCCCACGATCCCTGGCAACCCCGCGCCGGAGCCGACATCTCCGATTCGGCCCCCTGGAACGAGCGGCGCCATAACCGCACTGTTCAGGATGTGGCGCGTCCACAGTCGCGGCAGTTCCAGCGGACCGATGAGCCCGCGCAACTCGCCTTCCTTCGCCAGGTTGCGCGTGAATGCGCGCGCGAGATCGATCCGGTCACCGAAGATCGCGGCCGCAGCATCCGGCTCCTGCTCGAGACCGTCCATCAGTGTTTCACGTGAAACACTCACGCGCGCCGAAGTACCGTGTGACGCTGAGCGCCCTCGCCATAGGACTCGGACACCAGGCGGCGCTCGGCCGCGATGTCGTGCACCACCTTGCGCTCGTAGCTCGACATCGCGGGGAGCGAGGCCTGAGATGCGCCGTCTTCCAGTCGCGAAGCAGCGCGGTCCACCAGCGCCTCGAGCTCTCGGCGTCGCGCGTCGCGCGAACCACTGACATCCAGGATGAGGCGCGAGAATCGACCGGTGCGGTTCTGCACAGCGAGGCGGGTCAGATCCTGAAGAGCGCTGACCGTGTCCGGGTCCGCCAGCACGCGAAGCGAGTCGTCACCATCCGATTCGATGGACACGTACGCGCGGTCGTTACGAACATCCAGCGCCAGGTCGCCGCCGATGTCAGCGATGTCGAGCAGACCCTCCAGGAAGTCGGCGGCGACGTCGCCTTCCTGCTCGAGCTGTTCGACCGAGTCGGTCGCGGTGGGGGAGAGATCAGAGGTCATGGCGGGTTCCTCAGCTGGACGGTTCGGAATCGGAGGTGCCGCTCTTGGCGGCGGGTGGCTGCTTGCTGGCCTGCTTCTTGGCGCGCTGCTTCCCGACGGGCTGCTGACGCTTGGGAGCGGCGGCGCGCTTGCGCTCCGCCTCCTCGAGGAGACGCTGCTGCTCGGCCTGGTACTTCTCCATGGGAACGACCTTGCCGCTGCTGTCGATGGCCTTCCCGCGGCGCGCGAGACGCTCCTCACGAGCCTTCGCGGCCTCGGAGCCGGGTGTCGGCAGGTTCCGAATGACGAGGAACTGCTGCACCATCGTCCAGATGTTGCTGACGAACCAGTAGACGACCACGCCGAGCGGGAAGAAGATGCCGGAGAAGACGAACGCCAACGGCAGGATGTAGAGCATGATGCGCTGCATCTGGTATGCCTGGCCCGTCTTGGCCTCGGGCGACAGGTTCTTCGAGATGATCTGCAGCTGCGTGAAGAACTGCGACGCGATCATCAGGACGACCAGGACGAGCAGGATGATGACGGTCACCGTGCCATCCGGGCGTCCCCACGCACCCACGAGCGTGTCATGGAGCGACGCGCCGAACAGGTTGGCGTTGTAGAACTCGGACGTGAGGTTCGCGTCGAGGAATCCCACACCACCGATACCGGCCGCCGCGTGCTTCGCGACATCGTTCAGCACGCTGTAGAGGGAGAAAAAGATCGGCATCTGCACGAGCAGCGGCAGACAACCCGAGATCGGCGTCGTGCCGTGCTTCTTGTACAGCGCCATCGTCTCGCGGCTCATCGCCTCGCGAGAGAGCTGGTCACGCTTACCGCGATACTTCTCCTGCACCTTGCGCAGTTCCGGAGCGATCTCCATCATCTTGCGCTGGCTCTTGATCTGCTTGACGAAGAGCGGGATGAGGGCCGCACGCACGACGATGACAAGGCCCACGATCGACAGAACCCAGGCCAGACCCGAGTCCGCCGGCAGTCCGATGAACGTCCAGATCGCGTGCCAGGCGACGAGCACCAGCTCGACGACCCACTTGAGCGGCCACAGGATCGTCCCGATCAGGTCGAAGCCGCCCGATGATTGCGTCGCGGTCGCAAGTACCAGATCCACGGGGATCAGTCCTTTCTCAGTGGCACGACGAATCCGTGCCGGGTCAGTGCGTGGGAGAAGTTCGCGTGGGCAGGCGGATCATCGATCCCGCCCTCGGCCCAGGGGTGGCACCGCGCGATCCGAGCGGCGGTCAGCGCCGCGCCCTTCGCCGCACCATGCTGCTGAACCGCCCCCACCGCGTAGGCGGAACAGGACGGGTAGTACTTGCAGACGTCGCCGTACGTATGCGAGATCGTCGCACGGTAACCATGGAGAAGACCGAGCACGAGGTTGCGCGGCAGTAGCGGAATCGCGCGCACCCAGCTGTGCTCCGGCATCGTCGCCTCGCCGACGGACGCCATCGGCAGCGTCGAGGTGCTCACGACGCCCTCCGGGCAAGGCATCGCTTCACTTCGGCGTCGAGCTCCGCGAAGGAGGCATCTGCGCCACCGGGCAGCACGCGCACGACAACGTCCGCGCCCCTGACCACTGTCGGGAGCGCGGACGCGCAGATTGCTTTGAGCCGCCGGCGGACGCGATTGCGAGCGACCGCCGTGCCGACCTTCTTGCTCACGATGAATCCGAACCGTGCAGCACGATCGTCACCGGATGCCACCACGTACGTGACGGTGTGGGGACCGGAACATCGCACGCCGCGACGGACGACAGCCTTGTACTCGGCGCCGTCGGTCAGTCGGTTCGGCCGCGAGAGCAACGGAAGGGTCAGGCCGAGAGCTCGGTGCGGCCCTTGGCGCGGCGTGCCGAAAGGATGGCGCGGCCGGCGCGGGTGCGCATACGAGCGCGGAAGCCGTGCTTCTTGGCGCGACGGCGGTTGTTGGGCTGGAACGTACGCTTGCTCATGGGATCTCTCCGGGAAACGGTTGCCACCCGAAGGCGAAGCCTTCAGACGTGGTCGGGGACTGCCTCGAGGGCATAAGTCAACCGACTAAGACTAAGGCGCGAACCGCCAGAACTCAAACCGCGCAGCTCAACCCGCCATTATCCACAGCGCCGTCCCCGACACCCTGAATCGACACACCCCCGGAACGACGCCGGAGTTTGCTCTCTGGAGCCTCGCTGACTAGCGTGGCTCGCGCAGTTATCCACAGGTGTCGCGCACCGGCGCGTTCTCGCCCGGCCAAGAAGGGGACCATGACCGCGCAAGACACTCCCGACGTCCCGGTGTGGTCGGCGGCTCTCGAGATCCTGGGCAGCGACGCCCGAGTCTCGCCGCAGATGCACGGCTTCCTCAACCTGGCACTCGCCCAGGGCGTGATGTCGGGGTTCTTGTATCTCGACGTCCCCAATGATCTCACCGCTGCACAGCTCAACAAGCGGCTTCGTCCGATGATCCTCGAAGCCCTCGCGCAGGCATCGGCGAACGAGATCACCGGCTTCAGAGTCGTCGTCAATCCGGAGCTGATCGATGCGCACCTCACGGCAGAGGTACCGGTGCAGACCATGGTCATCGAGCAGCCCGTCGCCGCACCCGCGCCGGCCGCCGAGGCCGCGGATCCCGCATCCGCTCGCGCAGACACCCGTCTGAACCCGAAGTACACCTTCGACCGGTTCGTCATCGGCCAGTCGAACCGCTTCGCTCACGCGGCGGCGGTCGCCGTTGCCGAAGCACCCGCCAAGGCATACAACCCGCTGTTCATCTACGGCGACTCGGGACTCGGAAAGACGCACCTGCTGCACGCCATCGGCGACTACGCCCTGAGCCTGTATCCCGGCATCCGCGTGCGCTACGTCTCGAGCGAAGAGTTCACGAACGACTTCATCAACTCCATCGCCAACAACCGGGGCTCGGCGTTCCAGGCGCGCTACCGCGACGTCGACATCCTCCTGATCGACGACATCCAGTTCCTCCAGGGACGCGCCGAGACGCAGGAAGCCTTCTTCCACACCTTCAACACCCTCCACGACCACGACAAGCAGGTCGTGATCACCAGCGACGTCCCGCCCAAGCACCTCACCGGCTTCGAGGATCGGATGCGGAGCCGGTTCGAGTGGGGTCTGATCACCGACGTCCAGGCTCCGGACCTCGAAACCCGCATCGCCATCCTCCGCAAGAAAGCGCAGAACGAGCGGCTCCAGATCCCGCCGGAGGTCATGGAGTACATCGCGACCGTCGTCTCCAGCAACATCCGCGAGCTCGAGGGCGCCCTCATCCGCGTCTCGGCCTTCGCCAGCCTCAACCGGTCGACGCTCGACATGTCGCTGGCGCAGCAAGTGCTACGAGACATCGTCGACCAGGACGACACCAACGTCATCTCGCCGACGGACATCATCACGGCCACGGCGCAGTACTTCAAGCTGTCGGTCGACGACCTTTACGGATCGAGCCGTTCGCAGGCAATCGCGACCGCTCGCCAAATCGCGATGTATCTGTGCCGGGAGCGCACGAACCTCTCGCTGCCGAAGATCGGTCAGCTCTTCGGCAACCGCGACCATACGACCGTCATGTACGCCTACAAGAAGATCAGCGACCTCATGAAGGAGCGTCGCTCGATCTACAACCAGGTCTCCGAGATCACCACCCAGCTCGGTAGAGCAGGGCGCTGACACTTCTCGAACCCCACGGCCGCGCGCCGTGGGGTTCGTCTTTTGGGGCGCGGGAAGACTCTCATTTGACAATCGTTCCGCGCGGCCTCATCCTGCGCTTTCACACATGTGGACAACTTGTGGATAACTGTGCGAAACGCCGACGGACGATGTGAACGACACGGCGATCGTGTGTGGAGAACGCTCGAGCTCGACGAATGACACGATCCGTGTTCGACAGCTCCGTCCGCAGCGCGTCCACATCTCACACGTGTGTAGTTCCCAGACGCCGAGAGTCATCCACCGACTTATCCACAGTTTGCACAGTTGTTAACAAGATGAATCTCAAATCACTCTTCATTGACGTGCGATCACCTCTGGGGGCGGGAAGCGTGTTCTTCGCCTGGACCATTCGCAGCACTAGCATGGGTAAGCCCAGCCCGCCGGAGAGGGAGCACTGTGAAGTTCCAGGTCAATCGCGACGTTTTCAGCGAAGCCGTGTCATTCGTCGTCAAGCTCCTGCCGCAGCGCAACCCGCAGCCGATCCTGGCGGGCGTGCTGATCGAGGCCGGTTCTGAGGGGCTGTCCCTCTCGGCATTCGACTACGAGGCATCCGCGCGCACCACGATCGAGGCTTCGGTGGATGCGCCCGGCACGATCCTCGTCCACGGCCGTCTGCTCTCCGACATCGCCAGCCGCCTGCCGAACGCCCCCATTCAGATCGAGGTGGACGACGACGGCATCCTGCTCACCTGTGGATCGGCTCGCTTCACGCTCGCATCGATGCCCGTTCAGGAGTACCCGGCGATTCCCGAAGTGTCGGGCGAATCCGGTCTCGTTCCCGCTGAGGAGTTCGCGACGGCGATCGCTCAGGTGGCCTTCGCGGCATCGCGCGACGATGTGACGCCGGTGCTCACGGGTGTGCAGCTCGAAGTGAGTGGCACACAGCTCAGCCTCGTGGCCACCGACCGGTACCGGGTCGCCTTGCGCGAGATCCCCTGGGACGGTCCGGCCACGACCGACGGTGAGAGCACGACGGCTCTCGTTCCGGCGCGCACGCTGCAGGAGGTCGGCAAGACCTTCTCACACGGTGAGAACATCTCGATCGCGTTCTCCGGCTCGGGCGATCGCGAGATCATCGCCTTCACGTCCGGCAACAAGACGGTGACCTCGCTGCTGATCAAGGGCAACTTCCCTCCCGTGCGTCGCCTGTTCCCGGAGCAGACCGCGCATCACGCCGTGGTGAACACCGCCGAGCTCGCCGAGGCCGTGCGCCGTGTCGCGCTCGTGCTCGACCGCTCCGCGCCGCTGCGTTTCACGTTCACCGCCGAGGGCGTCGCGATGGAGGCGTCGGGAACCGAGCAAGCCCGCGCCTCCGAGTCCGTCGATGCGACGCTGACCGGCGACGATGTCACCCTGGGGCTCAACCCGCAGTACCTGCTCGAGTCGCTCTCGGCCGTGCGCAGCGAGTTCTCGCGCATCACCTTCACCTCCAGCGACAACGCGAACAAGCTCAGCCCCATCCTCGTGACGCCGCAGACGTCGGTCGAGCGCGCCGGCGAGGGCGAGTTCAAGTACCTGCTGCAGCCGAACCTGCTGCTGCGCTGACCGCGTCGCACCGTCGCCGTAGGGTTGTCCGGTGATCGTGGAACGCCTGAGTCTCGTCGACTTCCGAAACTACGAACACGCCGACCTCGAGTTCACCCGCGGGGCGAACCTGCTCGTCGGGCGCAATGGTCAGGGCAAAACCAACCTGGCCGAGGCCGTCACCTACCTCGCGACCCTCGGCTCGCATCGCGTGTCGGCCGACGCGCCGCTGGTGCGTTCTGGAGCGGATGCGGCCTTCGTCCGTGCACGTCTCGGTCACGGTGAGCGTCACATCCAGCTCGAGATCCAGATCAACAAGCAGGGATCGAACAAGGCACGCGTCGGCGGGGCACCGGTGCGCTCCGCGGAGCTGCCGCGTTACGCGCAGGTCGTGTTGTTCGCCCCGGAGGATCTGCAGATCGTGCGGGGAGATCCTTCCGCCCGCCGGCGGTTCGCCGATCAGCTGCTCGTACAGCTCTCCCCTCGCCTCGCCGGCGTCATCGCCGACTACGACCGCGTGCTCAAGCAGCGCACCGCGCTGCTGAAGTCCGCGCGAGCCCGCGGGCTGCGCGGCGACGCACTCCCGACCCTCGACGTCTGGGACGACAAGCTCATCGCTCTCGGCACCGAGATCATCGAGGCTCGCACGCGGCTCGCCGCCGACCTGCATCCGCATCTCGTTGCCGCCTACGCAGCCATCGCGGGGGCCGATCACTCGCCCGAGCTCGAATGGGCGAACTCCATCGCCGGCTTCGATCCGGAGGATGGCGATGATCAGCGCGTGGCGTCGGGGGCCGTGACGGCCGAGGCCTTCCGCGCAGCCCTCGCGGCGAAGCGCACCGCGGAGTTCGACCGCGGCGTGACGCTCGTGGGTCCGCACCGCGACGACCTCATGCTCCGCATCCGCGCGCTTCCCGTGAAGGGATACGCGTCGCACGGCGAGTCCTGGTCCGTGGCGCTTGCGCTGCGACTGGCCTCTGCACAGCTGTTGCGTGCCGATTCACTGCTCGGGGACCCGATCGTCATCCTCGACGACGTCTTTGCCGAGCTCGACGCCGACCGGCGGATGCGGCTCGCCTCCCTCGTCGCGGATTTCGAGCAGGTCGTGGTGACCGCCGCCGTCGAGGCGGACGTTCCCGCACAGCTCCGCGGGCGCACGGTGCGCGTCGAGGCGGGACGCATCCTCGAGGTCAGCGACGATGAGTGATGAGGACGAGGTCCCGGAGACCCTCAGCACCTACCTGCGTCTCCGCGGTCTCGAGCCGACGTCGCGTCGCGGGGCGAAGAGGCGTACACGTCGCGGCACAGGCGACGAGGATGCGCCGTTCACGCCCGGCCGTGACCCGCACGGCGTCGGAGACGTGCTCGCGCACTGGACGAAGCAGGCCGGATGGGACCCGCTTCTCGCGCGCGCGGACCTCGTCCGGCAGTGGGAGGTCGTCGCCGGTGAGGAGACCGCCCGCCATACGCGCCCGGTGGGCCTGGATGCGGGAGTGCTCACCGTGCAGTGCGACTCCACAGCCTGGGCGAAGCAGTTGCGGTTGATGCGCACGCACATCGTGACCACGATCGCGCAACGCTTCCCGGATGCGGGGGTCCAGAACGTCCGCTTCATCGGCCCGGACGTCCCCTCATGGAAATGGGGTCCCAGAGCCGTTCCAGGGCGCGGTCCCCGAGATACCTACGGATAAGGCATCTACGGACGTATCTCACCTCCGTTTACGACGGCACACGGGCGTACACGCCCCGTGAAGAGCCTCCGCTTGATAGACTGGGAAGGTCCGTCTACTAGAACCGGAGCGCTCGAAACTTATGACGTCCCCCACCCCTTCCAGCGTTCCCGACGACGGACAGAACACCCCCGAACCGGTACGGAACGAGTACGGGGCAGACGCGATCCAAGTTCTCGAAGGACTCGAGGCCGTTCGCAAGCGCCCCGGCATGTACATCGGTTCCACCGGCCCGCGCGGACTCCACCACCTGGTCTACGAGATCGTCGACAACTCCGTAGATGAGGCGCTCGCGGGCTACTGCGACCGCATCGAAGTGACGATCCTCGCCGACGGCGGCGTGCGCGTCGTCGACAACGGTCGCGGCATCCCCGTCGACATCCACAAGACCGAGGGTAAGTCCACCGTCGAGGTCGTCCTCACCGTCCTGCACGCCGGCGGCAAGTTCGGCGGCGGCGGATACGCGGTCTCGGGCGGTCTGCACGGCGTCGGTTCCTCGGTCGTGAACGCGCTCTCGACTCGGCTCGATGTCGCCGTCAAGCGTCAGGGCTACGAGTGGAACCAGTCGTACGCCAACGGCGGCGTCCCCCAGGCTCCACTCGCTCAGGGCGTGCCGACCGAGGAGACCGGAACGACCATCACCTTCTGGCCGGACCCTGCCATCTTCGAGACGGTCGACTTCGACTACGACACCCTGCGGACCCGTTTCCAGCAGATGGCGTTCCTCAACAAGGGACTCGCGATCACGGTGCGCGATGAGCGGCCCGACCACACGGTCGACGAAGAGGTCGACGGCAAGGTGATCGCCGCGCAGCCGCACGACGAGTTCCTGTACGAGCGGGGCCTCGTCGACTATGTGGAATACCTCAACCGGGTTCGCAAGGCCGACGTCGTCAACGACGAGATCATCGACTTCGAGTCCGAGGACACCGAGCGCCACATCGCGCTCGAGCTCGCGATGCAGTGGACGACCTCCTACACCGAGAACGTGTTCACCTACGCGAACACGATCAACACGCACGAGGGTGGAACCCACGAAGAGGGCTTCCGTGCGGCGCTCACGACCCTCGTGAACAAGTACGCCCGCGCGCAGAACCTGCTCAAGGAGAAGGACGACAACCTCTCCGGCGACGACGTGCGCGAGGGCCTGACGGCCGTCATCTCGGTGAAGCTCTCCGAGCCCCAGTTCGAGGGTCAGACCAAGACGAAGCTCGGCAACACCGAGGCGAAGGCATTCGTGCAGAAGGTCGTCGGCGATCAGCTCGGCGACTGGTTCGACCGCAACCCGCAGCAGGCGAAGAACATCGTCCGCAAGGCGATCGATGCCGCGACCGCGCGGATGGCGGCCCGCAAGGCTCGCGAGACCGCGCGCCGAAAGAGTGTGTTCGAGTCGGCCTCCATGCCCGACAAGCTGAAGGACTGCACGAGCAAGGACCCCTCGATCAGCGAGATCTTCCTCGTCGAGGGCGACTCGGCCGGCGGTTCCGCCGTGCAGGGTCGCGACCCGCATACGCAGGCGATCCTGGCCCTGCGCGGCAAGATCCTCAACGTCGAGCGGGCCCGGCTCGATCGCGCCCTCGGCAACAACGAGGTGCAGGCGATGATCCAGGCCTTCGGCACGGGTATCGGCGAGGACTTCTCGATCGAGAAGGCCCGCTATCACAAGATCGTGCTGATGGCCGATGCCGATGTCGACGGTCAGCACATCACGACGCTGCTGCTCACGCTGCTGTTCCGTTACATGCGCGGGCTCATCGAAGCCGGCTACGTGTACCTGGCGCAGCCGCCGCTGTACCGCCTGAAGTGGTCGAACTCGCCCCACGAGTACGTCTACAGCGACATCGAGCGCGATGCGCTGCTGGCCGAGGGCCTCGCGGCGGGTCGCCGCATCCCGAAGGACAACGGCATCCAGCGCTACAAGGGTCTCGGAGAGATGAACGCCAAGGAGCTGTGGGAGACGACGATGGACCCGTCGACCCGCACCCTTTTGCAGGTGACGATCGACGACGCCGCCGCGGCCGACGAGATCTTCTCCACGCTCATGGGCGAGGACGTCGAGTCCCGCCGCCACTTCATCCAGCGCAACGCCAAGGACGTCCGGTTCCTCGACATCTGATCCCCCCGGATGCGGCGCGAGCCGCATCCGTCAGATGACACGACACCGACGCAGAGAAGAAGAGACGAATGACTGACGAAGAGCGTCCGACGACGGAGCCCGCCGAGCACGACCACGGTCGCATCGACCAGGTCGACCTGCAGTCCGAGATGCAGCGCAGCTACCTCGACTACGCGATGAGCGTGATCGTCGGCCGCGCGCTGCCGCGCGTGGAAGACGGCCTCAAGCCCGTGCACCGCCGCGTGATCTACGGCATGTACGACGGCGGCTTCCGCCCCGACAAGTCCTTCTCGAAGTGCGCCCGTGTCGTCGGCGAGGTCATGGGTCAGTACCACCCGCACGGCGACTCCCCCATCTACGAGGCACTCGTGCGCCTCGTTCAGCCGTGGTCGCTGCGCTACCCGCTGGCACTCGGTCAGGGGAACTTCGGCTCGCCCGGCAACCAGGGCGCGGCGGCCCCCCGCTACACCGAGACGAAGATGGCTCCGCTCGCGCTCGAGATGGTGCGCGACATCGAGGAAGACACCGTCGACTTCGTCGACAACTACGACGGGCAGACGCAGGAGCCGGTCGTGCTCCCGGCGCGCTTCCCGAACCTCCTCGTCAACGGCTCCGTCGGTATCGCCGTCGGTATGGCCACCAACATCCCCCCGCACAACCTCCGTGAGGTCGCCGACGGCGTGCTGTGGGCGCTGGATCACCCCGAGGCCACGCAGGAGGAGCTGCTCGAGGCACTGATCCAGCGCATCAAGGGACCCGACTTCCCGACCTCCGCGCAGATCCTCGGCACGCGCGGCATCATCGAGGCATACCGCACCGGTCGCGGCTCGATCACGATGCGCGCGGTGGTCAACATCGAGGAGATCCAGGGCCGCACGTGCCTCGTGATCACCGAGCTGCCCTACCAGGTGAACCCCGACAACGTCGCCGTCAAGATCCGCGACCTCGCCCGCGACGGCAAGATCACCGGGATCGCCGACATCCGCGACGAGTCGAGCGACCGCACCGGTCAGCGACTGGTCGTCGTCCTCAAGCGGGATGCGGTCGCCAAGGTCGTCCTGAACAACCTGTACAAGCACACGCAGCTGCAGGACAACTTCGGTGCCAACATGCTGGCGATCGTCGACGGCGTGCCGCGCACGCTCTCGCTCGACGGCTTCGTCTCCTACTGGATCACCCACCAGATCGACGTGATCGTGCGCCGCACGGCATTCCGCCTGCGTAAGGCCGAAGAGCGCATGCACATCCTGCGCGGCTACCTGAAGGCGCTCGACGCGCTCGACGAGGTCATCGCCCTCATCCGCGCGTCCGCGACCGTCGACGATGCGCGCGGCGGGCTGAAGAGGCTGCTCGACATCGACGACATCCAGGCCGATGCGATCCTCCAGATGCAGCTGCGTCGTCTGGCTGCCCTCGAGCGGCAGAAGATCATCGACGAGGCCGAAGAGCTGCAGGCGCAGATCACGGACTACCAGGACATCCTGGCGACGCCCGCCCGTCAGCGCACGATCGTGCGCGAGGAGCTGACGGAGATCGTCGCGAAGTACGGCGACGAGCGTCGTACGCAGATCCTCTACGGGTTCGACGGCGACATGTCGGTGGAAGACCTCATCCCGGAAGAGGAGATGGTGCTCACCATCACCCGCGCCGGCTACATCAAGCGCACGCGCAGCGACAACTACCGCTCACAGCACCGGGGCGGTAAGGGCGTCAAGGGCGCCCAACTGCGCGCCGACGACGTGGTCGAGCACTTCTTCGTCACGACGACGCATCACTGGCTCCTGTTCTTCACGAACAAGGGACGCGTCTACCGCGCCAAGGCCTACGAGGTCCCCGAGGCCGGTCGCGACGCGAAGGGTCAGCACGTCGCCAACCTGCTTGCACTGCAGCCGGACGAGGAGATCGCGCAGATCCTCGACATCCGCGACTACGCGGTCGCGACGTATCTCGTGCTCGCCACCCGCGGCGGACTCGTGAAGAAGACGCGCCTGTCGGAGTACGACACCAACCGCCAGGGCGGCGTCATCGCGATCCGCCTGCGCGAGGAGGACGAGCTCGTCAGCGCGCTCCTGGTCGACGAGAGCGACGACATCCTGCTGGTCAGCCGTCACGGAATGTCGCTGCGCTTCACGGCGACCGATGCGTCGCTGCGGCCCATGGGCCGCTCCACGGAGGGCGTCAAGGGGATGTCGTTCCGCGGCGACGACAGCCTGCTGTCGGCATCCGTCGCCTCCGTCGACGGTGACGTGTTCGTGGTCACCGAGGGCGGGTACGCCAAGCGCACGGATGTGGACCAGTACCGCGTCCAGAGCCGCGGTGGACTGGGCATCAAGGTGGCCAAACTGCACGAGGATCGGGGCGATCTGGCGGGCGCTCTGATCGTCGGAGACGACGACGAGGTCCTTGTGGTTCTTGCCAGTGGCAAGGTGGTACGCTCTGCCGTGGCCGAGGTCCCTGCGAAGGGTCGCGACACCATGGGCGTCGTTTTCGCCCGACCGGATGATGACGACCGGATCATCGCGATCGCCCGCAACAGCGAGCGGCGCCTCGCGGATGCAGCGGACGCCGATGCATCGCAGGAGACCGAGGCGGCCGCCACCGTTCCCGAGGAGAGTACTGACGCATGAGCACGGTAGCCGACAAGCTCGCCAAGAAGTCGAGCAGCAAGACGAGCGCCAAGCAGGTTCGTCTCCGCCTCGTCTACGTCGACTTCTGGTCGGCGGTCAAGCTGTCGTTCCTGGCGGCTGTCGCTCTGGCGATCGTCACCGTCGTGTCGTTCCTGCTGGTCTACCTGGTCGTCCAGACGACGGGGCTCATCGGTCAGGCCGACGAGTTCTTCAAGTCGTTCTCGGACGGCTCGCTCTCGCTCAGCCAGTTCGTGGGGCTCCCGCAGGTGATGGCGTTCGCGGCCGTCGTGGCCATTCTGAACCTCATCGTCGTGACGGTTCTCGGTGCGGTCATCGCGGGCATTTACAACCTCGCGGTCAAGGTCACCGGCGGTCTGCTGGTCGGCTTCACCTCCAACTGACCGCGATTGGTCAAACCGGTCCGCATCCGGTAAAGTCTTGGAGGTTGGCGCCGCGAGGTGCCGAACGGGGCTATAGCTCAGGCGGTTAGAGCGCTTCACTGATAATGAAGAGGTCCCAGGTTCAAGTCCTGGTAGCCCCACCACCCTTCTCACGGGGCCTTAGCTCAGTTGGTAGAGCGCCTGCTTTGCAAGCAGGATGTCAGGAGTTCGAATCTCCTAGGCTCCACAGTCGATAACTCCCCTGATCAGACCGGGTTTCCGGCTACCCGATCGGGGGATCTTTTTGTTACGCGCGAAGGTCTGGAGGCTCCAAACCCGGATGCCCGCATCGAGTCGATCCGCGAGATGATCTGGGATCGGCTCACACAGGTGGACTCCGTGGCGCAGGCCATCGTCGCCGCCGAAGAGGCCACGATCCCGGCGCGGGCGTGGCGCTCCATCCTGGAGGGCGTCGCCACAACCGGGGCCATCCCGTTCGTGGGCCGCGTGCTCCTCCACCAGACCAATGCCGCCGCGCTCGGGCTCCTGGATGATGGTGAAGCCGTGGCGGTGCCGCGCCCGTCCGGGAACCTCATCGAGTCGCTCATGGATTGCCTAGACCGGGTGCCCGGGGACGCCTGACGCACCACCACGCACATGAAGGGCGGAACCGGATCCGGCCTGAGGTTAAACACCTAAGAGAGTCGCACTCGCCGATTGCTGTGACCGACCAGACCGCCCCGATATGGTTTGCCTATGACGCTTGCTACCCGGGTGACGCTCGTCGCACCGGTGCGGCGTGGAGAATCTGGCTCCGCCGCCTTCCTCGGGATCGCGGACGACGAACAGCAGTACTGGGTCAAGCCCGCCAACAACCCCCAAGGTGCGCGCTCGCTCATCCCGGAACGGATCGTTACGGGCATTGGCCATCTCATAGGCGCGCCCGTGCGACCCATCGCCCTGGTCGATATCCCAGCGGACATGACCTACGTCTACCAACCCGGTTATAGCCTTCGGCCCGGCGTCGCCCACGGCTCGCTGAACCTGACGCCGGTGATGCTCGTTGACGATTGGCGGGGGAAAGCATCACGCGACGGCAATCGCGGTCGCGCCGCGTTCATCTCGGCCCTTTGGGACCTGTGTCTTGGGACGGACCCGCAGTGGCTCAGTCACTTCGATGAGGACGCGGCGATCTGGTCCTTCGATCACGGATTCTGGTTGGGTGGGGAAGCAGACCTGGACGTAGAGGCGCTCCGACGGATCGGATCTAGCCCATGGGCTCATGACGGACTCGACACCGCCTCACGCGAGGCTCTCCTGAGTGCCGCGACCTCGATCAGTGCGCTGACCTCCGATGGCATCCAGGAGGTCTGTCACAGCGTCCCGCTACAGTGGTCCACGACCGCAAACGAGTTGACTTCGGTCGGCGACCTCATCTTCGCGCGGGTACCAGGCGTGGTTGAGCGACTCCAGCAAGCCGCCCGATCGACCATCCACCCATGAGGCAATGACATGACGGCAATCACCTACTGGTTGATCCGGTACGTGCCCGATGTCGCCCGTGGAGAGTTCCAGAACATCGGCATCATCTGCGGTTCTGATGACGGGGATTGGGTTGTTGGGCTCGACTGGGGATACCTCGAACGGCGCTCCATCCCTCGTGACGTGCGTGAGTGGGCGCACTGGCTAGCGCGGGAGGTCAACTCACACGACCGGCTCGCCACCGACCACGAGTTCACTCGCGCCTGGGTCGAGGGCATTCGCCAACGGCAGGCGAACGCCATCCAACTCTCGGCACCCCAGCCGACCGCTGCCGTGAACGCCCGCGCCGCCGCAGAGATTCTCTACCCGCTCCTTGTCCACCACGACCGTCCCGCCCGCCGCCATCGCATGACGCGTCGCTCAGTGCGCACGGCAATACGCGGCGTCTACCAGACGAGCGACCTGCGCGAGGGCCTGGACTTCTTCGCATCGCCGTCTATCCGACTTGGGCATATGTCCGGTGAGTTCGACTTCATCCAGACGAACGAAGCGACGCCAATCCTGCGGAGCGCGTGGGCATTCGACATGGTCGGGATTGAATCTCTCCAACGAGACATCAATGCCTGGAACTACGGGATTACGAGGCTTCGGGACGATGGTGCGACTTTCGTCCACGGGGGTGTGAGCACACCCGTACCGACCGATGCCGTGGTGACCGCGGTCGTAGATGCTCCGGCCGATTCGCATGGAGAGGGCCGCGACCTCTACGAAGCGGTGCTCGAAGCGTGGGAGCGAGAGCAAGTCGAGGTCCTCACCCTCGAACAACTCGACGAGCGCCTCAACCCCTGGGTTCATCGGTTCTGAAACGGGACCTCTGGTCCCGAGGCATCCCCCCACGGCAGTCTGCTCGTGAGGTCTCTCCTTCGTGCCCTCCCCGTGCCCCTAAGGCCCACCACGTGCCCTAACTCGACCCCGCGAGAGAGGCCCGGAACCCCGCCGTTACGCGGAACTCCGGGCCTACGCCTCGTGCTTCGCAATCAGGATGTCAAGAGTTCGAATCGCCTAGGCTCCGCAATTTCGAATCATCCGATCATCCAGCGTTTCGCTGAGCGGGCGCTATCGATGCCGGCTGAGCACGAGAGCCAGCGTGCTGAGCCGCTCATTCCCCGGCGGTCTGCGCCGGAGTCTTCCTCTCATCGTTCCCATCGAGCTTCTTCTCGAGGTGCTTCCCGAGCTTTCGGATGGCCCAAGAGACCACGACGACCAGTGCGATGGCGCCGAACATCGCGAGGATGCTCAGCACCTTCTGGTCGAGAGCGGCAAGGGCTCCGAGGCCGACGGTGAACGCCCCTGCGAGGGTGATCAGGCGGGCCCAGTAGTCGGCGCGCGAGTACGACGTTCCTTGCCCGCCCGTGATCAGCATGAACACGACTGCACCGACGAGCAGCAGCACCGCCCCAGTTGCGGAGACAGCGACGAGGGCCGCGCTCGGCCAGCAGAAGGCGATCCCCCAGCCGGCAACCATGCCGAAACAGATAGCTCCGAGGGCTCCCATGATGTTCTTGCAACGCACACGGTCTGCGTTCGTCGATCTCGTCATGTGTACCCCCGAGTTCATAGCGCTGTGGTCGAGTCAGTTCGGCCACGCTGCGGAAACCGATCCCCCTGGTAAAGGAAGCTATCGGACTCGGCGCAAGCCCGCATCGATCGGAGCGCGGGCGCGCAATGTGACGACGGGATCTCTGCGCCCGACTCTACGCCGCGGAGAGGGCGGACTTAAGCAACGGTGAACGCCCCCGCACCGACAGGCAGAGGGGCGTTCGAGGTACGACTCAGTCGCGCTCTGCGGTGGCGAGTTCTTTCTCGCCCGCATCCGCCTCGATGACGATCTCGCGGACCACCTGACGGATGCCGAGACCGCTGCGCTGCCCGCCGTCGCGGCTGGCGCCGCCCATCATGCCGCCCGGTGTCATCATGCGGGAACCCGCGGCCGCGGCGTGAGAGCTGCCGACGCTCGCCGCCGTGGCCGCGGATGCTGCGGCACCCGTGCCCATGATCGACGACGGGGTACTCGTTCCGGTACCGGAGGTGGAGGCCGTGGCGCCGGAGGCGTATGCCCCGCCCGCCCCGATGCCGCCGCTGTCCGCCGACCCGTGCACACTCCCGACGCCCGCGGCGCCGATCGTCGATCCGTCGGCGGTGAGCGTTCCTTCCGCTCCGATGCCCGTGGAGACCACCGCGGTCGGCGTGAAGTGCCAGTCGTCGGCCTTCTGCCCGGCGCTGATCAGATTCGCCTGCGCGGTGTTGCCGAGCCTCGTGGCTCCCGACGCGTCCACGACGACGCCCGCGTTGACGGTGGCGGACTTCGCGCCGCCGCCCAGCAGGGTCGAGCTGAGGCGCTCGGTGCTCTTGAACAGCGAGCCGAGCTGCTGCACGAAGCCCACGAGGGACTTCACCGAGCGCACGACCTGCGTGAGGGGACGCACGACCTTGTTCACCAGCTGGTTGACCTTGGTCACGACACGGGCGATCGCGTAGCCGATGCCGAGGCCGAAGGATGCGGCGACGACCGCCATGGCTTCGATCGCTGTAGCGACCACCTGCGAGATGGCGTTCTTCACGACACCCTGCATCTTGGCGACGAGTGACGAGGCGCTGCGCAGACCGCCGGCCGCGGCATCGGCCCAGTCACCGGTCGCGGCGATGTGCTTTGCGGTGTCCTGCGCGAAGCGCACGTAGGTGCGCACCGTGTCACCGCTGAGGCCGTCGAGATCGGACAGGCGCGTCACGAGGGTGTTGCCCGTGTCGCGCAGTGCGCTGCCGGCGTTGGTCCACTGCTGCGCGACGGCGGCCACGTTGGCCTCACTGCCGGCCAGTTGGTCGAGCCAGGTGCTCAGCGGCTTGAGGTACTTCATCACCCAGCCGAGCCCGATGCTCGCGAGCGTCCCGATCGGATCCGCGAGCGCGGCCGCGGCGTTGCCCAGCGTGTCGAGGAAGGCGAGTCCGCCCTCGAGCCAATCGCCGTTGCGCACGGCCTGGGAGAGCGCGTGGCCGGAGTCGAGGAGTTTGCTGCCGGAGTAGGGCGAAGCGAAGGAGGAGCCGGATGCGGCGAGGGCGGCGGGAGTGGTCATCACAGGCCCAGCGCGCTCTCGAGGTCGCGAAGGGTGGTCACCGTGTCGTCCTCGAACTGCTCCCATTGCGCGGCGGTACTGCGCAACTCGCCCGCGGTGCGAAGCAGCAGAGACTGGTCCGCACTGAAGAGGCCGGTCGCCGCCGCGGACATCGCCATCGAGGGGGGAACGAGGAAGGCGCACAGGATGCCGAAGGCGTTGGAGGCGAGATCGCCTGCCTTCAGCATCGAGATGGCGCCAGTGACGTCATCGGCAAGCGAGGTGACCAGCGCGGCATGCTGCCGGAGCCGATCGAAATCAAGGGCGATGTTCTCGGTCATTCGAGGCTCTTTCGGACGTATCAGGGGGTGTCGGTGGAGCGAAGCTGTTCCGTGATGGGGTCGCCTTCGCCGAGGAGCTCGGAGACGGCGTCGATCGTCGCCGCGTGAGCGTTCTTCTCCGCGGAGACGATCGTGGCGAGGATGTCGGAGGCGAGTCGTTGTGCGCCCCGGGCGAGCGCCGTCTCGCCGAGGCGGAGGGTCTGCACGCGTCCGGTGGAGTCGACCTGGACGTAGACGTCGCGTGCGGACGACCAGGCGGCGCCGCGAATCGCGGAGACGGTGGCTTCGAATGCGGGCATCTTGGCGGCGCGGTCAGCGCTCTGCCGGACGTCGCGCTCGATCTGCGCGAGGGATTCTTCGGGGTCCAGAGGCACGCGGTCACGCTAGCGAAGCATCGTGAACGGCAGCGCGAGTTATCCACACCCCGGTAAAGTCTCGTCATGGATATGCGTGTCGCCGCTTACGCGATCATCACCGACGACGCCGGACGCATCCTGTTGGCCCACTGGAACGCAGGTCGTCGGAGTGCCTGGACGCTGCCGGGCGGCGGGCTCGAGGAGGGTGAGGATCCCGAGCGGGCGGTGCGACGCGAGGTGCGTGAGGAGACCGGCTACGGAGTGGTCGTCGACGAGCTGCTCGGTATCGACTCCCGTGTGATCCCCGCCACCAAGCGCCTCGCGGAGACCGCATCCGCGCTGCACACGTTGCGCATCGTGTATCGCGCGCGCATCACAGGCGGGCGCCTGCGCAACGAGGTGGGGGGATCCACCGACCGCGCCGAGTGGTTCACCCCGGAGGAGGCCGACGCTCTCCGCCGCGTACGGCTGGTCGACATCGGACGCCGGATGGCCGAAAGGGACACGGCGGCCACGCATCCGTGACCTTCGCACGTATGATCGCCGGACGTGCAGTGAGGATGACCAGTGGTGCGATGGCGTGTTCTGTGCGCTGCGGCCGTGATGGTCGCGGCTCTCGGGATCGGTGGATGTACGGCGAGTGGGCAGCAGCCTCCCGCTCCGACGAGCGAGAACACGTCCCCCGCCGCACCGCCGAACACACTCGCCGCAGACGATGTCCAGATCATCGTCGATCGCTGTTCCGCGGGACTCGGGATCGACGCGACCGCCCTGGGCGCTCAGATCGCGGCGGCGCCCCAGCCGGCGGCGGAGGCGGCGCTCTTCTTCGCGTCGTCGGATCAGTGCGCAGACATCCCGTCGGCTCTGGGGCGGACGGATGTGACCTCCTTCACCTCGCCGCTGAGTTTCATCGAGCAGCCGTGCGCGAGCCGTACGGTCGTGTCCTTCTGGGCTCACTACGACGACGACCTGATCTTCGGTAATCCGGTCATCGACGATGAACTGGGCAGCGGCGCCTGTGTGCGCACCTTCTTCTTCACCTACTCGGATGCGGGAGAGGGTGAATCCACCTACGCCAGCGAACGCGAGAAGGGTATCCGTGCGGCCTACGACGCCATGCTCGGGCGCAGCGGGGAATGGATCGACCGCTCGGTGACGCTGGTCAGCGGCATGACGGTCACGATGACCAGGCCGAGTGACGACGACCGCGTGTCGCTCCTCTTCCTGCGGCTTCCGGATGGCGGACTCAGCGGAGCGACGTTCATCTACACCGGTCAGCAGACGCTCGAGAAGCTGCTCAGCGGTGCGCTCCCGTCGCTGCGCACGATCGATGCGGGACGATCCGTGTCGGTCGCGACGCTGGAGAAGTCGATCGCCGAGATCCTCGCCGGCTATGCGCCGGATCGTGTGCTCACACACCTGCCCAAACAGGCGCCGGACTCGGCAGGCGATCACCCCGACCACTCGTCCGTCGGAACGCTCGTCTCTCGCGCCGTGGATGCGGGCGCTGCCCCCAGCGCGCAGGTCGAGTACGCCGTCGGCTATCCGTCGGCCGAGCGAGCGGCCAACATCACCGGAGCACAACTGGAGCGCAAGGCCTCGCTGTTCGCGGTGTACGCCGCACACGACCCCGTGATCGGTTGTTCTTCGGCCCAGACCTGTCTCGCGCGGGCGCACTTCGGAGACTGGCTGCGGCGGGAGTACCTGGTCCCGAAGGGAGACCCCGCGCTCGGCTGAATCGGGCGCGATCGCTCAGAGGGGCTGGGAGATGTCCGCCACGGTCGCGTTGAGCGCCTGCAACAGGGCATCGGCATCCACGAAAAGACTGAACCCGTGGGCACCCGCGCCGAGCGCGATGCGGCGTCCGCGGATCGACTCGTCGGCGAAGACCGGCCAGGCGGTCGTACTGCCGAGGGGAACGATCGTGCCGCGCTCGTAACCGGTCGCAGCGAGAGCGACATCCGCGTCCGGCAGCTTCAGCTTGTTGACACCCACGAGTTGACGCAGTTTGGGCCAGGCGATGGCCCGATCCCCCGGGATCAGGGCGAAGAGGAACGTGTCGTCACTGCGTTTGACGACCAGCGTCTTGACGATGTCGACCGGCGAGATCCCCAGGAGCTCGGCCGCCTCGGGGAGGCTCCGTGCTTCGGGGCGCTCGCGCACCTCCACAGAAAGACCGAGGGCGGATGCGGCTTCCCGCACCCGCCTCGTCGGATCCTCGTTCACGCGTCAGGCGCGCTCAGCGGGTCGTCCGCGACCCACAGCTCGTCGTCGGCCCGCAGAGTCTGCCAGGCGGCGTAGAGCACGCCAGCTGCCGCGGCGACACCGAAGACGAGCGCGATGACGCCACCGGCGCCCATGCCCCGCTTCTTCGGCGACTCGACCGCCAGTCGCTTGGCCAGCTTCTTCGAAGCCTTGGCGCCGTACTTGGCCGCCTTCTTCTTGTACGTGGCGAGGTCGAGGTCGATGCCGCGTCCGGCGGCGATGCGCGCACGGGTGTCGCCCGCCGCATCCCATACCGAAAGGGCGCCGCCCACGAGCGCACCGGCGGCCGGAACGACCTTGTCGCTGAGCACGTGCTTCGAGATGTTGACGCCGCGGTCCACGTACGGAGCCGCGTAGCGGTCGTACCCTTCGCGCACCGCGGGCACCACGTGCTCGCGGTTGTAGTTGCCGAGCTGGCGGCCGGCTTCGCGAGCGATGTCCGCCGCTTCACCGACCAGCACCTGCTGCGATTCCCACACCTTGTTGGCGTGGCCCTGGAGCTTCCGGAGCTCCTTCTTACGCTTGCGGCTGAGGCTCATGCGAGATCCCCCTAATCCGTGGGTAGTCGTGAGCCCATCTTGCCAGAGGGATCGGCCCCGAACGGCAGGGCTTGCAGCGAACTCTGAGACAATGACAACATGCCTCAGCACACCGCCGTCGCCACCATCCACACCAACCACGGCGACATCGTCGTCAACCTGTTCGGGGATCACGCACCTCGCACGGTTCAGAACTTCGTCGGTCTCGCCGACGGCACCGGAGAGTGGACCGACCCGTCGACCGGTCAGCCCGGTTCCGGCCCCCTGTACAACGGGGTCATCTTCCACCGCATCATCCCCGGTTTCATGATCCAGGGCGGCGACCCGCTCGGTCAGGGCGTGGGCGGCCCCGGCTACACGTTCAACGATGAGATCCACCCGGAGCTCACCTTCCAGAAGCCCTACCTGCTGGCCATGGCCAACGCCGGTCAGCGCCGCAACGCCATCACGGGAGCCGTGGAGGGCACGAACGGATCGCAGTTCTTCATCACGACCGACCCGACCCCGTGGCTCCAGGGCAAGCACTCGATCTTCGGCGAGGTTGCGGACGACGCGTCGCGTCAGGTCGTCGACGCCATCGCCCAGGTTCCCACCGGAGCCGGCGACCGGCCGGTCGAGCCCGTCGTGATCGAGTCGATCGACGTCGCGCAGGTCTGACCACCCGCATCCCGTGACGAGCGAGAGCTTCGCGAACAACCGCGAGAACTTCTGCTACCGGCATCCCGACCGTCAGAGCTTCGTGCTCTGCCAGCGGTGCCTGCGAACCATCTGCCCCGAGTGTCAGACGCAGGCGCCGGTCGGGGTGATCTGTCCGGAGTGCATGGCCGAGCAGCGACGTGCCGCGACGCCCGCACAGAAGAAGGCGCAGCGTCGGTGGGGCCGGTCTACCCCCGTGGCCCTCGCCGCGGGCGGCGGTCGGCCGATCGTGACATACACGATCATCGCCCTCTGCGCCGCGGTGTTCGTCCTCTCGTTCGGACTCCCGCTCACCCAGTGGCTCGGCTTCAGCGCCGGGTACCTCTATCCCCAGTTCACGGGCGAGTTCCAGCCGTGGCGACTGCTCACAGCCAGCCTCGTGCACTCCGGCTTCTGGCACGTCGGCCTGAACATGCTGACCTTGTGGATGATCGGACGCATCCTCGAGCCGGTGCTCGGAAGCGCCCGCTTCCTGACGCTGTATCTGATCAGCGCGCTCGGCGGGTCGGTGCTGGTCGATCTCATCGCGCCGAGCACCTTCGTCGTGGGCGCGTCGGGTGCGATCTTCGGGCTGTTTGGAGCCCTCATGGTCATCGCGCGCCGAATGGGAAACGACATCACCGGCATCATCATCGTGCTGGCGATCAATCTCGTGATCGGATTCGTGCCCGGCTTCAACATCTCGTGGCAGGCGCACGTCGGTGGCCTCGTTGCCGGCGCCGTCGTCGGCCTGATCTACGTCATGACGCGCGAGCGTCGACGGCGCGCGCTGCAGATCGCGTTGTTGACCGGATGGTCGGTCGTTCTCATCGGGCTGCTCGCTCTGGCGCCCGCGATCTGGTGACGAGCGGGAGAGTTATCCACAGACTCATCCACATGTGGGGATGAATCACACGGATGTAATTCTTCGGCTTCGAGCCGTCAGCGCCACCGAGTGGTCATGAGGAAGCCGACGAAGGCGATTCCGAACCCGATCACGAGGTTCCATGCCTCGATGCCCGGAATGGGGAACTGCATTCCGCTGAGGTAGAACACCAGAACCCACACGAGTCCCACGAGCATGAGACCGATCATGATGGGCTTGAACCACACGGGGTTGGGAGCGGGCTCACCGGCGCCAGCGGGGGTGAGGTCCTCGTCGTTGTCGGAGCGTGCCATGTGCACATTCTAGGGGTCAGGCTTTTGCGTCACCTGCGACGGTTAGACTCCCCTTGTGACCGACACCCCGCCCGCCGCGACGCGGCGTTCGCGCCGGAGCGCCGCCACGCGCCCGCGCAGGCGCATCAGCGCGCTCGGGGTCATCGGAGAGATCTTCATCACCGTCGGTGTGCTCGCCTTCTTGTACGTCGGTTGGCAGCTGTGGATCGGTGACTGGATCCAGGGCCAGCAGAACAATGCCGCGGGCCAGGCGATCGCTGAGCAGTGGGCGCAGGACTACGGTTCGTCGTCACCCTCTCCTTCGACGAGCGCGTCGAGCACCCCCGAGGCGGAAGCGCCGACGGTGAGCACCGCAGAGCCGGTCGTGCGCCCGGATGCCGGTAGCGGCGAGGTCTTCGGCATCATGCACATCCCGCGCTTCGGTCCCGACTACGCCGTGCAGATCGCGGGCGGCGTCGGTCGCTCGGAGAGCTTGGACCTCGGAGCCATCGGCCACTACTCCAGCACGCAGATGCCGGGCGCTGTCGGTAACTTCGCCGTCGCAGCGCACCGTGGCAGCCACGGTGCGCCCTTCATGAATCTGCCCGACCTCCACGTCGGGGATGCCATCGTGATCCAGACGCAGGACGGCTGGTACACGTACCGCTACCGGAACATGGAGTACGTGACCCCGGATTCGGTCGACGTGCTGCTTCCCGTCCCGCGCGAACAGGGCATCGAAGCCAACGGCCGCTATCTGACCATGACGACCTGCAGCCCGCGCTACGGGTTCTCGGAGCGTCTCGTGGCCTACGCCGTGTTCGAGTCCTTCACGCCGGGAGCCGAGGGCGCGCCGGCATCCCTGAGCGAGGCGGTGACCTGATGTACGCGGCGTTCTGGCGCATCCTTCCCGGCCCTTGGTGGGTGCGACTGCTCATCGTGCTCGTCGTTGCAGCGGCCGTCCTCTACGGTCTGTTCTGGTACGTCTTCCCGTGGATCTCGTCGATCGTCGACCCGCAGGAGTCGACCGTTCAGTGACCGCGGCACGCGTGCTGGTCGTCGACAACCACGACAGTTTCGTCCACACGCTCGTGGGCTACCTGCGTGAGCTCGGGGCCGACGCCGTGATGCGCGAGTCGGACGAGATCGACGCGGATGCGGTACCGGCGGCTCTCGCGGGATTCGACGGAGTCCTCGTCTCACCCGGCCCCGGTGCGCCCGAGGGTGCCGGATCGTCGCTCGCCGTGGTGGCGGCGGCCGCCGAGTCACGCACCCCGCTTCTGGGAGTCTGTCTCGGACACCAGGCGCTGGCGGTGGCCTTCGGTGCCCGCGTGGCGCAGGCGCCCGAGCTCATGCACGGGATGACGTCGCCGATCATTCACGACGGGAGCGGCATTCTCCGGGGACTTCCCTCTCCCTTCTCGGCCGCCCGGTATCACTCGCTCGCCGTGGCGGCGGAGACGATTCCCGACGTGCTGCGTGTCACCGCCCGCACGCCCGAGGGAACGGTCATGGCGCTCGAACACCGCCGGCTGCCGCTCAGGGGGGTCCAGTTCCATCCCGAGAGCGTCCTGACCGAGTACGGCTATCGGATGCTGGCCACCTGGCTGGCCTCACTCGGCGCGAAGGACGCTCCAGCGCGCGCACTGACCCTCACGCCCCATCGCGGAACGAGCGCTCAGCCCGCGCAGTAGGTGAGGGTGATCTCGGAGCGGATCGGCACTTCACCCGGCGCGAGCGACATCACCCGGACGGTCGGGGTCGTCCCCGTCGCCTTGCAGCCGGGATCGGCGCTCGGCACGACGGTCAGGCCCAGCGCCTCGAGGTCGCGTGTCGCGGCCTCGATCGTGTAGCCGGTCACGTCGTTCAGGACGACGCGACCGCTTGCGACGCGCAGGTTCACGGTCGTTCCGACCGGGATCTCGCTGCCCGCGGTCACGTCGCCCGCCGAGGTGCTCGCGCTGAGCACCTCGCCGGCGGGTGCCTTGGCATCGTTGACCGGTGTGATGGTGCCCACGGCGAGGCCCGCCGTCGTCAGCGCATGGCGTGCATCGGTCTCGTTGAGACCAACGATCGTCGGCGCGGCGACGCTCTCCTTGCCCGTCGAGACGTAGAGCTTGATGGTCTGACCGACCTGCACCGAGTCGCCGGCGGCAGGTTCGCTGCGCACGACGCTGCCTTCGGCGACCTGATCGTCCGCCACGGGGACGCGGTCCGAGAGCAGATCGTTCTCCTCGAGGACGTCGACCGCCTGGTCGTACGTCATCGTCGTCAGATCCGGCACGATGCGCGCGCTCTCGGGTACGGCGTCGCCGGGACGGATGGTGACGACCCAGAACAGCACCGAGACCAGCAGCACGGCGAGCACGGCGACGCCGGACCAGATCCACGCGACCGGCGGCCCCGCCTGGGTGCGACGCATCGTCGTGTCGGTCGACAGCTGTCGCAGGGATCGCGCGGTCTCGGCTGCCTGACGCGGATTCGCGCCGTACAGCTCGCTCGTGAGCGCCCCGAGCTGACGCTTGCTGGGTGCCGTGCCGCCCACGGCTGCGGACAGGGCGGAGCGGAACGAGGCCGCATCCTGGAACCTCTGGAAGGGATCCTTCGCGAGCGCCCTCATCACGAGGGCATCGAGCCCGCGGGGGATGCTCTCCGTGTGCTCGCTGGGCGGAACCGGAGTCTCGCTGACGTGCTGGTAGGCGACGGCGACGGGAGTCTCGCCCCGGAAGGGAGGCCGACCGGTGAGCAGCTCGTAGAGAACGACGCCGGTCGAGTAGAGGTCGGCGCGCGCGTCCACCGGCTCGCCCTTGGCCTGCTCGGGGGAGAAGTACGCGGCCGTGCCGATGATGGCGGTCGTCTCGGCGACCGTCGAGGAGGAGTCCGAGACCGCGCGCGCGATTCCGAAGTCCATCACCTTGACCTGGCCCGCGGCGGTGACCATGACGTTGCCCGGCTTGATGTCGCGGTGCACCACGCCGGCGCGGTGGGAGTACTCGAGCGCCTCGAGGATGCCATCGACGTAGCGCACCGCATCGGTCACGGGCACGTCGCCGCCGGCGATGATGTCCTTCAGCAGATCCCCGTTGACGAGCTCCATGACGATGAACGGCACGGGGTGCACCACGCCGTCGGGAGTCGTCTCGGTGTCTTCGCCGGCATCGAACACCCGCACGATCGTCGGGTGCGACATGCGGGAGGCGGCCTGTGCCTCCAGCCGGAAGCGCGTACGGAAAGCGGCGTCGTCAGCGAGTTCGCGGCGGAGCACCTTGAGAGCGACCTCGCGGTCGAGGGTCAGGTCGTAGCCTCGGTACACACTCGCCATGCCGCCGCGACCGATGAGCTCATCGATGCGGTAGCGACCGGCGAGTACGCGTGGATCATCTGACACGGCGACTCCCTGGGTGCAACAGATGAAAGCCTAACCGACCCGCCCTGGCAGAATCCGGGGCGAGTCGGCGGCGTGCGCTCAGTTCCCGCCCAGGAGGGGATTGGTGGTGGCCGACGGCGACGGCGACGGCGACTGCACGTTGGCCTGGGCCTGCGGCGACGTCTCCGAGTTGCGCGTCGTGCCGTCGCCCGAGCCGGAGCAGGTCACGGTGTAGCTGACGATGAGCGCCTGTCCGGTGTTCGTTCCGACCTCGAGGGGGATCGGACGCTGGTTCGGGCCTGCGGCGGCCGTGGACTGACCCGTCGAGGTGAAGATGCCGTTGACCGCGGTGAAGTTGTAGCTGACGACGGACCCCGTGCCCGACGGGCAGGTGAAGCCGTCCCAGTTGATCTGCACCGTGGAGCCGGCGGTCACGGTGGATGCCTTCTGGCCGTTGACCTCGATGCGGGGCTCGGTCGGCGCACCGATCGGAGTCTGGTCCGCGTAGACGGTCAGGGTGAGCTGCGAACCCTCGGGAGCGTTGCCCGTCGGGCTCACGCTGTAGACCAGCCCGACCTGGTCGGGGCTCGGGGCGGGGTTGCCGGGGGTGCAGGAAGCCTCGAGTCCGGCCTGCTGCGCGATGCCCGTCGCGTCCTCACACGTCTTGCCCACCAGCTCGAGCGAGGCGACATCCACCGTCGACGTGGTCGGAGAGGGAGTGGACGACGGACTCGAGGCGGTCGAGCGCGTGTTCGATCCGGTCGGGCCCGGGTCGGAACTCTGGTTGCCGAAAATGGCCCAGAGAGTTCCGCCCAGCACGATCAGCAGCAGCACGATCAGGGCGACGAGCGGCCACGTCCACGGGCTCCGCTTGCGCGCTGCCGGCTCGGCCACAGGAGACGCAGCGGTCGACGCGCTCAGCAGCTGCGTAGCCGCCTGTGTCTCACCGACCCCGAGCAGCTGTGTCGCGTCGTCCGCCCCCGCGGCGCCACCGATGGCGGGCACCGCAACCGTCGCGGCCGTCACGTCGCCGCGGCGCAGCGCGCTGGCGGCGCGGGCGACGGCCGCAGCGGATGCCGGACGCTCCTCGGGCTTCTTGGCGATCATCGCCATGACGAGGTTCTGCACCGGAACCGCCACGGTGGGCGGCAGGGGCGGCGGCTGCTCGTTGATCTGCGCCATCGCGATGGCGACCTGCGACTCGCCCGTGAAGGGGCGCTTGCCGGCGAGGCACTCGTACGCGACGATACCCAGCGAGTAGATGTCGGTCGCAGGGGATGCGGGGTGCCCCGACGCCTGCTCGGGCGAGAGGTACTGCACCGTGCCCATGACCTGACCGGTCGCCGTCAGCGGGACCTGGTCGGCGATGCGCGCGATCCCGAAGTCGGTGATCTTCACACGGCCGTCGGGAGTGATGAGCAGGTTTCCCGGCTTGATGTCTCGGTGCACGAGGCCGGCGGCGTGCGCAGCCTGTAGGGCGGATGCGGTCTGCGCCACGATGTCGAGCGTCTTGTCCGTGGACAGCGACCCCTCGCGCTCCAGAATCGTGGAGAGAGCCTCACCGGGCACGAGCTCCATGACGAGGAACGCGGATCCGTTCTCCTCGCCGTAGTCGAAGACGCTCGCGATCCCCTCGTGGTTCACGAGTGCGGCGTGGCGCGCCTCCGCGCGGAACCGCTCGAGGAACCCGGGGTCCCCCATGTACTCGTCCTTGAGGATCTTGATCGCCACCGTGCGCCCGATGACGTGGTCAGTGGCTTCCCAGACCTCGCCCATACCGCCGATGGCGATGCGCGAATCCAGCTCGTAACGCCCACCGAACGTCGCTCCCTGTGTCGGCCTCATCGTCCCAGCACCGCCTCCATGACCTTCTTTGCAATGGGCGCTGCGATGGAGTTACCGCTGCCCGACTGACCTTGCCCGCCGCCGTTCTCGACGACCACTGCGACCGCGACCTCGGGGTCTTCAGCGGGCGCGAATCCGGTGAACCAGAGCGTGTACGGGTTGGTCCCGCCGTTCTCCGCCGTACCCGTCTTACCGCCCACATCGACTCCGTCTATTCTTGCATTCGACGCCACGCCGTCACTGACATTGGCGACCATGGCGCTCGCCAGCTGGTTCGCGAGATCCTCATCCAGCGCCCGACCGAACTCGGTCGGTTCGAACTTCTGCTGCACCGAGAGATCCGGCCCGATGACCTGGTCGACCATCTGCGGGTTCATGACCATTCCCCCGTTCGCGATCCCGGCCGAGACCATGGCCATCTGCAGCGGCGTCGCCCGCACATCGCCTTGGCCGAACCCGGTGAGGGCCGTCTTGTCGTCGCTGAGCGCGGCGGTGGGGTAGACCGACGGCGCGGAGTCCACGGGCGTCGCGAACGACGTGTTGAACCCGTACTTCTCCGCCTCGGCGCGGATCGCATCGTCGCCGAGTTGCACGGCGAGCTCCGCCATCGGGATGTTGCAGCTCAGGCGCAGTGCGTCGGCGACGGTCACCGTCTCGCCCGCGCCGCACGCGCCGCCGCCGGCGTTGCTGATGGAGGTCGACGTGCCCGGAAGCGTGTAGCTGGCGACATTCGGCAGTGTCGACTGGAGGGTCCAGTCGCCCGAGGCGAGCGCCGCGGAGGCGACGACCAGCTTGAACGTGGATCCGGGCGGGTTCATCCTGCCGGAGATGGCGCGGTTCGACATCGGCTGCAGGGCGTTGTTGACGAGGTCGTTGTACGACGCCTGCACCGCCTTCAGGTCGTGCGAGGCGAGCAGGTTGGTGTCGTAGCCGGGCTTGGAGACCATGGCCAGGATGCGGCCGGTCTTCGGCTCGATCGCCACCACGGCACCCTGCAGGTCGCCGAGCGCGTCGTACGCCGCCTTCTGGACGTTCGCATCGAGAGAGAGGACCACATTGGAGCCCTGCGGGGGCTGGCCGGTGAAGATCTGCTCGACGCGGGAGAAGAACTGGCCACCCCCGGTGCCGGAGAGCTCGCGGTTCATGGCCTGCTCGATGCCGGTCGCCGACCCCAGCGCCGCATTGATGTACCCGGTCACGGGCGACCACATGACGGCATCCGTATAGCTGCGCTGCCAGCTGTAGACGTCATCGCTGGGACTGGAGGAGGCGATCGCCGCCCCGCTGGCGATGATCGAACCGCGCTGGATCTCATACGAGTCGTACAGCGCGCGCCGGTTCTCACCGTTCTCGGCCAGCGCCGACGCCTGGAACACCTGGATGACGCTGGTCGAACCGAACAGCACCAAGAACATGGCCAGCATCACGAAGCTGAGCCGGCGGACTTCGCGGGTCATCCGATCACCACCCGGGGCTGATTGCGCACCGCATCCGAGATGCGCAGGATGAGCGCGACGATGATCCAGTTCGCCACGAGGGAGGAGCCACCGGCGGCGAGGAAGGGCGTCGTCAGGCCGGTGAGCGGGATGACGCGCGTCACGCCGCCGACCATGATGAACACCTGCAGGGAGATCGTGAACGAGAGCCCGGTCGCGAGCAGTTTGCCGAAGTCGTCCTGGCCCGCCACCCCGACGCGGAGTCCGCGGCTCGTGAAGACCATGTAGAGACAGAGGATCGCGAAGACGCCGATCAGCCCGATCTCTTCGCCCAGGCTCGGGAAGATGTAGTCGCTCTGCGCCAGCGGGGTGATCGAGGGGCGACCCTGTCCGAGGCCCGTGCCGAGCAGACCGCCGTGCGCCAGACCGAAGATCCCCTGCACGAGCTGGTAGCTGCCGCCCGTGCGGTCGATGATGTCCGGGTTGAACGCGTCGAGCCAGTTCGCGAAGCGCCAGCCGACGTAGGTGAGCACCTGGGACGCGGCGACGGCGCCCGCGACGGCGAGACCCACGCCGAGCAGTACCCACCCGGTCTTTCCGGTCGCGACGTAGAGCATCGCGACGAACATGCCGAAGATCAGCAGTCCCGTGCCGAGGTCGCGCTGGAGCACGATGATGCCGAGCGAGACGAGCCAGACGACCAGGATCGGACCTAGGTCGCGGGCGCGGGGCCACGTGATACCGAGGAACTTCTTGCCGACGGAGGTCAGGCTCTCGCGCGTGCGCACGAGGTAGCCGGCGAAGAAGATGGCCAGCGCGAGCTTCGCCAGCTCACCCGGCTGGAACGAGAAGAAGCCGAGCCTGACCCAGACGTCGGCGTTCTGGTTCGTGCCGAGGCCCGGCACGAAGGGCAGGAGCAGGAGGGCGACGCCGATGAAGCCCGAGACGTACGTGTAGCGGAACAGCACGCGGTAGTTCCGCAAGAACAGCACGACGGCGATCGCCGCGGCGATAGCGATGGCCGCCCACACGATCTGACGCGTGGACGCGGCGGCCCATCCTTCGCTGTCGATCTCGATGTCGATGCGGTAGATCATCGCGAGACCGAGTCCGGTCAACACGGTCGCGATCGGAACCACGAACGGATCGGCGTCGTGCGCGACGAAGCGCAGCACGATGTGCAGGGCGAGGGCGAGCAGGCCGAGCCCGCCGGAGTAGTAGAGGAAGCTCGGGTCGATCGCGCCCTTCGCGCCCAGCTGCACGAGTGCGACGGCGGCGCCGTTGATCGCCAGGGCGAACAGCAGCAGCCCGAGCTCGCGGTTGCGCTGCTTCTGCGGCATCCGGATGCGGCGCAGTGCCCGCATGACGGACGTGTCGGTCGCGGGGGCTTCGGCGGTCATCACTGCCCCTCTTCCGGTCGGAGTCGGTCGACGATCAACTGGGCGTCGGCGAGGGAGCGGGCGGAGATCGTGGACTCCACGCTCTGCCGGTCGAACGGGCTGAGATCCGCCAGCGCGATGTCGGTGTCTTCGTAGACGCTGGACAGCGAGATCGGTCCGATGCCCTGCTGCACGCCTTGGTAGATGACGACGGAGTCGTCGTCGGCACCGATGTAGTAGCGGGTCTGCGTCCAGCTGTAGCCCGCGAACGCGGCGCCGGCGAGGGCGGCGAGAACGAGCAGGAGCCCGACGAGCCAGCCGATGCGGCGCCGGCGGGCGCGGCGGCGGTCCTCCTCGATGAGCTCCTCGAGGAACTCCGGGGCCGGCTCGAAGTGGGTGGGTTCGTTCGCCGCCTGTCGGCCGGGGTGCAGCCACGACGAGCGCCCGGGGCGAGCGGCAGGCACGACGACCCCGGTGGGGTTCGAGGCCGAGCCGACGATGGTGGGCGTTCCCGAGAAGACCGGATGATGGCCACCGACATCGACGATCACGACCGTCACGTTGTCGGGAGCCCCCGCATCCAACGCCTGCTTCAGCAGCAGATCCGCGGTGCGCGCGGGCGCCTGTCCCGCGGCGAGGGCCTTCTGCGTGTGGGCGTCGTCGACGACGCCCGACAGACCGTCGGAGCACAGCAGCCACCGGTCTCCCGGGCGCGTGGGCATGATGAACGTGTCGATCTCGGGATCGGGATCCATGTCGCCGAGCACGCGCATGAGCACCGAGCGTCGCGGGTGGTAGCGCGCCTCTTCCGGCGTGATGCGACCGGAGTCGACCAGGCGCTGGACGAACGTGTGGTCCGTCGTGATCTGCGTCATCGCGCCGTCGCGGAACAGGTAGATGCGGGAGTCGCCGATGTGGGCGATGACGGCATAGTCGTCGACCATCAGCAGTGCACTGACCGTCGTTCCCATGCCGGCGAGGGCAGGACGCACGCGGACCGTGTCGATGATGTCGCCGGCGGTGTCGGTCACCGCCTGCTGCAGGGCGCGCTCGGCATCCACCGTCGAGGCGAACGGGCGGTCGAGCTGGGCGATGCGGGCGATCGCGAGGCTGGAGGCCACGTCACCGCCGGCATGGCCGCCCATGCCGTCCGCCACGACGAACAGGTTGGAGCCGGCGTACCCGGAGTCCTGATTGTTCGAGCGCACCTTTCCGGTGTGCGAGAGTGCGGCGCTCGAGCCCTGGAAGACCATCTCGACGGATCAGCCCTGGAGCTCGAAGGTCGTCGCGCCGACCTTGATCGGGGCGCCGACCAGCACCGGGACGGGGCTCGCGACGCGCTCGCCGTTGTGCCAGGTGCCGTTGGTGGAGTCGAGGTCCTGGATCATCCACTGATCGCCCCAGAGCATGAGGCGCGCGTGGTGGCTGGAGGTGTAGTCGTCGCGGATGACGAGACCCGATTCGCTCGATCGACCGATCGTGAGGGGCTCGGTGCCCAGCGGCAGTTCGAGGCCTGCCTTCGGCCCGCTCGTGATGACGATGCGCGAGACCGCATCCGTCGTCGCTTTCTGCCCCTTGGACGACTTGCGCGGCGAGGCCTTCGGCGCGACCGGCGTGGTGGCTGCCGCGGCGGGTGCCGGAGCCGCGGCAGAAGCCTGTTCGGGCATCTTGCGCACGCGCACACCGAAGAGGTCGGCGCGCAGCGAGTACACGACGGCGAAGACGAAGAACCACAGCAGCAGCAGGAAGCCGATCTGCAGCAGCAGAAGCGGGAGCTCGTTCATCAGGCCTTCCCCCAGCGGTCGATGTCGTCGAGCGAGAAGGCACGCGTCGCATCGTCGTCGACGCGTGCCGCACGACCCCCGGTCGCCTGGGCGACGATGCGGAAGACGATGTCGGTGCGTCCGATGGAGACGGTCGCGTCGGGAGGCAGCGGCGCCTCGTCGATCTTGCGGCCGTTGAGCTTCGTGCCGTTGGTCGATCCGAGGTCGCGCACCATCGCCCGCTCGCCGTCCCAGAGGATCTCGACGTGCTTGCGGCTCGTGCCCGAGTCGGCGATCGTGATGTCGGCATCGCTCCCGCGGCCGATGACGGTGCGGGAGGCGGTGAGCGGATGTCGCTTGCCGGCGATGTCGAGCACGGCGCTCCACGCGACCCGGCCCGCCGCGGTCGACGACTCCACGCGGACCTGCCCGGTCGACAGGCTCGCGTTGTTGGCCAGCGAGATCGACAGGGGCCCGGCGAAGGTGTAGCCCTGCGCGCGGGCGTGCTTGTTCACCAGCGCGTCGAGCTCGTCGGTCAGTGATGGGCCGAGTGCCCGCATCCGCTCGAAGTCCGTCGGCGCCAGCTGCACCGTGAGGGTGTTAGGTGCCAGGATGCGCTCGCGCGAGACGACGGCGGCCTTCGTGTCGAGCTCGCTGCGCAGGGCCGAGGCGATGTCGACCGGCTGGACGCCGCTGCGGAAGGTCTTGGCGAACGCGCCGTTCACGGCGCGCTCGAGACCTCTCTCGAAGCTGTCAAGTAGTCCCACGCGACTCCTCAGGCGGCTGGACGGGTGGCACCATCGTAGTTGTACGGGCTGAACAGGCCATGCAGGACTTCCGCAGGAGGGGTGCGCAGCCGACTTCTCGGGGCACGATCGGGCGTGATACGATCGGCAGGTTGAGTTCGCACATCCCGGATGCGCGACTCGCGCGAGTGGCGGAATAGGCAGACGCGCTGGCTTCAGGTGCCAGTGCCCGAAAGGGCGTGGGGGTTCAACTCCCCCCTCGCGCACAGACAGAACCGGTCGGGATTCATCCCGGCCGGTTCTCGCGTTCTGCGGGCTACGGATCGGCTCACCCTCCGCCTTTCAAGGCGTGGAGGATTAGCCGGCGAGTCTAGCTTGCGATTGGCGGTCGATTTCTGCAATGAGTTCGCGGCAAATCTTCTCAACATTGAGTATGTCTTCTTCCTCGAGCCGCAACTCATCGTTCGGTCCAAGCGCGACTCCGACGCGAGAGATTCGTTCGTCTGTTCGCGTTCGAGATGTCCGCTGGCGGTAGGTCAGTTGACCTAAGCCATGTGCGATCGTGTTTCTTACTTCCTCCACTCCTTCGCTCTGACGCCAGTTGGGGGCAACTTGATGCCAGTTCTTCAAGGCATCGCGGATTCCTTGCCATGTTCCGGTCGCGCCGCGGATGGCATCGTCAAACAGTGCCTGACGCGCGCTACTCGCTGCCGGCCTGGAAGCGGCGGCTGACAGAGTCTCCAATCGGTCGACACAAAACGCCTCGGTGACAGCGACAAGCCGGAGAATCGTGGCCTGTCGGTGGGTGTTGTGAGCATCGTGGACGGAGAGTCCGAGGCGAGAACGATGGGACCGTCTCGTCAGCGCAGTAGATTGACGCTGATGCTGGGCAATCGTTTGCTTAAGCAGTGCGCAAGCCGATTCCCCCCGCGCGCTCATCACGTCAGCCTGCGGCATTGCGAACTTCCTCTACGAGTATCCGTTCGATCTTGTCGTCCGCAGCGGCTTCCGCCGCATCCGTATCCATGACCGCGATGGCCCACAGAAGAAGTGTTCGCCAGGCGGGGCCAATGCCATCCAGGAGCGGCCGCAACTCTGCTGCTTTGGCGAGCCGAAGGCGGGCGACGGCGGAGGCTGCTGCTGCTCGAAGTGCCGGGTCCGCGTGCTTTAGGCATCCACGGAGCCACCCGTAGTGCGCATACTCCCGCTTTGCTCGGCGGATACTCCCAGCTGCCTCGGCGAGCCAGATCTGCTGCCACGTGCTGAAACTGTCTTCGGACACAAGTTCGTCCAGGGCCAATCGAATCTTGCGCCGTTCCTCCAGTCCATGTCGACTGAGGCGGGTTAGGTAGGCAACTACGTTGGGCGTGAGGGCGGGCGCTTGCCTAAGTACGGCTGAAAGGTGCGGCAGCCCACTCACGTCGCCCGCTGCTCCAAGAGTAGGGAGCGACACAGCCAGCAGCGACTCCGTGATCGCGATCTGTTGCGAGTTGGAGTCACCCGACGTCTCATGTTCCTCGAGCCACTTCTGCAGAGCTCGATTCGCTGCGCGCATTTGAGCTGCGGTCGGCCCAGATAGGGAATGGGTGGTCGCCGGCTCGCCGACGGCCGCGATCGCATCATCCTCAGGGACCGTTCCGAACGTCTTCGAGTCCTCAGCGGCATCCGAGACGGCTTCGTCGATGAGGTCGTAGTGCCCCGACCGAATCAGAACGAACTCTTCGATGTCTTCTTCTTCAAAGAGCTCGGCCTCCGCTCTCGTGAACGCCTCCAAGGACTCTGCATACCTCGCGCGGCCGTAGGTAAATGTCTTGCTCTCATTGAGGACTAGCCCGAGGGACCTCGCCTCTCGAGCAGTCATCTCGAGTGATGACTTAGCTGCGGCGAGTGTTCGCGTCGCTATACGGAAATCATCCGAGTAGCTGAAGACGGCGTGGCCCGCTCGGTGCAATCGTCTCCGCACGACATCAATGTAGGTGTCTCCGAGTACGTCGCTCGATGCGTGTATCTGAGGTATCCCGACGCGGCGACCCATCAACTCGTACAGAAGCCCCGCTAGCGCGTCAATCGCTAGAGCTTCGCCGGATTGCGCCTCAAGTTCCATCGCCAGCACGTCATGGTCAACATACTCATAGAACGCAGTCACATCACTAGTGCTAATGAACTCGGCGCCGTCTACCTGCAAAGGTGCCGCAATGAAGTCAGGGTGTGACGGGCGATTCGAGAAACGACTCGGCATTGACGACGCGATCAGATCGACGAGCGCACGGTAGAGGGTGCGATCCAGGAGCGACATCTGACTGATCGGTCGCGACCCGCGTCGCTTCTTGTCTACATAGACCGTCTGGGCTGGTGTAGGCGTCACGCGCTTGCTGAGTCGGTTTCGGATGTTCTTAGCAACCTCATCTGCACGCGCGAGTAGGACACGCTGATCCCATCTCGTGGGGAAGAGTCGGTTCGCAGATCGGAGCTCGGCCTCAAGCGCTTCCCTGAAGTCCAAGCGAAGAATGAGTTCTGGGTCCAGGTTCACGGGCTGAGTCTTGCAGGAACACCGATGACGCGTGCGACCATCCCACGATCTGCGGCTCACGTGTATCCCGGCGCTGAGAGGTCGGAGCCTCGCTCAGGATGCGCTCTGACGGCAGCGCAGCGGGACCTCGAGCTCGACGACGTCACCGGTCAGCGGCGGAAGGCCTTCAGCCATTTCGATCTCGTCGCCGACGAGCGCGGCGATCGCTGCGGCGAGGGCGGCGGGTACGTCCTCGGCGCGGCTCGCCGCGAGTTCGACCTCGCGACGAGCAACGGCATCGCCGTCGCCGTTGATGAAGCGGAGCGTCGCCCGCCAGGCGGCGCCCGCGTGAGATGGTGCGCTCAGGCGCGCACGGATGTAGCCGGTGTCCTCCACGATGTCCCCCTGATGTCGTGAGAGTGCCTTCCTCTCTCCTTCCTACACTGCCGACGTTTCGCGCAGCGGCCGCAGTACCTGGCAGTGCGCTGGGTGTCCGGGCTTCTTTCGTCTCGCTTCGCTCGTGTGGCGGAGGGAGGGGGCGGATCCGACTGCGGGACGAGGGCAATTCATCCGAACGGATGATGACCGCGCGCATCCGATCCGGTTGTCTGGAACCGTTGCCGCGGATGCGGCGGTGTCCCTTGGGGGGAGAGCCCGTGATCAGGCCGCGTCGGGCGGTCATGACGGGATCGCTGACACCGCTGCCCGCGGCCTCGGTGGGCGCCGCTCGGGTGGCGGCGCCCACCACCTCGCCCGCGCCGCATCCGATACTGGAGGCAGCGACGCGGAGGATGGGCACATGCAGGAGTCAGCGCACACAGCGGAACTCGGTCTCGGTCTCGCGGCCGTGGGACGCCCCGCCTACATCACGAGCGATCGCGAACACGATCTCGGAACCCCCGCCGCGCGCTCGGTCGCGGCGATGGAGAGCCGGGTCCACGTGCTCTTGGACACGGCGTGGGCGCTCGGCATTCGCTACCTGGATGCGGCGCGCTCATACGGCCTGGCCGAGGAGTTCCTCGGCTCCTGGCTCGCGGCGCACCCCGATCGCCGCGCGTCGCTGACGATCGGCTCCAAGTGGGGTTACGAGTACGTCGGTGGCTGGGACCCCGGCGCAGCGCTCCATGAGCGCAAAGAGCACACGCTCGCGATGCTCGACCGGCAGTGGCCCCAGACGCTCGCCGCGCTGGGCGGGCCACCGGACTTCTATCTCATCCACTCGGTCACCCCCGAATCACCGGCGCTCGCCGACGTGGCGCTACTGGAGCGGATCGGCGAGATCCGCGACACCGGGGTGCGGGTGGGGATCTCCACGAGCGGACCCCGCCAGGCGGAGGTCGTCGACCGGGCGCGGAACGAGCACGGCGACCTCTTCTCCGTCGTGCAGTCCACGTGGAACCTCTTCGAGCCCTCGGCGGGACCGGCGCTCGCGCGGGCGCACGATGCGGGCTGGACCGTGGTGCTGAAGGAGGTGCTGGCCAACGGCTGGCTCACCGACGCCCATGCGCCGACGGTGGTGAGGGATGCGGCGCGCACCGCATCCCTCACGGTCGACGAGTACGCGTTCGCGGCGGCCCGTCGGCAGGAGTGGGCCGACATCGTGCTCAGCGGTGCCGCCACCGACGACCAGCTGCGTCGCGGTGCGGAGCGCAGTGATCCGGCCGATCCCCTGCACATGCCGGTGTTCGCCATCGATCCGGAGACCTACTGGCAGAGGAGATCCGCGCTCGACTGGGCGTGACGGTCGTCGCGGGAGAACCTGAGTGTTGCTTATGCGATGACATCGATTTGTCCCCCATATGGGGGACAGGGGTACTCTAGGTGCACGAGCCCTTCACCTCCCCCAATCGAAGGGCTCCTCGGCCCCCTCCGCTCCCCCCAGCAGGAGGGGGCCTTTCTCATTCCCCGCGCTCGCGCTGGTATGCGCGCAGGATGGCGTCGCCACGCGCGGCGTTGCGACTGAGAAGGGCGCGGCGCAGAGCATCACCGGCGCGGCGTCCCGCGTCGGATGCGGCGTCGATGAACGCCCAGCCCTGCAGATTGCGCTCGAGTGTGAGCGACGTCTCGCGGATGAAACGGCCGAGCACGATGTTGCCGGTGGCCATCGACAGTGTCCGGAAGAAAGCGGTCGACGCCTCGGTGTGGCTGCCTGTTCCGAGGGGAGTCGCGAGCATGCGGTCGTATGCGGCGACGAGGATGCCCAGCTGTTCGTCCGAGCAGGAGGGCAGTGCGGCGCGCAGGGCCTCCGCCGTGAAACCGACGATGAAGGCGCGGGTATCCGCGATGAGGCGCTCGGTCGGCACGGTGACGCGGGTGAACCTGTTCGCCGAGATCTCCACGAGACCGATGCGCTCCAGCCGTTGCAGCGCCTCGCGCACCGGTGTGCGCGAGATGCCGAAGCGCTCGGCCAGTTCGACGTCGCGCAAGGACTGCCCGGGGGCGAGCTTCCCGTCGCGGATGGCGCGACCGAGCAGCTCGAAGACCTCGTCTCCGAGCATCCGGCGACGGCGCGGCGGCCGCGATGTCGGGTGGTCGGCCATGGCGCGACCAGTCTACGGCGACGCCCGCCGAGCGACCGCGGAGTTTTGCCCTGTCGCCGGGGAATCTCTGCGGCGATCCGGCAGCGACACAGTAGAGTGATCGCTGTCGTGCTCCGCGCGACGTATCCGGGGGGATCCGTCGACGCCCGGGCCTATGAGCTCTGCTCGGCCCGGGCGTCGAATGGTTAACGGCCCGCGTCGCGCGTGCAACGATTTCGTCACCATCTGCAACTCTTCCCCACTGACCACTCCGCGCCGCTACGGTGGGAGGTCACTGGCGCAGAGGGTGCCGGACGCACAAGAAGGCAAGGCATGAGCACGACGGGTACGGTCAAGTGGTTCAACTCCGAGAAGGGTTTCGGGTTCATCGCTCCCGATGAGGGGGGCGCGGACGTCTTCGCTCACTTCAGCGCGATCGACGGCAACGGATACCGCTCGCTCGAGGAGAACCAGCGGGTCGAGTTCGAGGTCGAGCAGGGCCCCAAGGGTCTGCAGGCAGCGAAGATCCGCGCTCTCTGAGGCGCGAATCGACAAGAGGGACGGGATGCCTGGCATCCCGTCCCTCTTGCGTTCGCGTCAGGAGGTTCCGCGGACGAGTTCGAGACCGGCTCCGGCGAACTGACGCAGCGTCGCCGTCGGTAGGAAGGCTCTCGTGAGCCCGAGGCCGATGCGGGTGAGGTCGCTCTCGTCGCGGTAGAGCAGGTACATGGTCTCGTACCGCGGGTGGAACTTCTCTTTGAACCGGTGCAGTGACTGGAAGCCGTAGACGGGCTCCAGCGCCTCGGCGAGCTTGCCGCTCAGCTCGGCGATGAGCCCCGCATCCGGTGGATAGTCGTGCGCGAGCGGCGCTCCCGACAGCGACATGATCTGCGCCCCCTCCTCGGAGAAGGCCTTGGCGGACGAGCCGATGAGGAACTCCATCACAGGACCGAAGCCGCCCTCGCGTCGACGCATGAGATCCAGCGTCCACCCGTGGATGGCGCCACCCGGCGCGTAGACGGGCAGCCACGACAGGAACCCGTCGACATCCCCCGCGGGCGAGATCGCGAGTGCGAGCCGCACCTCCGGGTCGGCGGCCTCGGCCAGGGTGCCGAGGGTGAAGCTCATCTCCGGCAGGCCCTTGTCGCCCACCCAGCTCTCGGAGATCGCGTGCAGTTGGGCGCGGATTCCCCACGGTTCGTCGGCGAGCCGCGTGAGTCGGAACGTCATCTCCTCGCGGCCGGCGCGGTTGAACGAGGTGCGGACGGCGTTCCACGCCTTGCCGGTGAACTCCAACCCGGGAAGATCCACGATCGTGTCGTCGGCCACCACGAGGCTGCGCCAGCTCTCGGGCACCGCGTCACGGGTTCGTTCGCTCGCGCTGAAGAAGCAGGGGATGAGGCCGGCACGCTCCGCCGAGTCGATGAACGTCGATACGGCGGGACCAGCGTCGGCCTCCGGACCGATGGGATCGGCCAGCACGAGCGCGACGGAAGCGCGGCTCTGGAACGCGACGATGCTCTCCGACACCCGTGCGTAGTGGTTGCCCTCCCAGGTCGTCATCCACGACAGCGTCCCCCCGCCGAAACGGTGCAACTGTTCGCGCAGCGCGGTCTGATCCGGCGCGGGCGGTTGCCCGATGCGGGTGCGCCGGCGGGCGCGGAAGGCGCCGCGCACCCAGACGAGGTAGATGAGAACGAGCAGCCAGAGCACGCCGGTCGCCAGCGACAACGACGGATCTCCGGAGACGACGTCGGCTGCTTCGCTCCACCCCGCCAGAGCGATCACGACGACGAGAAGAGCGAAGGACAGAAGGTTCAGGCCCGTCAGCACGAGCCCGAGGACCCAGGCCCATCGGCGACCGCGCCGGAGCCCGTCGGCGATGAGGGCGACGACCGCGACGTCGACCACCACATCCCAGATCGACCCCGATCCGGGCGTTGTCGATCCGAAGGGCCCGTTGGTCGGGACCACGAAGACGATGATCTCGAGGACCGCGAGGATGGCGAGCCCGAGGAAGGCGACGAGCCGCTGCTCTCTCACTGTGGTGCGCTGTGGGCGCAATGAGCGGTCCACGAAGAGCACGAGGACCACCGCCAGCAGGTGCTCGATGTCGTCGAGATTCCCCCAGAACAGCATCGTGACGTAGACGTATCCGAGCAGGAGCAGCCAGATCCGCATCCGCCACGGCGCGCGAAGCAGCCCCACGGCGGCGGCGATGGCGGCGAACGCGCCGCCGGACGGGCCGACATCCAGTGCGCCCGCCTGAGTGAGTGCCCACTGCCAGCCGGTGAGCGAGAGCGCCCAGACGAGAAGGGCCGCCGCCAGCACCGCGAACAGTTGGCCGATCGCGAAGTAAGCGAGCGCCACGCGGGTGCCGCGTCGGAACTCGAGGTAGGCCATCCCCGCGAAGCTCGCCACCGCGAACAGGTAGAGGCCGGGGTGTCCGACGATGAACGTGCCGGTGAACGGTGTCCACCAGCGGCCGGCCTCGAGGGCGGGCCAGCCGTAGGCCCACAGCTCCATGCCGTCGTTCCGGTGGAAGGGATGCCAGAGGGCGCCGGTGACGACCCCGATGACGAGCAGCGCGGCGACCAGGACGAGAGTCGCGGGCACGCGACGAACGATGCGCATCGCCGCGCGGGGTCGTGGTCGGCTGGCGGCGTCGTCCGTCGTCATGCGCTCACGATAGCGACGCGGAGGGCTCAGGCGTCGGAGTCGACCAGCAGCAGCGCGTGGAGCTCGTCCGCGTTGTCGACGACGGCCTGGGCGCCCTCGGCCTCGTGCGGCCAGCTGAAACCCCACCGTACGAAGATCACGGGCACGCCGTTGGCCGTCGCGCCGTCCACATCGTGGTGCCGATCGCCGATGAGTACGGGGCGCGAGGTGTCGACGCCGGCGGCCCGCATCCGGCGGAGGGCCTCGGCGACGATGTCGGCCTTCGTCGCGAGCGTCTTCTCATCGAGGGTCGCCCCCGTGATGGCCGTCATGTGCTCCGCGAGGTCGAAGTGCAGCATGAGCGCCTGCACCTGGTTCTCGGGCTTCGAGCTCGCCGTGCCCTGAGGAACGCCCGCGGCGGCGAGATCGTCGACGATCTGCTTCACGCCGGGGTACAGCTTGACGTCTGTCGTGTAGCCGTCGGCCTTGCCCAGTGCGCGGTAGAAGCTGACCGCATCCGTGGCACCCTCCGACGTCATCCCGGCGTGGTGCTGGAAGGACTCGTACAGGGGAGGTCCGATCCAGTGCACCAGCTCGGCGCGCGTCGGCGCCGGAAGTCCGAAGTGCTCGAGCGTGATCGTCAGGCGACGCAGAATCCCGTCGGATGCGTCGACGAGCGTGCCGTCGACGTCCCAGAGGACGCAGGAGAACGGGGATCCGACGGACATGACTCCCACGCTATCGTGCGCCGGGCAGGGGCGACTCAGAACAGGGTCGGCAGACCGCTGTCGATGCCCTTCATGGCCTCTTAATCGAGCACGACGCAATCGATGCGTTCGCTACCCGCCGCTACCCCTGCAAGCTCGTTGGTCAGTCTCGCAATAACGTGAGCGTGTGCCGAACTCTCTCGACCGAATGATCTACATCGATGACTCGGGACACCCAGCATCGGGACTCGTGGTCTACGGATGGGTGGAGTTGGGCTGACCCCGTTTCGTAGGTCCAGTCGTTATGAGAGTCGTCCTGTTGTCCGCGGTCGCGGGCAGGGAGACTGGTCAGATCATGACGAACAGCAGGAAGCGTCACACCCCGGAGCAGGTCGTCCG
>JASCPH010000069.1 GCA_029959545.1 Microbacteriaceae bacterium PS02066 | reverse complement strand
CCTCGGCGCCGAGCGGCGCAAGGACACCCTCGGCGCGCGTCTCGCCCGCGCGCTCGCCCGGCGCAAGCAGCGCCCCGTGCGCCTGCGCACCGCGGCCGTCGTGGGTTCCGAGTCCGCCGCCCTCGCCGCTCAGCTCGACGCGCTGGGTGAGGACTATCGCGCGGATGTGGCCGTGATCGTGGTCGGCGGCAATGACGTGACGCACCGCATCCCGATCTCGCGCTCCGTGGCCTCGCTGGAGGAGGCGATCGAGCGGCTGAGACAGCACGGCACAGAGGCCGTCGTCGGCACCTGCCCGGACCTCGGGGCGCTGCGTCCGGTGCCGCAACCGCTGCGCTCGCTCGGGTCACGGCTTTCGCGCCAGCTCGCCCAGGCGCAGGCGCGCGCCGCGACCGCCGCGGGAGCGTGGGCCGTGTCGCTGCGGCACGTCGTGGGGCCGTTCTTCATCTCGAACCCCGACGAGATGTTCAGCCTCGACCGGTTCCATCCGAGCGCGGTCGGCTACCGCCGTACCGCCGACGCGCTGCTGCCTTCGGTCCTCGCCGCGCTCGGCGAGGACGTGCGGCTGCCCTCCGGTCACCAGGCTCCTGACACGCGGGACGCGCTCGCCGGCAGGGGTTGACCCGTCCGCCCGCGCCCCGATTGGCTGGCCGCATGAGCGACACGAACCCGGCACCGACGCCGGACGGCTGGCGCGCCGTCGACGCGTACCTGACCGAGACGCTGGTCGAGACGGACCCTGCGCTGGAGGATGCCCGCGCGGCTCAGGATGCGGCGGGCCTTCCCGCCATCGAGGTGGTGCCGCTGACCGGCAAGCTGCTGCACCTGGTGGCGCGGATGATCGGCGCGCGCCGGGTGCTCGAGATCGGCACCCTCGGCGGGTATTCCACGATCTGGCTCGCGCGCGCCGTGGGGGAGCAGGGGCGGGTGACGACGATCGAGGCCGAGCCGCGCAACGCCGCGGTGGCGCGGCAGAGCATCGACCGCGCGGGTTTGGGCGAGCGCGTCGAGATCCGGCAGGGGAGGGCGGCGGAGGTCCTCCCGCAGCTGGAGGGACCCTTCGACCTCGTGTTCATCGACGCCGACAAGGAGTCGAACACGATCTACCTCGACTGGGCCGCGCGCCTCGGGCGAGCCGGAACCGTCGTGGTCGTCGACAACGTCGTGCGCGCCGGTCGCATCGTGGATGCGACGAACCACGAGAGCCAGGTCGAGGGCGTTCGGCGCTCGCTGGCGATGCTGGCAGACGACCCCCGGTTCGACGCGACGGCCGTGCAGACCCTCGATGCGAAGGGCTGGGACGGCTTCGCGGTGGCGCTCATCACGCATCCGGGGGATTCTTCCGGTGGGGCCGGCGCCCGGCGTCACTAGACTCGGAAGCGGACCGATGTCGCTCCGAGATCACACCCCCAAACTCAAGGAGTCCCACTGTGGCACTTATCGAGGCTGTAGGCGCGCGCGAAATCCTCGACTCGCGCGGTAACCCGACCGTCGAAGTGGAGGTGCTCCTCGATGACGGTGTCGTGCAGCGTGCGGCAGTGCCCTCCGGCGCCTCCACCGGCGCGTTCGAGGCGTACGAGCTGCGCGACGGCGACAAGAGCCGCTACGGCGGCAAGGGCGTGCTGAAGGCCGTGGGCGCCGTCATCGACGAGCTCGGCCCGGCGATCGAGGGTGTCGAGGCGAGCGAGCAGCGCGTCGTCGACCAGATCCTCATCGAGACCGACGGCACCGAGAACAAGTCGCGCACCGGCGCGAACGCGATCCTCGGCGTGAGTCTGGCCGTCGCCAAGGCCGCCGCCGACTCGGCCGACCTGCCCCTGTTCCGCTACCTCGGCGGCCCGAACGCGCACCTGCTGCCCGTTCCGCTGTTCAACGTCATCAACGGTGGCGAGCACGCCGACAACGGCATCGACTTCCAGGAGTTCTTCCTCGCGCCCATCGGCGCCGAGACCTACGCCGAGTCGCTGCGCTGGGGCACCGAGGTCTACCACGTCCTCAAGGGCGAGCTGAAGGCCGCCGGCTACAACACGGGCCTGGGCGACGAGGGCGGCTTCGCCCCCGACCTCCCCAGCAACCGCGAGGGCCTGGACTTCCTGCTGAAGGCCATCGAGAAGGCGGGCTTCACGCCTGGCTCCGACATCGCCGTGGGCCTCGACGTCGCCGCGACCGAGTTCTACAAGGACGGCGTGTACACCGTCGAGGGCAAGCCGTGGAGCCCCGCGCAGCTCGTCGACTACTTCGCCGACCTGGTCGCCAACTACCCGATCGTCACGATCGAGGACGCCCTCGCCGAGGACGACTGGGACAACTGGAAGGCCCTCACCGACGCCATCGGCTCGAAGGTGCAGCTCGTCGGCGACGACCTGTTCGTCACCAACCCGAAGCGCCTGCAGCAGGGCATCGACCTCGGTGTCGCCAACGCGCTGCTGGTGAAGTTCAACCAGATCGGCTCGCTCACCGAGACGCTGGATGCGGTGGCCCTGGCCACCAGCAACGGCTACCGCTCTATGTGGTCGCACCGCTCGGGTGAGACCGAGGACACCACGATCGCCGACCTCGCGGTCGCGACCAACGCGGGTCAGATCAAGACCGGTGCGCCCGCTCGGAGCGAGCGCGTCGCGAAGTACAATCAGCTTCTGCGCATCGAAGAGGAACTGGGCGAGGCGGCTGTGTTCGCCGGCCGTGCCGCGTTCCCGCGCTTCAAGGGCTGAGTGACGACTCACCGTCACTGAACGAGAGGAGGAGCCGTGGCAGCACGAACGGCTCCTCCTTCTCGTTCCCGGCGTTCCTCGGATGCGCCCCGCCGCCGCGTCGACGTGCGCGACTGGCTCGGCGGCATCCGGCTTTCCGGCTTCATGATCATCATGCTGGGCCTGGTCGTGCTCGGCGTGCTCGTGCTGGTACCGACCGTGGGCACCTACCTCGACCAGCAGCAGCGGATCGCAGCGCTCAAGAACTCGGTGCAGCTGACCGAGTCCCAGATCGCCGACCTGCAGGCGCAGAGCGAGCGTTGGGACGACCCGGCGTACATCACGACGCAGGCGCGCGAGCGGTTGTATTACATGAACCCGGGCGAGATCGCCTACATCGTCGACAACGACCTGACCGAGGCGCAGCAGCCGCGCGAGCAGGATGCGGTCAGCGACGAGGTGCAGCAGACGCGCACCGACTGGATGGCGCAGCTCGTGGGCTCCGTCGTCACCGCGGGTGCCGCCAAGACGGCGGTCGCCGACCCCACGGCTCCCGCGGACGGCAGCACGCCCGCCACCCCCGCGCCCTGAACCCGGGCTCCCAGGTGGCTCACGGTAGCCTGGGAGGGTGAGTTCCGCGCCTTTCCCCCCGGTCACCGACGCCGAGCTCGCGGTGCTCCGCTCCCAGTTGGGGCGCCCGGCGCGCGATGTCGTCGGGATCGCTGCGCGCTGCGTGTGCGGCAACCCGACCGTGGTCGCCACCGCACCGCGACTGGCCGACGGCACGCCGTTTCCCACCTTCTACTACCTCACGCATCCGGCCGCGACCGCGGCGATGTCGACGCTCGAGGCCGAGCATGTGATGCCCGAGTTCGCGGCGATGCTCGAGGACGAAGACACCGCTGCCGCGTATCAGGCGGCACACCAGGCGTACTTGGCCGACCGTGAGAGCTTCGGCGAGGTGCCCGAGATCGCCGGCATCTCCGCCGGTGGGATGCCCACTCGTGTGAAGTGTCTGCACGCCCTCGCTGGTCACGCCCTGGCGGCCGGCCCCGGCGTCAACCCGATCGGCGATGCCGCGCTCGAGCGCAGCACCTGGTCGCCGACTCGCTGCGTGTGCGCCGAACCCGGCGCGGCGCTGGCCGAGGGCACCCCGGGGTGAGAAAGCTCGCCCTGCGGGTCGCCGCCGTCGCGGTTCTCGTCGCGCTGACGGTGGGTGTCGCGCCCGCCGCGTATGCGCAGACGACGCCCGCGCCGGTGCCGCAGGAGAGCCCGGGTGTCGACCCGATGCGCGCGCAGGAGTACTGGCTCGACGCGTACGGCATTCGCAAGGCGTGGGAGACCACGCGCGGCAAGGGCGTGAAGATCGCGATCATCGACACGGGCATCGGCAAGGCGCCCGAGTTCGACGGTGCGGTGGTCGGCGGCACGGATGTGTCGGGTCTCGGCACGGCCGACGGTCGCACGCCCGTGGGCGCGGTCGATGCGAACCACGGCAGCTGGGTGGCCTCGCTCGCCGCATCCCGTGGGCTGCCGAACGAGACGGGCATGATCGGGGTCGCGCCGGAGGCGTCGCTGCTGTCGGTGTCGGTCGGGTTCGGCACGAGTTCGCCGGTGCCGTTCTCCGAGCAGATCGCGAACGCGATGCGGTGGTCGGTCGACAACGGCGCGAAGGTCATCAACCTGTCGTTCACGACGAACACGCTCGACTGGGATCCGAGCTGGGACGACGCGTTCCAGTACGCGTTCGAGCACGACGTCGTGGTGATCGTGGCAGCGGGCAACCGTGGTTCGGGCACGGCGCGCGTGGGCGCGCCCGCGACGATCCCGGGTGTACTGCCGGTGGCCGGTGTGGACCCGCAGGGCAAGGCGAGCGTGGAAGCGTCGACGCAGGGCATCACGCTCGGCGTTTCGGCTCCCAGCGAGCAGCTGCTCGGTGTCTCGGCCGACGGCCAGGTGGTCGTGTGGAAGGGCACGAGCGGTGCGGCGCCGATCGTGGCGGGCATCGCCGCGCTCGTGCGGGCGGCGCATCCGGAGCTGGATGCGGCGAACATCATCGAGCGGCTGATCGCGACGGCGAAGGCACCTGCCGGGGTGGGTTCGCTGCCGGACGACCAGTACGGGTATGGCCTGGTGGATGCGGCCGCGGCGGTGTCCGCATCCGTTCCGCAGGTGTCGGCGAACCCGATGGGAGACCTGTCGGAGTGGATCCGCGTGCACCGTCGGGCGGAGGAGTCCCCGGCGCCGTTGCCGACGGTGGGGGAGGCGTCGGTGCCGCCGCTGCCGCCGGCTGAGGGGGCGTCGCGGCCCACGTCTCCGCTGCTTCCTAGCATGGATACGCTCTTGTACGGGTCGATCCCGTTATTGGTGTTCTCGGTGGCCGCTATACTGATAGCGCTCGGCGTCAGTGCTGCTGTCCGTCGCATCCGATTGGCGCGTGTCGAACGCGCGCGCAGCCGTTGAATCGTCTAGGAGTTCGTTCCACCGTGACCAGCACCGTGCCCAGGATCCTCATTGTCGGCGGCGGCTACGCCGGCTTCTACACCGCCTGGAAGCTTGAGAAGCATCTGCGCAAGGGCGAAGCCGAGGTCACCATGGTCGACCCGCTTCCCTACATGACGTACCAGCCGTTCCTGCCCGAGGTCGCCGCCGGCGAGATCGAGCCGCGGCACGCGGTGGTGGGTCACCGTCGTCACCTGAAGACCACGCGCGTCGTGGCCGCGAAGGTGACCGGCATCGACCACGCGAACAAGGTCGCCACGATCACGCCCGAGATGGGTGAGCCGTGGCAGGAGGAGTACGACCAGATCGTCGTGACCGCCGGTGCCGTCTCGCGCACGTTCCCCATCCCGGGCATCGCCGAGAACGCGATCGGCCTGAAGACGATCGAGGAGGCCGTCGCGATCCGCGACCGGCTGATCAAGAACTTCGATCTGGCGTCGAACCTGCCGGCCGGCCCCGAGCGCGACCGCCTGCTGAGCGTCGTCGTCGTCGGCGGCGGCTTCGCGGGTATCGAGGTGTTCGCCGAGCTGCGTGCCCTGGCGTCGTCGCTCGTGAAGGACTACCCGACGCTGACGTTCGACGACACGCACTTCCACCTCATCGAAGCAATGGGTCGCATCATGCCCGAGGTGTCGCAGAAGACGAGCGAGTGGGTGCTGAAGAGCCTCGCCGAGCGTGGTGCGTTCGTGCACCTCGACACGCAGGTCAAGGGCGCCGTCGACGGCAACGTCGAGCTCTCGACCGGTGAGGTCATCCCCACCGACCTGATCGTGTGGACCGCCGGTGTCATGGCCAACCCGACCGTCGTGCGCGGGGGAGACCTGCCCGTCGAGGAGCGCGGCCGCATCCGTGCGCGCGCCGACCTCCGCGTAGGTACGCCGGAAGAGATCGTCGAGGGCGCCTGGGCCGCCGGTGACGTCGCGGCCGTTCCCGACCTGTCGGGTGGCGGCGTGGGCGGCTACTGCGTGCCGAACGCGCAGCACGCCGTGCGTCAGGCCAAGCTCTTGGCCAAGAACATCACCGCCGTGATCCGTGGCGAGCTGCCGCGCGAGTACGTACACAAGAACCTCGGCGCCGTCGCGGGCCTGGGTCTGTACAACGGTGTGTTCCAGTCGGGCAAGTTCGCGATGAAGGGCTTCTTCGCCTGGCTCGCGCACCGCGGTTACCACGGCCTGGCGATGCCGTCGTGGGAGCGCAAGTGGCGCGTGATCGGCGACTGGCTTCACAACTTCTTCCTGGGCCGCGACAACGTCACGCTGATCGCGGTGCAGAACCCGCGTGCGACGTTCGAGGAGTTCGCCGCGCGTCCGCGTCCGGCCGCTGCCGAGGCTCCGGCCGAGAAGCCCGCGATCGACCCGAAGAGCGTCGCGAAGGATGAGGGTGCCGCAGCTGTGGCCCCTGCCGAGAAGGACAAGAAGGTCGCCGCCAAGGGCTGACCCTCTCTCGCTTGGATGCTGCCCCCGTCGCTTCGGTGACGGGGGCAGCGTCATGTGTGGCCGACGCCCGGCGGCGCGCTAGCGTGGAGGCGGGCCCCCATAGCCCAATGGCAGAGGCAGGCGACTTAAAATCGCTTCAGTCTGGGTTCGAGTCCCAGTGGGGGCACTGTAGCTTTTGGCTTGAGCTATCTGTGCGAGCTCGGGGGTGAACGCGCACCTGCTGCGAGGAACCGCGCGGCGCACCATCTGGTGGGTGATCCTGGTCGGCGTCGCGCTCGTCGCCGCATCCGGACTCCTGCCGGTCGGCGAGTACATCGCCGCCGCGTCCGTCATGATCGGCGTCGTCGTCCTCCTCGAGATCGACGCCTCGCGACGAGCCGCAACCCGGCCCCACTGATGCCGGGGGTGGGCATGGGCTGAGAGTCCGAGGCCCGCCCGTCATCGGCGCGGGCCGCGGCAGTAGGATTGCCCGGAGAGAACGGAGCGCTCGTCATATGTGGGAATGGCTGATCCCTGTCGCGGTCGTCGTACTGATCGTCCTGGTCGTCGGAATCTATCTGTGGGCGACGTACAACTCGCTCGTCCAACTCAACGTCCGCGTCGACGAAGCCTGGAGCGACATCACGGTGCAACTCAAGCGCCGCGCCGACCTGCTCCCGAGCCTCATCGAGACCGTCAAGGGATACGCCGCCCACGAGAAGGCGGTCTTCGAGAACGTCACCCAGGCGCGCGCCGAGACCATCAATGCACAGGGCCCCGCCGAAGCGGGCATCGCCGAAGGCCACCTGCAGCAGGCGCTTAAGTCGCTGTTCGCCGTCGCCGAGGCCTACCCGCAGCTCCAGGCCAGCCAGAACTTCCTGCACCTGCAGCAGTCGATCGTCGACACCGAAGACAAGATCCAGGCCTCGCGCCGGTTCTACAACGGGGGAGTGCGCGAGCTGAACACCAAGATCAAGGTGTTTCCCAACAACCTCTTTGCCCGCAACCTCGGCTTCCACGAGCGCGAGTTCTTCGAGGTCGTCGACGGCGCCGCCATTGCGGAGCCTCCCCGCATCCAGTTCTGAGACTCAGCCCGGTTCGTCGCCCGCGAGGGCGACGGGCTCGGGCCGTGAATCGTGGCGCTCGGCGCCCAGCGCCGCCGCGATCTCATCCGTCGCATCGCCCCACCGCGACACACTGACCGCCTCCAGCTGCTGCCACGCCGCCGCATCCCGCAACAGATCGGCGACCCGCTCCACATCGCCCGGCAGCCGCGAGGGCTCCCACCACGCCGACTGCACGCGCAGCACGGATGCGGCACGATCCGCCTTCAGGTCGATCCGCGCTGCCACCCGGTCGCCGATCACCACCGGCAGCGAGTAGTAGCCGAACCGCCGCTGCGGCGCGGGTGTGTAGATCTCGATCCGGTACGAGAAGTCGAACAGCCGCTCCGCACGGTCTCGGAACCACACGACCGGATCGAACGGCGTGAGCAGCGCCGCCGCATCCATCGTGCGGGGGAGCGTCGCCTCGCGATGCACCCACGCCGGCGCCGGGCGCCCCGCCCGCGTCCACCCCTCCACCTGTACCGGCTGCAGCTCACCCGCATCCACCAGTTCGCCGATCGCCTGCAGCGTCGCGCGCTGATCACCCAGCCGCCAGTAGTCGTCGAGGTCACGCGCCGTCGCGACGCCGTACGCCCGCGCCGCACGACGCACCAGCTCGCGCACCGCGTCGTCTTTCGGCACCTCTACCCCGGCGACGGATGCGGGCAGCACCTGCTCCGCCAGCCCGTACACGCGCTCGAACCCGCGGCGCCCGGCGACCGCCACCTCGCCGGTGAACCACAGCAGCTCGAGCGCGCTCTTCACGACGCTCCAGTCCCACCACGGACCCCGCGGCGCACGCGAAGCGTCGTCTTCGATCTGCGCCGGCCGCAGCGGGCCCCGCGCGGCCAGCTCGCCGCGCACCCAATCGAGGGTCGCGGCGTCGATGCCGCGCCAGCCCTTGGCCTCGTGTCGGGCGCGATAGTGCTGCATCCGGAACGCGAACAGCGGCCAGTCCGCCGCGTCGATGAACGACGCCTGGTGCGCCCAGTACTCGACGAACGGCGCGCGACGCTGGAACAGCAGCCGATCGAGCTTCGCGGGGTCGTAGGGACCGAGCCGCGAGAACAGCGGCATGTAGTGCGAGCGGGCGAACACGTTCACGGAGTCGATCTGCAGCACCGACATCCGGCGGATCTCGCGCCGCAGATGCACGCCCGTCACCTCGCCGGGCCGGGGAGCGCCCAGACCCTGCGCGCGCAGGGCGATACGTCGGGCTTCGGGCCGGCTCAATCTGGCACGCACCGGGTCAGCGTAGCGTCAGCCTCCGACAACTAGACTGGCGTGATGACCGAGCCCGACGAGAAGCCTCGCGGATCGTTCTTCGACGCCCTGCGTCAGCGCACCGTCAGCTCCGACACCACGCACAGCGTGCCGCGCGGCGTCCGCATCGCCGCCGCATACTCGTGGCGTTTCCTGCTGATCGCGGCGGCCGTCGGTGTGGCGATCTGGATCATCATCCAGCTCAAGCTGCTGGTCATCCCGCTGCTCATCGCCATCCTCATCGCCGCCCTCGTCTGGCCGGCGTTCACCTGGATGCTGCGCCACCGCTGGCCGCGGTGGCTCGCGATCGTGGCCTCCGTTCTCGGCACCGTCGCCATCGTCTCGGGCCTGTTCTGGCTCGCGATCTGGCAGATCACCCGCGAGTGGGGATCGGTGCGCGACCGCACCGTCGGGGCGATCGAAGACCTGCGCACCTACCTCATCGATGGCCCGCTGCATCTCACCGCCGACCAGATCGACGGGATGCTGCGCCAGGGACTCGGCATGCTCGAACAGCAGGCGTCGCTTCTCTGGTCGGGCGCGCTCGCCATCGGCTCCACCGTCGGCCACGTCGCCACCGGCCTCCTGCTCACGATCTTCATCCTGCTCTGCGTGCTCGCCGACGGCGGCGGCATCTGGAAGTGGGTCATCCGGCTCTTCCCGAAGGCCGCCCGCCCCGCGGTCGACGGCGCCGGCAAGTCCGGCTGGCTGACGGTCGTCACCTACGCCCGCACCCAGCTGCTCGTCGCCACGATCGACGCGATCGGCATCGGTCTCGGCGCCTTCCTCCTGGGCGTGCCCCTCGCCATCCCCGTCGGGGTGCTCGTGTTCCTCGGCGCCTTCATCCCGTTCGTCGGAGCCGTCGTCACCGGCGCCCTCGCGGTATTCCTCGCCCTCGTCTACAACGGGCCGTGGATCGCGCTGTGGATGCTGGTGGTCGTGCTCGGCGTGCAGCAGATCGAAGGCCACATCCTGCAGCCCATCCTCATGGGCACCGCCGTCAAGGTGCACCCGCTCGCGGTCGTGCTCGTGGTCGCCGGCGGCGCCATGATCGCCGGCATCCCGGGCGCCCTGTTCGCCGTGCCGCTGGCCGCCTTCGTCAACGTCTTCGTCCTCTACCTCTCCCGCCGCGCGTGGGAGACCGGTAGGCCACCCGAACCGGGCGAACTCATCTGGAGCACTGTGCCCCGCGAACGAAGGAGAACCACGCGGTGAGTCTTCCCACCCTGGCCGACTTCGAGGATGCGGCCCGCACCCTCACCGGCCTGATCACCCGCACGCCCATGGACGAGTCGCAGGTGCTCAGCGAGATCGTGGGTGCCCCGGTGATCCTCAAGATGGAGAACCTGCAGCGCACGGGCTCGTTCAAGATCCGCGGCGCGATCAACCGGCTCTCCCGCCTCACCGAGGAAGAGCGCGCCCGCGGCGTGGTCGCCGCATCCGCCGGCAACCACGCGCAGGGCGTCGCGCTCGCGGCACAGCGCCTCGGCATCCCCGCGACGATCTTCATGCCCCTGGGTGTTCCCGTGCCGAAGCTTCTCGCCACGCGCGGCTACGGTGCCGAGGTCATCCTCGAGGGCGAAACCGTCGAGACGCCGCTGCGACTGGCTGCCGAGTTTGCCGAACGCACCGGCGCCGTGCTCATCCACCCCTTCGACCACCGCGACGTCGTGGTCGGCCAGGGCACGCTGGGCCTGGAGATCTACGACGACCTTCCGACCGTCGACACCGTCGTGCTCGGCATCGGCGGCGGCGGTCTCACCGCCGGCGTCGCCGCCGCCATCAAGGCACGCGCCGCCGCCGAGGGGCGCACCGTGCGCATCATCGGCGTGCAAGCGGCCAACTCCGCCGCGTACCCCGCATCCCTCGCCGCGGGCGTGCCGCTCGAAGTCGCCACGACGCCGACGATCGCTGACGGCATCGCGGTCGCCCGCCCCGGCGACGTGCCGTTCGAGATCATCCGCGAGCTCGTCGACGAGGTCGTCACGGTCGACGAGAACGACATCGCCCGCGCGATCCTCATGCTGCTCGAGCGCGCGAAGCTCGTCGTGGAGCCCGCGGGCGCCGTGGGCGTCGCCGCGCTCATGATCGGCAAGATCTCGGCGTCGGGGCCTGTCGTCACCGTGCTCTCGGGTGGAAACATCGACCCGCTGCTGCTGCAGCGCGTGATCTCGAACGGACTGAGCGCCGCCGGCCGCTACATGACGATGCGCATCCCGCTGCCCGATCGCCCCGGCCAGCTCGTGCAGGTGTCCGAGGTCATCGCGCGCGTCGGCGCGAACGTCACCGAGGTGCTGCACACCCGCCACGGGCAGGGGCTTCAGATCAGCGAGGTGATCCTGCAGGTGAGTGTCGAGACGCGGGGCATGGAGCACCGCGCCGAAGTGATCGCAGCGCTGGAGGCTGCGGGGTTCGCGCCGGTCGTCGTCGCCGACTGACCGGCGCGTCCGCGCTCACTGACCCGTGTAGGTCTCGGC
>JASCPH010000068.1 GCA_029959545.1 Microbacteriaceae bacterium PS02066 | reverse complement strand
GCGCGGTGGTCCGCGCCACGTCGACGTTCGACGCTCTGCTGGCCGTGGTCTCGGGGACATCCGCGCACGCCGTGACCGAGAGGACGCCGATGGGCCAGCTCAGTGACGCCGAACGCTGGGCTGCCGATGTGGCCGTCGCCGCGACCAGTCAGCTGGCGCTCGTGGCGATCGACCTCGGCGACCGCGCCGACGCGCAGGCACTGGCGCGGATCGTGGTCAGGGCGATCGATCCGGGCATCACGATCGTCCTCGGCTCCAGTGGAGCCGTTCTCGATGCGTCCCCGGAGAGACCCACCGTCCGCGTCGACGCACTCGCGCCGGCGGCGAGTGAAGGAGGACAGCGATGACGAACCTGTGGAGCTTGATCGCTGCCCCCGCTCGCGGCCAGCGGCGCTGGCAGCTCGCGGCCGTCCTCATCCTGGTCGTGCTCGCGCCGCTGGCGATCGTGCTGACGCTCGTGCCCTCGACCGACGAGCGCCCTCCCGTGGCGCTGGTCAACCAGGACTCCCCGATCCTCACCGGACCCACGCCGGTGGCGGCGGGCAAGCTCCTGACCGAGAACCTCGTCACCTCGGTGCCCTCCGTGAACTGGGTCCTCACCGACGCTCAGACCGCGAGCGATTCGCTCTCGAACGGCGACGTGCTCGCGACCGTCACGATCCCGCCCGACTTCTCGGCGCACGTGACGACGATCGGATCCGCCACGCCGCAGCAGGCGGAGCTGACGGTGCAGACCAGCACGCAGCACGGCTATCTCGGCGGAATCGTCGCCGAGGCGCTGTCGGCGAGTCTGCCCGCCGGCGTCGCCGCCCAGCCGGGAACCACACCCGCCGCGACCGGTCCGCTGGCCGGTCTCCCATTGAGCCTCGCGCTGCAGGGAGCGCAGGCGCTTGTGGGAGGTTCGCTGCACGCGATGCTGAACGCCGCGATCGGTCTGGTGTTGTGGGGAGCGGTCGGCGCCCTCGCGACGGTGCTGGCGATCCGCCGAGCGCGGGTGCGTGCGCTGGCCGCATCCGTTCTCGTGCGGGCCTGATCCGCGCAGCCTGCGCTCAGCGGCTGCCCCAGTTCCAGGCGGGCACGTCGAGGAAGCCCTGTCCCTCGACGACCGTGCCGTCCGCGGTGCGCACCAGCCGATGTGCGAGGGCGCCGGCATCCTCGAGTCGGCGAGCCAGCTCTGCCGCGTGGGTGACCACGATCACCTGGGTGCGCCGGGACGCGGAAACGATGAGCTGTGCCAGGGGATCCAGGAGGCTCTCGTGCAGGCTCGCCTCCGGCTCGTTGAGCACGATGAGCGGTCCCGGCTCTGCCGGCAGGAGCGCCGCGCAGAGCAGCAGATAGCGCAGGATGCCGTCGCTGACCTCCGCGACGTCGAGCGCGCGCAGCAGTCCGGGCTGGCTCAGCCGCATCCTCAATCGTCCGTCCTCCGCGTCGATCTGCACGCGCATCCCCGGGAAGGCGCGCCCGACCTCCGCGTCGAGGGTGTCGCCGGCACCCGCTTCGCGCACGCTCGCCCAGAGAGCCGCGACGTTCTCCCCGCCGTGGGAGAGAGCCCGGGTGCGCGTGCCCACTTGCGGCGAACGAGCGGGGGCCTCCGCATCCACGCGGAAGTGATCGTAGAAGCGCCAGCCCGCCAGGGTACGCCGAAGCGCCAGCAGCTCCGGCCCGGTGTCGCCGTCGGCGAGGTCGACGAGGATGCTCTCGAACGGAGCCAGCGACTGATCCAGCGCGATCCAGGCATCCTCGCGCACGCGTGTCGCGCTCCGTCGGCGATCGATGAGCAGGGTCGAGGGCTTCGCGACCGCGCCGGCGAACACCTGCTCGCGCTTGATCTCCGGGTCGCGGGAGAAGAGGCTCCGGCCGTCGGTCTGGGGGAGCCCCAGATCCACGAGATACCCGAGCTCGTCCGAGGCGAAGCCCAACCGCACGGCGACGGGATTGCGCCGCACGGTGCCCTGGCCGCCGCCGTGCTCGGGGCCCGCCCACAGCAGCGACGACAGCCCGCCCTCCCGGGCGACGGCATCGACCATGCCACCGGTGGCGGCCCCCGCGAGCAGCCGCAGTGCCCGGTAGAGGTTGGATTTGCCCGTGCCGTTCGCGCCGGTGACGACCGTCAGCCCACCCAGCGGCACGACGACGTCGCGGAGCGAGCGGTACCCGGAGACAGCGATGGTCTGCAGCATCGCCCCAGTCTGGCGGGTGCGTCCGACGCGAGCCGATTTGCGGATGCGGTGCGCGCGCCGCTATCGTCGGCGCATGTCTTCGGCCCGCATCCACAGCGCACAGCGCGTGGTCGTGCGCCGACGTCTGGGAGACCGCCGAATCTAGGCGATGCGTGCCGCACCGGTCCGGGTGCGCGGGCGTCGCCGATGCCGCCGGTGCGCGCGAGCGCACAGCTCCCAGACTCTAAGGTGGAACCCATGCCCTATTCGGTCGCCGTATCCGGCGCGTCCGGCTATGCAGGAGGCGAGATCCTCCGCATCCTCTCCGCGCACCCCGACGTCGAGATCCGCACGGTCACCGCGCATTCGAATGCCGGAACGCCGCTGATCTCGCAGCAGCCGCACCTGCGCTCGCTCGCGCACCTCGAGCTCCAGCCGACCACTCCTGACGTGCTCGCCGGACACGACATCGTCGTGCTCGCGCTGCCGCACGGCCAGTCCGGTCAGTACACCGACGCGCTCGCCGATGTGCCGCTGGTCATCGACGCTGGAGCCGATCACCGGCTCACCTCCGCCGACGCATGGGCGGCCTTCTACGGCGGCGATTTCCACGAGCCGTGGACCTACGGTGTGCCGGAACTGCTCGTCGACGGCGTGAAGCAGCGTGAGCGGCTCGTCGGGACCTCACGTATCGCCGCTCCCGGATGCAATGCGTCCACCGTCTCGCTGAGCCTCGCTCCGGGCGTCGCGGCCGGCGTCATCGATCCCGACGACATCGTGAGCGTCCTCGCCGTCGGCCCCTCCGGCGCCGGCAAGAGCCTCAAGCCGAACCTGCTCGCGAGCGAGATCCTCGGCACGGCGAACCCCTATGCCGTGGGCGGCACGCACCGCCACATCCCGGAGATCCAGCAGGCGCTTGTCGGCGCCGGCGCCCGGGGCGACGTCCGCATCTCGTTCACGCCCGTCATCGTCCCGATGTCGCGCGGCATCCTGGCCACCTCCACCGCCCCCATCGCCCCCGGCGTCAGCGACACGGAGATCCGGGATGCCTGGGAGGCGGCATACGGGGACGAGACCTTCGTGCAGCTGCTGCCGGAGGGCGCGTTCCCGCGCACGGCCGATGTGCTCGGTGCCAACACGGCGCTCCTCGGCCTCGCCGTCGACCGCGCGGCGAACCGCGTCGTCGTCGTCGCCGCCGTCGACAATCTCGTCAAGGGCACGGCGGGCGCCGCCGTGCAGTCCATGAACATCGCGCTCGGTCTTCCCGAACACCGCGCGCTCACCGTGAACGGAGTCGCGCCGTGACCGTCACCGCCCCCGCAGGATTCGAGGCCGCCGGTGTCGCCGCCGGCCTGAAGTCGACCGGCAAATCCGATGTGGCCGTGGTCGTCAACCGCGGACCGCTCAAGGTCGGCGCCGCCGTCTTCACCTCTAACCGGGCCAAAGCCAACCCCATCCTGTGGTCGGAGCAGGTGATCACCGACGGCATCGTCGAGGCCATCGTGCTCAACTCCGGCGGCGCGAACTGCTTCACGGGCTCCTTCGGGTTCCAGACCACCCACCAGACCGCCGAGAAGGCGGCGGAGCTGCTCGGTGTCGCGCCCGGCGACATCCTCGTGTGCTCGACCGGTCTGATCGGAACGGGCGACGAGACGTTCCGCGCGAAGGTGCTGGAGGGCGTCGAAGCCGGTGTCGCCGCGCTGTCCGCCGACGGCGGTCTGGATGCGGCGCACGCGATCATGACGACCGACTCCGTCGCGAAGACGAGCGTGTACGCCGGCGACGGCTGGACGATCGGCGGCATCGCGAAGGGCGCGGGCATGCTCGCGCCGGGTCTTGCCACGATGCTCGTGGTCATCACGACGGATGCGGTGCTGACCGCATCCGACGCCGATGCGCACCTGCGCGCCGCGACCCACGTGAGCTTCGACCGCCTCGACTCCGACGGCTGCATGTCGACCAACGATCAGGTGAGTCTGCTGGTCAGCGGGGCGAGCGGCGTCGAGCCGCACGCCGCAGCCTTCCGTGAGGGGCTCGTGGCCCTGTGCGACGATCTGGCGCGTCAGCTGCAGGGCGACGCCGAGGGCGCGAGCCATGACATCACGATCCGCGTCGTGCACGCCGCATCCGAGGAGGACGCGGTGGAAGTGGGGCGCTCCATCGCCCGCAACAACCTGTTCAAGGCGGCGATCTTCGGCAACGATCCGAACTGGGGAAGGGTGCTGGCCGCGATCGGCACCACCCAGGCCGCCTTCGACCCCTACGACGTCGACGTCTGGATGAACGGCGTCCGCGTCTGCTCCGCCGGCGGCCCCGACGCGCCCCGCGAGCAGGTCGATCTGACCCCGCGCGCGACCGACCTCGTCGTCGACCTGAAGGTCGGCGATGTCGAGGCGACGATCCGCACCAACGACCTCACGCACGACTACGTCCACGAGAACAGCGCGTACTCCTCATGACAGGTATCGATCTGCAAGACACCGACCCCGCCGCCGCGAGCGCCAAGGCCGAGACGCTCATCGAGTCGCTGCCGTGGCTCAAGCGCTACCGCGAGCAGATCGTCGTCGTGAAGTACGGCGGCAACGCGATGGTCTCCGACGAGCTGCAGGATGCGTTCGCCGCCGACATCGCCTACCTCCGCTACGTCGGCGTCAAGCCCGTCGTCGTGCACGGCGGCGGCCCGCAGATCTCCAACATGCTGGACCGGCTCGCGATCCCGAGCGAGTTCAAGGGCGGATACCGCGTCACCTCGACCGAGGCGATCACGGTCGTGCGCATGGTGCTGACCGGACAGATCAACCCGCAGCTGGTCGCCAAGATCAATGCGCACGGACCCGTGGCCACCGGCCTCTCGGGCGAGGATGCAGGGCTCTTCGGCGGGCGCCGTCGCGGTGTCGTCGTCGACGGCGTCGAGCACGACCTCGGTCGGGTGGGCGATGTCGTCTCGGTCGACCCGCAGCCGATCATCGATCAGCTCGAGGCGGGCCGCATCCCGGTCGTGTCCTCCATCGCGCCCGATCTCGACCACGTCGGGCACTCGCTCAACGTGAACGCGGATGCGGCCGCGGCGGCGCTCGCGGTGGCTCTCGGCGCGGTGAAGCTCGTCGTGTTGACGGACGTGCCGGGCTTGTATGCGGACTGGCCGAACCGTGACTCCCTCGTCTCGCACCTGACGGCGGCGGAGTTGCGCGAGATGCTCCCGCGCCTGGAGTCGGGGATGATCCCGAAGATGCAGGCGTGCCTCGACGCGGTCACGGGCGGCGTCCCGACCGCGGCGATCATCGACGGCCGGGTGCCGCACTCGGTGCTCGTCGAACTCTTCACTCAGAAAGGCATCGGAACCGAGGTGGTGGCGTGATGGCCGAACAGACTGTGACCGCGTGGCAGGACGACGCCGGACGTGACCTCGTCCGCAACGTCGGCGAGCGTATGGCGCTCTTCGTCCGCGGTGAGGGTGCGTACCTCTGGGACGAGAACGGCCGACGCTATCTCGACTTCCTCGCCGGCATCGCCGTCGATTCCCTCGGGCACGCCCACCCGGTGTTCGTCGACGCGGTCGCCTCGCAGGCGGCGCGTCTCGCGCACGTCTCGAACTACTTCGCGACGCCGCCGCAGCTCGCCCTCGCAGCCCGGCTGAAGCGCCTGTCCGGCGCGGGCGAAACGGGACGGGTGTACTTCGGCAACTCCGGCGCCGAGGCCAATGAGGCGGCGTTCAAACTCGCTCGCCTCCACGGCGGCACGGATCGTCCCCGCATCCTCGCGCTCAACGGCGCGTTCCACGGCCGCACGATGGGCACCCTCGCGCTCACGGGAAAGCCCGCCATGCAAGAGCCGTTCCTTCCGATGGTGCCCGGCGTCGAGTTCCTGGATTCGACGATCGAGGCGCTGGAGGCGGCGATGGACGAGCGCGTGGCCGCCCTGTTCGTCGAGCCCATCAAGGGCGAGGCGGGCGTCCTGCCGCTGCCGAAGGGCTACCTCGAGGCCGCGCGGGAGATCACCGAGCGCCACGGTGCCCTGCTCATCGTCGACGAGATCCAGACCGGCGCCGGTCGCACCGGTGCGTGGTTCGGCTTCCAGCACGCCGGCATCACCCCCGACGCGATCACGGTCGCCAAGGGCATCGGCGGCGGATTCCCGATCGGCGCGTTGATCACCTTCGGTGCGGCCAGCGATCTGTTCTACCCCGGAACCCACGGCTCCACCTTCGGCGGAAACGCCCTGGGCACCGCCGTCGCCGGCGCCGTGCTCGAGGAGATCGAGCGCGCGGGCCTGGTCGAGGCCGCGGCCGTGCGCGGTGCGCAGCTGCGCGAGGCGATCGCCGGGATCGGCTCCGACCTCGTCGAGGGCGTGCGCGGTCAGGGACTGCTCCTCGGTGTGGCGCTCACGCATCCCGTCGCGCCGGCCGTCGTCGCGGCGGCCCAGCAGCACGGGCTCGTCGTCAACGCGCCCAATGATCAGACGATCCGTATCGCACCGCCGCTCACCATCGGCGATGTCGAGATCGACGAGTTCACCCGGCTCTTCTCCGCCGCGCTGGCAACGGTCGCCGACGCGCTGCTGCTGGAGAGCGCATCGCCCGAGACGGAGGCCCACGCATGACCCGTCATCTGCTGCGCGACGACGACCTGACCAGCGCCGAGCAGGCGGAGATCCTCGATCTGGCTCTGGAGCTGAAGGCGGACCGCTGGGCGGCGAAGCCGCTCGCCGGTCCCCAGACCGTCGCGGTGATCTTCGACAAGTCCTCCACGCGCACGCGGGTCTCGTTCGCCGTCGGGATCGCCGACCTGGGCGGGTCGCCGTTGATCATCTCGACCGCCAACAGCCAGCTCGGCGGCAAGGAGACGCCCTCCGACACGGCGCGCGTGCTCGAGCGCCAGGTGGCGGCGATCGTGTGGCGCACCTACGCGCAGGCGGGGCTCGAGGAGATGGCGCGCGGCACCCGCGTGCCCGTCGTGAACGCACTGAGCGACGACTTCCACCCCTGCCAGCTTCTCGCCGATCTGCTGACGATCCGCGAGCACAAGGGCGATCTCAAGGGGTTGACCCTCGCGTTCTTCGGCGACGGCCGCTCGAACATGGCGCACTCGTACGCCCTTGCGGGCGTCACCGCCGGGATGCACGTGCGCGTCGCATCTCCTGAGTCCTACGCGCCGCGTGCGGACATCGTCGCCGATGCCGACCGTCGCGCCGCCGAGACCGGGGGATCGCTCACCCTGCTCACGGATCCGCTGGAGGCGGCGGCCGGTGCCGACATCATCGTGACCGACACCTGGGTGTCGATGGGCAAGGAGGAGGAGAAGCTCGCCCGCCTTCGCGACCTCGGCGCCTACAAGGTGACCGAGGAGACGATGGCACTCGCCGATCCCGGCGCGATCTTCATCCACTGCCTCCCCGCCGATCGCGGCTACGAGGTGGACGCCGCCGTGATCGACGGACCGCAGAGCGTGGTGTGGGACGAAGCCGAGAACCGGCTGCACGCCCAGAAGGCCCTGCTGGTCTGGCTGCTGCGCCAGAGCTGATCGGACCCGCGGGATGAGGCGGGCGCTGGCGCGGCTGAACGGAGCTGACCGGCTCGGCGGAATCGATCTCGCCCGCGGTCTCGCCGTCATCGGGATGCTCGCCGCCCACCTGCTGACGATCGAGGAGCCGTTCGATCTGACGCGCCCCGAGACGTGGCTCGACATCGTCAACGGACGATCGTCGATCCTGTTCGCCGTCCTCGCGGGGGTCTCGATCGCCCTGACGACGGGTGGAACGACTCCCGTGTCGGGGGAGCGGTTGCGCGTGGCGCGCGGCCGTCTGCTCGTGCGCGCGGGACTCATCTGGGTACTCGGCATCCTTCTGATCCTCACGGGCGTGCCCGTCTATGTGATCCTTCCCGCCTACGCCGTGCTGTTCCTGCTCACCCTGCCGCTCCTGCGACTCGGCGCGGGGACCCTGTTCCCGGTCGCGGCGGCGCTGCTGGTGGTCATGCCGTTCATCCAGGCGGCGCTCGGGCTTCTGCCGTTCTGGGACACCCCGGAGGGTGAGAGCATCGCGCTCGTCATCGGGTGGGCCTACCCGTTCCCCTTGTGGATCGGATTCGTGGTGGTCGGCCTGGCGCTCGGGCGCACCGACCTGCGCGATGCGCGGATCGCTGCGATCCTCGTCGTGATGGGGTTCGGGACCGCACTGTTCGCCTACGGAGCGGGCGGCCTCGCCGAGCCCGCGGCCGCGTCGTCCGACTACTGGGGCGTCGCGCTGAGCACGCACCCGCACTCCGGCGGTCTGCCCGAGGTCATCGGCGGCGCGGCCACCGCGGTCGCGGTCCTGGGCGGATGCCTGCTGATCGCCCGCACTCCCGTGACGTGGGTGCTGTTGCCGCTGCGCGCGACGGGGGCCATGCCGTTGACGGCGTACACGGCCCAGCTGCTCATCTGGGCCGCGTGGGCTCTGGTCGCACTCGGAGATACCGGAGCGCTGGGGGAGTTCCGCGAGCTCGATCCGTTCTGGCCGCTGACGATCGCCGTCGTGGCGGGGTGCACAGCATGGGCGCTGACGATGGGGCGGGGACCACTGGAACGGTTGTTCGCCGCGGTCGCGCGCCGCAGCGTGCGCACGGCCGACGAGCGTGCTCGGTAGGCTGGTCGGGTGAACGACGCCCCCCACGACGCCACTCATCGCGGTTCCCTGTGGGGAGGCCGCTTCGCTTCCGGCCCCTCGCCCGAGCTCGCAGCTCTCAGCCGATCCACGCACTTCGACTGGATCCTCGCGCCCTACGACCTCGCCGGCTCCCACGCGCACGCGGCCGCCCTGGAGGCTGCGGGCTACCTCGACGCCGACGAGGCGCGACGCATGCATGAGGGACTGGACGCCCTCGCCGCGGCCGTCGCCGATGGTCGACTGATGCCCGCCGAGGGCGATGAGGACGTCCACGGTGCCCTCGAGCAGGCACTGATCGCCGAGGTGGGCCCTGAGCTCGGCGGCAAGCTGCGCGCCGGGCGCAGCCGCAACGACCAGATCGCCACGCTCGTGCGTCTGTACCTGCTCGATCACGCCGCCGTCATCGCCCGCGATGTCATCCGGCTCATCGATGCGATCGTGTCCCAGGCCGAGGCGCACGCGGATGCGGCAATGCCCGGCCGCACCCACCTGCAGCACGCTCAGCCCGTGCTGCTCGCGCACCACCTGCAGGCGCACGCCTGGCCGCTCGTCCGCGATCTCGAGCGCCTCCGCGACTGGGGTGTCCGCGCCCGGGTGTCCCCGTACGGCGGCGGAGCGCTCGCGGGTTCCACGCTGGGACTCGATCCGCAGCTGGTCGCGGAGCACCTCGGGCTCGACCGGCCGGCGGAGAACTCGATCGACGGCACCAGCTCGCGCGACGTCGTGGCCGAGTTCGCCTTCATCGCGGCCATGATCGGTGTCGATCTCTCCCGCTTCGCAGAGGAGATCATCGTCTGGAACACGCGTGAGTTCGCCTTCGTGCGACTCGACGACGGCTTCTCGACGGGCTCCAGCATCATGCCGCAGAAGAAGAACCCCGACATCGCAGAGCTCGCGCGCGGCAAGTCGGGTCGTCTCATCGGCAACCTCTCGGGTCTGCTCGCGACCCTCAAGGCGCTGCCCTTGGCGTACAACCGCGATCTGCAGGAGGACAAGGAGCCGGTCTTCGACTCGGTCGCCACCCTCGAACTCGTACTTCCTGCGTTCGCCGGCATGGTCGCCACCGCGCGTTTCGACACCGAACGGATGGCGCAGCTCGCACCTCAGGGATTCTCGCTCGCGACGGATGTGGCCGAATGGCTCGTGAAGCGCGGTGTGCCGTTCCGTGAGGCGCACGAGATCTCGGGCGCCCTCGTGCAGGCCTGCGAACAGCGCGGGATCGAGCTGCACGAGGCAGATGACGCGTTGCTCGCTCAGGTCTCGGCGCGTCTGGAGCCGGGTGTGCGAGACGTCCTGACCGTCACCGGCTCGCTCGCGAGCCGGGACGGCTACGGCGGGACCTCGCCGCGGCGCGTCGCCGAGCAGCGCGCCGAGCTCGTCTCGCGCGTGCAGACGCTGGCGCACGCGCTCGGCCTCTGAGCGTGTAACCGCTCGGGCGCCCGCTCGACCCCTGGAGTTCACCCGCAGGACTCGAGCTGTCGACCTGAGCCCGTCACGCTTCGGACGCGCCCTTCTGGGGAAGTGCGTGCCCCGAAGGAGAGACGATGCCCGCGCACTTCCTGTACGCACGGTTTCCCGCGCGTTCGCACCGTGCGGCGGCCGACTGGTTGCGCTCGATCGAGGACGTGCTCGCCCTGCACGGCGACACGATCCGTGTCGCCGCCGGGGTGCGGAACACGGCGGGCGCCGTCATCGGATGGCGCCTGCTGACCGAGAACCATCGTGAGCTCGGACGCAGTGCGTGGCTCGCCGCAGCAGAGGATGCGGCACGCGCCGATGTCGCCCGTATCGTGCGCAGCGCCGACCGCCTGGTCGTGCACTCCGACCCCGAACCGGGCATGCGCACGACCGGCTGGTTCGTCGTGCTCGATGACGAGCTCATCATGATCGGCGCCCGACGCTACGAGAACCGTTCGGTCGCGCGCAACGCCGGTCAACTCGCGGTACGGCTGCTGGTGGCGATGAACGATCGGCGCACCGACACCGCCGGCACAGCAGAGCTGGTCCGGTGAGCGACACCCTGATTGCGGGGCGCTTCCGGCTGCGTGGCCTGTTGGGCAGCGGCGGGACGGCGGCGGTGTTCGCGGCCGACGACAGGCTCACGGGCGCGCGTGTCGCCCTGAAGCTGCTCCACCCGCACCTGGCCGAGGATCCGGCCCGCTGGGACGCCTTCTTCGAGGAGGTGCACGCCGCCCGGGCGATCGAGCACCCGAACATCGCGGGAGTCGTCGATGCGGGTGCCGTCGACGACGGGACGCCCGTGGTGTGGATCGCGATGGAGCTCGCCGTCGGGACCACGCTCGATGAGGTCGTGCGCGAGCGCGGCCCGCTCGACACCGCGCGCGTGCGGATCGTGGGCGATCGCGTGCTCGCGGCGCTCGCCGCCGCCCACGCCGAGGGCGTCGTGCACCGTGACGTCACACCCGCCAACATCGTGATCGACCCCGATCCCGTCGATGACGAGGCGTTCGCCGCCGCCGTCCGGCTGCTCGACTTCGGTCTCGCGGATGTGCCGGGGCGCGCGACCGTGGGCGGTGACGCGCTGCTGTCGGGTGCTGCGGGCGCAGAGACCGGGGTCGTCGCGAGCGTCGCGTACGCCTCGCCCGAGCAGCTGCGCGGCGAACCGGTCACCGAGGCCAGCGATCTGTATCAGACCGGTGCCGTGCTGTTCTTCGCCCTCACCGGTCGTGCTCCGTTCGGCGGCGACGCGGCGGCCGTCGCACGGGCGCACGTTTCGGCGCCGCCGCCGCTGCCGTCGGCGCGTCGCCGCGGCATCCCGCGGGCCTTCGACCGCGTCGTCGCGAC
>JASCPH010000067.1 GCA_029959545.1 Microbacteriaceae bacterium PS02066 | reverse complement strand
ACCGTCGCCCACCGCGTCGCGCGGGGTGCCCGCCCCGTGGCGCAGCGCCCGGCGCCGGCGCCCGGCGACCACGCCGCTGCGCCCACCGCGACGTACCCGGTGGCACACTCCGAGGCAGGGTGGGCGCATTCCGCGCAGACAGCCGAGCCCGCTCACGATGAGGCCGCCGCGCTGTTCGCCACCACCGGCGATGTGTACGCCGATCCTCACGCGCAGACTGCCGCCTACGATCAGGGCTTCACCCCGGCGGCAGAACCCGCCACCGAGCAGATCGCGGTGTCCCAGGCGTTCTGGGCGCTCGTGCCCGAGGAGCGCGAGGTACTCGACGAGATGGGCGTGCCGATCTTCCGGGTGGACTCCACGGCGTGGGCCCTGGTCATCGAGGATCGCGGAGAGGTCTTCGTGGTGCGCCACGAGGACGGTCGCATCGGCTACCTGCACGACGTGTCCGGGGTTACGCGCGGCTGAGAAACGCACGGAACCGGATGCTCGAGACGGTAGCCTGAAGGGATGCTTCAGACGATCGACCTGCGCGGTCGCACGCTCTCCGCGAGCGAGCTCCTGGCCGCCGTCCCGCGCGCGGAGATGGCGCGCGAAGCGGCTCTGACGGCAGCGGCGCAGATCGTCCATGATGTCGCCGCGCGCGGCGAGCAGGCGCTGCGCGAGCAGGCGGAGCGTTTCGACGGCGTCACGGACCACTCGCTGCGCGTACCGGCGTCGCACCTCGACGAGGCTCTCGCAGCGCTCGCCCCCGAGGTGCGCGCGGCGCTCGACGAGGCGATCGTCCGCGTGCGGGCGGCCTCCGCGGCTCAGGTGCCGCCGCCCACCACGACCGAGCTCGCCCCCGGCGCGCGGGTCGTTCAGCGCTGGCAGCCGGTCCGACGCGTCGGTGTGTACGTGCCCGGCGGCAAGGCGGTGTACCCCTCCAGTGTCGTCATGAACGTCGTGCCCGCACAGGTCGCAGGCGTGTCGGTGGTGGCGCTCGCGTCACCGCCGCAGCGCGAGTTCGGCGGTCGCATCCACCCCGTGATCCTCGCGGCGGCCAGACTGCTGGGGGTCGACGAGGTCTACGCGATGGGCGGGGCCGGTGCGATCGGTGCCCTTGCCTACGGCGTGCCCTCCCTCGACCTCGACCCGGTCGACGTGGTCACGGGGCCCGGCAACAACTTCGTCGCTGCGGCCAAGCGCGCCGTGGCGGGACTCGTCGGGACGGATGCGGAGGCCGGCGCGACAGAGATCCTCATCGTCGCCGACGACTCCGCTCAGCCCGCGCTCGTTGCGGCGGATCTCATCAGCCAGGCCGAGCACGACGAGCAGGCCTCCGCGGTGCTGGTCACCCCGTCCGTCGAACTCGCCGAGCGGGTCAGCGCCGAGCTCACCATCCGCCAGCCGCGTACCCGCCACGCAGAGCGGGTCGCCGCGGCGCTGTCCGGTCCGCAGTCGGCGATCGTGCTCGTCGACGACGTCGACCAGGCGATCGCGTTCAGCAACGCCTACGCGCCCGAGCACCTCGAGATCCATCTGTCCGAGCCCCGTGTCGACGATTTCGTCAACGCGGGCGCCGTCTTCGTCGGCGATCACGCGCCCGTCAGTCTCGGCGACTATCTGGCCGGCAGCAACCACGTGCTGCCCACCGGCGGTCAGGCGCGGTACGCATCGGGACTGTCGGCATCGACGTTCCTGCGCCCGCAGCAGGTCATCGAGTACGACCGTGCCGCCCTCGCCGACGTGCGGGACGCGATCGTCACGCTCGCCCGCGCCGAAGCCCTCCCGGCACACGGTGAGGCCGTCGAGGCCCGTTTCGAGGACTAATCTGGCCTGGTCATGCATTGCCCGTTCTGCCGCCATCCCGATTCCCGCGTCATCGACTCCCGCACCACCGATGACGGACTCAGCATCCGCCGCCGTCGTCAGTGCCCCGAGTGCGGCGGACGTTTCTCGACCGTCGAGACGGCGAGCCTGAACGTCATCAAACGCTCCGGCGTCATCGAACCCTTCAGCCGCGACAAGGTCGTCTCCGGCGTGCGCAAGGCATGCCAGGGGCGTCCGGTCACCGACGGCGATCTGGCGCTGCTCGCGCAGCGAGTGGAGGAGATCCTGCGACGCACCGGTAGCTCGCAGATCGACACGAACGAGATCGGGCTGGCGATCCTCGATCCGTTGCGCGAACTCGACGAGGTCGCCTACCTCCGGTTCGCGAGCGTCTATCAGGCTTTCGAGTCGCTGGAGGACTTCGAGTCGTCGATCGCGCAGCTGCGCGCCGATCACGAGCTGCGCGCGGCCGCCGCGTCGGAGGCCACGACCGATTGACGGCGCACGAGGGCGCTCGCGGCAGCGATAGCCTGGCTGTCGATGTATGACCTGCTCTTTCGCCGCGTCCTGTCCCGCATGGATCCCGAGACGGCGCACCACGCCGCCATGCTCGTCATCCGGGCGCTGGGGGTCCGCCCGCTCACGCCGCTCGCTCGCGCGCTGACGCGCCCCGCGCCGCAGATGGGGGTTCGCGCCCTCGGACTCCAGTTCGACTCGCCCTTCGGCGTCGCCGCGGGATTCGACAAGAACGCGGTCGCCGCCGCCGGTCTGTACGCGCTCGGCTTCGGCCACGTCGAGGTGGGCACCGTGACGGCCGTGCCGCAAGAGGGGAACCCCCGCCCGCGTCTGTTCCGTTTGATCCCCGACCGCGCCGTCATCAATCGCATGGGCTTCAACAACGCCGGTGCGGATGCGGCGGCTGCGCGTCTGCGGCGCCTGCGCCGGCGGCGCAAACGGCCCGTCCTGGGCGTCAACATCGGCAAGAGTCGCATCGTCGATGTCTCCGACGCCGTGGACGACTACGTCCGCAGCGCGCGCCTGCTCGCGCCCCTGGCGGACTACCTGGTCGTCAACGTGTCCTCGCCCAACACACCGGGGCTCCGGGGACTGCAGGAGATCGATACGCTCCGGCCGTTGCTCGAAGCGGTGCGCGCTGCATCCGGTGCGACGCCCCTCCTGGTCAAATTCGCTCCCGACCTCTCCGACGACGGCATCCGCGCCGTGGCACGTCTTGCGGTGGAGCTGGGGCTCGACGGGGTCATCGCCACCAACACCACGATCTCCCGCGAGGGGCTGCGCACCGCTCCCCAGATCGTCGAGGCTGCGGGAGCCGGAGGGCTGTCGGGTGCTCCGCTGCGCGAGCGTGCGATCCAGGCGCTGCGGATCGTCCGCGAGGAGGTCCCGTCGGACTTCTGCGTCATCGCGGCCGGTGGCATCGAGACGGCGCAGGATGTTCAGGATCGGTTGGATGCGGGTGCGACGCTCACGCAGGGCTACACCGGATTCCTGTACCGGGGACCGTTCTGGGCGAGGCAGATCAACAGGGGCCTTGCCGCTGCGCCCTCCCGCGTGCGCTGACACGAGAAAGCGGCCGGTCCCGAGGGGCCGGCCGCTTTGTCGATTCGATCAGGCGGGACGCTGTCCGCGCTTCACCTGAGGCTTGGGAAGGCGCATGAAGCGCATCTGGACAGTGCGCATGGCGCCGTAGAAGCCCAGTCCCTTCTCGATGCGATCCTCGCCGAACTTCGCGCGCGCGGCGCGCTTGACGCGGATCGCGGTGATCACCATGTCGAGGACGGCCACGATGATGAAGGCCCACAGGACCAAGTACGCGTAGACCTGGATCGCCGGGATGCCGACGAACATGAGCAGGAGGACCGCCACCATGATCGGCATCACGAGTTCAGCGACGTGCCACGTGGAGTCCACCCAGTCGCGAACGAATCGGCGCTGAGGGCCCTTGTCGCGGGCCTGCAGGTAGCGATCGTCGCCGTTGGCCATGCCGATACGCGCCTTCTCCTGCCGCTCTCGCAGCTCGGCGCGCGCGCGGGCCTTGGCCTCCTTGGTGTCGGCGACGAGGGGGCGCTTTCGCGCGGCCTCTCGCTCGGCGCGGGTGGGCGTCGCGCGCCCCTTGCCCGTCGTCGGGGTGCTCGGCGCGTCGTGCGCGGCGGAGTCGGCAGAGGTCTTGGCCACGATGGTCCTCAAAAGAACGGGGGAGGGGTGCGCCTTAAGATTACCCGCATGACCTCCGAGAATCCCAGGAACGGAGCCGTTCACGAAGCGGCCGCCGCCGGCATCCCCGTCGCCCTCGCCGATCTGGGTGCGCTCGTTCGCATCCCCTCGATCGCGTGGCCCGCTTTCGACCAGGAGGCGCTCGTGCGCAGCGCCGAGGCTATCGCCGCTCTCGCCGAGGGGATCGGCATCTTCGATTCCGTGGAGATCGCCCGCTCGGCCGTGCCGGGGACGGACGAGATCGGTCAGCCCGCCATCCTCGCCACGCGCGCTGCGCGCGAGGGTGCGCCGACCGTGCTCCTGTATGCGCATCACGACGTGCAGCCGCCCGGAGACGACGCTCTCTGGGAGACGCCGCCCTTCGAGCCCACGGTGCGCGACGGGCGTCTGTACGGTCGCGGCGCCGCGGACGACAAGGCCGGTGTGATGGCGCACATCGCCGCGCTGCGTGCGATCCACGAGGTGTACGGCGACGACCTGACACTCGGCATCGCCCTGTTCATCGAGGGGGAGGAGGAGTACGGCTCGCGCTCCTTCGCGCAGTTCCTCTCCGACCATCGCGATCAGTTGCGCTCCGACGTGATCGTCGTCGCCGACTCGGGCAACTGGGATGCGGTCACTCCCGCGCTGACGGTCTCGCTCCGCGGCAACGCCCGCTTCACGCTCACGGTGCGCACGCTCGAGCACGCCTCGCACTCGGGGATGTTCGGCGGCGCCGTGCCCGATGCCACGATGGCCGCCATCAAGCTGCTCGCGACGCTGTGGGACGACGACGGCGCCGTGGCCGTCGAAGGTCTCGCGGAGCGCGACGCTCCGACGCCGGACTACACCGAGCAGACGCTGCGTTCCGAGGCGGGTCTTCCGTCCGGCGTCACCCCGATCGGTCGGGGCACGATCCTGTCGCGCATCTGGAACAAGCCGTCGGTGACGGTGACGGGCATCGACGCGACGAGCGTCGCCGCCGCATCCAACACGTTGGCGCCGGAGATCTCGGTCGTGGTGAGCGCGCGCGTCGCTCCCGGACAGTCGGCGCGCGAGGCATATGCCGCCATCGAGGGCCACCTGCGCAGGCACGCCCCGTTCGGCGCCGAGCTGACCTTCTCCGACATCGATCTCGGCGACGGCTTCCTCGTCGACACCGAGGGCTGGGCCGTCGAGGTGGCTCGGACGAGCCTGGCCACCGGTTACGGGGTCGACCCGGTCGACGTCGGCGTCGGCGGATCCATCCCGTTCATCGCGGATCTCGTGGAGCAGTTCCCCGGAGCGCAGATCCTGGTGACCGGCGTGGAGGATCCGCATTCCCGTGCGCACAGCCCGAACGAGTCCCTGCACCTCGACACCTTCCGTCACGCGGTGCTGGCCGAGGCGGCGTTGCTGGAGTCGTTGAACGAACGGCGCTGAACCGCCCTCACCGCGACTCGTGGGCGTAGAATCGGCGTCATCCGTCCCTCGCGGGCGCACCTCCCGCATCCGACGTCATCAGAGAGTACCGAGCAGTACACGAGGAGAGTCATGACCGACACCGCCCTGTCGAACGAAGCGACGGCCCGCGCACACGGCGTGGCCCTCACCGACGACGCCGCCGCAAAGGTGAAGAACCTGCTCGAGCAGGAGGGCCGCGACGATCTGCGTCTGCGCGTCGCCGTGCAGCCCGGCGGATGCAGCGGGCTGATCTATCAGCTGTACTTCGACGAGCGCCTGCTCGAGGGCGACCAGACGGTCGACTTCGACGGTGTCGAGGTCGTCGTGGACGACATGAGCGTCCCGTACCTGGACGGCGCGAAGATCGACTTCAAGGACACGATCTCGGAGCAGGGGTTCACCATCGACAACCCCAACGCAGCCGGATCCTGCGCCTGCGGCGACAGCTTCCACTGACCCCGCGACACGCCGAGAGTCGGCGCGTCCAGGCTCGCTTTCACGCGATCCGGACGCGCCGATTCGTCGTTTCGGGCTGAACGGGTGGCCTGAATCAGGTGTGAGCTTGCTCTAGACTGAAGGAAGCTTTATTCGTGACCTGGAAAGGTGCACCGTGCCTTCGAAACGTCGAATCCGACTAGCCGTTCTTCCGCTGGGGATCGCGACGGCTGCCATCCTCGCCGGATGCAGCCCGACCCAGTTGCACGGCTTCCTTCCCGGGTTCACCGAAGACGGCCAGGCCGCGACGAACCACACCGACATGGTCGCCGGGCTGTGGGTCAACTCCTGGATCGTCCTGCTCGCCGTCGGCGTGATCACGTGGGGCCTGATGCTCTGGGCGATGATCGCCTACCGTCGCCGGCGCGGCCAGACCGGCCTGCCGGTCCAGCTGCGTTACAACATGCCGATCGAGATCTTCTACACGATCGTGCCGCTGATCCTCGTGGTCGGCTTCTTCGCCTTCACCGCGCGTGACCAGGCGACTCTCGAGACCCAGACCGAGAACCCCGACGTGTCGATCGTCGCGATCGGCAAGCAGTGGGCGTGGGACTTCCAGTACAACGGCGAGGAGGCCTCCGGCGACGACGCCGTCTGGTCCATGGGCATCCAGGCCCAGACCGACGCCGCGGGAAACGTCGACCAGTCGCAGCTGCCGACGCTGTACCTGCCCGTCGACAAGAGCGTCAAGATCAAGCTCGAGTCCCGCGATGTCATCCATTCCTTCTGGATTATCGACTTCCTCTACAAGAAGGACATGTACATCGGCCGTGACAATTACTGGTCGTTCACGCCGACCCGTGAGGGCACGTACGCCGGCAAGTGCGCGGAGCTGTGCGGCGAGTACCACTCGATGATGCTCTTCAACGTCAAGGTCGTCAGCGACGCCGAGTACGAGCAGTACCTCGAGAGCCTGCGCGACAAGGGTCAGACCGGCGACATCCAGGACGCCTACGACCGACTGGGCAACCTGCCGGGCACCGGCGCAACCGCCAAGGGAGACGAGTGATCATGGCGACGACAGTCCCGCTTCAGGAAGCGCCTTCCCGCCCCACGACCCTGCCGCCGCGCCAGGCCGCTCTGCTGAGCTCCTCGCGGATCGAGCAGAAGGGCAACATCATCGTCAAGTGGATCACCTCCACTGACCACAAGACCATCGGGTACATGTACCTGATCGCGTCGTTCCTGTTCTTCCTGCTGGGCGGCGTGATGGCGCTGATCATCCGCGCCGAACTGTTCGAGCCCGGGATGCAGATCATCCCGACCAAGGAGCAGTACAACCAGCTGTTCACGATGCACGGCACGATCATGCTGCTGATGTTCGCGACGCCGCTGTTCGCGGGCTTCGCGAACGCGATCCTGCCGCTGCAGATCGGTGCTCCGGACGTGGCGTTCCCGCGACTGAACGCGTTCGCCTTCTGGCTGTTCCTCTTCGGTTCCACGATCGCCGTCGCCGGATTCCTCACGCCGGCGGGCGCCGCATCCTTCGGCTGGTTCGCATACCAACCGCTGGCGAGCGCATCCTTCACCCCGGGCGCCGGAGGAAACCTCTGGATGCTGGGCCTCGGCATCTCGGGCTTCGGAACGATCCTCGGCGCGGTGAACTTCATCACGACGATCGTCACGATGCGCGCCCCCGGTATGACCATGTGGCGCATGCCGATCTTCTCGTGGAACACGCTCGTCACGAGCATCCTGATCCTGCTCGCGTTCCCGGTTCTGGCCGCGGCGGTCTTCGCTGCTGCCGCGGACCGCGTGCTCGGCGCCCACATCTACGACCCGCAGAACGGCGGCGTGCTGCTGTGGCAGCACCTGTTCTGGTTCTTCGGTCACCCGGAGGTCTACATCATCGCGCTGCCGTTCTTCGGCATCGTGTCGGAGATCTTCCCGGTCTTCAGCCGCAAGCCGATCTTCGGATACAAGACGCTGATCTACGCGACCATCGCCATCGCCGTACTGTCGGTCGCGGTCTGGGCTCACCACATGTACGTGACGGGCGCAGTGCTGCTGCCGTTCTTCTCCTTCATGACGATGCTCATCGCAGTTCCGACCGGCGTGAAGATCTTCAACTGGATCGGAACGATGTGGCGAGGATCGGTGACGTTCGAGACGCCGATGGTCTTCTCCCTCGGCTTCCTGGTGTCGTTCGTCTTCGGTGGTCTGACCGGCGTCATCCTCGCTTCGCCGCCGCTCGATTTCGCACTGAGCGACTCGTACTTCGTCGTCGCGCACTTCCACTACGTCGTCTTCGGCACCGTCGTGTTCGCGATGTTCGCCGGCTTCTACTTCTGGTGGCCGAAGTGGACCGGCAAGATGCTCAACGAGCGTCTGGGCTACATCCACTTCTGGATCCTGTTCATCGGCTTCCACATGACCTTCCTCATCCAGCACTGGCTGGGTGTCGACGGCATGGTCCGTCGTTACGCGGACTACTCGTCGGCGGACGGCTGGACGTGGCAGAACCAGGTGTCGACGATCGGCTCCATGATCCTGGCCGCATCGGTCATCCCGTTCCTGCTGAACGTCTGGATCACCGCGCGCACGGCGCCCAAGGTCACCGTCAACGACCCCTGGGGCTACGGCGGATCGCTGGAGTGGGCCACGAGCTGCCCGCCCCCGCGCCACAACTTCACGTCCATCCCGCGCATCCGCTCCGAGCGTCCCGCCTTCGATCTGAACCACCCCGAGGCCGCCGTGCCGGTGGGTGTGGGACCCGCGAAGGATGCCCCTGACGCCCCGGTCGTCGATGCGGCCGACGGAGAGGTCAAGTAAGTGCGCACCAACATCAACCTGTGGTGGATCCTGGTCGGGTTCTTCGTCTTCATCGACGTCGTCTACACCGGCTGGAACATCCTCGCCCACCCCGATCTCGCTTGGCACAACGCCATCGAGTGGGTCGGCTCGGTCGCCCTGCTGTTCGGTGCCTTCATGGCGCTCATGATCGGGTTCTACACGCACCGCGTCTACAAGGCCCAGCAGGGTGAGCTCCCCGAGGACACGCTGACGGCCGACATCGACGACGGCGACCCTGAGCTCGGCGAGTTCAGCCCCTGGTCGTGGTGGCCGCTCGTTCTCGCAGCCTCCGCCGCCGTGGCGGCGATCGGTCTCGCGGTCGGCACCTGGATGCTCCCGATCGGTCTCGGCATCTTCGCCGTGGCCATCGTCGGCTGGGTGTACGAGTACTACCGCGGGTACTTCGCGCACTGATCCGTGCCGATCAGGCTCAACGCGGCCGCCGTCTCCGACATCGGCCGATATCGCACGTCCAACCAGGATGCGGCCTTCACCGCGTCCTGGGGGGCTGCTGTCGCCGACGGTGTCGGGGGAGGGCCCTCGGGAGATCTCGCCTCCGCAGCCTTCGTGCACCGGCTCGTGCCTTCGCCCCTCGCGGCGACGGATGCGGAGCAGCTGCTCGTGCAGATCCGTGAAGCGAACTGGGATCTGCGTGCCCACGTGCAGCGTGATCCGTCGCTGCAGGGGATGGCGACGACCTTCACCGGGGTCTTCGTCGCACCCGAGGACCGCCTGCTGCTGGCTCACACCGGCGACTCCCGCGCGTACCTTCTCCGACACGCGCAGCTGCGCCGCGAGACCCGCGACGATTCGTACGTGCAGGCACTCGTCGACAGCGGTCTTCTGACGCCCGAAGCAGCGGCCTCGCACCCCCGACGCAACATCATCACGGCCTCGCTCGGCGGCGGTGAGGAGGACGTCGTTTCCATCGCGGAGCGCGACTCGGTGATCGGCGATCGTTGGCTGCTGTGCAGCGACGGGGTCAGCGACTACCTGGACGACGAGGAGATCGGGTTGACACTGCTCCGCCACCGTGGCGTTGCGGATGCCGCTGCGGCCCTCGTGGCGCTTGCTCTCGACAGCGGCTCACGCGACAACGTCACCGCCGTGGTCTGCGACGTCCTCGATGGCGACGCCGCGGCGGAGCCCGCCACGTTCAGCGGCTCGGCGGGTGAGCTCTTCCAGGAGAACTTGGACGTCTCCGCCTGAACGCCGGCGCCTCAGGGTGCGACGATCGACACGAGCGGGTCGCGGTGGCGCGGGAGAGGCCCCGAGGCGTCCTCAGCGGGATATCCCTCGCGCACCCAGTACTCGTACCCGCCGATCATCTCCTTGACTGCGTAGCCTGCCTCGGCGAAGGCGAGGGCACCCTTCGCGCCTGCGTTGCATCCGGGACTCCAGCAGTAGACGACGACAGCGGCGCCGTTCGGAACGAGCTCTGCGGCGCGCTCCGCGATCTCGCGGTACGGAAGGTGGATGGCGCCGGGAATGTGGCCCTGGTCCCACGCGGCAGCGCTGCGCACATCGACGAGGATGAACTCCTCACCGGCGCGCCGTGCGGCGAAGACGTCGGAGGCGTCGGTCTCGTGGGCGAGCTTGGAAGAGAAGTAGCTGCGTGCATCCTGCATGCTGCGACTCTAGGCATCCTGGGGCCGGCGGGCAGTAGTCAGAACGGCCGTGGACCGGCGGGATCCTGCCTGTCAGGTGAGGAGGCCACCGATCGTGACAGGGCTGTCGACGATGTTGCCGACGATTCCGCGGATGACGTTCTCCCCGGTCTCCTGGCGCAGCCCCGCGTACCATGCGGCCGTGGTCTCCGGGTCGAAGCCGTGGGTCTCGGCGGCCCGCTTACGCGCCCTGAGCACGAGGTCGCCGGCCCGAGCCGTTCGCGCAGCCTCGTACCGTCGTAGGGCGTCCGGGACTCCGAGGGTCGTGGTCGCGAAGACGAGGCCGAGCACGAAGCTGTCCTCGAGGGCCGAGCAGGCGCCCTGGCCGATGTCGGGAGCGGTGTTGTGCGCGGAGTCCCCGAGCAGGACGACGGGACCGCGCGTCCACGTGTGGAAGGGATCGATGTCCCAGATCTCGACCCGATTGAGCGACGTCGTCGGATCGATCGCATCGAGCAGGATCTGCACCCCCTCCGTCCATCCGGCGAACGCCTCACGCAGCGGCGCGACGCCCTCGCTGCGGTCGTAGGGGAGTCCCGAGGGTTGCGGGACGTCGAAGAAGAAGTAGAAGCGATCGCCGGCGACGGGCATCACCGATACGCGCTTGCCCTCGCCCACGTACGTCGTCCACTGGTCGGTGGGGGAGATGCGGGCATCGACCGGAACGAGGCCGTTGAAGTTCGTGTATCCCGAGTATCGACGTTCCGTGGGCGTGCCCAGCACGTACTCGCGGGTGAGGGAGCGCGCCCCGTCTGCCCCGATGACCAGATCAGCCTGTGCGGTGCTGCCGTCCTCGAACGCGACGGTGACCTCCTCGTCCGCCTCGGAGATACCCGTCATCCGCATCCCGAGGTGGATGCGGTCGGCGCCGACCGTGTCCATGAGCAATGCCTGGAGGTCGGCGCGGGCGACCGGGTAGGCGCGCTGGCCCGTCTGCTGGGTGACGGGGTCGAGACTGAAGCGGCACATCTCGTCTCCGGCGAGCCCGTCGACGTAGGCCATGTAGTCCATGCGGCCGCCGAGAGCGGCCACCTCGTCGCCGAGGCCGAGCCAGTTCAGGACCTTGACGCCGTTGGGCCAGAGCGAGAGCGCCGCACCCACGGGGCGGTTCTCGCGGATCTGATCGTAGACGTGAACGTCGTGGCCGAGCCGGGCGAGCGCGATCGCCGCGCTCGTTCCGCCGATGCCTGCTCCGATGATGATGACTCGCACATCGCCACGCTAGCGAGGCGCTGTCACGGGAATGTTACAGACACCAACATCGATGGGCACAGATGGAGAGAGGGGCCCCCACCCCCGCTCGGGGGCCGCGCGCCAACAGAACCCCCCAACATGTTTT
>JASCPH010000066.1 GCA_029959545.1 Microbacteriaceae bacterium PS02066 | reverse complement strand
GGCGGAGGGCGCGTGGACCCCGCCGCGCGCGCGGCAGGACACGCGTCCGCGCGCCCGATCGGCCGGCCAGCCGGGTGGCTGGCGGCGCGAGCGCTACCTGACCCTCATCCGCGAATGGGTGGGGCGAGGCGCGGAGGTGCCCGATCCCTACGACGCGCAGCTGGTGCGCTCCGCGCCGCGCGAGATCCGGCGTCTTCTGGCCGACGCGCTCGCCGAGGAGGCGACCGCCCGCATCGTCGCCGACCTCGGCATGGGCTACAGCGTCTGGCACGACGTCGCCGCATCTGGCCGCAGCGGCGATCTCGACGAGAAGCTCGATCACATCGTGCTCGGCCCGAGCGGCCTGTACGGCGTGCTCTCGGAGGACTTCGGAGGCCCTGTCGGCTTCCGTCGGGGCGAGATCATCGGCCCGGCCGTCGTCGGCGCTCCCGTCAGCGATCTGCTCTCGCGGATGCGGGTCGTCGCCCGCGCGGCGAGGGTGCGATTCAGCGGTGCCATCGTCGTGCTGCCCGACAACGACCTCGCCCAGCAGATCACCGAGCTCGGCACCGTGCGCGGCACGCCCGTCGTCGTCGCAGGTCGCTCGGCGCTGGCCACCGTGCTGCGTCGCGGCGTGACCGGCGCGCGCGACATCGGCGGCAACGAGGTCTTCGACGTGCGCACGCGCCTGGACTCCACCGTGCGCTTCGTCTGATCGCACGGCTTCGCGCCGGAGGCGGCGAACAGCCCGCCGCTAGCGTGGAGGCATGGACCCGATCGTCGCGACGTTCCTCATCCTGGGGCTGGCGGTGCTCGCGTTCCTCTCCGGCCGCGTACCGCTCGAGGTCGTGGCGATCGGCGTCGCCCTCGCCCTGTGGGCGACAGGCGTGCTCACGCTCCCCGAAGCGCTCGCCGGCTTCGGCGACCCTACGGTGCTGTTCATCGCCAGCCTGTTCGTCGTGGCCAGCGCGCTCGAGCGCAGCGGCATCACCCGCTGGCTCGGTGGCCTGATCGTCGCGCGCGCCGGCCATCGCCGAGGCCCGGTCATCGCCGCACTCGGTGCGCTCGTGGCGGTGCTGACCGCCTTCCTCAGCATCAACGGCGCCGTGGCAGCGCTGGTGCCGGTGGCCGCGGTGATCGCCCGGCGCGCCCGCATCCCCGCGTCGAAGGTGATGATCCCGCTGGCCTTCCTCGCATCGGCCGCGTCGTTGCTGACGCTCACCGGGACGCCGGTGAACGTCGTCGTCTCCGAGCTCGCCGAGGCCGAGACCGGCCGAGGGTTCGGCTTCGCGGAGTTCGCGCTCGTCGGGCTGCCCCTGCTGGGCGGCGCCCTCGCCGTCATCATCCTGTTCGGGGACCGTCTGCTGCCCTCCCGGCCCGACGCCCTCGCGGATGCCGCCCCCGGGCCGCGCGAGGCGGAGACGCTGTCGCTGGTTCCCGAGACCGTACGCACGGGCGCCGTGCGAACGGTGCGCACGGGGATGCGGCGCGGAGCCCGGCGCACCCTGGTCATCACCGGCATCATGGTCGTGCTGCTGGCGACGGGGATCACCCCGCCCGCGGTGGCGGGCCTCGTGGCGGCGGGTGCCCTCGTCCTCACCCGCGTCGTGACGCTGCCTGCCCTGTATCAGGACATCTCGTGGACGACGCTGGTGCTCATCGCCGGCATGATCCCGCTCTCGGCCGCCTTTCTGCAGACCGGCGCGGCGGAGGTCGTCGCCGACGGCGTCCTTCGCGTCGTGGGCTCGGCCGATCCGCACCTCGCCCTCCTCGCCGTCTGCGTCGTCACCGTCGTGCTCGGCCAGTTCATCTCGAACGTCGCGACCGTCCTGATCGTCGCGCCCGTCGCCACCGCGATCGCGGTGAACCTCGGGGTCAGCCCGCTCACCTTCCTCATGGCGCTGACCGTCGCCGGCGCCGCATCCTTCCTGACACCCGTCGCGACCCCGGCCAACCTCATGGTGCTGACCCCGGGCGGGTACCGGTTCGGCGACTACTGGCGCCTCGGGCTCCCGCTCGCCGTTCTCTTTCTCGCCGCGGCCGTGTTCTACGTGCCGCTCATCTGGCGGTTCTGAGCCGACGCCTATCGGGCTCTGGCAGGCTGAGGCGGTGATCACCGATGCTGCGCGCGCGTTCCTCGCCGAGTACCACCTGGCAACCCTGTCGACGCTGGACCGGCACGGCCGCATCCACGCCGTGCCGGTCGGCATCACCTACGAGGACGGCATCGTGCGCGTGATCGGCTCCCGTGGCACGCAGAAGTTCCTCAACGTCGAGCGCACCGGACGCGCCAGCGTCAACACCGTCGACGGTCGCCGCTGGCTCAGCTTCGAGGGTCCGGCGCGCGTCGTCGAGGATGCGGATGCGGTCGCCCACGCGGTGGACCTCTACACCCGTCGCTACCGCGAGCCCCGCCCGAACCCGGATCGCGTCGCGCTGGAGATCACGGTCGAGCGCGTGCTCGGCTCTCCCGACTTCCGCGCCTGAGCCCCGTCGACGGGGTCGCTCAGACCAGGCCGAACAGCTCCAGCGGGTGCGTCAGCCGCCACCAGGGGCTGGGGCCGTCCAGTTCCCCGTCGAGCACGACGTCCACCGTCGCGGCGTTCTTCGGGCCGGTCGCGACGAGAGAGCCGACGACGTCGCCCTGCTCGCGCGCATCGCCGAGATCGAACGAGGTCGCCACCGTCGCGGCAGAGCCGTTCCACAGCACCACATCGGCGTCGGCCGCGGTCACGATCGGAACGGTCGCGCCCCACCGTGTCTCGACCCGACCGACGGTCGTGCCGGCCGCGACGGAGGGCCCCAGCTGCAGCTCCTGCTCGATCTGGGCGAAGAGGGCGCGCGTGGCCGCATCCCGCGTCTCGACGTCGGGCTGTCCGAGCGTCGCGGCGTAGATGCGCACGGTGGTGTCGCCGATCGTGACGTCCTTCGCGGCGAGCAGGTTGTAGGAGTCGAGGGTGCCGGTCTTGAGGCCGACGACGCCGGGATCCGCGAGCAGGTTGTTCGTGTTCTCGACGAGGCCCGCGCCGGGAAGCTCGACGGAGGGCGTGCGCACGATCTCGGCGATGACGGGGTCTGCCAACGCGCGCTTGGCCACGTCGAGCAGTGCCTCGGGGGTCGCCGTGTTCTCCGCCTCGATGCCGGCGGGGCCGGCGATCGTGATGCCGGTCAGTGCGTGGGCTGCGAGCCAGTCGTTGGCGGCCCGCGCATAGACCGTGTTGTTGGGCCAGATGGTGTCGGCGAGGCGGTCGGCGTAGTTGTTCGCGGAGCCCATGAGCATGCCCTGGAGCATCTGGTACTCGGTGAGCGTTCCCCCCACCGGAACATCCAGTGCCGATTCGCCGTTGCGGCGGTACGACCAGTATTCGCGCTCGTCGGCGGCGGTGAAGGCGAACTCCCTGCCCTGCTCGCCTACCGCCAGGGGCATCTGGTCGAGCACGACCATCGCCGTCACGACCTTCGTGATGCTGGCGATCGACCGAGCATCGGCGCTGGAGGCGATGGCGGAACCCACGCCGTCGACCACGACGGCGGCGCTGCCCTCGCCCGGCCAGGCTCCGACGGCCGCTGCCGCGGGGGTGGGCTCGACGACGGACGCCTGCACGGTGGGGGCGATCGCATGCAGCGGCCAGAGGAGAGTGGTGCCGCAGTACGCCGCGATCACGGCGACGATCAGCGCGATCGGAACGAGGACGCCGGGACGCCATGGCGTCCGGCGGGGTGCGCGGGCGAGCAGGTCTGCGGCGACGGGGGTGAACGATGCGGCGCCCGCGGCCTCGAGCTGCGGAACCGCCCGGGACGCGTGGGTGACGCTGGTCTCATCGACCCAGCTCAGCGCCGTGGTCACCGGCGGCACCACGACCGGCACGGATGCGGCCGCATCCTGCCGTGGGGAAGGGGCGGCGGCTTCGGTCTCGTCGTCGAAGCTCGCGGCAGCGATGAGTGCGGGCGTGGATGCGGCATCCACCGGCACGGACGGCACCTCGATCTCGAGGTCATCGGGCGGCAGAAGAGCCTCGTCGACGTGCGGCTCGTCGCCTCCGCCTCGGCGCAGCGAACGCCGAGTGGGCGGGGTCGGGCCAGTCACGGTCACTCGCCTACGGTAGCGCGAGCTGCGGGTCTATACTCGGCATGTCAACCACGGGAGTCCGGTGAGCCGGGCTGAGAGGAAGCGGATCCACGCTTCGACCGTCGAACCTGATCCGGATCATGCCGGCGCAGGAAGGAGCATCAATGCACACGTCCACGTCCACATCCGCTCGTGCGTCTCTCACCTCGAGGTGGCGCTGGCGGGTCGTCGACATCGTCGTCGCCAGCGTGATCGGCGTCGCCGCCGGCGTCATCTTCTGGGTCTGGGGCCAGGCCTGGACGCCGCTGAGCACGGCGCTCGCGTTCCTGCCGGGGCTCGAGGGGCTCCTCGCCGGCGGCTGGCTGTTCGCGGGTGTGCTCACGGCCCTCATCATCCGCAAGCCCGGCGCCGCGCTGTACGGCGAGATCGTCGCCGCCGTCGTCTCCATGGCGCTCGGCACGCAGTGGGGCTTCACGACCTTCATCTGGGGCGTCGTGCAGGGCGTGGGCGCCGAGCTCGGCTTCGCGCTGTTCGCCTACGCGAACTACCGGCTGTGGGTCGCGCTGGTCTCGGGCGCGCTCACGGGACTGGCCGTGGCGCTGCTCGACACCAACTTCTCCTCCATCGCCGCGTACGACGCCGGCCCCCGCGCGATCTACTTCGTCTCGGCGATCGTCTCGGGCATCCTCATCGCGGGGCTCGTCTCGTGGCTCATCGCCCGCGCGCTCGCCGCAACGGGAGCGCTCGATCGATTCGCCTCCGGACGCCAGGCGCGCATCGTCGAAGCCGCCGACGCGGCGTGACGCTCGGCGCGCGGGTCGTCGCCCGCGGCTGGGGGTGGCGACACGCGGGCCGCAGGCGCTGGGCCGTCGCCGACATCGATTTGACGATCGAGCCCGGTGAGCGGGTGCTGCTGCTGGGAGCGAGCGGTGCGGGCAAGTCGACGCTGCTCCGCGCCTTCGCCGGAGTGCTGGGCGGCGATGAGGACGGCGAGGCCACGGGGGAGCTGACCGTCGGCGGCCAGCCCCCCGCATCCGTCCGAGGTGTCGCCGGCATGGTGCTGCAGGACCCCGACGCGCAGGTGATCCTCGGCCGCGTCGGCGACGACGTCGCGTTCGGGTGCGAGAACCTCGGCGTTGCGGCGGAGGAGATCTGGCCGCGGGTCGGTGAAGCGCTGGATGCGGTGGGGCTGTCGGTGCCGCTCGACCACGCGACATCCGCCCTGTCGGGCGGGCAGAAGCAGCGGCTCGCACTCGCCGGTGCGCTGGCCATGCGCCCGAAGCTCCTGCTGCTCGACGAACCGACGGCCAACCTCGATCCCGACGGCGCTCGGCAGGTGCGGGATGCGGTCGCCGCGGTCGCCGCCCGCACCGGGGCGACGCTCGTCGTCGTCGAACACCGCGTCGACCTGTGGGCCGATCTCGTCGACCGCGTCGTCGTGCTCGCGCCCGAGGGCGGGGTGCTGGCGGACGGCGTTCCCGCCGACGTCTTCGCCACGGCCTCGGACGCCCTCACGCAGGCCGGGGTCTGGGTGCCGGGAGTGCCGGTGCAGACCACCCGGCGCCCGCGCGCCGCCGAGGCGTCACCGCTCGTGATCGGCGCCGGCCTCGCGGTCGGGCGGCGGCGGATCGGACGCCGCGAGGCGCTCGCCGCCGCATCCGGGATCGACGTGCAACTGAACGCGGGGCGGGCGCTCGCGATCACGGGAGCCAACGGGGCGGGCAAGTCCACGCTCGCGCTGACCCTGGCGGGGTTGCTGCCGGCGTGGGGCGGCGAGGTACGCGCGGCGGATGCGTTGGCCGCCGGCGTCGGATCCGACCCCTCGCGCTGGCGCGCCGCCCAGCTGCTCACGCGCATCGGCACCGTCTTCCAGGATCCGGAGCACCAGCTGCTCACCGCGCGCGTGCGCGACGAGCTCGCCGTCGGTCCTCGCGCGCTGGGGCTCTCCGAGGCGGAGGTCGCCGCGCGGGTCGATCCGCTGCTCGAACGCCTGCGTCTGGGACGCCTCGCCGAGGTGAACCCCTTCACGCTCTCCGGCGGGGAGAAGCGCCGACTGACCGTCGCGGCGGTCCTCGCGACCGCGCCCCGCGTCATCCTGCTCGACGAACCGACCTACGGGCAGGACGCGCGCACCTGGCGGGAACTCGCGGACCTGATCGACGAGCTCCGCGCCGACGGCACCGCGATCGGCTTCGTCTCGCACGACCCCGCCCTCGTCGCGGCGCTCGCCGACGACGAGCTGCGGCTGGGGCGGGCCTCGTGAGCCTGTTCGCGATCGACGCCTCGGCCAGCCCGTTGGGCCGGATCAACCCGGTCGCCAAGCTCGCCGCGACCCTCGTCGTCTCCATCACCCTCCTGCTCTCGATCGATCCCGTTTCTGCGGCCGTCACTCTCGCCGCCACGCTCGTACTCCTCGCCTTCTCGCGGCTGCGGGCGCGCGAGGTCTGGCTGCGCGTGTGGCCGATCGGAGTCGCGGCGCTCATCGGCGGCGCGGCGACGGTGCTGTACGGCCGGCCCTCCGGCACGGTGTTCTTCGAGTGGGGGCTCGTGCGCGTCAGCGAGGGATCCCTCTCGCTCGCAGCCGCCATCGTGCTGAGGGTGCTGGCGATCGCGCTGCCGTCGGTCGTTCTCTTCATCACGACCGACCCGACCGACCTCGCCGACGGTCTCGCCCAACTGCTGCGCCTGCCCGCCCGCTTCGTGCTCGGTGCGCTCGCGGGCCTGCGTCTGGTGGGGCTGCTCGTCGACGACTGGCGCGAGCTCGCGCTGGCGCGGCGGGCGCGCGGGGTGGCCGACCGCGGCCGCATCCGTCGATTCCTCGGTCAGGCGTTCGCCCTCTTCGTGCTGTCCATCCGCCGCGGCACGAAGCTCGCCACGGCCATGGAGGCCCGCGGCTTCGGGTCGGACGCACCGCGCACGTGGGCTCGGCCGTCGCGGCTGGGCTGGCGCGACGCAGTGCTGCTCGCCCTCGCGGCGGTGATCGCCGCCGCATCCGTGACCGCCGCGGTGCTCGCCGGCACCTGGACCCTGGTCTTCGCCCTCTGACGCTTTCGGGCGCCGCCCGCTTCTCCCGGCGCACCGCCCGCTGTTCCCCTGTCTGAGATCGAGCCGCCGGCCTCGATCTCAGGCAGGGGAACAGCCACCCCGCCTGCTCCCCTGTCACAGATCGAGCGCGTCGCGTCGATCTGTGACAGGGGAGCGAGAGTGTGGCCGGGCGAACGGGCAGGGCGCGGGGGGGGCGAACGGGCCGGGGGCGAGCGGGGGGGGCGAAGCGTGGGTGGCGCGTGACGGTGGCACCCGGTGCCGCGTATGGTGGAACCCGATACCGACGTACGAAGGAGAACGTATGGATGTCGCGGGTGCATCCGCGCTGGTCACGGGCGGCGCGAGCGGACTCGGCTGGGCCACGGCACAGCGACTCGCCGCAGACGGCGCGCACGTCGTCCTCGTCGACCTGCCGTCCTCGCCGGGCGCGGAACGGGCGGCCGAGCTGGGCGGCACGTTCGCCGCAGCAGACGTCACGAGTCCGGAGCAGATCGCGGATGCGGTGGCCGCCGCATCCGCCGTCGCGCCCCTTCGTGTGGTCGTCAACTGTGCGGGCATCGCCCCGCCGGCGACGGTGCTGGATCGCGAGGGCGCCCCGACGCCGCTCGGCGACTTCGAGAAGCTCGTGCGCGTGAACCTCGTGGGCACCTACAACGTCATCGCCCAGGCCTCTGCCGCCATCGCCCGCACCGAGCCGGCCGCGGGCGGTGACCGTGGGGTCATCGTGAACACCGCGTCGGTCGCCGCGTTCGACGGCCAGATCGGGCAGCCGGCCTACTCGGCATCGAAGGGCGGCGTGCACGCGATGACCCTCCCGATCGCCCGCGAGCTCGCCCGCCACGCCATCCGGGTCGTCACGATCGCACCGGGCATCATGGAGACGCCCATGCTCGCGGGCCTGCCGCAGCCCGCGCAGGACTCGCTCGGTCAGCAGGTGCCGTACCCCGCCCGGCTCGGGCGTCCGGACGAGTACGCCGGTCTCGTGGCCGAGATCGTGCGCAACGGCTACCTCAACGGCGAGACGATCCGTCTCGACGGAGCGATCCGGATGGCGCCGCGATGAGCGCCGACTCGATCCTGGTGCAGGTCGCGGACGGCCTCGCCCGCGTGACGCTGAACCGGCCCGATCGCCTGAACGCCATGGACTTCGCGATGGGCGAGCGCTGGCGGGACGCGGCGCGACAGGTCACCTCGGACCCCGCGGTCGGTGCTGTGCTGCTGGATGCGGCGGGGCCGGCCTTCTGCGCCGGCGGCGACGTGATCTCCATGGCGACCTCCGGCGCCGGCGGCAGCGACGTCACCGCGGCGGCGCACGTGATCCACGCGGGCATCCGCGCGTTCACCGAGTCCCACGTGCCGGTGGTCGCGGCGGTCCACGGCGCGGTTGCCGGGGGAGGGCTCGGCCTGATGCTCACGGCGGACTACATCGTCGCGGCGGAGGGTGCGAAGTTCGTCAGCCGGTACGCGAACATCGGTCTCACGCCCGACCTCGGCGTCTCGACCCTGCTTGCCGCCGCCGTCGGTCCGCGCCGCGCGCTGCAGCTGCTGCTGCAGGACCGCACGCTGGCGGCGCCCGAGGCGCTCGAATGGGGGCTCGTCGCCGAGGTCGTCGCCGATCCCGCATCCCGCGCTCTCGAGATCGCCCGTTTCTGGCTCGAGGGGGCGACGGGTGCCTTCGGCCAGGCCAAGCGGCTCGTGCGCACAGGCGCCGGACGCCCCTTCGCCGAGAACCTCGACGACGAGGCGCGGACGATCGGCGCCGCCTTCGACACCCCCGAGGCGAAAGCCCGTATCCAGGCATTCGCCGCCGCATCCGCCCGCCGCGGGTGAGTCCGACGCCCCCGACGCACCAAGGAGATCCCATGACCGAGCACAAGCCGCTCGCCGGCAAGACCATCCTGATGTCCGGCGGTAGCCGCGGCATCGGCCTCGCGATCGCGCTGCGCGCGGCGCGCGACGGCGCGAACATCGCTCTGCTGGCCAAGACCGACACCCCGCATCCGAAGCTCGAGGGCACCGTGCACACCGCGGCGGCGGCGATCGAGGAAGCGGGCGGGCACGCGTTGCCGCTGGTGGGCGACGTCCGCAATGAGGACGACATCACGCAGGCCGTGCTGACCGCCCATGGGGAGTTCGGCGGCATCGACGTCGTCGTCAACAACGCGTCGGTCATCGACCTGTCCGGCTCTCTCGAGCTCGCGACGAAGAAGTACGACCTCATGCAGGACGTCAACGTGCGCGGTACCTTCCTGCTCTCCCGTGCCGCGGTGCCGATGCTGAAGGATGCGCCGAACCCGCACATCCTGTCGCTGTCGCCGCCGCTGAACCTGTCGCCGCGGTGGCTCGGCGCTCACACGGGCTACACGCTCGCGAAGTACGGGATGACGATGGCGACCCTCGGCATCGCCGCCGAGTTCGCGGATGCGGGCATCGCCGCCAACACGCTGTGGCCGCGGACGACGATCGCGACAGCCGCCGTGCAGTTCTCCCTGGGCGGCGAGCGGATGATGGCCGTCAGTCGCACCCCCGAGATCTACGCGGACGCGGCGTACGAGGTGATCACGCGGCCCGCGCGCGAGTACACGGGGCAGACGCTCATCGTCGAGGACGTGCTGGCCGAGGCGGGCGTGACCGACCTCTCGGGATACGCCGCCGTGCCGGGCACCCCCGACTCGGCGATGTTCCCCGATATCTTCCTCGACTGAGCACACTCGGGCGGCTCGCACCTGTCACACAGGCAGGGCCTCCTACCCTTGCGCAGTGTCATTCTCCGCGCATCGCCCCGGCCGCTTCGGCTCTGACGGCCGCATCGACCTCGACTCGCAGCCCGAAGAGGAGGCGTTGTATCTGAGCGACGTCCGTCCCTCCGATGACGTCGCGACCGGCCCGACCGAGGTGATCGACCCGATCGACGAACCCGAGGCCGAGCCGCAGCCCGAAGCGTCGGTTCCCGATCCCGCACCGCCCGTGGTGCGCGAGCGCCGGAGCCCACGTCGCCGTCCCCGGCAGCCGCTCTCGCGCACCCTCGCGGTGCTCGGCGGCGCCGACGGAGAGGTGCTCGACGACGTGCCCGGCGAGACGCCGCGCTTCGTGCAGATGTTCTTCGTACTGGTCGGCACAGCGCTCGTCTCCGCCCTCTCGATGGGATTCGCGCTCGTCACCGGTGTGCAGATCGCCGTGTGGGCCGCCGTGCCGCTCGCGATCATCTGGGCGCTCATCATCTTCAACCTCGACCGCTTCCTCACCTCGACGATGCGCTCGACCCGGAACGTGTGGCGGCTGCTCGGTCTCGCGTTCCCCCGCGTCATCATGGCCGCGCTGATCGGGATCGTCGTCGCCGAGCCGCTCGTGCTGCAGGTGTTCCACAACGACATCGCGCGAGAGGTCAACTCGACCAACGTCGTGCAGGCGCAGTCCGACCAGGATGCGGTCACGAACGGACCCGAGAAGCAGGCGTTGGATGCCGCATCCGCCTCGCTCGCCGCCCTGCAGAACCAGGCGGCGACCGGCATCGTCACGGGAACCTCCTCGACCTCGGCGGAGTCGGTGGCGGCGCAGGCGAACGTCGACCAGCTCACCCAGCAGCTCGCCGACCAGCAGAAGGTCATCGATCAGGCCCGCGCGCTCTACCAGTGCGAGCTGACCGGCGAGGGAGCGGGCACCGTCCCGGGATGCACCGGCGTGCAGGGATCGGGCACGAGCTCGGACGCCGCGCAGGCGCAGCTCACACAGGCGCAGTCCGCGTACGACGCTCTCGCCACGCAGCTCAGCCAGGCGCAGGCCGCCCTCACCGCGGCCAACGCCGCCGGAACGGATGCGGCCGCCGCATCCGCCGAGCAGAACAAGAAGCAGGCCGAGGACCAGCTGCCGGCGGCGCAGGCGCAGTACGACGCTGCTCTCGCCGCCTACAACGAGCGCGCCGCATCCATCGCGGGAGGCAACGCGCAGGCGGTCGGGCTGTTGAGCCAGATCAGCGCGCTCGAACGACTGTCCGAGCGCGAGCCGACCCTGGCGTGGGCGCACTGGCTCATCGCGGCGTTGTTCTTCATGATCGAGCTGCTGCCCGTGCTCGTGAAGGTGCTGACGAGCTTCGGTGACCCGTCCATCTACGAGAAGGCCGATGCCCTCCGCCGGCAGGTCTCGCTCGACCGGGTGACCGCGAAGACGTGGCACGAGCGTGCAGCGATCGTCACCGCGCCCGCGCCACCCGCATCCGGCCCTCCCGCCGCCGCGGCGCCGTAGCGCGTCGGGAGCGCCCCTCCGCTCGCGAGACTGCATCTTCATCACGAGATCACTGTCATTACCCGTGATCTCGTGCGGGAGATGCAGCCTCGTGCGCCCAGAGGCTCCGCGTCCGCGCAGCGGGCGTGGAGAGGGCGTGGGGAGAGCCTCGTGCGCCCACAGGCTCCGCGGAGGGATGGGGATGCGGGCTACGCCGGTTCCCAACGGAGGACGGCATCGAGCAGGTCCGCTGTCGGGCGGACGCCGTCGAGCCGGAGGACCGGTTTGTCGAGCGCGGTGAGCCACGCTTCGTGGGAGGCCCTGCTCCGTCCGTCGAACTTCGGATCGTCGTAGCTCTGCGCCCAGTCCCGGAACACGTCCCACGCCTCGTCATCGAGGGGGCGTCCCTCTCGTCTGCGCCGCTCCCGTGCTTCGAGCCGCCGCATCCGTTCCATCGGATCCAGCGTGACGAAGACGACGGCGTCGCACTCCGCGACGATGCTGTCACCCCAGCCCATCATCGAGCCGGAGAGCACCCATGCCGGACGCGGCGCGAAGATCGCCCGCATGAGGGCCACCCGATTGGCATCCGCGCGCTTCTCGGTGAACGGCGGATCCGTGGGAACCCAGAAGTAGTCGTCGGCGTCCGCGTGCGGCACGCTCCATGCCGAGGCGAGGGCCGCGCCGAGCGTCGTGGTGCCGCTGCCGCTCGCTCCCAGGATGTGGATCCGTGCGCGTCGCATGTCTCCCATCCTCGCAACGCATGCCGCATCCGTCACTCCGGCCCGTGAGGTCGGCCGCGGCAGGGTGCGGGTCGGGGCAGGATGCAATGGTGTGCCGCATCCGTTCGCCGCGCGACCGTCAGCGGCATCCATGTGCCGCCACACTTCTGCGCAACCGCGCCAGTCGATGACAGCCGCAGTTGCGCAAAAGTGGCGCATCTGCGCAACTGCGACGCAACTCGGGCAGGGCAGGGCAGGGCAGGGAAGGGCAGGGCAGGGAAGAGGGGAGGGGGCCGGTGTCAGATGAGGCCGTGGCGGGCGAAGGCGTTGTGCACGCCGTCGTCGAGCACCGCGGTCGTGACCTCGTCGGCGAGGTCCTTCAGCTCCTGCGCGGCGTTACCCATCGCGATCCCGGTGCCGCACACCTGGAACATCTCGACGTCGTTCCAGCTATCGCCGATGCCGATCGCGTCGGCGGCGTCGATCCCGAGGTGGTCGAGTACGGCAGTGATCGCCGAGCCCTTCGTGACGCCCTGCATGCCGATCTCGCCGTTGGTCCCACCGGGGAGGGGGATGCTGCCCGGGACGACGTGGAAGCGGTCGCCGAGCTCGGACTGTGCGCGAGAGACCGCATCCGTCGAGTCGCTGAGGAAGACCGCCTTGGCGACGCGGGCGCGGTCCACCGTGGCGAGATCGCGGAAGCGGGGCCGGCCCTGCGGTGCCGTCTGCGGCCCGTCAGCGGCGAGTTGCGCGCGCAGGGACGAGAGCATCGCGACGACGGCCGCCTGCACCTCGGCCGAGGCATATACGGCCTCGTCGGTCTGGAGGAAGTAGTGGATGTCGTGCGAGCGGAAGAACCGCTCGAGCCGGTCGACCGCATCCGCCGGCATGGGCTCGGCGACGACCTCCTCGTCGCCTGCGACGGCGTACGCGCCGCCGTTGGTGATCGCGCCGTCGAAGCCGATCTCCCGCACAGCCGGGTGGATGTCGCCGGCCGAGCGTCCGGTGCTGAGGTACACGAGCGCCCCGCGCTCGCGAGCGGTGCGGATCGCGGTCACGGTGGACGGGGCGATCGTGGTGCCGTGATCGAGGATCGTGCCGTCGACGTCGAGGAATGCGATGCGGGGAGGGGTCACGATGATCCATTCTCCCCGCTTCCGCCTGGGAGGCATGTCGGGGTGGGCTCGGGAGGAGGACGGCAGACGCGTGTGCCCACGAGGCGTCCGCGAGGGACGCCCGTGGGCACACGTGCGCAGGGCGACGTCAGCGCGTGAGGCTGGCGCCGTTGGTG
>JASCPH010000065.1 GCA_029959545.1 Microbacteriaceae bacterium PS02066 | reverse complement strand
TGTTTATACGAGACCGCGCCCGCGCCGCCGCCGCGCGCGCGCGCGCGCGCTCCCGCAGAAGCGCCGCGGCGTGATCCCGCGCGCCGACGCGGGCGTAGAGCCGGCCGAGGCCGCGCGTGGTCTCGTCGGCGCGCACCGTCACCGGGAGCCGCTCGTGCACGAGTGGGCCGAATCTCCGTCCGCGCCAGATCGCGGCGGCCACAGTCGTCGCGCCGAGCAGCACGATCGCCGGTGTGACCCACGGCGGGGTCAGCTCTCCCAGCGTCGAGCCGGGTGCACCGGAACCGGCGGTCAGGGCGGGCACGAGCCAGATCAGGCGATCGTGTGCGCCCAGCAGGCCGAGCGCGAGAGCCGCATTGCCGTCGGAGGCGAGGTGTGCGTTCGTGAAGAGGACCGATCCGTCCACGGCGGCGAGCGTCGCGTCGCCTCGTTGCTGCCAGAGCAGGCCGAACGCGTCGTCGACCGGGTAGCAGCCGACCGCATCGGGGGCGACGAAGGTTGCGCCGACACTGACGTCTCCCGCGCGAAGCGCTACCGGCAGCTCGCAGTCGGGCGCGACGGCATCGGCGGTGCCGTATCCCTGGACCCTGCCGTCGAAGAGGAGCCGGATCGAACGGGCGCGCGGATCCGATACGACCACTGAGTCCGCGGCGCCCGCCAACGACGTCAGCTGCGTGTCCGACAGCAGGGGAGAGTCCGGCAGGACGAGGGTGCTGTCTCCCTCACGGAGGGCGGCCTCCGCGGCGGCGACATCGCGCACCACGACGACCTCGATGCCCTGATCGGAGAGGATGCGGGCTAGCGCACGCATCCCGTCGGGACCGGGATCCTCCGGATCGAACCTGTCGTATGCGCTGAAGCGCATGTTCGAGGAGATCACCGCGCCGATGATGCCGACGACCACGATGACGGCACCGATGACGGCCCACGTGCGGGCGCGTGCGAGGCGGGGGCGAACGCTCATCGGTGCGCCGCCGAGGCGCGGGAGAGTCGATCGTCGAGGGCGCGGACGCGCTCGTAGGCGTCGCGGCTACCCGGCCGCCGAAGGTAGCGCACATCATCGAAGTCGTGCGCGGCGTCGATGAGCGAGGCGGCCTCCTCGGGGAAGACCGTTCCAGCGGAGCGTGCGAAGGAGGTGACCGTCGCACCGGGCGGCACGGTGACCAGCTGTTGCTCTTCGAGCCCGCGAGCCAGGGCGCGCACGGCGGCCACGGTCGCCGCCTCCCAGTCGCCGCCCTCGGCGAGCGCCGCCGCGGTGCGCCGTAGCTCGGCGGATCCGGCCGTTACGGCGTCGCCGAAGAGCTCGCCGCGGGCCGTGCGGACGAGACCTCTGGAGCGCGGTCGTCCCCAGATGACGATGGCGAGCACCACCAGGAGCACGACCAGCAGCAGCGCGCCGACGGCGACCAGGGGCGCCCACGCCGCATCCACGTCGCCCGTGAACAGCTTGGCGATGCCGTCGCCGATGGCTCGTGCGATGCGGTCGAAAGGGGTCGGCTCGGCTGCACGATAGCTCGGATCGGCGAGTTCCCGCTCGGCAAGACGTCTGGCTTCGTCGCCGTCGGGGATCAACGGCGCGCCCCCGGCGAGGATCACCGCTGTTCCGGGCCCGCCTGCGGCGCAGCCCACTCGGTTGCCGCGGGCGTGTCAGCCGGTGGCTGGTCGCCCGCAGGCCGATCCGCTGCGGCCTGCGCCGGTGCGGATGGAGGTGCGGGTGCGTCGGCACCGGGCGGCGTGTACTCGGGCGGCGAGCTGTAGCCGTATCCCGGCGGAGCAGGGTATCCGCCCGGCCACGGGGCGGGCTGGGGCGGCCAAGCGGCGGGCTGCGGTGCTACCGTCCGGCCGATGTGCCAACGATAGGGATCGGCGACGCCCGCGCCCATCTGACGCTGGTCGACGTACGACTGCAGGTCGAGATCGAGGCCCTCGGTGCGCATCCGGGCGTCGACGTACACGAGACACGCCGCCGTGGCGTTGACGACGAGCGCGATCGACTGCACCAGCAGCGTCAGTATCTGGATGACGAAGCCGAGGAGGAAGATGCCGATGAAACCGGCGACGTCGGGGTCGCCCGTGGGGGAGAGGACGCCGATGAACATGCCGCTGAAGAGGTTCAGCGGCACGCCGATGATCTGCGTGATGATGTAGAAGCCGACCATGATGACGAGCCACGTCGCAAGGGTGCGCCAGAATCGGCCCCGGGTGAGGCGCCAGGACCGGGCGATGGCCGCGAAGACACCGGAACCCTCGAGCACCAGGACCGGCGTGACCAGGAACAGTCGCGTCGTCAGCCAGAGAGAAAGCGGGATGGCGGCGAGGACGAACAGGACCGCGGCGACGATTCCTGCGGCCAGGGCGAGCAGGCCGAGCGCGAAGGCGGCGGCGGCCAGGACCGCCACGGCGACGAGCACGGCGCCCGAAGACAGCAGGGTGTAGCCGAACAGGCGCCAGAACGCGGGCCGGACCCGCCGCCACAGGGCGCCGACCGTCAGCTTCTCGGCGACGACGCCGTGCGCGACCTCGGCCACGACGACGCCCTGGACGATGACCGTCAGCGCGGAGCTCGCGATACCGAGCACGAGACTGGAGATCACCGTGATCGCCGTCGCGCCCGCGAACAGGTCGGGGTAGTCGGGGCTCGACACCGGCACGGTGGCAAGGCGAGAGAAGCTGGCGAAGGCGATCCCGCCGACGGTGACCAGCAGCACGAGATACGTCGCCATCTGAATGCCCAGAGCGAACCCCAGCAGCACGCGGGGGTTCTGCCGCAGGGCGACGAAGGAGCGCCCCAGCACCGTTCCGAACGTCAGCGGATGCAGCGGAACGATTCCCGCGCGCGGAGCGGGCGTCCATCCGGGTTGCGCCGTCGTCATGATCTCCTCGCGGTCGTCATCGTCTTCATCGTGACACACCTGGGTGAGCGCTCGTGAGCCGCGGCTCCGGTGTGGACTACTCTGAAGGGGCGCACGGGGGCATCGGTGGAACCCGGCCGCCGAGCGGACGCAAAGGAAGAACGCGTTTCATGACATCACGCATTCTCGTGGTCGACGACGACACGGCCCTGGCCGAGATGATCGGGATCGTGCTGGACACCGAGGGCTTCGAGACGGTCTTCTGCGCCGACGGCGCCCAGGCGGTCGACGCCTTCCGCGTCGAGCGGCCCGATCTGGTGCTGCTCGATCTGATGCTGCCCGGGATGGACGGCATCGAGATCTGCACGCGGCTGCGCGCCGAGTCCGGGGTTCCGATCATCATGCTGACCGCGCGCACCGACACCGCCGACGTCGTCGCGGGACTGGAATCGGGCGCCGACGACTACATCGTCAAACCGTTCAACCCGAAAGAGCTGGTCGCACGCATCCGCACCCGACTTCGTCCGGCTGCGACGGATGCGGGGGAGAGCCTGCGCATCGGCGACCTGACCGTCGATGTGGCCGCCCACGAGGTGCGCAGGGGATCGACCCCCATCCCGCTGACGCCGCTGGAGTTCGAGCTGCTCGTCGCGCTCGCATCGAAACCGCAGCAGGTCTTCTCGCGCGAGATGCTCCTGGAGCAGGTCTGGGGCTATCACTACAAGGCGGACACGCGACTCGTGAACGTGCACGTCCAGCGGTTGCGCGCGAAGGTCGAGCTCGACCCCGACAACCCCAAGATCGTCACGACGGTGCGCGGCGTCGGATACCGCGCCGGCGCCGCGAGCTGAGGATGCCCGCCGCGACCGCCCCCCGGCCGGCCATGCGGCTGCGGCGCGAACTGCGCGCCTGGCGCACGTGGCCGTCGCGGGTACTGGGCTCGTGGCAGCGGTCGCTGCGCTTTCGCACCCTCGTGCTCACGATCGCGCTGTCGACGCTGGCCATCCTCGTCGCGTGCGTGTGGATGGCGCTGGCGATTCAGAACGACCTGTTCCAGTCGCGTCGCGACCAGGTGCTGGGTGATGCCCGCCGCGCCACGACCGCCGCACAGGCGACGCTCGACTCCGCACTGCAGGGCGACAGTGCCCAGGTGCGCAACGTCGTCGACAGCGTCATGGCGAGTCTCGGACGCCAGTCCGACTCCGACCTGGTCGCGATGTTCCGCGTCGACCAGACCCCCTCGGCGACCGCGCCGCAGGACTTCGTGCTCGGCGGCGGCAACTGGGACGGCCAGATCACCGACGCGCTGCGCGACAAGGTGCGCTCGGACGCCGACGTGCAGTGGTGGCAGTCGATCGCGCTCACCGATGCCTCGGGGCGCGTGGTGCCCGGGATCGCCGTGGGGCAGCAGCTGAACGTCGCGGGCGTCGGCGCATACGAGCTGTACATCGCCTACGATCTCGCCGCAGCCGATCAGACCCTCGGGTTCGTGCAGGGCACCCTCTGGATCGTGGGTCTCGCCCTCATCGCGATCATCGCCGGGATCTCGTGGTTCGTCCTGCGCTCGGTCACCGTGCCGATCGGCGAGGCGGCGCACACGTCGGCGGAGCTCGCGGCCGGTCGACTCGATGTGCGGCTGGACGTGCACGGGGAGGACGAGATCGCCACCCTCGGCCGTTCGTTCAACGCGATGGCCGACAGCATCCAGGCGCAGATCAAGGAGTTGGCGGAGCTCTCGCTCGTGCAGCAGCGCTTCGTCTCGGACGTCTCTCATGAGCTGCGCACGCCGTTGACCACCATCCGTCTCGCCGCCGACGTGCTCAACGACCATCGGGAGGGCTTCGACCCGGTGAGCACCCGCGCCGCCGAGTTGCTGCACGCGCAGGTGCAGCGGTTCGAGACCCTGCTCACCGATCTGTTGGAGATCAGCCGCTACGACGCCGGATCGGTGCAGCTCGAACTCGAGCCGACCAGCCTCGCGCATCTCGTCGAGGACGTCGTCGCTCAGATGCACCAGCTCGCCGAACAGCACGGCAGCGACGTGCGTCTCGTGGCGCCGGGCGGCTACTCGCCCGTCGAGATGGATCCACGCCGGGTGCGAAGGATCGTGCGGAACCTCCTGGGCAACGCGATCGAGCACGGCGAGGGCCGGCCCATCGTCGTCACCGTGGATTCGGATCAGGATGCGGTCGCGGTGGGTGTGCGCGACTACGGGATGGGCATGCGACCCGAAGATCAGGAGCGCGTCTTCGACCGCTTCTGGCGTGCTGACCCGTCGCGGAAGCGGACGATCGGCGGCACCGGGCTGGGCCTGGCCATCGCCCTGGGCGACACCCGCCTGCACGGCGGAACGCTGGGCGTCTGGTCCTCGCCCGGACTCGGCACCAACTTCGTGCTGACGCTGCCGCGCCGCGCGGGCGCGGAGCCGGCCTCTTCGCCCCTGTCGCTGGCTCCGGAGGGCGACGGCCTCGACGATCTCGGGCTCACGCAGCCGATCGACGTCGACAGCGCGCTGCGAGGCAAGGAGTCCACATGAGACGGATCCTCATCGCTGTGCTGGGAGCTCTCGCGCTCGTGCTGACCGCGTGCGCGGGTCTGCCGACGACGGGGACGGTGCAGCCGGGCCCGCAGCTGGGCTCCGACTCCACGGCGCCCGACGTGATCTACCGTCCGGACGGCCCGCAGCCCGGCGCGACGGCCCGGCAGATCGTCGACGGCTTCGTGCGCGCCGCATCCGGGCCGCAGGACAACTGGCAGGTGGCGCGTCAGTTCCTCTCGGAGGACTACCGCGATCAGTGGAAGCCGGAGGCGGGGGTCATCGTCGACGTGCTCGCCGACCGCAGCTACACCGAGGTCGACGACGAGATCGTGCTCGATGTCACCCCACAGGCGACGATCGACGAGGCCGGCACCTACACGCTGTCGGACGAGGGCGCCAGCGTTCCGCTGCCGTTCTCACTCGCGCAGCAGGCGGACGGCGAATGGCGCATCACGCACGCGCCGGACGGGATCGTGCTCGACGAGGATCTGTTCCGCAACGTGTTCCGCTCCTACGACGTCATGTACTTCGACCCGACCTGGCGGTACCTGGTTCCCGACGTGCGCTGGTTTCCCACCACGAATGCGCTGACACGGATCGCGGCGGCCGTCGTGAACGGCGAGCCCTCGCCCTGGCTGGCCGCATCCGTCGTCTCCGCCTTCCCCGACAACGTCACGCTCGTCCCCTCCGTGCCGTTGACCAACGGCGTCGCGCAGGCACAGCTCAGCGAGCAGACGCTCGGGCTGGATCAGGTCACGTTGGACCGGATGCAGACCCAGCTCTCCGCGAGCCTGGTCACCGCCCAGGTCACCGCTGTCGAAATGCAGGTCGACGGTGCGCGGGTGAACGCGTCGAGGATCCCGACGCGCTCCACGCTCGTCGACTCGCGGGCGCTGGTGCGCGATGCGGACGGGTTCGGATACCTCCTGTCCGGCGAGCTCACGCCGCTGCCCGGACTGTCGTCCGCGCTCATCGAGGCCGAGCCGACGGCCGTGCAGCTCGGGGTCGGCCGCAGCGCCGCCGCCGTCCTGCTCCCGGACGGGTCGGCGGCGGAGATCACCGACGACGGCCTCAGCCGCGTCGTCGACGAGCGCGCAGGTGTCCTCGCCCCCACGATCGATCCGTTCGGCATCATCTGGACGGTCCCCGCCGCCGATCCGTCCCGCGTTCGGGCGACGGCGACCGACGGCACCGTGCTCGAGGTGCCGTCGGCATGGGGGGCGAGTCGCATCGACGCGATGCAGATCTCCCGCGACGGCAGTCGGATGGCGGCCGTGCTGACCGCCGGCGGCCGGTCGATGCTGGTCGTGGCCGGCGTCGAGCGGGACTCGGCCGGTGTCCCGAGCGCGCTGGGGCCGGCCGTGTCGCTGACGACGGTCGACGCGCCCACGCACGGGCTGGCGTGGCTCGACACGACGACGATCGGTGTCGTGTCGGGCGAAGCGGCCGCGCCCCTGTTCGTGCAGCAGGTCGTGGGGGGAGCCGCCACCGTCGTCGACGCGCCGGTGGATGCGGTGGCCATGTCCGGCGCGAACTCGCCGGCGGCCGTACGGATCCTCGCGGCCGACGGCACCCTCTACGTGCGTCGCCAGTCGAACTGGGTGCAGACCGCCACCGGAGTCCAGGTGCTCGCCACGCAGCAGGGCGACGCCGACTGAGTCGTCCTCCCCACCAGGCCGTCAGCGGCGCGTCGCGCTCGTCGGCGACGGTGCCGTCGCCGCGCGATGGCCTTCGCGGAGCACGGTGGTGGGGTGATCGCCGCCCTCTCCGCCGCCCTCGCCCTCATCCTGCCCGTCGACTGCGCGGGCTGCGGCACCCCCGACAGTTCGCTGTGCGAGACGTGCGCCGAGATCCTGGCCGCGCCGAGGCCGCGCCGCCACGTGCTGGCGTCGGGCCTCGTCGTCCACGCGGCCTTCGACTTCGCCGACCGACCGGCCCGCGCACTGCGCGCCCTCAAGGAGGAGGGGCGCACCACGCTCGTCCGGCCGTTCTCCGCTGCGCTCGCCGCCGTCGCGACAGCCGGTTTCCCGGATGCGGTCGAGGTGGCGTTCGTTCCGATCCCTACCTCCTCCGCGGCGTTCCGGCGGCGCGGACACCGGGTCGTGGAGGCGATCCTCGGTCGCAGCGGCCTGCCGTCGCTGGCGGTGCTCCGCCGCATCCGGAGCACACGCGATCAGCGCGAGCTGGGCCGCGTCGAGCGCGCGCAGAACGTCGCCGGAAGCCTGCGCGCGAGGCGTCGGCTGGACGGCCGACGGGTCGTCATCGTCGACGACGTCGTGACGACGGGTGCCACCGTCGGCGAGGCTGCGCGGGCGCTGAGGGAGGCGGGGGCCGAGGTCATCGGAGTCGCCTGCGTCGCTCATACGCGCCGCACGGGATTCGTTCGTGACACGGACATGAACGCGGGCTAGCGTGGGGGTGACAAGGCGACGAAGGTCCGCCCTTGACCGGGTGGACCGGAACAAGGAGGTCAAGGATGGAAACCAACATCGTCGGCGTGGGCGTCGGCATCTCGGACCGTTTCCGCTCTGTCGTGGACGAGAAGTCCAGCCGCATAGAGAACATCGCGCCGCGGGCCGCCGGGCTCGAGGTCAAGGTCACCCATCGGGCGTACCGAAACGGTGCCCACGAAGACTCCACCGTCGAGTTGACCCTCACCGGCAAGGGGCCGGTCATCCGCGCCGAGGCGGTCGACGCCGACAAGTTCACCGCCCTCGACCTTGCCGTCGACAAGCTGTGCGAGCAGGTGCGCCGGGCCAAGGGCAAGCGCGTCGACGCGCGCAACCATCCGCGGGGAGCCCACTACGAGAAGGGCACGGGTGAGATCGCCGGAATCGACGTACAGCCCGCATCCGTCGATGTCCTCGAGGCCGTCGCCACGGGCGAGGTGCCCGTGCTGACAGGGGCCGAGGACGAACAGGACTACACGCCGGTCGTCATCCGCACCAAGCAGTTCGACGCCGAGTGGATGAGCGTCGAGGACGCCGTCGATCGGATGGAACTGGTCGGGCACGACTTCTTCCTCTTCATCGACGCACGCAGCGACCAACCGAGCGTCGTGTACCGCCGCAAGGGGTGGGATTACGGAGTCATCTCTCTCGACACCCTCGCGCAGCCCGCACGCGTCGCCTCCTGACGACAGACACGGAAGGGGCCGCCTCTGTACCGAGGCGGCCCCTTCGCCGTGTCGCCGGCAGCGTCAGTCGAACATGTCGCCCAGGAGCCCGCCGATCACGAGGCCTCCCAGGATGCCTCCCATGGCATCGCCCATGCCGCCGCCGCGACCGCCGCGCCCGTAGCCGCCCCAATCGTCGTGGCGCGGGCGGGACGAGTCGATGTCGCGCTGGGCCAATTGCAGTGCTTCGCTGGCGAGCTGTCCGCTGCGACGCGCGAGCTGCAGAGCGCTCTCGCGGGAGTCCTCTTCGTCGGGCAGGGCGTCGATCTCGAGTCGTGTGCGCTCCGCCTCGGCGAGACGCGTGCGCGCGTCGGCGCCGATCCAGCCGCTGTGCCCGTTGATGAGGCTGCGGGCGACAGCGATCTGCCGCTCGGCGTCGTCGACGGCGTGGCGGACTTGCGCGGGGCTCGGTAGCGGGTGCTCGGCACGGCGGCGTGCTTTGGCGACCGCCTCGTCCAGCGCGGTGTTGGCGGTGCGCAGTTGCGAGAGCTGCGTGAAGGGATCGGCGGGGCTGCCTGCCGGCGGGAGCGCGGCCAGCGCGCTCTCCAGGTCGGTCATCGCCTGCTGGATCTCGGGATTCGTCGGCAGCGACCTTGCACGGATGATGTCGTCGCGCGAGTCCGCGATGACCTCCGCGAGGGTGGACTCGGCGCGCAGCGCCTCGATCTCGAAGTCCTCCACGCCGTCCAGGAGCGATTCGGCCCGCCGGACGGCCTCCGTCGCGGCTTCGAGGGCCATGTTGGCCTCTTCGGCGCGATTCGCCTCCCGACGGCGCACCGACACCTCCGCGCTGTGGGCGGCGAAGGTCAGCACCTGCTCCGCTTCGGCGGGGGCGTTCTCGATCTGGCTGAGAGCGGCGGGGGAGTAGCGCTGGCGCAGACGTTCCACCACCGCGCGCGCGCCGGGCACGCGTTCCCGCAGCCTCTCGGCATCCGCGCGGACGCCGGCGAGCACCTGCGGTGCCTGTCGGATGCGGGCGACCGCACCCGCCAGCGCGGCGGTGCGGTCGTCGAGGAGGTCCTCGGCCCACTCGCACAGCTGCACGATGCGCGCGTTGCGGGTGCGCAGCTCCTCCGCAGTGTCGGGGATCTCGTCGTGGTTGAGCTGGTGCAGATGGAAGGCCTCGCCGAGGTGCGTGCGCACGGCCTGCAGCGCCTCGCGCAGCTCCTTCGTCGAGCGTTCACCGAGCTCCGCCTCCGCGAAGGCGAGCTCTTCCGTCGTCGCACGGATGCGCTCGTCCACGGCGACGAGACTCTGCTGCGCGCGACGCGCGAGATCCGCGTCCTGCGCATCGATCTCGGCCTGCTGCTCGCGCTTGCGCTTACCCCAGAAACCGGCCATAGGTCGATCCTAGGCGCGGTGGATGTGTCCGTTCTCAGCGTGAGCGGATGAAACGCTCACGCGATCCGCGCGGGGCGCCCTCGGCGGGGGCGAGACGGTGAAATCGGCTGCACGCGGGAGGCTTCGGGGGTCGCCTCCAGCCGCTCGAGGACACGCTCCAGCCACCGCAACTCGGCGTCCGCTCGAGCCACGCGCGCCTCGTGGGCGATCGAGCGCGCCAGGTTGTGCTCCTCGCTCGCCGTCGCCCGCGCGTGGGTGAGTCGCTCTGCGGCCGCATCCCGCTCCGCGCGGGCTGCGGCGGCCGCATCCACGCCCGGGAGAGTCGCCGCGAGGGCGATCTTGGTCGCGATCTCGTCTCGCGACCCGCTCGCCGTCGGAAGCGGGCGCAGCAACCACCCCGAAGCGGACGCCACGCCCGCCTCGGTCGCGGCGTAATAAACGTGGCCCTGTGGGTCGACGGCGCCCTTGACCACGAGTCCATCGCGCTCGAGCCGGTCCAGCGTGTTGTAGATCTGCCCGACGTTCACGCTCCAGTCCGACCCGCTGCGCCGCTCGAGCTCGGCGCGCAGCTGATAGCCGTAGCACGCGCCCTGCGCGAGGATCGCGAGCAGCGACTGCCTGACCGACATGGGGCTCCTTCCGAGGGGGTGGGGGACGCATATATGCATACCGGGAAACCCCGCGGGCATCCTCGCGGCGCGCCGCGGGGTGGCGGCTGGGTGGGCAATGGCTTTGAACCCGTCGTTCGTCGTGCTTCCAGAGGTCACAGACGGATAACATGGGGGCGGTGTGCCCGGACTCCGGGTGCGACTGGGCAGAAGCACGCCCACCCGACAGATGGAGATGCCACGTGGCCAACCCTCTCGAGAAACTCCTCCGCGCCGGTGAAGGCCGCGTCATCCGCCGCCTGCAGCAGGTCGTGAAAGCCGTCGGTGCGCTCGAGGAGGAGTACACGCAGCTCACCGACGAGGAGCTCCGCGGCGAGACGGCGGAGTTGCGCGCACGGTATCAGGCGGGGGAGACGCTCGACGAGCTCATGCCCGAGGCCTTCGCCGCGATCCGCGAGGCCGCAAAGCGCACTCTCGGCCAGCGTCCGTACGACGTCCAGATCATGGGTGGCGCGGCGCTGCACCTCGGCAACATCGCCGAGATGAAGACCGGTGAAGGAAAGACGCTGACGGCCACCTTCGCGGCGTATCTCAACGCCATCGCTGGCGAGGGCGTGCACGTCATCACGGTCAACGACTTCCTCGCCAGCTACCAGGCCGAGCTCATGGGTCGAGTGTATCGGGCGCTCGGGATGACCACCGGCACGATCGTCTCCGGACAGACGCCCGAGGTCCGCCGCGAGCAGTACAACGCCGACATCACCTACGGCACGAACAACGAGTTCGGCTTCGACTACCTGCGCGACAACATGGCATGGCGCAAGGAGGACCTCGTCCAGCGCGGCCACTTCTTCGCCATCGTCGACGAGGTCGACTCGATCCTCATCGACGAGGCTCGTACGCCGCTCATCATCTCCGGGCCCTCCTCCGGCGAGGCGAATCGCTGGTTCGCAGAGTTCGCGAAGATCGCGCGCACGCTCGAGGCCGGCGTCGACTACGAGGTGGACGAGAAGAAGCGCACGATCGGCGTGCTCGAGCCCGGCATCGAGAAGGTCGAGGACTACCTCGGCATCGACAACCTGTACGAGTCGGCCAACACGCCCCTCATCTCCTTCCTGAACAACTCGATCAAGGCGCTCGCGCTCTTCAAACGCGACACCGACTACGTCGTCATGAACGACGAGGTCATGATCGTCGACGAGCACACCGGCCGCATCCTCGTCGGACGCCGCTACAACGAGGGCATCCACCAGGCGATCGAGGCCAAGGAGGGCGTACCGGTCAAGGCCGAGAACCAGACGCTCGCCACGGTGACGCTGCAGAACTACTTCCGCCTGTACGACAAGCTCTCCGGCATGACCGGTACCGCCGAGACCGAGGCGGCCGAGTTCATGTCGACCTACAAGCTCGGCGTGGTTCCCATCCCGACGAACAAGCCGATGATCCGCAAGGACCAGCCCGACCTCGTCTACAAGAACGAGCAGGCCAAGTTCGCCCAGGTCGTCGAGGACATCGCGGCTCGCCACGAGAAGGGTCAGCCCGTGCTCGTGGGCACGGTGAGCGTCGAGAAGAGCGAGTACCTCTCGCGACTGCTCGCCAAGAAGGGCGTCAAGCACGAGGTCCTCAACGCCAAGAACCACGCCCGTGAGGCGGAGATCGTGGCCCGTGCCGGACGCCTGGGTGCCGTCACGGTCGCCACCAACATGGCCGGTCGAGGCACCGACGTCATGCTCGGCGGCAACGCGGAGTTCCTCGCGGTGCAGGAGATGAAGAGCAAGGGACTCGACCCGGTCGAGACCCCCGAGGAGTACGAGGCCGCGTGGGACGAGGTCTACCAGCAGGTGCGTGACACGGTCGCGGCAGAGGCCACGAAGGTCGTCGAAGCCGGCGGTCTGTACGTGCTCGGTACCGAGCGCCACGAGTCGCGTCGCATCGACAATCAGCTTCGCGGTCGGTCCGGTCGCCAGGGCGACCCCGGCGAGAGCCGCTTCTATCTCTCGTTGACCGACGATCTGATGCGGCTGTTCCAGTCGGGCGCCGCCGAAGCGATCCTCGCGCGCACCAACTTCCCCGACGACGTCGCGATCGAGTCCGGGATGGTCTCGCGCGCGATCAAGAGTGCGCAGGCCCAGGTCGAGGCGCGCAACGCCGAGATGCGCAAGAACGTCCTGAAGTACGACGACGTCCTCAACCGTCAGCGTGAGGCGATCTACACGGACCGCCGCCAGATCCTGCACGGCGACGACATCCAGGGGCGCGTCACGAAGTTCATCGAGGACGCGATCGACGCGATCGTCGACGACCACACCGGCAGCGGACACACCGAGAGCTGGGACTTCGACGCGCTGTGGACCGAGCTCAAGACGGTCTACCCCGTGGGCGTGACGATCGACGAGGTCGTCGCCGAAGCGGGCGAGAAGGGCCGCGTCACCCCCGCCGGTCTCAAGCGGGAGCTGCGCAGCGACGCCTCCATCGCGTACGCCGCCCGCGAGGAGCAGCTCGGCGAGCAGGCGATGCGCGAGCTCGAGCGCCGGGTGGTGCTGCAGGTGCTCGACCGCCGGTGGCGCGACCACCTGTACGAGATGGACTACCTGAAGGACGGCATCGGACTGCGCGCGATGGCCCAGCGCGATCCGCTGATCGAGTATCAGCGCGAGGGCTACGAGATGTTCCAGGCGATGATGGGTCAGATCAAGGAGGAGTCCGTCGGGTTCCTCTTCAACCTCGAGGTCGAGGTGCGTCGCCCGGACGGTGAGCACACCGAGGTCGAGGCCAAGGGCTTGGTCGCCCCCTCTGTCGAGGGCCAGCGGCTCGAGTACAGCGCTCCTACCGAGGACGGCGACGTCGAGGTGCGCAACGACCGCGGCCAGGTGCAGAAGGCGGCCACGGGACGCGCGCGTCAAGCCGCCGCTCCGGCCGCCGCGGCGCCGCCCGCCGCGGAAGCCCCGCGCGGCGCGTTCGGTCAGCGCACCGAGGCTCCCCAGCCCGAGGCCCAGAACCGGGCGCAGCGCAGAGCGAAGAAGAAGTGAGAGAAGCGGGGGGCCCCCCCGGGGGGGGGGGGGGGGGGGGGGGGGGGGGGGGCCCCGGGCCCCGACGCGGGGGGCCCCCCCGGG
>JASCPH010000064.1 GCA_029959545.1 Microbacteriaceae bacterium PS02066 | reverse complement strand
CCACTCCGCGATCGGCAACATCACCCCGAACACCTACGAAGCCGCCCACGCGGCGACCGCGTCCGCTACCCTCGCGGAAGCGGCATAACCGAACCGACACCGTGTCCACGATCGAGGGTCAAGGCCCGACGCCGAAACTCCGGCGGGTGAGCAGCAGGCATCACACGGACTCCTTCCGAGACGATCATCGCCTCACTCAAGGTGTCCGGGAAACCGGGTCAGGCTCCATTATCAGCAGTTTCTTCCTGAGCTGTTCCCTCTAGTGCACCCGTCGCCGCTCAACTTTCGTTGGCACGCGAGGAACCCGTGGTTCGCCGCAGACGTCGTGGAAGATCTCCGTTGGCACATCGAAACCGCGTTGCGGTGAAACCGTTTCTGGGGGTGAATCAATCGCTGATGCCCGCGCACTACATCGGGTCGCGCCGGCCCGTGATGTCCTCCGTTTGGGGGACACCCAGTGGTAATGTCTGTGTGGTAGCTGGGGCTACGCGCGGGGCGTCTGGGGCGCTGCGCCAAACGCAATGAGGCGATGTCACATTCCGTGTGGCGAGGCCTCTCCGAGCCACGATTCTGGGGAACTCGACGTTCTGAGAGGGCTACTCGCTCGGCTCACGAGGTTCTCCTGGCATGAGCCGTCCGTCCTCGTGATGCCGACGCTCCCGGCAGGCATACGAGCACCGACCAATGCCGGCGGCGGTCATCCTGTCGGAGCTTCGAGCACTTCATCGAGAAGCGTGATGCCTCCGGAACTGTTGGCCGCTTGCATGAGCGCGTGGATCCATTGCATGTTGAGGTGCGGGGGCTCGAACTCGTCGAAGGTGAATCGTAGAGGGATTGATGGGTGTAGCCAGATGGTGCTGCGTCCTTCTCCGTCGCCTTCCGGGTGCCGCCACGACAGGGTGAACGATTCGTTGCGGCGAAGCTTGGTCGCGACAACAACTTTCAGATGCGCGAGGGCGCGTTCCTCGATATGGATCGGATCGAAGCCTCCGACCCGCCGTAGTGAAGTGTGCCCATCGCGGACGGATCCATTCTTGAAGTGATGATCAGCTATTTGAGAACGCGCATCTGATCACGGCTGCTCTTCCACGGTAGTCGGCGGGTACCACAGTCGTTGGCCGTCCACCGCGGCGAAGGAGGTGAGGATGTGAGGTTTGGTGGATGTGACGCTCATGATGTCGTTCACGGTGAGCTGTCGAACGAGGAGCGCATCGGCGATCAGAGACCGGTGACAGCGCCACGGCACGGCTTCCGCACACATGATCGCCACAGTGGTCTCTTTGGCGAGGCCGATCAGGGTGTCGATTCCGTGAGCGAAAGGCTCGGTCTGCATGTAATCGGCGTAGCTGCGGAAGCTCTTGTTGCGCCAGGCGCCGTTGATGCTCTCCACACTCGCCGGTGTGTGCCGCAATCCCCCGAGTTCCTCCAGCCGCGCATACAGTAGCCCGACTTCGGTCAAGCTTCGTTCGAGGGCTTGGGCTCCGAACTGCGGGTTGTGCCGGGAGCCTGGAACGGTTCGCACATCGACGAGTTGCTGGACCCCGTTGTTTCGCAGCAGGTCGATGAACTCGTCGATGGGGTGCGTGGAGTGTCCGATGGTGAACACTGTCGGCTGTTGCATCATGCTCCCAAGCCCCCACCCTTGGCTCCATGCGTCCGAACCGAAACTCTCAGCGAGGCCGGTCCGGACGAGTGAAGCCGAGGTTCGACCGACTGGTGGCTCTCCGGGCTCGCGGGATGCGTGCGTCGTCAGTGCCTGCCGTCCTGATCGGGTAGCGACGCTCTTCCATTCCGCACGGAAGTGAGTACGCTCACTTTTGTGACGAGTGTGCGCACGAGGTCAAAGTCAGACCGCACACGCGCGCGCATCATCGCGGCCGCTGGCCCCCTGTTCGCGGCCGAAGGATTTGACGCCGTCGCGACCCAGCGCATCTCCGATGCGGCGGGGATCGCCGCGGGCACACTGTTTCGGTACGCGGCCACCAAGGGTGAGTTGCTCTTGATGGTGCTCAATGACCGGTTCGCTGAAGCCATCGACACTGGCATCCGCGACGCGGCCACCGAGGCGAGCGGGATCGACGCGCTCTATGCGCTCGCGGCGCCCGTTGTGGACTTCGCGGCGACGCACGCCGAGACGACGGCGCAGTATCAGAGCGCGTTGTTCTACGGTCCGAGCGGTGAGCCGCATCGCGACCGTGGACGCGAGCTCGTAAAGAAGTGGCGCTCCGAGGCTGCACGGCTGCTCGGCGCGGCCGTGGGTGTCGAACCCGACCGAGAGGACGTCGGCGGTGCCGCTGATGCGCTGCTCGCGGTGATGAGCATGACGGTCGCCGACCTTACGCAGGGACGCCGGCACGCCGGCCTGCGCGGGCAGTTCGAGGTGATCCTGGCCGGCCTCTCCGTGGTCGTCAGGGCCTCCCGTGCACCCACCACCAACGAGGCAGTTCTAGAACAAGACGTAAACGAGAGGATTCAATGATGTATTACAGCAGTGGCAATTACGAAGCGTTCGCACGCCCCCGCAAGCCGGAGGGCGTCGACGACAAGTCGGCGTGGTTTGTGGGCGCGGGCCTGGGCAACATGGCCGCCGCGATCTTTATGATCCGCGACGGGCAGATGAAGGGCGATCGGATCACGATCCTCGAGGAGCTCAAGCTCCCTGGCGGTGCCCTCGACGGGATCAAGTACCCGAAGAAGGGCTTTGTAATCCGCGGTGGCCGCGAGATGGAAGACCACATGGAGTGCCTGTGGGACCTCTTCCGCTCGGTGCCGTCACTGGAGATCGAGGGTGCGAGCGTGCTCGATGAGTTCTACTGGCTCAACAAGGACGACCCCAACTACTCGCTTTGCCGGGTGACTGAGAAGCAGGGGCAGGACGCCAAGACGAATAAGCTCATGGCGATCTCTGACAAGGGTCAGAAGGAGATCACGAACCTCATCCTCGCCACGCGCGAAGAGGTTGAGGACAAGCGCATCGACGAAGTGTTCACCGATGCCTTCTTCTCGTCGAACTTCTGGATCTACTGGCAGACCATGTTCGCGTTCGAGACCTGGCACTCGGCACTGGAGATGAAGCTCTATCTACACCGCTTCATCCACCATTTCTCGGGTCTGCCGGATCTGTCGGCGCTGAAGTTCACGAAGTACAACCAGTACGAGTCACTCGTGCTGCCGATGTACACCTGGCTACTCGAGCAGGGTGTGACCTTCCAGTTCGACACGACGGTGACCGACGTCCAGTTCGACTTCTCGGACGGCAAGAAGGTCGCGACCCGGATCGACTGGGTGAAGCGAGACGGTGAAGTCGGCGGCGTCGACCTCACGCCGAACGACCTGTGCCTCGTCACGATCGGCTCCCTCACCGAGAACTCCGATGATGGCGACCAGCACACGCCTGCCGTCATCAAGGACGGCCCGGCACCGGCGTGGGATCTGTGGCGCACCATCGCGGCGAAGTCGCCCGACTTCGGCCGCCCCGAGGTGTTCTGCGGCGACATCCCGAAGACCAAGTGGGAGTCGGCGACGGTGACCACCATCGACGAGCGCATCCCGAAGTACATCGAGAAGATCGCGCAGCGCGACCCGTTCAGTGGCAAGGTCGTCACCGGCGGCATCGTCACCGCGAAAGACTCGGGCTGGTACATGAGTTGGACGGTCAACCGCCAGCCGCACTTCAAGGCGCAGAAGCCGAACGAGGTTGTCGTGTGGGTCTACGGCCTGTTCGTCGAAAAGCCCGGCGACTACGTCAAGAAGGCCATGCAGGACTGCACCGGTGAAGAAATCTGCCAGGAGTGGCTGTACCACATGGGCGTGCCTGTCGAGGAGATCCCCGAACTCGCCGCGAACGCAGCCAAGACGGTGCCGGTCATGATGCCGTACGTCACCTCGTTCTTCATGCCCCGTAAGGCCGGCGACCGCCCGCAGGTGGTGCCGGAGGGGAGTGTCAACTTCGCCTTCATCGGCCAGTTCGCCGAGACTACGCGCGACTGCATCTTCACGACCGAGTACTCGGTGCGCACCGCCATGGAGGCGACCTACCAGCTGCTCGGCATCGAGCGCGGCGTGCCGGAGGTCTTCAACTCGACCTACGACATCCGGTACCTCCTCAAGGCCACCTCTCGCATGCGGGACGGCGACACTGTCGACGTCCCAGGCCCCAACTTCTTGAAGGGCAAGCTCTACGACAAGCTCGACACCTCGCAGGTGGGCAAGCTGCTCACCGACTTCGGACTCATCCCCGAACGAGGTGACACGCACGCCCGCGACCGCAAGGACGACGCGATCGCGTAGCCATCCTGTGCGCTGCTGATTCGCCCTGAGTTTCGTTCCGTCCTTTCCTTTTGGAGGATGGATTCATGCCAGGACCGTATCCGGACGAGTTCCGTCAGCGCGCGCTGCGGACGCTGAGCGAGGCTCGCCCCCACCACAAGACCGATCACGCCGCGATCAAGCACGTCGCCGCCAAGCTCGGCGTCAACCCCGTGACGCTGCGATTGTGGAAGAAGCGCCTCGACGTCGACGAGGGCCGCCAGCCGGGAACCTCGAGTGAGGCGCAGGCGGAGATCAAGCGGTTGAAAAAGCAGATCGCCGAGCTGGAGAAAGCGAACGAGATCCTCCGGTCAGCGAGTGTGTTTTTCGCGACCGAGCTCGGCCGCCCCTCGTCGAGATGATCGCGTTCGTCGACAAGATGCGTGATCGTTTCGGGGCCGAGCTCGTCTGCCGTGTGATGCGGCAGGCCGAGGTGGGGTTCCTCACTGCCGGCGGGTACCGGGCTGCGAAGGCGCGTCCCGCATCAGCCCGACAGTTGCGGGACGAGCTGTTGATCCCGGAAATCGTGCGGCTGCATGCGGAGAACTACGGCGTCTACGGGGTCTGCAAGATGCACGCGCTGCTGCGGCGGCAGGGCTGGGTGATCGGTCGGGATCAGACCGGCCGGCTGATGCCGATCGCTGGTGTTTACGGGGTGAAACGGTCGTCCGCGGGCTCCGCGCGCCCGTTCGGTCCTAGGAGCAAGACGGCCGCCCCCGCGAATACCGCAATGAACCGGCCCGGGCAAGACGCGCGGGTCGCTGCCGGCGAGCGGTCAGGATGGCAGGGTGAGTGAGAACACACGTGATGCCCTTGTCCGCGAGTTGGACCTTCGCAAGGAGACCTTTCGGGCTGCGGCGGGGAACACCGTAGCCGAGATGGCCGTCTGGGAAGCGGCGTCGAAGCTGCCCGACTGGTTCATCGTCAACCGCGGGACGCCGGAAGAGCCGATGCCCGGCGGATTCCAGTTCGACGGTGTCGGCACGCTCATCGGGGTATACAGCACCGCCGAGCGTGCGGCGGAGGTGGGAGGCATGGAGGCCACGCTGCTCGCGGTTCCGCTGCCGCAGGCGCTCGACTGGCTCGCATCCTTCGCGCAGAACGGTGTCGCCGGGATCGTTCTGGACTCACCGGGACCATGGACGTCGCTGTCCAACCTGCGCTTCTGCCGGCAGTGGATCCCGGCGGAGGGTGATTCGACGGATGCCGTCGTCATCGCTCCCCGTGTGCAGGCTGCCGCCGAGGCGTACACGGCGGCGCAGAACGACGAGACCTACGCCGCGGTCGTCCGAGAGATCGCGAATGCCGAGCTGTTCGTCGTCCTGGATCCGGCCGGCGACGGCTCCACTCCCGCCAGTGTCGTCAACGGTCGCGGCGAGCGGATCATCCTCGCCTTCACCGACTCGGAACGGGTCGACGCGATCTACGCGGGCAAGGAGATCACGGTGGTCCCGCGCTCCGGGCGCGAGATTCTGCGACTCATCGGCGGGGCGTTCGACGTTCTGGTGCTCGACCCCCAGCATCCGTCGTCGTTCGCGGTGACGCCCGAGTGGATCGGCCACGACCTCCGCTGACGACGGCCGGCGTGAGCGACGTGCTCGTCGCCGACGACACCATCAGCGGCACCGAACGGCCCGAACGTCCCGCGGTTCCGGGGCATCGTGGTGTCGGGCCTGCGCGCCACGAACTCGCCACGCGGAGCGACGTCGGTGTTGAAGGGGATGGGCGCCGCGCATCCGTTGCGCGTGCGACTTGAGAACGACGTCGACGTGGACGCGGGCGCGGCACCCGTCTCACTCAGCGGCGTCCGCCTCCTCCCTGGCCCATTCCGCCCGCGGCGGCCTGCCCGGCGGTCACCGTCGACGTGGAGCCGTCGACGGCCACCGTGTAGCTCTCGCCGTCTGTCACGTCGGCCGATGAGAACACGACCGAGGCGAACGTCTTGGTGGCGGTGTAGGAGGCGATCACCGTGCCGGAGGCATCGCTGATCTCCACCGTGGAGCCGGCCGATCCGTTCGCGCTCGCCGCGAGCCATCCCTGCGGCGACGACTCGTCCGGCGGCTCGGCCATTCCGCTGCTGCCGATCGCCACCAGGACGCCGCCGGACACGGTGATGCCGCCATTGGAGTCGAGCGCCCCGTTGTTCTGCGCGGTCGGACCGTAGACGGTCACCGTGCCGCCTGTCATCTCGATCGTGCCGTTGGAATCCAGCCCATCGCCGTCGGCGTTCACGAGGAGCGTGCCGTCGGAGATCGTGAGGGTCTCCCCGCTGTCGCTCATCCCGCCACCGCCCGCGGCGCCCGTAGACGTGTTCCCGGAGGCGTTGACCCCGTCATCGGACGCATTGACCTCGGTGGCGCCGCCGGCGATGCGGATGTCGGCGGATTCGATGCCCTCGTATGAGCGGCTGATCGTGATCGAGCCACCGGCGATCGCCAGCGCGGTCTCGGAGTGGATGCCGTCGTCGTCCGCAGCCAGCTCGAGGGTTCCGCCGGTGATGATCGCGTCGGTCTGAGCGTCGATTCCGTCATCGCCTGCCGTGGCCTCGAGCGTGCCTCCGGCGATCCAGACGTAACCGCGGGCGGCGTCGTCGGTCTGGTCGCTCTTGAGCGCGTCGCCTCCTGCGGTGACAGTGATGGCGCCGGCCGAGATCACGAGCGAATCCTTGCCGCGCAACCCGTCATCCGCAGCGTCGACCGTGATCGTGCCGCCGATGACGGCGAGATCGTCGGTGGCGGAGATGCCGTCGTTGCCCGTGTCGGTGACGGACAACGATCCCGTCCCGGAGATGGTCAGGTCGGTGTCGGCATAGATCGCCGCGCTGGCCTCGTCTTCGGAGGATGTGGAGGCGGTGACCGAGTTCGTGGTGCCGCCGGCGAGATTCACCGCGACATCGTCCGCCCCGACGATCTGGAGGGCCGCCCCGTTCACGGCGGATATCGTCGCGTCGTCGAGGACGAGCACGACGAGTGCGTCGTCCGGAGCGTCGACGACGACCTGCCCGGCGAGTTCGCCCGAGAGGATAACCGCCGTCCGCGGTGTGTGCGCGGTCTCCCGCGCCGTGTGTACAGCGGGGGGTCGTCAGGAGAGAATGCCGCTTCGAGCCCGCCCGAAGAGGTCGTGCGGGTCGTCGATGCTGCCCCCGCGCTGCACCAGGGCGGCGACTGGAAGTGCTCCGGCGAGGGCGCCGAGCACGGCTGCCGGCGGGCCGTCGAGGACAGCGCGTCCCTCGGCGCTCTCGGCTCCGAGCTCGACGCGCACGCGGCTCGAGTTCTCGTCGACCGTCGCGGACGCCCGCATCTGCGGGCCGGGGGGCAGGAGCGCTTCGGCGGCCAGCCCGACCCACTCTCCGCGCACGGTATCGCCGTCCCTCGGGCCGTCCACCATGAAACCGGTGCCCCAGCGGATGAGGGCGAAGACGGGCTCGCGCAGCTGCGCTCCGCGAGGGGTCAGTGAATAGATGACCGCCTTCTTTCCCGCCTCGTCCGCCCGGCTGACGATTCCCGCCTCCTCCATAGTCCGGAGCCTGGCGGTCAGCAGGTTGCTGGCGATGCCGGGCAGCGACTCTCGCAGCTGCCGGAACCGTCGCGGTTCGATCAGCAGTTCTCGCACGATGAGGAGGTTCCAGCGGTCCCCGATCACGTCGAGGGCCACCGCGAGACCGCAGAACTGGTGATAGCCGCTCACAACTGCTCCTTGCTCTTCCGCACGCTCACGGTTTAAATTATCCACCATCTGAGGGGAGATGCTCATGGACACGCAGGAACAGGCGGTCCGGCCGTCGTGGGTGCCGCCGGCCACGAAGCCTGGTGGACGTCGGACGGCAAATTTCACGCGACCCACGCGCAGCTCCGCCGCGACGCGATGGTCGGCGGCATCGTCTAGCCCGCGCGCTCCGCACCGCGAGACTGCATCTCCTGCACGAGATCACTGTCATTACCCGTGATTTCGTGATCGAAATGCTGTTTCGCGGAGGAGGCGTCGAGGCGGGGGCGACGTAGGGTGGCGGGATGGTCGATATCGAGATGCGGGCACTCGAGGCCGGAACGGTGACGCTGGGCGACGCGCGGGGACGAACGCGGCACACCGTCGAGGTCGTGGCCTTCGAGATCGGCGTGTACCCCGTGACGGAGGAGGTCCTCTCCGAGCTGCTCGGCATCGAGGTGCGCCACCCGCGAGTGCCGGCCACCGACCTGAGCTGGCTGCGCGCGATCCGTCTGTGCAACGCCGCGTCCGAGTGGGAGGGGCTGGATCCCGCCTACGGCTTCGACGGCGCGGAGGTCACCTGGCACCGGGACGCCGACGGCTACCGCCTCCCGACCGAGGCGGAGTGGGAGTACGCCTGCCGTGCCGGTTCCACCGCCGCGCACTATGGTCCGCTGACGGAGGTCGCGTGGACGGCGGCGGACGGTGTGGCTCGTGCGCAACCCGTGGGCGGGAAGATGCCGAATCTCAACGGTCTCTTCGACACGCTCGGCAACGTGTGGGAGTGGTGCTGGGATCTGCTCGACCCCTCTGCAGACGACGATCGTCGGGTGTTCCGCGGCGGCAGCTTCGCGAGTGATGCGTTCAGTGCCCGCGCATCCACGCGACGCGGTGCGCTCCCGGATGCGGGCGGAGATGACATCGGCATGCGTCTGGCCCGCGGTCCACAAGCGTTCTAAGACGCCCTCCGCGACCCCCTACGCTGGGTCGGATGAGCGGCGAGGGGGACTCGGGGGAACTGGCCCCGCGCGCGGACGGCGAGGAGCGTTTCGCCGACGACCGCCCGCGTCCGACACCCTTGTGGGCTCTGCTGTCGCGGTGGCTCCTGAGGTGGGAGGCCTGGCTGCGCTCGCACGGCGGCCGCCCGCTTCGCATGACGATCGGCGGCTTCTGGATCGTCGTGACAGCGGTCGCCGCGTTCCTCCTGGTCGGGCCGATCATCAACCCGCCGCTCGGGCTGGAGGAGATCACCGACTCGGCTGAGCACGCGACCGACACGTGGATCGCGCGGGACTTCGACGTCGACTACACGTTCACGCGGGACGATGACGGGCGGCTGCAGGCGGAGGTCGTCGAGACGATCACGGCCTTCTTCCCCGACGACGTCGACGAGTCGGGCATCCGCCGCGTGCTGTCGACCCAGTACCAAGGACACGACCTCGCGCCGCGCGACGTCACGGCGTCGATCGACGGCGTCGCGGTCGAACCTCGTCTGCGCGAGCGAGGGGATCGGCTCACGTTCGTGCTCGACACGGGCGACCGGCTGAGCGGCGACCACGAGTTCGTGCTGCGCTACCGCATCCAGGATCTCGCCTACACCTCGCCCGATGACATCACCGGTGACGACGTCGATCTGCTGGAGTGGAGCGTCTTCGGCCCGGATTGGCCGCAGGGGTTCGCTGCGCTCGACGTCAGCGTGACGGTGCCGGATGAGCTCGACGCACTGCTCGTTCGTCAACCTTCCGGCGGCGTCGCCTGGACCCTGGTGAGCGGGATGGACTGGCTCGAGCCCGAGGAGAGTTCGCTGCCGGGGGAGAAGACGTACGCGTTCACCGTCGACCAGAACGTCCCCCCGCACGCGACCGCATGGTTCCGGATGCTGTTCCCCGAGGGTACGTTCGCGATGCCGCCGCCGACCGGCCTGTTCCTGCTGCAGACCTTCGGTCCGCTCCTGCCGCTGGCGATCCTGCTGCTCACGCTGCCCTTCGCCATCGCCGCGCGTGCGGTGGCGTGGAGCGATGCTCGCGGTCGCCCCTGGTACGTCGCGCAGTACGACCCGCCGAAGGGCGTCTCCGTCGCACAGGCCGTGCAGATCGTGCAACGTCCCCGCAACCGTGAGCTCGCGCTCGCCGTCGCCGCGGTGCGCGGCACACGTCGCTCCGCCAGGCGTACGGCCTTGATCGCGGCGGGGCGCGCTGCGCGGCGGAGCGGCCGGGTCGGCGACGGATTCCGGGCACGGGCGGGATACCTGCTCGACCGAACCAGGTCGCGCCAGATCGCGGACGGGTTGCGGCGCATTCCGAGCGGCGTCGTCCGGGACTGGTTCATCGCAGCACCGCTCGCGCTGACGGTGGTGCAGCTCGCCATCATCCGTCAGCTCTCGCACCAGGAGACGCTCGCCGTGATCTGGTGGCCCGGTGTGTTCGTCCTCGTCTCGCTGGCGGTGTCCGCCGTCGTGCTGTGGCTCGCCGCCTCCGCCCGGCCGCTGACCCGGAAGGGCGCTCTCGCACGGCAGTACCTGGCGGGCATCGACGTCTACGCCCGCCGCACGTCGGCGCTGGAGCGCACCACGCTCGACGACGCGTTGCTGCCCTACGCCGTGGTCGTGGCCGACCCGCGGGAGGCGGGACGCCGCGTCTCGGTGCTCGTCGAGCGGGAGCTCGGCGGCGACGCGGAGCTGCGGGCATGGCGCACCACGGACTTCCTCTCATGGCCGCGTCTGCTCGTGCGCGCCGCCGCGCTCCTGATCGTGGCGGGTGCCGTCGTCCTCGTCGCCGTGATGCCCAATCCCTACCTTCGACTCAGCACGTACGACCGGTGGGACTTCGAGGACGCGGGCACGCTCTATACACGGGTCGCCAGTGTGGCCGTCGACGCCCACCTCAGTGCGGACGGCGACCGGCCGCGCCTCGCCATCGTGCAGACGGCCGTGGTGGACTTCGACGACGAATCCGCCCGCGTGCCGCAGTTCGCGACCCCCGTCCTCACCCAGGTCGAGGGGCAGTCCCTCGGCCTGGAGGTCGACGAGGTGCGTGTCGACGGTGAGGCCGTCCCGTTCCATCTGTCGATCCGCGACGACACCGACACCATCACGACCGCCATGACCGAGGTGCGCAGCGGCAGGGGCGAGGTCGAGGTGCGCTACGCGTACACATCGCCGACTGTGGCGGGGGAGGCCTCGCGAGCATCGGGGCGAGAGGGGGAGCGGGTCGACCGCATCCGATGGGCGGGACTGGTGGACGGGTGGGAGAGCGGGTGGACGTACCCGTCCGAGCCTGATCCGGTCACCGTCTCGGTGCGCGTGGACGACGATGTGGCCCAGCAGGCCTTCTCGGCCGGTTGGTTGCGGGAGGACCCCGAGACATCCGAGGATGCGCGCGACTGGAAGGACTCGTCGTACCCGTTCGGCACGCTCGAGAGCGAGTTGGAACCAGCCCCCTCCTCGGGGGCGAAGGGCGGGACGATTACGGAGTCGGACGACACCTCGTCGGATGCGCGTGTGCATTCGTTCGAGGTCACCCACGGTGAGTACGGCTACCCCACGGACAGCCTTTACTCGGATCTCGGGGTCCTCCCGCCGCGCGTGACGCGGAGCAACTCGCGTGGGCGCTTCCCACGATCATCGTGCTCTCGACGGCCGCCGTCGCGGTGGTTCTGGGTGTCGCCGCGTTGCTCGTCTGGCGCGTGCGGGGAACCCGCCAGATGTCACCCGGCCTCGTCCGCGACGTCTTCTGGTGGCTCACTCCGGCGGCCGCACTGGGCGCCATCATCGTGGGCGTGTGGGCCACGGCCGACATCCCCGCCGATTGGCCCGAGGTGGCCCTGCAACTACCGGCGTGCGGTCTCGCTCTGGTCGCCGCCATCGCCGCTGCTGTCGCGGTGCGGCCCGTCGCTGCACCTCGCCGACCCGACACCCGCGCCTGGATGCGGGCGCGCGACCCGCAGCGAGACGCGTGAGCGCTGCGGCTCAGTCGCGCATCGCGTTGCCGATGTAGGAGTACTTCACGAAGACCTCTGCGGCGATCCCCGCCTCCTCGAGCACGCCCTGCACGGCGGCGAGCATGTATCGCGAATCCCAGCCCATGTAGAGGAAGGCTCCGTCGCCGAGCTCGTCCCACTGGCCGTTCCACGCCCGGGTCTCGTACACCGGGCCGCCGCGCCGAGCGCTGAACGACAGGAGGTCCTCACGGGCATCGGCCCACAGCCGCTTGAAGATGCGGTTGAACAGGGACGCGATGTCGTAGATCTCCCAGTGCTCGCCGCGGTACTCCACGTACGACCACTCCTGCTGCCAGCCCGGCGGAAACCCGCGGCGCTTCTTCGCGTCGAGGATGGGCGTCAGATCGTCGTCGTCGATGAGCACATCGGCTCTCCGGCGCCACACAGCGAGGAACTGCTCGATGAGCACCACGGTGCGCCGGGAGATCGCGGCGGTGTTCCACGCCTCGAGGTCAGCGACGGATGCGGTCAGCTCGACGGCGCTGCGTCGGTACAGGTCGCGCTTGTCCGGGAACGAACGATCGAGCGCGCGCTCCGCGAGCGGTTCCTCGAGCAGCGCGAGGTTGCCCAGTGTCGCCGCGAGCGCCCGGTGGCTGTTCTGCTCGTCCTCCGACAACTCGCTCCAGGTGCGAACGCCGTCGCCGCTCCAGCCGTCGCCCGGTGCGAGCGGGACGATGTGCTCGACGTCGAGATCCGCGGCGGAGTCACGTCCGGCGAGGCGTGCCAGCACGTACGCCGGATGCGGCAGGGGAGTGAACTTCAGGGCGATCCGCATCCGCTCGTCGGAGGGCGTGATGCGCCCGAACGCGTGGCGCAGCGCTTCGGGACCTTCGGCGCGTGCGCGACACAGACGGGCGACGAGCCGGTCGTTGGTGAGACCGGCGACCAGCCGGCGCAGGAGAAGCGCCTGCAGATCCTCCAGCGTCTCGATCAGTGCGTCGCGGTCGATGACGCCCCGCTCGTGGTCACGGTAGGCGGCCATCGCCAGCGGGAAGGTGCCGCGCCCGAACGTGCCGAGGAAGCGAAGCTGCGCGGCGACGCCCCCGTCGAGCGCGTGAGCGGGATCGAGGAGCACGCGGTAGATCTCCGAGTACGCCTTCCACTCGGCTGCATCCCGCTCCAGGGTCTCGGCGTCGAGTACCGGGAACTCGCCGCGGAACGCGTCGTAGACGGCGCGCGTCGTGCCGCCCGTGAGTTCTCGGCCGGTGCGCATCACCAGGTAGTGCCGCCAAAAGTCCGCGATCGCCTCACCCGTGTTCTGTTCGATCGGCAGCCAGAACCGCTCCTCGATCTCGGTCTGCTCCGCGTGGGTGAGACCCATGAGGATGTAGTTGTGGATGAGCTCGTGGTCGCGCAGGGGTTCGCCCGTCGAGTTCAGGCTCTCGAAGATCTGCTGCGCGTTGGCATCGGCGCCGAGCGCGATGGCGACGTGCTCGAGGCGCTGGAGCCCTCGCCAGATGCGGGGCGCCTCCTCGGGGCGGATCTGGCTGCGGAAGAACGCGTAGTTGTCGTCGAAGCGCGATGTGCGACCCTCGGCGTCCGCACCTCGTCGATCGAGCACCACGCTCTCGAAGACGTCCGCCCACGCCCGGTGGGGGCGAAGTTTCGTGCGGTGGGTTTCGCCGCCGCGCACGAGAACCTCGTGCAGGCGTGTCGCCAGCGCAGGGTCGCTGTCTCGCACGGTGTGCTCGAGGGCGGCGACCAGAAGCATCAGGGTCGTGATGCGCTGCTGGCCGTCGATCAGTACGAGCTCTGCGTCGTCGGAGTCGCCGCCGCGCGACGACAGGACGGAGGCGAGGAAGTGTGTGTGCCCCTCCGGGAGGTCAGCGACCTGGCGCACATCGGCCAGCAGCTGCTCGCAGCCGCCGATGTCCCAGCGGTACTGCCGTTGGTAGACGGGAACAACGATGGCGAGATCGGGATCGCTCAGCCAGGCGATCGTGTTGACGGCGGTCGCATCGACGTTGGTGGCGGTGGCCATGATCCTCGATCTCGTTGCGGGCGAAGCGCGTCGCGCGGGGCGACCAGACCACTCTAGGCCGGGGCAACGGGCCTCCCGGGTATTGCCGAGGTGCCCGAGTAGGCTGACCTTACCTGGGCCAGTAAAAACGCGCTGACCCCCCACCGAAAGGCATGATTCGTCATGGGTTACATCAAGTCCGCCGCTCTCGAGGAGACCGGCTACGTCGTCCTCGACAGCTACAACCAGGAGCTCGATCCCAAGGAGTGGCTCGACATCGAGTACAACGACTGGAAGTCCTCGGGCGACACCCGGTTCGCCCCTCTTGCCAGCGCCTTCGGCGAGATCGAGTGCAACGGGTTCTGGAACCACAAGCCGCCGCGCACCGACAAGGACGGCGTGTGGATCGACTCGCAGGTTGCGAAGGCCCCGAACCTCGTGCGCCGCGCGCAGGAGCCCGGTGCGAACGTGGGACGCTGCCGCGTCATCGAGCTGCAGCCCACGCCCTATGGCGACTGCCTCTACAACCTGCACCAGGACGACAACAACCGCCTGAACCCGGACGGAACCGGCTGGGTCGTGCGCGGCTTCTTCAACCTGACGGACGACAAGGACAGCTACTTCGTTCTGCGCGAGAACCGCACGGACCCGCGTGGCGAGGTGCGCATCGCGCTCCCCGCCGGCGCGCAGCTGATCATCGACACCCAGCGCCTCTGGCACGCGGCCACGCACAACGGCACCGACCCGCGCTACTGCCTCATCACCTCGTGGACGTCGGGCCCGGAGCTCGACGCCTACATCGAGAAGTACCACGGTGTGAACCACGTCGAGAGCGTCGAGGTTCCGCAGGACGTGCTCGAGCACGGCTACGCCGAGCAGGCGCGTAAGGATGCGGCGCGCGCCGCGTACTACGCGGCGAAGGGCCAGGCGGCCGTCCAGGCCATGAGCGAGGCCTGAGACCCCTCTAAACGGTGGCCCGATCCGCAGCGCGGATCGGGCC
>JASCPH010000063.1 GCA_029959545.1 Microbacteriaceae bacterium PS02066 | reverse complement strand
GCCCCGGGGGCCTGCGGGGGCCGGCGCAACCGGGAGGGGGGGCGCAGGGGGGGGGCGACCCGCATCCTGTGGGTCAGCCCTGCTGACCATCCTTCTGCTGATCGACCACCAGGTCCACGACCTCTTCGTACTTCGGAGAGTTCATGAAGTTGTCGACCGAGACGTGCACGGCTCCCGGCGTCTGCTTACGTGCGCGGTCGGTGAGCTGGTTCTGCGTGATGACCAGGTCCTCGCTGCCGTCGAGGTTCGCGATCGCCTTGTTGGTGACAGTGACGCCTTCGACGCCCGCCTTCTTGATCTTGTTGCGCAGCACGCTCGCGCCCATGGCGGAGGAGCCCATCCCGGCGTCGCACGCGAAGACGATGTGGGTGACCTTCGTCGTGGTGAGCAGCCCGCCGTCGGCCAGGCCGCCGGTCTCGACCTCGGTTTCGAGCTTGTCGAGCGCCTCGTTCGCGTCGCGCACGGCGGCCGCATCCGAGGAGTTCGAGGCGCGCAGGGCGTCCATCGCGGCGGAGGACTTGCCCTTGTTCGCCTCGGTCTGGGCGATCGCCGCGCCGAAGGTGTCGGCCTCGGCGGCGAGGTCCCGCTTGCGCGAGGCGCGGAGGATGATCGCCGTCAGGATGAAGGTGACCGCTGCCGCGATGAGCACGGAGAGGAACACGATCAGCAGGTTGCCGACGCCCGGGCCGATCGCCGCAGCTCCCACGGCGATGATGCTGCCGGGGGCCGCGGGGAAGGCGAGACCGCCGCCGAGCACCATGTTGGTCGTGACACCGGCTGCGCCGCCCGCGATCAGCGCGAGGATCGTGATGGGCTTGCTCAGCGCGTACGGGAAGTAGATCTCGTGGATGCCGCCGAAGAACTGGATGATGGCAGCTCCCGGAGCCGAGGCCTTGGCCATGCCCACTCCGAAGAACGAGAACGCGAGCAGCAGTCCGATGCCGGGGCCGGGGTTCGCCTCGATGAGGAACAGGATGCTCTTGCCGACCTCGTCCGCCTGCTGGATGCCGAGCGGGGTGAACACGCCGTGGTTGATGGCGTTGTTGAGGAACAGCACCTTGGCGGGTTCGACGATGATCGACACGAGCGGCAGCAGGTTCAGCGAAACCAGCCAGTTCACCGCCTCGCCCAGGCCGTCGCTGATGGCCAGGAAGACCGGGCCGAAGGCGAAGAAACCGATGATCGCGAGGATCATGCCCAGGATGCCGGCGGAGAAGTTGTTGACCAGCATCTCGAAGCCGGGCTTGATCTTGCCGTCCCAGATCTTGTCCATCTGCTTGGTGATCCAGGCCGCGATCGGGCCCATGATCATCGCACCGAGGAACATCGGGATGTTGGTGCCGAGGATGACACCCATGGTGGCGATGGTGGCCACCACGCCGCCGCGCTCGCCGTAGACCATGCGGCCTCCGGTGTTCGCGATGAGCAGCGGCAGCAGGTAGGTGACCATGGCGCCCACCAGGCCCGCGTAGGCCTGGAAGGTGCCACCGTCACCCTGGGCGAGCGCGGTCATGGCGCCGTTCCAGCCGATGACGGCCGAGTCGCCGCCGCCGCCGATGATCTCGGAGACGGGGTACCAGTGCCAGCCGAAGGGGCTGTCCGCGCCGAAGAACCCGGCGGGGATGAAGAGCATCGTGATGAAGCCCCACGCGATGAAGGCCGCGATGTTGGGCATGATCATGCCGGAGAGGAACGTGCCGAATCGCTGGACTGCGACCCGGGCTCCTCCCGGCTGCTTGACGGGAGCTGACGTCGTCGTCATGAGACTGTCTCTTTCTACTCTTTGGGGGAAGGGGTCTTACTGGGTGGGGGCTGCGGCCGCGCGGGCGGCGTCGCGGGCGGATGCGGCGTCGTCGGCGGACAGGGCGGCCTCGGCGATGCGGCGGGCGTCCTCGAGGCTGTACTTCAGGAGGGTGGCGCGCACGTCCGCCAGGGCCGTCGGGGCCATCGAAAGGCTCGTCGCGCCCAGGCCGACCAGGACGACGGCCAGCAGCGGGTCGGCTGCCGCCTCGCCGCAGATGCCGACCGGCTTGCCGAGTTCCTTGCCGGCGCGACCGGTGATGCCGATGAGCCCCAGAACCGCGGGGTGCCACGGGTCCTGGAAACTGGCGACCGAGCCCAGCAGACGGTCGGCGGCCAGGGTGTACTGGGTCAGATCGTTCGTCCCGATGGAGGCGAAGTCGGCGTGCTTGAGCACGCGGTCGGCGAGCAGAGCGGACGAGGGGACCTCGACCATGACGCCGGCCGTCTTGATGCCGAACTCACGAGCGAGCTCCACGAAGTAGGTCGTCTCCTCGACGGTGGCGACCATCGGTGCCATGACCCACAGGTCGGCGGGCTCGCCGGACGCGGCGACGGCCGCATCCGCTTCGCTCAGGGCCGTGAGCTGTTCGCGCAGGATGTCCTCGTTCGCGCGGAGAGCACGCAGGCCGCGGAGCCCGAGTGCCGGGTTCTCCTCGTGTGCGTCGTTGAGGAAGGCGAGCGGCTTGTCCGCGCCCGCATCCAGGGCCCGGACGACGACCTTCTTGCCGCGGAATGCGGAGAGCAGGCGCGTGTACGACTCCCGCTGCTGCGCGACCGTGGGCGCGTTGGCGGAGCTGAGGAAGAGGAACTCGGTGCGGAACAGACCCACACCCTCGGCGCCCAGGGCGACAGCCTCGGCGGCGCCCTCGGGGTTTCCGAGGTTGGCCAGAAGCGGCACCGCGGTGCCGTCGGCGAGAGCGCCGGCGGTGATCGGGGCGGATGCGGCGGCGGCGCGGGCGTCGGCACGGTTCTGCGCGCGACGCAGTTCCTCTTCGGTCGGGTCGATGGTGACCACGCCTGCGGCAGCGTCCACGATGACGACCTGGTCGTCGACGAGGTCAGCGGCGCCGGCGGCGCCGACAATGGCGACGATGCCCTTCTCGCGGGCCAGGATCGCGGTGTGCGAGGTGGGTCCGCCCTCGCTCGTGACGAGCGCGAGCACCTGGTCGAGATCCAGCAGAGCGGTGTCGGCGGGAGCGAGGTCGGTCGCCACCAGAACGTAGGGATGCCCCGGCTCGGGGAGGCCGGGCGCGGCGACGCCCTGCAGACGGGCGATCACGCGCTGGGCGACGTCGTCGAGGTCCGCGGCGCGCTCGCCGAGGTAGCCGCCGACGGCGACGAGGGTGTCGCGGAAGCTCGCAAAGGCGTCGTACACGGCGCGCTCGGCCGTGGCGCCTGCGGCGAGACGGGTGTCGACCTCGGACTCCAGTGCCGGATCCTCGGCCATCATCGCCTGGGCTTCGAGGACGTCCTGCGCGGCACCGCCGGCGGTGGCGCCGCGCTGCTCCAGCTCGCGGGCCACCGCTGCGACGGCTTCTCTCACGCGGGCCGTCTCGGCCGCGACATCGAGCGTCGAGGGCTCATCGGCGGGCGCGGGAAGGGGCGCTGCCATGCGGGCAACGGGTCCCTGCGCGACGCCGAGTCCGATACCGACTCCGGGAATGGTGGTGCTCATGGTGTCTCTCCTCAGGCGGCGTCGTGGTCGGTGGTCAGCAGGTCTGCGAGGCGGTCGAGGATCGCTTCGGCATCGCCGCCGTCCACGGTCAGGGTCACGTAGTCGCCGTAGTCCAGACCGAGCGAGATGACGCCGAGGATGCTGGCGGCGTTCGTCGCCGCCCCCGAGTCCTTCGCGATCGTCACCGGGACGCCCGCATCCTTGGCCGCCTGAGCGAAGAGCTTCGCGGGGCGGGCGTGCAGGCCGTGCGACGAGCCGATGCGCACGGTTCGGGTTGCGAGGGACATGTGGGTGCCTTTCCTTCTCAGGCCGTGGGGCCGGACAGCGACGCTGCATGGTTCGTGATCAGGTCGAGCGTTCGCCGACCGTCTCGGTCCGTGAAGATGTCCTCGGGCAGAACGATCACGGAAACTCCGTGGCGCGCCGCATCCTCTCGGATGCTGTCCGCCACCTGGGTCAGGTGTGGTCCGATCAGGACAAGCTCCGCCTCGCCGATCCGCATCGTCAACGCGACGTGCGGTACGGCCTCGGCCTGGAGATCGAGCCCGGCGGACACCGCCGCTCGCTGCAGCCGCTGTGCCACGAATGTGCTCGACGCACCAGCGCCGCACACCACCAGGATCCTCATCGACCCGCCTCCTTCCTCTCCATCCTGTGAACCACCCGAGAGCGCGGCAACCAGAGGTTCTTCCGCCCCGAGCGGAAATCGCCGCGGCAGGGCGGACCGGTCCTGTCGCCCACGTGATGGAATGGAGTGCCGGTGCCAGCCGGGATCTCGGAGGGTGACGTGACGCGAGCGCGACAGGACAGGGTGCTGGGCATCCTGGTCCGCGAGCGTGATTGGATCACCGCCGGCACCCTCGCCGACCTGCTCGGCGTGACGCCGCGCAGCATCCGCAGCTATGTCACCGCGTTGAACGCGCGTGCCGCCGGTGCCGTCGAATCGGGTCCGCTGGGCTACCGCGCCGGCGCCGAGGCGGCCGTGACGCTCCGCGACCATCCGACGGATGCGGGGACCCCGCGCGACCGACTCCACACGATCGTGCGGGCGCTGCTCGCGGGCGATGAGGGCATCGACGTCTTCGAGACGGCCGACCGGCTCTTCGTCAGCCCCGCCACGCTCGAGTCCGATCTCGCCCGGGTGCGGGGTCTCTTGGGAGGCACGGAGCTGGTGCTGGAGCGCTCCGCATCCCGTGCGCGGCTCGTCGGTTCCGAAGCCGCACAGCGCCGGCTCCTCAGCCGTCTCGTGCACGACGAGATGGATGAGGGCGCGTTCGACCTCTCGGCGCTGCGGCGCACCCTGGGTGAGGAGTCCGTCGCGCCGCGCGCGTTCGGCCAGTTCAAGGCGGAGCTCGTCGCTCGGTTGAGCGAGCTGGGCTACTACGTGAACGAGTTCGGCATCGCCGATGTGCTGATGCACATCGCGATCTCGGCCGATCGGGTTTCGCTCGGCCGCGCGCTGGACGAAGCGGCGACCACGCCGACCGATGCGCAGGCGGCGATCGCCCGGGTCATCGACGAGCTCGCCCAGGAGCATCTGGGCGTGCGCCTGGGTACGGGAGACACGATCCACCTCGCGACGATCGTGCTGACGCGCATCGTCGCCCCCGGTGCGGCCGATTCGGCGCGGACGCCGCTGGACGCCGAGGTGGAGCAGGTGGTGAGCGAGGTGGTGGCGGAGGCCGCATCCGAGTTCCTCGTCGACATCCTCGCGCCCGAGTTCGTGCAGCGTCTCAGCCTGCACGTGCAGAACCTGCGGCTTCGCGCCCGCGAGAACGCGTGGTCGCGAAACCCTCTGACCCGCTCGCTCAAGTCCACGTATCCGATGATCTTCGACGTCGCCGTCTACATCGCGAGCCGGCTGCAGGAGCGTCTCGACATCCCGCTGCTGGACGACGAGATCGCCTACATCGCGATGCACGTCGGCGGGCAGCTCGAACGCAGCCGCCGCTCCGACAACCTGTTGACCGCGACCATCGTGTGCCCGGGTTACTACGAGCTCCACGAACTGCTGCGCTCGAGCGTCGACCGCTCGCTCGGCCAGGCGATCGAGGTCGTCGACGTCGAGACGCGGGTGGACCCCGACTGGGCCGGGATCGACACCGATCTGGTGCTCACGACCATCGATGCGCCCGTTTCGGGCGAGCGTATCGTGCGGATCCAGCCGTTCCTGACCCCGAGCGACATCGAGCGCGTCCAGGCCGTGGCCGGCCGCATCCGCCGCGGACGCCGCCTCGCGCGGCTGCGCGCCGAGCTCGAGCGCTACTTCGATGCGGCATCGTTCGTGCGCGGTCTCGACGCGTCGCACGGCGAGGAGGGTGTCATCCGTCAGCTCGGCGGGCTGCTCGTGGATCGTGGCGTCATCGATGCGGACTACGTCGAACGGGCCATCGAACGCGAGCACCTGTCATCGACGGCGTTCACCGACGCCCTCGCGGTACCGCATGCGATCGGGATGACCGCGGTGCGTACGGCCATCGCGATCGGTATCGCCGACCCTCCGATGCCGTGGGGGGACTCCCGCGTGCAGGTCGTCGCGCTCGCGGCGTTCTCCGAGACCGACCGCGAGGCGTTCCAGACCGTGTTCGAGCAGTTCGTCGAGGTGTTCAGCGAGCGCGACTCCGTCCAGCGGATCGTGCGCCGCGGCACCGACTTCTCCGCGTTCCTCGACGAGCTCGTCGCCGTCATCGACGGCTGAGCCCTGCGCCTCGTGCGCGCGCTCGCCTTCCGACCCGCCTGCGTCCCGCGCGCGGGTTCGCCTGCCGACCCGCCTGCGTCCCGCGTGCGGGTTCGTGTGCCGACCCGCCTGCGTCCCGCGTGCGGGTTCGTGTGAGCCCTGGTGCGGTCCTGCGTGTGACACCTGTGTGTGAGCCCTGGTGCGACGCCTGGTGCGGTTCTGCGTGTCTCAATCGTTCACGTATCTGGGGCGATTCGCGTGAACCATTAAGACACGGATGGGGTGCGGGCGCTGCGTGTCTCACGGGTGCACGCTCGGTGCGCCCATCACGTGAACGGTTGAGACACGGATGCAGGTGGGGCGCTGCGTGTCTCACGGGTGCACGCTCGGTGCGCCCATCACGTGAACGGTTGAGACACGGATGCAGGTGAGCCGCTGCGGGGTGGGCCTGGGGGTGCGTGTCTCAATCGTTCAGGTTTCCGGGGCGATGGGCGTGAACGGTTGAGACACGGATGCAGGTGGGGTGCTGCGTGTCTCACTCGTGCAGGTTGTACGCGCCCGTGGCGTGAACGGTTGAGACACGGATGCGGCGACGAGCGGATGCGGCGACGACGAGCGGATGCGGCGACGACGAGCGGATGCGGCCACGAGCGGACGCGACGGCGACGAGCGGACGCGACGGCGACGAGCGGATGCGACGACGAGCGGATGCGGCGACGAGGAGCGGACGCGACGGCGACGAGGGGATGCGGAGGGTCAGCGCTGGCGGAGGCGGGCGGTCAGCGCGGCGCGGACCGTCGGCCACTCGCCGTCGATGATCGAGAAGACGACGGTGTCGCGCATCGTGCCGTCGGCCCACACCGTGTGGTTGCGCAGCACGCCGTCCTGCTTGGCGCCGAGCCGGGCGATCGCCGCTCGGGACTGGTGATTGTGCCAATGGGTGCGGAACTCGACCGCGCCGCATCCGAGCACGTCGAAGGCTCGCTCCAGCAACAGGAGCTTCGCGGCCGGGTTGATGCCGACACCCTGGGCGGCGCGCCCGATCCAGGTCGAGCCGATCTCGAGCCGACGGTTGGTCTCGTCGAGATTGAGGTAGGTCGTCATGCCCACGGCGCGGCCGTCGCGCACCGAGACGATCGCCCACGGGGCGACGAGGCCCGCGCGCTGCCGTTCGAGGCGACTGTCGATCTCGTCCCGCATGCCGTCTGGCGAAGGGATGCGGGTGTACCAGGTGCGCCAGAGTTCGTCGACCGCGACGGCCGCCGCGAGATCATCCGCGTGCTCGGGCGCCAGCTGCTCGAGACGCACGTGGGCGTTCTCGAGCAGCGGGGCATCGGACCAGTCGCTCACGAACGGGCGTCCAGCAGCGCCCGCACTCCGTCGCTCAGGGCGGCGATGCGCTCGGCTGCATCCGTCGCCGAATCTCCGCGGACGTCGAGGTAGGCCTTCAGCTTGGGCTCGGTGCCCGAGGGGCGCACGATCACGCGCGAACCGCCTTTCAGTGTGTAACGAAGCACGTCGCTCGGCGGGAGCGTCTCGGAGCCCGCGCTGAGGTCCTCGACCGCCTTCACCTTCACGTCGCCGATGCGCGCGGGAGGATCCGCTCGCAGGCTCGACATGATCGTGCCGATGATGGAGAGATCCTGCACTCGAACCGAGATCTGATCGCTCGCGAAGAACCCGAACGTCTGGTCGAACTCATCGAGCAGGTCCTGCAGCGTCTTGCCGGCAGCGCGGGCTTCGCTCGCGAGCTCCAGCGCCGCCACAGCGGCCGAGATACCGTCCTTGTCGCGCACGGTCTCGGGGTTCACGAGGTATCCGAGCGCTTCTTCGAAACCGAAGATCAGGCCCGGTGCGCGCGAGATCCACTTGAAGCCGGTGAGGGTCGCGGTAAAGCCCAGGCCGTAGTGCTCGGCGACGGTCTGCAATCCGGGGGAGGAGACGAGCGAGCAGGCGAGCGTTCCGGATGCGCCGGCCTCGGCAGCCTTGCGCGCCGCGCGCCAGCCGAGCAGCAGCCCGATCTGGTTGCCCGTCAGACGGCGCCAGCCGCCCTCGGCATTCGCGTCGGGCACCGCCACCGCGAGGCGGTCAGCGTCCGGATCATTGGCGATGATGAGCTCGGCATCCGCCTCCCGCGCCGTCTGGAAGGCGAGATCCATCGCGCCGGGCTCCTCCGGATTCGGGAAGGCGACGGTCGGGAAGCGCCCGTCCGGCTCTGCCTGCGCGGCCACCTGAACGGGTTCGGGGTACCCGGCCGCGGCGACGATGCGACCCAGAGTCTCGCCGCCCACGCCGTGCATCGCGGTGTAGACCCAGCGCAGTCCCTCGGCGCCTGCGGGTGCAGGCCCGACGGCGGCGGTGGCCGAGACGTACGCCTCGACGACCTCCTCGGATGCGGTGCGGTATCCCAGCGAGCGGGGGATCTCGCTCGCGGAGACCTCTGTCGCGATGCGCGAGATCTGCGCCGCGATCTCGCCGTCGGCGGGGGGCACGATCTGCGATCCGTCGTCCGCCCCGCCGAGGTACACCTTGTAGCCGTTGTCGTTCGGCGGGTTGTGACTCGCGGTCACCATGACGCCGGCGTCCGCAGCCAGATGCCGGACGGCGAAGGCGAGGACCGGGGTGGGCAGCAGCCTCGGCAGCAGCACGGCGTCCAGCCCCGCCCCCGCGAAGATCTCCGCCGAGTCGCGGGCGAAGACGTCCGAGTTGCGGCGTCCGTCGTAGCCCACCACGACGCGAGGCGTGTGACCTTCGGCCGCGTTGGCCGAAAGGTAGGCGGCGAGCCCTGCGGCCGCCTGCGCGACGAGGACCCGGTTCATGCGGTTGCTGCCCGCACCGAGCTCGCCGCGGAGTCCGGCGGTTCCGAAGGCGAGGCGTGCGCCGAAACGGTCCTGCAGCTCACCGAGAGCGGACGCGTCGCCCGCATCCGCCGCCGTGAGGATGTCGGTGAGCTCGGTGCGCGTCTGAGGATCGGGGTCCTGCGCGAGCCACGCGCGGGCGGCCTCGATAACCTCGCTCACAGCTGACCGATCACGCGGGCGAGGAGGTCGGAGATGACCGGTTCCGCCGCACGGCCGGCCTCGATGACCTCGGCGTGGCTGAGCGGGGTGGGGGAGATGCCCGCGGCGAGGTTGGTGATGAGCGAGAAGCCCAGCACCTCCATCCCGGCCTGGCGAGCGGCGATCGCCTCGAGCGCGGTCGACATGCCGACGATGTGGCCGCCGATGATCTTGGCCATCTGCACCTCTGCCGGCGTCTCGTACTGCGGCCCGCGGAACTGGCAGTAGACGCCCTCGTCCAGGCTCGCGTCGACGGTGCGCGCGAGATCACGCAGGCGCGTGGAATAGAGGTCGGTGAGGTCGATGAAGGTCGCGCCCTCGAGCGGCGAGTCCGCGGTCAGGTTGATGTGGTCGCTGATGAGCACGGGCGTCCCGGGCTTCCAGTGCTCCTTGATTCCGCCGGCGCCGTTGGTGAGCACCATCGTGCGGGCACCGGTCGCGGCCGCCGTGCGCACGCTGTGCACGACGCGGCGGGTCCCGTGGCCCTCGTAGTAGTGCGTGCGCGCGCCGATGACCAGCACATGCGTGCCCGAGGGCGTCCGGATGCTCCGGAGCGTCCCGACGTGGCCCTCCAGCGCCGGCTTGCTGAAGCCCGTGACCTCCGGGGCATCGATCGTCGCGATGGTCTCACCGATGAGATCCGCGGCCTTGCCCCAGCCGCTGCCCAGCGTGAGGGCGATGTCGTGCTGGGCGACGCCGGTGAGGCGGGCGATGTCGTCGGCGGCGCGGCGCGCGATCTCGAAGGGATCGGCTGCCGGGTCGTCGAGCGGGTTGAGGGGGGTCGTTGCCATGACCCCACCTTATGAACCCGAGGCCCCGCGGGCCACATCGACGCTCGCCGCATCCGCCGATTCGTCGGCGCGCACTGTCGCGGGAGAGAATGAGCACCATGTCTGCGAGCTTCGAGAGCGCCCAGCGCGTCGCGATCATCGGTGGTGGCCCGGGCGGCTACGAGGCGGCGCTGGCGGCGGCCCAGCTGGGAGCGGAGGTGACGCTCGTGGAACGCGCCGGCGTGGGCGGCTCGGCGGTCATCACGGACGTCGTTCCCTCGAAGTCCCTCATCGCGACGGCGGATGCGGCCGTCGCCATCGCCGGGGCGAGTGATCTCGGCGTGCAACTGTTCGCGAAGGACGGCACCGGCAAGCCCCTGCAGCCGCAGGTGGCCATCAACCTGGCCGCCGTGAACAAGCGGCTGCTCTCGCTTGCCCGTCAGCAGTCCGACGACATGCGCGCCTCGCTGGTGTCCGCCGGCGTCCGCATCATCTCGGGCCATGGCCGCCTCGACGGGCCCGGCGCCGTGGTCGCCTCGACCGGCCCCGGTGGCACGGACTTCGACCGGGTGGAGGCCGACACGCTCGTCGTCTCCGTGGGTGCCTCGCCGCGTCAGCTCGCCACCGCGAAGCCCGACGGCGAACGCATCCTCACGTGGACCCAGCTCTACGACATGAAAACCATCCCCGAGCACCTCATCGTGGTGGGCTCCGGCGTGACGGGCGCCGAGTTCGCCTCCGCCTACATGAACCTCGGCGCGAAGGTGACGCTCGTCTCCAGCCGCGACCAGGTGCTGCCCGGCGAGGATGCGGACGCTGCAGCGGTGCTCGAGAAGGTCTTCGCCCGCGGCGGCATGACGCTGCTGGCCAAGGCGCGTGCCGAGCGTGCCGAGAACACCGGTGACGGCGTCCGCGTGACCCTCGCTGACGGCCGCACGATCGAGGGCAGCCACTGTCTCATGGCCGTGGGGTCCATTCCGAACACGGCGGGCATCGGTCTCGAGGAGGCCGGGGTCGAGACGACGGCGTCCGGCCACATCCGCGTCAACCGCGTCGCGCGCACCTCGGTGCCCAACATCTACGCGGCGGGGGACTGCACGACCTTCGTCCCTCTCGCCTCGGTCGCCTCCATGCAGGGTCGCACCGGGATCTTCCACGCGCTCGGCGATGTCGTCATCCCGCTCGAGCAGCGACGTATCGCCGCCAACATCTTCACCGCGCCCGAGATCGCCACGGTCGGTTGGCAGGAGAAGGACATCCGCGACGGCGCGATCAACGGAGTGGTCTGCAAACTGCCGCTCGCGGCCAACCCGCGGGCGAAGATGATGGGCATCAAGGACGGCTTCGTCAAGATCATCGCGCGCGAGGGCAGCGGAACGGTCATCGGCGGCACGATCGTCGGCCCGCGCGCATCCGATCTCATCTACCCGATCGCCATCGCCGTGGAGCGCCGTCTGACCGTCGACCAGGTGTCGCGCGTGTTCACGGTGTACCCCTCCCTGTCGGGATCCGTGACCGACGCGATGCGTGCCATGCACGTGATCGAGCCGGCCACCGAAGACGAGGACTGATCCGGATGCGGTCCGTCGCCGCATCCGGAGCGAGGTCGCGGATCGTGCCGCATCCACCCGGCGTAACCGCGACACTCCTGCGCGACCGCTACAGGAGATGACTGTGGCATGTGCGCAGAAGTGGCGCATCTGCGCACATGCGACGCAACTCGGGCAGGTGGGGCGGCGGCCCGCGCGGGTCAGTTGATGGTGAGGAGCTGGTGCCCCGCGGAGACCGTCGTGCCGGCGGCGGCGTTGATCGCGCCGACTACGCCGTCCTTGTGAGCCTGGATGGGCTGCTCCATCTTCATCGCCTCGAGGACCACGACGAGGTCGCCCTTGACGACCTGCTGGCCCTCTGAGACGGCGACCTTGACGATCGTGGCCTGCATCGGCGCCTTGACGGCATCGCCCGAGGCGCCCGCGTTGGCGGTCGTCTGGTGCGAGCGGCGCGAGGGCGGCACGGCCGCGGGGCGACCGGTCTGCGCGGGTGCTGCGGCGATCCGGTCGGGCAGGCTCACCTCGAGCCGCTTGCCACCGACCTCGACCACGACCGTGTGGCGCTGCTCGGGCTGCACGATGTCGCTGAGCTCGCCATCCCACGCGGGGATCTCGTTCACGTACTCGGTCTCGATCCAGCGCGTGTAGACGCCGAAGACGCCGTCTTCGGCCGTGAAGGCCGGCTGACGCACGACGTCGCGGTGGAACGGGATGACGGTGGGCAGGCCCGCGACCTCGAACTCGTCGAGGGCGCGGCGGGCGCGTGCGAGCGCCTCCGCGCGGTCGCGGCCGGTCACGATGAGCTTCGCCAGGAGCGAGTCGAACGCGCCCGAGACGACATCGCCGGCGGTGACGCCCGAATCGAGACGGATGCCGGGGCCGCCGAAGGTCTTGAAGACCTTCACAGGGCCGGGCTGCGGCAGGAACCCGCGACCCGGGTCTTCCCCGTTGATGCGGAACTCGATCGAGTGGCCGATGGGAGCCGGGTCGTCGTAGCCGATCAGCTCGCCCTCGGCGATGCGGAACTGCTCGCGGACGAGGTCGATCCCGGTGACCTCCTCGGACACCGTGTGCTCCACCTGCAGGCGCGTGTTGACCTCGAGGAAGGAGATCGTCCCATCTGCGCCGATGAGGAACTCGCAGGTGCCGGCACCGAGGTAGCCGACCTCGCGCAGGATGGCCTTGGAGGACTCGTAGAGGATGCGGTTCTGCTCCTCGGTCAGGAACGGCGCCGGCGCCTCCTCGACGAGCTTCTGGTGACGGCGCTGCAGCGAGCAATCGCGCGTGGAGATCACGACGACGTTGCCGGCGGCATCCGCCAGGCACTGCGTCTCGACGTGACGCGGCTTGTCGAGGTACTTCTCGACGAAGCACTCGCCACGGCCGAAGGCGGTGATCGCCTCGCGGGTGGCGGACTCGAAGAGCTCCGCGACCTCGTCGAGCTCGCGCGCGACCTTGAGGCCGCGGCCGCCACCGCCGTAGGCGGCCTTGATGGCGATGGGCAGTCCGTACTGCTGCGCGAAGGCGACGACCTCGTCGGCGCCCGAGACGGGCCCCGGCGTTCCGGGGGCCAGCGGTGCGCCGACCTTCTCGGCCACGTGGCGGGCGGTGACCTTGTCGCCGAGCGCCTCGATCGCGTCGGGCGACGGACCGATCCAGGTGGCGCCTGCGCCGATCACCGCGCGGGCGAAGTCCGCGTTCTCGGCGAGGAAGCCGTAGCCGGGGTGCACGGCGTCGGCGCCCGCGCGTCGGAGCACGGAGAGGATCTTCTCGATCGACAGGTACGTCTCGGCGCTCGTCGTTCCCTCGAGGGCGTACGCCTCGTCGGCGAGACGCACGTGCAGAGCATCCCGATCCTGGTCGGCGTAGACCGCGACGGAGACGATACCGGCGTCACGGGCGGCGCGGATGATGCGTACGGCGATCTCGCCGCGGTTCGCGATGAGGACCTTGGCGATGCGAGGCATGAGTGCCAGCCTAGCGAGAGGTTGCCGTGTCTTTTTGACCGAACTCCACAAGAACAAATAACTCTGTTCGGGAGAACCTACAACGGTCCCGACGCGGGTTCAGTCGCTGGAGGGTCCCCACAGATCGGTCCACATCACGCCGAGTTCGCGGCACAGGGCCCGCAGCGTGGACAGCGACATTCCGACGACCGTCGACGGGTCGCCCTCGACACGCGTGATGAAGGGACCGCCGAGGCTGTCGACGGTGAAAGCACCGGCGACCAGCAGCGGCTCGCCCGTCGCGACGTAGGCGGCGATCTCCGCATCCGTGACGTCCGCGGCGAAGCTGACCGACGCGGCGGCGACGGCGTGCGCCTCGACGGGAGCTGCGCCGGGGGCGAGCCGGATCACGCTGTGTCCGGAATGCAGCACACCCGTGCGGCCGCGCATGTCGCGCCACCGAACCGTCGCGACGTCGGGCGTGTAGGGCTTGCCGAGGATCTCGCCGTCGAGCTCGAACATCGAGTCGCCGCCGATCACGAGGCCGTCGAAGTCCTCCCCGTCCTCCTCGAGAGCCGCCACCGCCGCCGCGGCCTTGCGCCGGGCGAGCAGCAGCACGTGCTCGGTGGGGGTGAGTGTGCGCCCTTCTGCGGCCTCGACGGCCGCGATCACCGCCTCCTCGTCGACGTCGGGAACAGCGGTACGCGGTTCGATGCCCGCCTGGCGCAGCAGCATGAGACGGGCGGGCGATGTCGAAGCCAGGAGCACGCGCATCCCTCCACGGTAGACGCTCGCCGCCCGCGAGCCTCGGCACAGAGCGCTCTCGGGCGGGCGTGTGCGAAGCTCGAAGGATGGATGCCGGAACGCACCTCGAGCTCGAGATCACCGACGTCGCCCACGGCGGCGTCTTCGTCGGCCGGTACGGTGACGAGCGGCGTGTCGTGTTCGTGCCGGACACGGTGCCGGGGGAGCGCGTGCGGGTGCGCCTGACCGATACGTCCAAGAGATCCTTCTGGCGGGCGGAGGTCGTCGAGGTTCTCGACGCATCGCCGCACCGGCAGCCGCACGTCTGGGCGCAGGCCGATCTGTGGGTGCCCGCCGAACACCGGCCCGGAGGCGCGGACTTCGGCCATATCGTCCTCCCGGAACAGCGAGCCCTCAAGCTCCGCGTCCTCGAGGATGCTCTGGCGCGCATCGGACGGCTGTCGCTTCCCGCCACGATGGAGCCGGCTCATCCGAGTGCGACCGGCGACGCCGAGAGCGCGGACGGCACGGGATGGCGCACGCGGGTGAGCCTGCACGTCGACGCGGAGGGGAACATCGGTCCCTTCGGCGCGCGCAGTCACCGTGTCGTCCCCGTCCGGGAGCTGCCGCTGGCGACCGCGGCCATCGCGGATGCGGCGGCGGGGCTGTCGGGTGCGCGGCCGGGGCGCGTGGATCTCGTCCAGCCCGCCGACGGCCGGGTGCGGGTGATCGCTCGACCCGAGGCGCGCCC
>JASCPH010000062.1 GCA_029959545.1 Microbacteriaceae bacterium PS02066 | reverse complement strand
GTCACAGATCGCGGGGATACCCCGCGATCTGTGACAGGCGAACCGGGGGATAGCGCCACCGCGGGCGCACCGCCCGCGGCAGCCACGGCGGAGACGAAGGATGCGGGGGGCCACGGCTCCCCGCCGGCGACGCGCGGGAGTCCCCGGCGCACGCGACGCGGGAGGTCGGCCACGCTCAGCCTCGCTTCGCCGCGAGGGCGTCGATGAGCTGCGGCACCACCTGGAACACGTCGCCCACGACGCCGAAGTCCGCGATCTGGAAGATCGGCGCGTCGGCGTCCTTGTTCACGGCGACGATGGTCCTCGCGGTCTGCATTCCGGCCTTGTGCTGGATGGCACCGGAGATCCCGAGCGCGACGTACAGCTGCGGCGACACCGAGACCCCGGTCTGGCCGACCTGGTGCTCGTAGGGGATATACCCTGCATCCACCGCCGCGCGAGAGGCGCCGACAGCGGCACCGAGCGCATCAGCGAGCTGCTCCACGAGCGCGAACTTCTCGGCCGAGCCCAGTCCGCGCCCGCCCGACACGACCCGCGCGGCTCCTCGCAGCTCCGGCCGCGACGAGGCCTTCTCGACCACCTCGGTCGACACGACGGATGCGGCCGGCGCACCCGACGCGGTCACCGACAGCTCCGTCACGACCGGCTCGACGCCCGCCGCACGATCCTCGACCGCGCCCTGGCGCACCGTCGCCACGAGCGGCCCGAAGGTCGCCGCCGCGTCGACGGAGTACGCGCCGCCGTACACGGAGTGGTGCGCGATCACGCCCTCCTCATCGCGATCGAGGCCCACGACATCGACGACGAGTGCGGCTCCGAGGCGCGCGGCCAGCCGGCCGGCGACATCGCGCCCGTCGAGGGAGTGCGAGACGAGCACGGCTTCGGGTGCCACCTCGGCCACCGCCGCGGCGAGCGCGTCGACCTGGGCCGCGCCGAGCCCCTCGCCCGCGGGGGCGACGAGCACACGGGGCGCACCCCACTCCCCGGCGGTCTCGGCGAGCTCCGCGTCACCCACGACGAGGGCGACCGGTGTTCCCACGCGGGACGCGGCCCCGATGAGTGCGGCCCCGGATGCGGCGAGTCCCCCGGCCGCCGAGGTCTCGAGCAGCACCAGGATGGCGTCGTCGGCGAAGTCGGTCATCGTCGTCACCTCTCAGACCAGGCGGTTCTGGATCAGGAACTCGGCGAGGCGGTTGCCGCCGTCGCCGTCGTCGACGATCACCTGCCCCGCCGCCCGCGCGGGGCGGGGAGCGATGGCGATCATGATCGAACGCGCGACGGTCGGATCGTCGGCGTCGATCGCGAGATCGGCGAGCGACAGCGTCTCGATGGGCTTCTTCTTCGCCGCCATGACGCCCTTGAAGCCCGCCATCCGCGCCTCGGGCATCGCCTCGGTGATCGAGATGACGGCGGGCAGTTCGGCACGGATGCGGCGCACGGCGCCGTCTCCGGGACGGTCGCCCTCGACGGCGTCCTCGGCGAGCTCGACGCGGGCGAGCCCCGTCACCGAGGCCACCCCCAGCCGCTCGGCGATCATGGCGGGGATGACGCCGCCCACACCGTCGGTGGACTGGTTGCCCGCGATGACGAGGTCGAATCCGGTTCGCGCGATGGCGGCGGCGAGCACCTGCGCGGTGAGCCCCAGGTCGGCACCGCGGAGCGCGTCGTCGACGATCTGCACGGCGGAGCCCGCACCGAGCGCGAGCGCCTTGCGCAGCGTGGGCGTCGCCTCGTCTGCGGCCATCATCATGGCCACGACCTCGGTGCCCGGGTGCGCGTCGGCGTAGGAGAGGGCGGCCTCGAGGGCGCGCTCGCCGATCTCGTCGATGACGCGATCGCTGGCGGCTCGGTCGGCGAGGCCGGTCTCGAGATCCAGAACGCGGTCACCGTAGGTGTCGGGGACTTCTTTGACCAGCACGACGATTCTCATGGGACGGCGCTCCTTCGACGGGACGAGTCTAGACGACACTCGGTGTCAGCGATGGCGGAACTCAGGCGCACGCTTCTCGCGGAACGCAGCCATCCCCTCTTTCTGGTCGTCGAGCGCGAAGAGGGTCGCGAAGCTCTGCTTCTCGAACCGCAGGCCCTCCGCCAGCGTCGTCTCCTGCGCGGCACGCAGTGCCTCCTTCGCGGCGTAGACCACCGGCAGCGACTTCGCGGCGATGGCCTCGGCGACCTCCATCGCCGCATCCCGCAGCTCGGCCGCGGGAACGACGCGCGAGACGAGGCCCGCACGCTCGGCCTCCTCAGCCCCCATGCGGCGGCCGGTCAGCACGAGCTCGGCCGCCTTGTACGCCCCGACAGCACGGGTGAGCCGCTGCGTTCCGCCGAGGCCCGGGATCACTCCGAGCGCGATCTCGGGCTGACCGAACTGGGCGGTGTCAGCGGCGAGGATGATGTCGCAGATCATGGCGAGCTCGCACCCGCCGCCGAGGGCGAAGCCGGCGACCGCTGCGATGAGTGGCGTCCGGGCCCGCGCCACGTCGTCGAGGGCCGCGAACGGGTTGTCCACGAGCATGTCGCGTGTCGACTTGTCGGCCATCTGCTTGATGTCGGCGCCCGCGGCGAAGGCGCGCTCGCTCCCCGTGAGCATGATCGCCCCGATGCTCTCGTCGCCGTCGAACGCCGCGACCGCCGCCGCAAGCTCACCGACCAGCGTCGAGTTGAGGGCGTTCAGGGCGTCGGGACGATTCAGGGTGATCCAACCGACGCGGCCGTGCTGCTCGACGAGGATCGTCTCGTAGGTGCTCATCTGCCCATCGTGGCATGAGCGCTCGCGGGTGCGGCAGGGTCGATCCCGGAGGAATCCCTCTCAGACCCGTTCGATGATCAGGGCGTTCGCCATCCCGCCGCCCTCGCACATCACCTGCAGCCCCAGACTCCCGCCCGTGTGCTCCAAGTGCGCGACCAGGGTTCCCAGCAGGCGCGTCCCGGATGATCCGAGCGCGTGGCCGAGTGCGATCGCGCCGCCCCAGGGGTTGAGCCGCGCCGGGTCGGCGCCGAGCTCGTCCCGCCACGCGAGCGGCACCGAGGCGAACGCCTCGTTCACCTCATACGCGTCGATGTCATCGATCGTGAGCCCCGCGCGATCCAGGATGCGGCGCGTCGCCGGGATCGGCGCGGTGAGCATCATGAGCGGGTCGTCGCCCACGACGGCGAAGGAACGCAGGACGGCACGGGGCCGCATCCCCAGCTCCGCCGCGCGCTGGGCGCTCATGAGCAGCACCGCGGACGCGCCGTCGGTCAGCGGCGACGAGGACCCGGCGGTGACGCGCCACTCCAGTTCCGGGAACCGCGCCGCGGCGGCATCGGTGCGAAACGCCGCCGGCAACCCCGCGAGCGCCTCCGCGGTCGTGGCCGCACGGACCGTCTCGTCGACCTCGACGAGCCCTGCGGGCGTCTCGACGGGCACGATCTGCGAGGCGAACAGTCCCGCCGCAGCGGCTGACGCGGCGCGGCGATGCGACTCGGCGGCGTACGCGTCCAATGCCTCGCGCGACAGACCCCACTTCGCGGCGATCAGCTCTGCGGCGATGCCCTGCGACACGAGCCCGTGGGGGTAGCGCCCACCGAGCAGCGGTGAGACCGGGGATCCGGATGCAGCCGCCGAGCCCAGCGGCACACGGCTCATCGACTCGACGCCGCCGGCGATCACGATGTCGGCCGCCCCCGCCAGGATCGCCTGCGCTGCCGAGTGGACGGCCTGCTGCCCCGAGCCGCACTGGCGATCGAAGGTCGCTGCGGGCACCGCCTCGGCGAAGCCGGCCGCGAGCACGGCCTGGCGCGCGATGTTCGTGGACTGCTCGCCGACCTGGCTGACGCAGCCGAGCAGCACGTCGTCGACGAGGGCGTCGTCGAGAGAGTTGCGATCGACGAGGGCGCGCAGCACACCGGCGGCGAGATCGACGGGGTGCACACCGCTGAGCGCACCGCCCGGTTTGCCCCGACCGGAGGGCGTGCGCACCGCGTCGACCAGCACCGCCTCGCGCACCGTCTCAGCCCTTCTCTTCGGGCCGCCCGCTGACATGCTCTGCCGCGTCGTCGGGGACGTAGCCTGCGACGTGCCGTTCCTCGTGGCCGGTGTAGAGCGAGAGCGGCCGGATGAGGGCGTTGCGGCTGTACTGCTCCATGATGTGCGCCGTCCACCCGACCACACGGGCGGCGACGAACAGCGGGGTGAAGGTCACCGTGTCGAACCCGATGAGGTTGTAGGCGGGCCCAGACGGGTAGTCGAGGTTGGGGTAGATGCCCTTGCGCGCAACGAACTCGCTCTCGAGCGCGTCGTAGAGGCGGGCCACATCCGGGCGGTCGTAGTGGGCGACCAGGTCGTCGAGCGCCGCCTTCATGGTGGGCACGCGGGAGTCGCCCCGCTTGTAGACGCGGTGGCCGAAGCCCATGATCTTGCGCTTGTTTGCGAGCGCGTCATCGAGCCAGGCGGAGACGTTCTCCGCCTCGCCGATCTCGTCGAAGATGTGCAGCACCGCCTCGTTCGCGCCGCCGTGCAGCGGGCCCTTCAGCGCGCCGACCGCGCCGACGACCGCGGAGTGCAGGTCGCTGAGCGTCGAGGCGATGACCCGCGCGGTGAAGGTGGAGGCGTTGAACGAATGCTCGGCGTACAGGATCATCGATCGGTTGAAGGCGTCGACGACGACCGCATCCGCCTCTTCACCGAAGGCCATCCAGAGGAAGTTCGCGGCGTAGTCCAGATCGTCGCGCGGCGGGATCGGAAGCTGTCCGCGGCGGCGGCGTTGGCCGTAGGCCACGATCGCCGGCAGCGCGGCGAACAGCCGGAGGCTTCGCGCGAGGTTCTCCTCGGGGGTGCCGACCGCATCCAGCACCGAACCGACACCGGCAAGATCCGCCGCACCCAGCACGCTGAGCGCGGTGCGCACCTCGTCCATCGGATGCGCGTCCAGCGGCACGAGCTCGATCGCCGCCTGCACAGCCGCCGTCAGCGGTCGGTGCTCCCGCTCGGCCCGTCGGAGCTCCGCGAGCTGCTCGTCGCTCGGCAGCTCGCCGTGCCACAGCAGGTAGGCGACCGCCTCCACGGGCTGCGTGGCGGCGAGCTCCTGCACCGGGTAGCCCCGGTACAGCAACGAGTTCGTCTCGGGGTTGACCTTGGAGATGGCGGTCTCGTCCGCGACGACCCCCGCCAGTCCCTTCCGGATCTGCTCCTGCTCGGTCATGTCACTCCTTCGTGCTCGGCCGCGCGTCACGGACGCGTGTAGGTGAAGATGCTGTCGTCGAAGCTGTTGTACTGCTCGTAGTCGATCAGGTCGTAGAGCTCGGCGCGATGCTGCATCTCGCCGACCTTGTCGCGCAGGTGCCCCTTGTCGACGAGCTCGTCGAGCGCCCGCTCGGCGGCGCCCATCGCGATGCGCAGCAGCGAGACCGGCCAGATCACGATGTTCACGCCCACGTCGCGCAGCTGATCGACGGAGAAGAGCTCGCTCTTGCCGAACTCGGTCATGTTGGCGAGGATCGGCACGTCGACGGCACGTCGCATCGCCTCGAACTCGTCGAGGGTCGCCAGTGCCTCCGGGAAGATCGCGTCCGCCCCCGCATCCACGAGCGCCTTCGCGCGGTCGGTCGCCGCATCCAACCCCTCGATCGCGCGGATATCGGTGCGCGCCATGACGAGGAAGTCGGGATCGCGGCGCGCGTCCACGGCTGCACGGATGCGGCGCAGCGCCGTCTGCTCGTCCACGACGGCCTTGCCGTCGAGGTGCCCGCAGCGCTTCGGGTTGATCTGGTCCTCGATGTGGGCGCCGGCGACGCCCGCGTCCTCGAGCATCTGGATGGTGCGGGCGACGTTCATGGGCTCGCCGAATCCGGTGTCGGCGTCGATGAGCGCCGGGAGCTCCGTCGTGCGGGCGATCTGAGCCCCGCGCCCGGCGACCTCGCTCAAGGTCGTCAGGCCGATATCGGGAAGCCCGAGATCGGCCGACAGCACCGCGCCGGAGATGTAGACGCCCTCGAATCCCTTGCGTTCGATCAGGCGCGCGGACAGGGGATTGAAGGCACCCGGCAGCCGCATCAGCTCACCCGAGGCGAGTCCTGCGCGGAAGGCGCGGCGCTTGTCGGATGCGGAGGCCGTCGACCCGAGCATCAGAACAGCCCCTTCGGCGCCGGCTGCGAGAGCAGCAGTCCCGGCTTCGCGACGATCGAGAGCTGGCGCACCTCGTCGGCGGTCAGCTCCGGCAGGCGCTGGACAAGATCGAGGAACCGCTCGATCTCAGCCTCCTCCAGCACGGGCTCCGCCAGCAGCCGGAATTTGCGGACGTAGTCCTCGCGCACGAAGGGGCGGGCGCCGAGCGGATGCGCGTCGGCCACGGCGATCTCGTCCTCGATGACCGACCCGTCGGTCAGGGTGATGACCACGCGCCCGCCGAACGCCTTCTCGTTCGGGTCCTCGGAGTGGTAGCGGCGGGTCCACTCGGCGTCCTCGGCGGTGGTGACCTTGTTCCAGAGTTCGACGGTGTCCGCGCGCGCGGCGCGCTCGGGCGCGTAGGAGTCGACGTGGTGCCAGGCGCCGTCCTGCAGCGCGACCGCGAAGATGTACGGGATCGAGTGGTCCAGCGTCTCGCGGGAAGCCGTCGGGTCGTACTTCTGCGGGTCATTCGCCCCGGAGCCGATCACGTAGTGCGTGTGGTGGCTGGTGTGCAGCACGATCGACGCCACGTTCGCGGGGTCGCGCAGCTCGGGCCGCTCGGTGCCGAGCTTGCGCGCCAGGTCGATCCACGCCTGCGCCTGATACTCGGCCGAGTGCTCCTTCGTGTACGAGTCGAGGATCGCCCGTTTGGGCTCACCCGCGGCCGGAAGCGGCACGTCGTACGAGGCGTCCTTGCCGTCGAGCAGCCAGGCGACGACGCCGTCCTCACCCTCGTAGATGGGCGACGGGGAGGTCTCGCCGCGCATCGCGCGGTCGACGGCCTCGACCGCCATCTTGCCGGCGAACGCAGGCGCGTGAGCCTTCCAGGTGGAGATCTCGCCCTTGCGGGACTGACGGGTCGCGGTGGTCGTGTGCAGCGCCTGCGCGACGGCCTGGGAGATCGTCTCGGTGTCCAGGCCCAGCAGGGTGCCGATACCGGCCGCCGCCGAGGGACCGAGGTGTGCGACGTGGTCGATCTTGTGCTTGTGCAGGCTGATCGCGCGCACGAGGTCGATCTGGATCTCGTAACCGGTCGCGATGCCCCGCACCAGCGCCTCACCGTCGGCGCCCACGTGCTGCGCGACGGCGAGGATCGGCGGGATGTTGTCGCCGGGGTGCGAGTAGTCCGCGGCGAGGAAGGTGTCGTGATAGTCGAGCTCGCGCACGGCGACGCCGTTCGCCCACGCCGCCCACTCGGGCGAGGTGCGGCGCTCGAGCGCGCATCCGAACACCGTCGCACCGGCGCCGCCGATGGAGACGGCGTGGTCGAGTGCCTGCTGGCGCGCGGCGACGACAGGACGGCGGGTGAGGGATGCGGCAGCGACGGCGGCGTTGTCGATGAGCCGGTTGACGATCATGTCGACGACCTCCGGCTCTACCGCCACGGGATCGGTGGCAACCTCGGCGATGTGCCAGGCCAGCTGGCCCTCGCGGGCGAGCTTCTCCTCGCTCGTGTGGACACGGAGGTGGTGCGTGATCATGCTGCTCCCGGGGTGGATCGTGCGACGCGGGGGGCGTCGGATGCGTCGGCGAGCGACGCGAGGATGGCGGTCAGGGCGTGGTGCAGGTGCACGTGGGTGGCGTGGGCTGCGAGTTCGGGGTCGCCGTCGGCGATCGCGCGCGCGATGAGGCGATGCTCGGCGGCGGAGGCGGCGAGGCGTGCGGGGTTGTCGCGCGCGAGGCGACGCACCCGCACGAGGTGGGTGCGCACGGTTCGCAGCGCCGCGATGAGATAGTCGTTGCCGACGGCGGCGTCCAACGCCTGATCGAATTCTGCGATCGTGGCGTAGTAGGCGTCCGCATCCGCCTGGGGGTCCTCGGCCGACCAGCGCTCGGCGAGCGCCGCGAAGGGCCCGCCCGGAGCTCCGTCGGCCACGCGTTCCGCCGCGATGCGAGCCGCGGACTCCTCGAGCGCGCGGCGCACGGCGAAGAGCGCGCGGATGTCGTCGGCGTCGATGTCGGTCACGACGGTGACCCGCGGCGAGGCCTGAGCCACGAGTCCGTCGGCGGCGAGCCGACCGATGGCCTCTCGCAGCGGAGTACGGCTCACGCCGAGCCGGCGCGCCTGCTCCACCTCGGCGAGCACCGTTCCCGGCGCCAGCTCGCCGGACTGGATCTGGTCGAGAAGAGTGCGGTACGCACGGTCACTGGCCCGCATCCCGCCTCCTCTGGCACCGTCCGATGAACTCGCACAGTGTATGCACAATCCTCGCCTGGGCGCCACCCGCCGACACTCAGGGCGCTTTGGGTATACACAATGCGCAAGAGCATCACCGGCCCAGGTGCGGGGCGAGGGCGTCGAGCACGGGGCGCTGCGCGGCCACCAGAAGGTCACGCGCGTCGTCGATCCGCACCCATTCGGCACGGTCGACCTCGGGGAACGACTCCATGCGCCCCGAGTGCGGCGGCCACTCCAGCGCGAATTCCCCGAACCGCATGCCGACGAGAGCGAAGCCGTCGGCGTCCAGCGCGAAGACACGCAGGCGCTTGCCCGACGAGTAGCGGAACTCGCCGAGCTCCACCCGTTCGCCGGCGGGCGGAGCGAGCCCCAACTCCTCGCGGAACTCCCGCTCGGCGGCGGCGAGCGGATCCTCGGATGCGGGGTCGTACTCCCCCTTCGGGATCGACCACGCCCCCGTCTGCTTGCGCTGCCAGAACGGGCCGCCCATGTGCGCGATCAGCACCTCAGCGGTGTCGGGCCGGAAGAGGAGAAGCCCCGCGCTGTACGCGGTCATCGCCGCATCCCGTCGCTTCTTCGCCGCACCCGTCCACGCTAGCGGGGTCTGAGACGGCGAGGGTCGGCAGGCCCCTATCGCCGCCGTTCGAAGGCCGCGCGAAGGCTCCGCAGCAGCAGGAGCAGCCCGCCGAGTCCCACCACGGCGCCGAGGAACGGGAACAGCGGCACCTGCGCGGTGAGGTGCGGCCCCGCATCCGAGACACCGAGCAGCACCGCCGAGATCACCAGGGCGATGCCCACCAGCGTGGTCGTGAAGCGCGAGAACAGCTGCTCGACGAAGCCTCGACCGGTCGCGTCGTCGAAACTGCGCAGACGCACCGAGAACGTGCCGTCCTCGAGCTGCTGGCTGAGGGTCGAGATCGTCCGCGGCAGTCGCCGCAGCTGCTCGCCCACGATCGCCGCCTGCGTCTGCGCCGTGAGCGCGAAGCTCTTCGGCGAGGTCAACGCGCGCGTGAAGGATGGGGCCTGCGACAGCGCCCTGCCCACCATGTCGTAGTCGTGACGAAGGCGCCGCAGCGACCCCTCCAACGAGGCCAGCGTGCGAAACACCAGCAGGAGCGAGGGCGGCAGCGCGAGCCGATGATGCCGCATGACGTCCACGAGGGCAGCGAAGACGTTCTGGTCCACTCCCGCGTTGCGCATGCGGGTCAGGATCACGCCGATGTCGTGCTGCAGCGCGACCTGGTCGAAGGCGTCGGTGTCGGGAGGGGTCACGAGCATGAGCACGATGTCGGTCGCGGCGACGTCGTCCTCGTTCGCGATGGCCACGAGCAGCGGCAGCAGCAGGCGGCGCATGCTCTTCTCGAGCACCCCGACGGAACCGAAGTCGATGAGGGTCACGGTGCCGTCGTCCGCGAGCATGAGATTGCCGGGATGCAGGTCGGCGTGGAAGACCCCCCGAACGGCGATCTGCTCGAAGACGGCGTCGACGACCCCGTCGGCGATCCTCGTCGCCGCATCCGAGTCCAGCGTCGATGCGTCGACGTGTCCGAAGGGGATGCCCTCGGCGCGCTCCTGCACGAGCATCTGCGCGGTCGTGTACTGCGCAAAGACCTTCGGCACGGCGAGCGGGGTGAGCTTCGAGCGGGCCGCGGCCCCGCGCAGCATCTCGGTGTTCGCCGCCTCGATGCGGTAGTCCAGCTCCTCCCGCAGCGACCTCGCGAACTCCGCGGCCAGCGCCGTCACGCCGTAGTCGCGTGCCCACGTCGTGTGGCGTTCCGCATCCGCCGCCAGACGCTCGACGATGTCGAGGTCGGTCGCGACCTGGGCGCGCGCGCTCGGGCGCTGGATCTTGATGACGACCTCCTGGCCGTCCTGCAGCGTCGCCGCGTGCACCTGCGCGACGGATGCGGCCGCCAACGGCGTCTCGTCGACGCGCGCGAAGACCTCTTCGAGCGGCCTGCCGAGCTGCGTCCCGATCGCGTGTCGCGCCTCGCCCCACGGGATCGGCACGGTCTCCATCTGCAGCGTCGACAGGGCGGTCGTGAACTCCGGCGGCAGCACATCGTCGCGGGCGGAGAGCACCTGGCCGATCTTGATGAAGGTGACGCCCGCGTCGTTCAGTGCGGCGACGATCGCCGCCGGCAGCTCGTCGCGATCGGGCCGATGCCGGCCGCGGTACACGCCGAGCCCGTGCCGCGAGGCGATCGCGATGATCTCGGCGTAGCGGCGCGCGCGGTCGCGGCGGCGGAACATGTCCCGCGCCACGACGATCGGATTGCGCAGCGGCCGGGTCGGCCAGAGGAACTCGAGCGCGACGATCGCGATGACGTCGATCGCGAACAGCCACCCGATGGTCAGCAGCAGGAACAGCGCACCGATCGCGTCGTCGACCGTGAGGACGTCGCCGTCGACGACGTCGGCCTGCTGCAGGGCCCACAGCGCCAGCGGAGCGCCGGCGATGACCACCAGCACGCCCGTCACGAAGGGCCGGATCCACCCGATCGGCATCCCCAGCAGCCTGCGGGCGACCCAGGCCGCGACGCTCGCGAACACGAGGATGAACAGAATCACCCACACGATCTGCGGCATCGCACCCTCCCCTGTGCGACGACGCTATCGCGTCGGGGGCGCCACCGGGAGGCTATCGTCGGCGGCTCAGTCGACCGGGGTCGCCGCCGCGACCGCCTGGTCCTCCTCGGTCGCCACCAGCTGACCGCACGCGCCGTCGATCTCCTTGCCACGGGTGTCGCGGAGCGTCGTCGGGATGCCCGCATCGTTCAACCGCCGCACGAACTCGTTCTGCACCGGGCGCTCGGACGAGGTCCAGACCGAGCCGGGGGTGGGGTTCAGCGGGATCGGATTGACGTGCACCCAGCCGCGACCGCGCGCATTGAGCTTCTCTGCCAGCAGATCCGCTCGCCACGCGTGGTCGTTCATGTCCTTGATCAGCGCGTACTCGATCGACACGCGCCGGCCGGTCTTCTCGAAGTAGCCGCGCGCGGCGTCCAGCACCTCGTCGACCTTCCACCGCGAGTTCACGGGGATGAGCTCATCGCGCAGCTGATCGTCGGGCGCGTGCAGCGACAGGGCGAAGGTCACCGGGATGTCCTCGTCGGCGAGCTTGCGGATGGCGGGGGCGAGACCCACCGTCGAGACCGTGATGCCGCGCGCGCTCATGCCCAGACCGTGCTTCTTGTCGGTCATCACACGCACCGCGTGCATGACTCTGGCGTAGTTCGCCAGCGGCTCCCCCATGCCCATGAACACGATGTTGGTGACGCGCTCGTCCGGGTGCTCGGCGGGTCCGAGACCGCCGTCGCGGATCAGACGATTCGCGCGGACGATCTGCTCGATGATCTCCGCGGCGCTCATGTTGCGGGTCAGACCCGCCTGACCGGTCGCGCAGAACGGGCAGTTCATGCCGCATCCGGCCTGCGAAGAGACGCACAGCGTGATGCGGCCGGGATAGCGCATGAGCACGGATTCGACGAGGGCCCCGTCGTGCAGCTTCCAGAGGAATTTGATCGTGTCGCCGCGGTCGGTCTCGAGCCGGCGAACCTCGGTCAGCAGCGGAGGCAGCAGGCCCGCGACGAGCTCCTCGCGGCCGGACGCGGGCAGGTCCGTCATGAGGGCTGGATCGCTCGTGTAGTGCGTGAAGTAGTGCTTCTCGAGCTGAGCCGCGCGGAACTTCGGGAATCCGAGCTCGACGAGCTTCTCGGCGCGCTGCTCGTGCGTGAGGTCGGCGAGGTGCACCGGCGGCTTGCCGCGCTTGGGGCTGGCGAACTGGAGGAGCGGCCGGCCGCTCTCGTCCTTCTGCTGCGACCAGCCCTCGGTGCGGGGGCGCACCTGGCGCACGGCGGATGCGGCATCGCGCGGCACAGTCGTGCGGATGGGAGGCTGGTCGGTCATACCCTCAAGGCTACCGGTGCGCGGCTGCCAGGGCCCTGGGCGCGACAACCCGACAGAGCCCGCTGACAGAGCCCGCCGAGCGAGCACCCGATCATCCAATGAGCATCCGATCGAATGCTCACTCGACGAACGGATGCTCCCTCGGCGAACGGCGCGAGGCCGGGCCAGGAGTCCCCGGTCCCATTAAGGATGCACGCATGCCCTCAGCCGAAGGGCGCGATGGCGCGCGCGAGAACCACGTCGTCGCGCACAAGGTCCTCAACAACAACGTCGTCATCTCGATCGACGAGCACGGTCGCGAGCGCGTGCTCATGGGGCGTGGCCTCGGGTTCCAGCTGAAGCCCGAGGACCGGCTGGATCCGGCGAAGGTCGAGAAGACGTTCGTCCTCGACTCCGGCGCCGAGGGCGAGCGGAAGCGCCAGCTGCTCACAGACGTGCCCTACCCGGTCATCGAGGCTATTACCGGCGCCGTCGACCTGGCCGAACGCGAACTCGGCCACCTCCTCGGTCGGCGCCTCGTGATTCCGGTCATCGACCACATCCAGTACGTGTTGGAACGCCTCGACCAGGGCGTGCGCATTCCCGACCGCGTTCGTGGTGCCGTCCGGCCTCGCGATCCCCGCGCTGCTCGGCAACGGCAACATGGTGTTCCTCGTGCTCGGCTTGGGCGCCGCGATCATCATCCCGTTCCTGCTCACGGTGATCGTGGGCTTCAAGGAGCCCACCGCGGATGCGGCGACTGCCGTCGACAGCACCGACCTGGAGGTCTTCAGCCCGGTCGACGGCACCGTCGTGCCGCTGTCTGAGACCCCGGATGCGGCCTTCGCCGACGGTTCGCTCGGTCAGGGCGTTGCGATCATCCCCCGCAGCGGGGCGTTGTACGCGCCGTTCGATGCGACCGTCGCCGCCGCGTTCCCGACCGGTCACGCGATCGGCCTGCGTCATGCGGACGGCGCCGAGGTGCTGATCCACATCGGCATCGACACCGTCGAGCTCGCGGGTGAGCACTTCAGCCTCAAGGTCACCGGCGGTCAGCAGGTGAGCAAGGGCGACCTGCTGGTCGAGTTCGACATCGAGGCGATCGCCGCGGCCGGTTACGACCTGACGACCCCCGTCATCGTGACCAACGCCGACCTGTACCCGACCGTCGCCTCGCCCGCATCCGGGCCGATCGCGCACGGCGAGCCGCTGTTCTTCGCGGTCGCCGTCGAGCAGGCCGTCGCGACCAAGTGACACCCGTGCGGGCGGGGGCGCATGCTCCCGCCCGCACGCCGCATCCCAGATACGAAACGGAAGAGAACCATGAGCACCACCACCCCGTTCCCCCAGGGCTTCCTCTGGGGCGGCGCCACCGCCGCCAACCAGGTCGAGGGCGCCTACGGTCAGGGCGGCAAGGGTCTGTCGGTCCAGGACGTCATGCCCCGCGGCATCGTCGGCCCGCGCACGGCTGAGCCCACGGCCGACAACCTCAAGCTCGAGGCCATCGACTTCTACCACCGCTACGCGGAGGACATCGCCCTTTTCGCCAAGATGGGCTTCGGCGTCTACCGCTTCTCGATCGCGTGGAGCCGCATCTTCCCGAAGGGCGACGAGGCAGAGCCCAACGAGGAGGGCCTCGCGTTCTACGACCGCGTCCTCGACGAACTCGAGAAGCACGGTATCGAACCGCTCGTGACGATCTCGCACTACGAGACGCCGCTGCACCTGGCCGAGACCTACGACGGCTGGACCGACCGCCGGCTGATCGGCTTCTACGAGAACTACGCCCGCACCCTGTTCGAGCGCTACGGCTCGCGCGTGAAGTACTGGCTGACCTTCAACGAGATCAACTCGCTGCTGCACGCGCCGTTCATGTCCGGCGGCATCAACACCCCGAAGGAGCAGCTGAGCGACGCTCAGCTGTACCAGGCCATGCACCACGAGCTGGTCGCGTCCGCCCGCGCGACGCGCATCGCCCGCGAGGTCGCGCCGAACGCGCAGATCGGTTGCATGGTGCTGTCGATGCCCGTGTACCCGCTGACACCGTCGCCCGCCGACGCGCTCGCCGTCATGGACTTCGACCACTCCAACCTCGTCTACGGCGACGTGCACACCCGCGGGGCGTATCCCGGCTACTTCCTGCGCACTCTCCGCGAGAAGGGCATCGAGCTGGAGATCACCGACCAGGACCGCGAGGACCTGACCAACACGGTCGACTTCGTCTCGTTCAGCTACTACATGTCGGTCGCTCAGACCGCCGACCCCGCCAAGAAGGTCACGGGCGAGGGCAACATCATGGGCGGTGTTCCGAACCCGACCCTCGAGGCGAGCGAGTGGGGCTGGCAGATCGACCCCGTGGGTCTTCGCCTCGTGCTCAACCAGTTCTGGGACCGCTGGCAGAAGCCGCTGTTCATCGTCGAGAACGGTCTGGGGGCCAGGGACGAGCTGGTCGAGGTCGACGGCGTCCCGACCGTCATCGACGACTACCGCATCGCCTACCTCAACGACCACCTCGTGCAGGTCGGCGAGGCCATCACCGACGGCGTGAACGTGCTCGGCTACACCTCGTGGGGCTGCATCGACATCGTCAGCGCCTCCACCGCGCAGCTGAGCAAGCGGTACGGCTTCATCTACGTCGACCGCAACGACGACGGCAGCGGCACGCTCGAGCGCTTCGAGAAGAAGTCGTTCGGCTGGTACGCCGAGGTCATCCGCACCAACGGCGCCAGCCTCACGCGCTGACGTCACCCTGCGCACGTGTGCCCACGGGCGTCCCTCGCGGACGCCTCGTGGGC